>JBKPAJ010000088.1:0-56055 GCA_046726375.1 Acidobacteriota bacterium
CGTTCAGATTGTGCCGGCGCCAGCGGGAGAACGTCAGTGATCCCGAATCTGGAGATCTCGAGAGGTGGGGAATTTTGTTAAAAAAGTGTTTAAAAAAAAATTAAGAAAAAAAAAATTTTTATATAAAAATATTTTTATATATAAATATTTTAATAAATAATCAATTCAAAAAAACCCCACCTCTCGAGATCTCCAGATTCGGGATCACTGACGTTCTCCCGCTGGCGCCGGCACAATCTGAACGACAGTAGGGAACCGTTCCGGTTTCGTTCCGCGCTTGGGGTTCGGGTACCCCGCAGAACCACCCCACGTGTAGTCCTTGATCGTCACGCTCGGCGGAAACGCCATCGTCTCCTCGCGAAACCTGCCCGTTTCGAACTGGTACGTTGGCGGCGATTCGAACAACTCCGTGCCCTTCTGCTTCAAAGTCGTCCGGTAATACAGCACCATCTCCGCATAGGGCGTGGCCACGCCATAGAGGTAGTAACGCTGGCCGCGGCCGGCGTCGTAGGACGCGATGAACTGTGAACCAGGGTAAAGCGGCACGCCGAGTGCCAATTCATTTGGCGCGTCATCTGTCGCTGCCGCCACGGGTGTCTTTGCCGTCGGCGCCGGAGTTGGCGGCGGCGGCGTCGACGGCGGACGCGAAGGCGGCTGCGTTTGTCCTGGCCGAGGAAAGGGCTGCGGCGCTTGAGCCGAGGCGCTCACACCCACGCCAATGACGACGGCGAGAAGCAAACAAGCAAGCCGGGAGACCACAGAAATATTATAGAGCTGCCTATGGCACTGGCTGCCGACCTCCTCGACTGCTGTCGCTCGCACGAGGGGTGGCTGCTTGAAACCATCGAAGCGCTCGTTCGTCTCGAATCGCCTACGCACGACAAAGCCGCCGTCGATCGATGCGGCGCTGAAGTGGCGAATCGGCTCAAGGCCATCGGTGGACAAGTGACGGCGATCGAAACGTCCACCGCCGGCAACCATCTCCGCGCTGAGTTCGGATCAGGCGCGCACAACGTGCTTCTCCTCGGCCACTTCGACACGGTCTGGAACGTCGGTCAGCTCGAGCGGATGCCGCTTCGCCGCGACGGCGATCGACTCCACGGCCCGGGCACGTTCGACATGAAAGCGGGGCTCGCCATGGGCATGCTGGCAACGCGCGCGTTACTGGAGATTTCGCCGCCCGCCAACGCGCGCATCGTCATGCTTTGGACCACGGATGAAGAAACGGGAAGCAGGACGTCGCGCGCATTGATCGAAACGGAAGCGGTGCGGAGCGACGCCGTGCTGGTGCTGGAGCCTTCGCTTCCGGGCGGCGCACTCAAAACCCAACGCAAGGGGTGCGGCAAGTACGTGCTGGTCGTCCATGGCATTCCCGCGCATGCCGGTGTCGATCCGGGCAAAGGCGTGAGCGCCGTTCGCGAGCTCGCGCGTCAGCTGCTTGCGGTCGAGACGTTGCAGGATCTCGAACGCGGCGTGTCGCTCAACGCCGGCCTGATCTCGGGAGGCTCACGTCCCAACGTCATTGCCGAACGCGCCGAAGCGTGCATCGACGCGCGCGCGCCGACCCGCGCCGACGCGGAACGCGTCGACGCCGCGCTGCGAGCGCTCACGCCCCATCTCAAAGGTGCACGGCTCGAAATCACCGGCGGATTCGAACGGCCGCCGATGGAGCGCACGGCCGGTGTGGCGAAACTCTACGAGCTTGCACGCGCCGCGGGGAGCGAGCTCGGCTTGTCAATCGACGAGGGCGGCACCGGCGGTGGCTCCGACGGCAACTTCTGCGCGGCGCTCGGCGTGCCGACGCTCGATGGCTTGGGCGCGATCGGGGACGGTGCCCACGCGCTGCACGAACACGTGTCGGTGTCGGCGTTGGTTCCGCGGTCGGCGCTGATCGCGTGCCTGCTCGCCCGATTGACGCCTCAACAATAGTGTCGCTTCCGAGTGGCACTCCGGGGCAGATTTGCCTCACGCCGACCCGCCCAACCTGTTGATAAATCGACGGTTGCTTATTGCTGGGTTTGGCCTCGTACTTGCTCTACAGCAGGTAATCGAGCCTGCGTAAGGAGCATCCGGACGGTGGAAAACCTCGAACTCGACGTCTCGAAGCTAACGGAAGGCGCGCAACGGGTGGTGACCCGGGCGGAGGACGAAGCGCGCCGCCGCGGTCAGGACCTGCTCACCAGCGAACACCTCTTTATCGCCTTCGCGCAGGTCGAATGGGCGCTCTACGCGCGGATCATGCGCGATCTCGCGCTCAACCCTGACGACATCCTCAATGCGGTGGCGGCAGGGTTGCAGACGGTGCCCCAGCTCGCCTCCGGCACGCTGCGCGCGACGGAGCTCACGCAGGAGTTGATGCGGCGGTCGATCCAGTACGCCGTCAACGCGGGCCGCGAACAGGCAGAGTCATTCGATTTGTTCGTCGCCATTCTCGAAGAGCAGCAAAGCGGTCCCGTCTCCATCCTCAAACGATTCGGCAGCGACGGCGAAGCGGTGATCGCGCGCTTGCTGACCGTCGTCCGCGACATCGAGCTGCGCGACGAGAAGCTGCGCAAACGTTATGAGCTGCCGCCGTTCCTTCGCCAGTTTGCCATCAACCTGAATCTGCTCGCACGCCAGGACAAGCTGCCGCCCGTGTTTGGCCGCGACGCCGAGCTACAGCAGATCATCGAGATCCTCTGCCACCGCGAACGCGCAAATTCGGTGATGCTGCTGGGCGAACCGGGCGTCGGCAAAACCGCGGTGGCCGAGGCGCTGGCGCGCCGGATCGAGCTGGACCCGCAGAGGGTCCCCGCGCAGCTGCGCGATTGCCAGGTGCTCAATCTTCAGATGAACGCGCTCGTGGCCGGCACGATGCTCCGTGGCATGTTCGAGGATCGCATCCAGAACGTGCTGCGCGAAGTGCGCGAACGGCCTAATTACCTGCTGTTCATCGACGAAGCGCACACGATGGTCGGTGCCGGCTCAGCGCTCGGCGCGCCGTCGGACGCGGCCAACGTCTTCAAGTCGGTGCTGGCGCGCGGCGATGTCCGTATCATCGGCGCGACGACTCGCAGCGAATACAAGCAGCACATCGCCGAGGACGAGGCGCTGGCGCGGCGATTCCGCGTGGTCTCCATTCCGGAACCCACACTCGACGAAGCGCGCATGATCCTGCAGCGGCTGCGCGGACGATTCGAGCAGAACTACTCGGTCAAGATCCTCGATGAAGCCATTGAAATGGCGCTGACGCTGTCAGGACGTTACCAGCGGCATCTCCGCCTCCCGGACAAAGCCATTGGGTGGCTCGACACCGCGGCGGTGCGCTCCGAGATCGCCAAGCGGCCGACCGTTGATGCCGCCGGCGTGGTGTCGGTGGTCGCGGCTGATGCGAGCATCCCGGTGGACATGGTGTTCCGCGAGGTCGGCGAGCGGTTCCGCGAGCTCGAGGCCCAGCTCGGCCGGCGAGTGATTGGTCAGCGCGAGGCGATTCGCGCGCTGGCACGCCGCATGGTCCTGAACAAAGGTCCCCTGAAGGACGGCTTCGATCGGCCAGACGGCGTTCTGCTGTTCCTCGGGCCAACCGGCGTCGGCAAAACGGAGCTTGCCAAGGCGCTGGCGGAATTCCTCTTCGGCGACGATAAGAAGATGATCCGCATCGACATGTCCGAGTTCCAGGAAGGCACCGCGGCGCTCGACAAGTTGATAGGCATGCCGCGCGGCATTGTCGGATCCGAACGCGGCGGCATTCTCACGAATCAGCTGCGCGACAACCCATATGCGGTCGTGCTGCTCGACGAGATCGAGAAAGCCAGCCCGTCGATCCTCAATCTGTTTCTGCAGGCGTTCGATGAGGGCTGGATGACCGATGGCCGCGGCCGGCGCGCCTATTTGAGTGACACGGTTGTGATCATGACGTCCAACCTGGGCGCCGAGCACTTCCGCAGGCTCTCGAACCCGCTCGGCTTCCGCGAGCAGCAGGCGCGTGTCGAGGATGTCAAGGGCGATGTGATGCGGGAGTTCGAGCGGCGCCTCACGCCCGAGTTTCGCAACCGGCTCGACGAAGTGATTGTGTTCGCCCCGCTCACCACCGAGGAAGTCTCGCGCATCGCGCAGCTTCAATTAGACAAGCTGACGGCGACCGCGGCGGCGCGCGGCAAGCAGCTCACCGTGACCCCCGAAGCGCTCGCGACGCTCGTGAAGCAAGGCCATAGCCTGGCGTATGGCGCACGGTTCCTCAAGCGCGTCATCGACGATCGCGTGAAAATCCCGCTCAGCCAGATCTGGGGCACCGCCGATCGGTTCTCTGTCGATGTCGTGAACGGCGAGATCGTCGTCACGCGGGCAGTAGATGCCGAGAGTGCGGAGGCGCGCCCTTTCGCCGGCGCTGCTTAGCCCCAGCGCAACTCGCCCTGGGAGGCTTGGCGCTCAGCGTTAGATGCTGAGGTCAGCTCCTTGGGCGGGTTGACGTCTTGCGTTTTCGCCGCACGCTTCCTGTCGTCCAGCCCATAGCGGGCTTTCAACATCCCGACGATTTTCTGCACGCGGTCGCGGTAGTCGTGCGGCAGGTATTTCGCTGCATAGAGGCGATCATATTGCTCGATCAGCTCGGGGAATTCCTGCTGAAGGAAGCGCATGAAGTGATCGCGCGTCCCCCCTTCGAGAAACATCGGATTCGATCCGACAAAGCGCGCGCCGTGATCGGCGATGGCCTTGATCGTTTGTTCGATCTTGGCCGGCGCCGTGGAGAAACCCGGCACGAGCGGGTTCATCAATACGCCGGCCTCGATGCCGGCATCAACGAGCGTGCGGAGCGCACGCAGCCGCTGCAGCGGCGACGCTGTGCCGGGCTCCAGGGTGCGCCAGGCAAAGTCGTCGACGGTGGGGACGCTGATGCAGACGGTTGCGCCGGCGGCTTTGGAGAGATCCTGCAGCACGTCCACGTCGCGTACCACCATCGGCCCCTTCGTCACGATGCCGACGGGCGTTTTGCCTTCCACGAGCGCGGCCAGCGTCCCGCGCGAGATCTTGTAGTGTCCTTCGATCGGTTGATACGGATCGGTGGCGGTCCCGAGCGCCGCCACCTCGCGGCTCCACTTCGGGTGCGCAAGCTCCTTGCGCAACACCTCGACGAAATTCACCTTGACGAAGATCACTGACGCGAACTCGTCGTCCGCGCCCAACTCGAGGTGGGCTTGATATTTACGCGCGAAGCAGTAGTGACAACCGTGCGTGCAGCCGCGATACGGATTCAGCGTCCAGTTAAAGGGCATGCCCTTGACGCTGTTGAGCGCCGAGCGGCAGCGAATCTCCTGATAGGACGCGGCGTCAGCGCGGCGCTCTGCCTCGGTTAGCGCGGCGACCCCGCCTTCCTTGACCATCCGTGCGACGTCGCGGGTGGTCGGGAGACGCCGGCCCAGGTCGAACAGCAGCGGGGACTCTTCCATTGGAAAACCGGCCCAGTCTCATTATTTCGCTTTTTGTTCGCCAGTTCAAGAAAAGATGGCCCCGCGAAATCCGCACCGCCCCCGAGGCATCGTGGACCCTCCGGTCCGCGATTACAACAGATACGCCGCCGCCAAACCGATCTGCGCCACGAACATCATTCGATACATGTGCGCCCACGACACGTAGTTTTCTTCGATTGCAGGCTCCTCGGGCCGACCCAACATCAGATAGCAGACGTAAACGCCATAGAGCGTCATCGTGAGGCCGAGCAGTTGCAGCAACCAGAAATTTCCCGTGAGCACACCGCTTGCGGCGCCAAGGTTAATCATCAAGAATGGAACGACGAACGACGGCGAGATCATCCACGCCGCCCGCCGCACGCCAAACTGAACAGGGAGCGTGCCACACCCGCCTTTGCGATCGCCCTCCATATCGGCAAAGTCCTTCGTCGTGGTCGCGCCGAGAAGAAACAAACCGAAAATCGCGCCGATGTACAACGGCTCCACGCCGAACACGGTTTTGACGGAAGACCAGCCTGCCACCTTGAGCAGGATGCCGCGCCGAATCGCGATGGTGACGTTCGCCCAGATAGCGAGCCGCTTCGTGCGAAACGGCGGCATCGAATAGAGAACGGTGCAGATCACCGCTGCGAGGACGATCCAGGAGCACTCGCGGCGGCCCTGCGGCGCGACGAACCACGCGAGAATCAACGCCGTCGCGTGAGTGATCGCCGTGAAGGTCCAGGCGTCGGCGATCGATACCCTTCCGGTTGGAAGCGGACGCGTCGGCTTGTTGATGCGATCGATTCCAGGTCGTAGATCTGATTGAGCGCGTCGTTGCCTGCGTTGAGTACCGCCGCCATCGCGGATCCGACGAGCGGGTAAACGAGAAGGCCAGGAGACCAGGGCTCGTACGGTGCCGCGCCGATCGCGGTCAGGCCACCAGATAAAAACCCAAGTGCCGGCGCGACGACGAGGGTAAACGGCCGGCCGAGCTCGAACAACTCCCCGACCCTGCTGATCACGATGCCCACCACACAGCCAATGCCGCCGCGCACCCCGTGTTGATGAGGTTCAACGTGTGATTGTCGAGCCCGTCTGCGCGTTCGAATCGGGTTGCCAGCGCGCTCTCGAGGAACGCGCCGGCTGTGCACGCGGCGACAACGAGCCAGAGGCGATCGCTGGGCAATAGCCACATGCCAAACGCCGGCAACGCAATCAGCGTCGCCGCGACCACGCCGGCGAGCGTTCCAACGACGCTGACGGCGCCCGGCGTTCCTGGCGGCACGGCACGGAACGAGGGAAACGCGCGCGGCTGGCCGCCGAACGCTTTCCCTATTTCACTTGCCACGGTGTCGCTCGCGCCCGCTGCGATTGCCGCGACAACCATCAACGCTCCTGCTCCACCGCCCCAGTCATTGGAAAAGGCAGCGAGCGCACCGCCGAGCGCGCCCACCCCGCAGTTCGCGGCGATGTTGGCGGCGCCCCGTCGCCCTTCGCGATCTTCCTCGACGCCGAGTCGCAGCTTGCGTGCGCGTCCCAGGCGCGACGTGATGATCGTCAAAAACAACGCGATACCGAGCACCACGATCCCGGCAAGGTACGTGCCGATGTAGATCAGCACGGCGCAGATGACGCCAACAACAGCGCCGCCAAACGTCACCGTGCGAGTACGCCATATCAGCAAAGCCACGGGCACGCTCACCACGAGCGCACCTGCAAGATCGATCCAATCAGGTAATGGCTGATTGATCTGCGATGCAAACCACAGCGTGATGCCCGCGGCGGCGGGAACCGAAAGGTTGTCGTCGAGACCAATCGGAAACGTCTCGACGAGCGCCGCGACGATTGTAGCCGCCAGCGGCGCGAAGAGCAGGAACTCGCGCGACGGCGGCGGGTTGGTGGCGGGCGCAACCCACATCATCAACGCAATCGCGCCGATGGACCCCGCAATCACGAACGCGGCGAGGCCATTCCAGGACTTTTGTGGATTGCACGGCAAAGGGCGGCCGTTCATCGAGGTCCCCACGAGCGTCGCAAAGCCGTCGCCAAACGCCATCACACCCCACGCCCCAGCGACGAGATCGAGGCGATCGCGAAAGGCAAACACGAGCGCCAGGACCGACAGCGGATAGAACAGGATGCCGGCGCCCACCACGCGGCCCCCCGCGCGGCGTACGATCCGAGGCGCCAACGAAGCGAGTGCGAACGCGTTGAACGCCAGGGCGCCGGCTGCCAGCACCGCGGCCTGTGACCACGTGAGATAGCGAAGCAACAAGGCAAACGCTGCCATACTCACGTGCACGATCTGACGCTGTGTCTCGGAAGACGCCCTCACAGGATGCTGAGCAGCCTTTCCATTTTGAGGAGGCAGCAACGCAGCCCTCGGGGATGCATCGCAGGTCGAATGCTGTCGCCGCTTTTATCACGGGCTGCGAGTCCAGCAGGTTGCCGAAAAACTCCACGTCGAATTTTTCACTTGTGAATTCTGGTTGCCCGCAGCAGCCCTCCTATACTTCCGCGCGGACTCGTGCTCGCCAGTAGTCGAGAAGGTCGCCGACGGTTTGCTCGAACGGAATTCGCGGCGCCCAGCCGGTTTCGCTGGTGATCAGACTTGGATCGCCGACGAGCAGAGGCGGATCGTTGGGACGGAACCTTGCCGGATCTTCCACAACGTGAACCTCGCGAACCGCGAGCGCGACAAAGGTCCTGACAAGGTCTCCGATGGCAATGGCTCGCCCTGAGCAGACGTTGTACGGCACGCCTGGACGAGCGTGCTGCACCAAAGCCGCGTAGGCGCGCACGGTGTCGCGCACATCCGTGAGATCGCGCATCGGCGCGAGGCTGCCGACCTTGAGCACTGGTTCGGCTCCGCGCTGCTCGATGATAGCGATCTGACGGGCAATCGTCGGCGCGGCGTACGACGGATCCTGGCGCGGGCCCACGTGGTTGAAGGCGCGCGCGATGATCGCCGGAATACCATCGCTTTCCCAGGCGCGCGTCGCCAGCATCTCCACTGCCAGTTTGCTGGTTGCGTAGGGACTCGCCGGTTTTAGCTCGTCGTGTTCGCGAATCGGCCGCGGTTGCGGGGCGTAGACATGTCCACTGCACGCAACCAGCACGCGGGGTTTGACGTCGAGCGCGCGCAGCGATTCGAGCAGATGATGCGTGGCGAGGACGTTGCCCTCGAACGTTTCACGGATGTGATGCCACGACTGCGCGACGTGAGCGGACCCGGCGAGGTGGTAGATCGCTGACGGCCTTACTTCCTGCACCGCACGCGTGACAGCCGCTCGATCGAGCAGGTCCACGTGCATCCACGTCACGCCGGGCCGATCGGGTTGCTGACGGCGCCGATGCCATCCGATTAACTCGGTGCGGTGTTGCTCAAGAAAATCGAGCAGGTGACTGCCCACGAACCCGGCGGCGCCGGTGACCAGGACAGGTTGTGCCATAGCGCACTACGAGCGCCCGCCGTACTGTGCGTCGTAATACGCTTTGAAAGCTGGGTCGCGTTCCTTGATCGGACGCCACCACCACTGGTTTTCGCGATACCACGCCACGGTTTCCGCCAGGCCGGCGTCGAACGACATCTGCGGCGTCCAGCCCAGCGCGCGCAGCTTGCTCGTGTCCAGCGCATAACGGCGATCGTGTCCTTGCCGATCCTGCACCGGCTTGATCAGCGACTTTGGCTTGCCGGCGAGTTGCAGGATGCGATGGGTGAGATCGAGATTCTTAACCTCGTTGCCGCCGCCGATGTTGTAGACCTCGCCGTTGACGCCGCGCTCGATGACGAAATCCACGGCTCGGCAATGATCGAGCACGTGCAGCCAATCGCGCACGTTCCCCCCATCTCCGTAGAGCGGTACAGGGATGTCGTCAACCAGGTTTGTCACGAACAACGGAATGACTTTTTCTGGAAACTGGTACGGCCCATAGTTGTTCGAGGCTCGCGTGACGATGACCGGCAGGTCATAAGTGGCGAAGTAGCTGTAGGCGAGCCGATCGGCCCCGCATTTGCTCGCCGAGTATGGGTTGCGCGGACGCAACTCGTCGGTCTCATTGCTGTGGCCCGTCGCCACGCTGCCGTAAACCTCGTCGGTCGAAATCTGCACGAAACGGCGCAGACCCTGCGCGCGGCGCGCGGCTTCGAGCAACACGAAGGTGCCTTCAACGTCGGTCCGGATGAAGTCCCCGGCCGACATGATGGAGCGATCGACGTGCGTTTCGGCGGCAAAGTGGACGACGACGTTCGACCGTTCCACCAGCGGCCCGGCGACAGCGACGTCGCAGATGTCGCCGTGCACAAACGTGTGACGAGGATCACTGATCACGTCGTGCAGGTTTTCCCGGCGCCCGGCGTAGGTCAGCTTGTCGAGCGTCGTGACGCGCCAGTCGGGATGCTGGTGCAGCGCGTAGCGCACGAAGTTGCTGCCGATGAACCCGGCGCCGCCGGTGACGAGGACCTCCAACATAAACGGCTACCTACCAGCGAATGGACACATCGGAATTATCGCCCAGCATGAAGCGATAGGCCGACGGTTTGAGCGGCGCACGCGTGATCTTGACGTTCTTTCCGATCAGACTGTCGGCCACTCGTGTCCCGAGGTCCTGGATGACGGACCCTTCGAGGACGATGCTGTGCTCGATTTCAGACTCGCGAATGGTCACGTCGTTCATGATCGAGGTGAACGGGCCGATGTAGGCGCGGGTGATGCGCGCCCGCGCGCCAATAATGGCCGGGCCACGCACAACGGAATGTTCGATCACCGCGCTCGCTTCCACGACAACCTTGCCTTCGATGCGCGATTCGGCATCGCACGTTCCCTCGATGCGACGCTCGAATGTTTCGAGCACGAGGCGGTTGGCTTCGAGCATGTCTTCCAGCTTGCCTGTGTCTTTCCACCAGCCGTCAACGAGATGAGGGATGACGGTCAGCCCGCGATCGATCAAGTCCTGAATCGCGTCGGTGATTTCCAGCTCGTTGCGAAAACTCGGTTTGATGCGCTTGACCGACGTAAAGATGTCCGGCCCGAACATGTAGACGCCGACCAGGGCCAGATCGCTTTGCGGTTCCTTCGGCTTTTCAACCAGGCGGCGCACCTTGCCGTTGGTCAGCTCCGCGACGCCGAACATCTGTGGATCCGGCACCGGCGTGAGGAGAATCTGCGCTGCAGGCTGCTCGCGCACGAACTGATCGACGAAGGGGACGATGCCTCTGTTGAGCAGGTTGTCTCCGAGATACATGACGAACGGCTGCCCGTCGATGAATTGCTCGCTGATGAGCACGGCGTGCGCCAGGCCGCGCGGCGCGTCCTGCTCGAGATACGTGATGCGCGCGCCAAAGCGTGAGCCGTCGCCGAGCGCGGCGCGGATCTCGGCGTGCGTGTCGCCGACAACGACGCCGATGTCGCGAATGCCGGCCTCGACGAGCGCTTCGACGCCGTAAAACAGGACAGGTTTGTTGGCGACCGGCACGAGCTGCTTGGCGCTCGTGTAGGTTAGCGGGCGCAGGCGCGTCCCCTTACCGCCGCTGAGAATGAGGCCTTTCATTTAATAGCGTCCGCCCAGGCCGCCGCCAAAGACGCCCAACAGATTCGAGAAGCTGCCGATGCCCGCCAGACTGAACGACAAATTGAAGCGCCGATCTTTCGGGACTGGGTAATTGGGATTGCCAGTGGGGTAGCTGTATACCTGGTATTCGACAATAAGGCCACAACACTGCGCATTGTAGTACCCGATCCAGCGGTGCTGCATCAGAGTTGATCGCCTGACGTCGTAATAAAAGGAGAAGGTCCCGCCCACGGTATTGCTCGCGGTTTTCACCGTCGTCGATGACTGCAGAACGTTGTCCATGGCGGCCGTCGGGTCGAAACCACCGAGGCGGCGCAGACTCCAGCCGCCACTCGCCTGCACGTGCGTGGAACTCACCGCGCCGTTGAGCGCCATCCCTTGAAGACGATTGACCCTTGTCTGCGTGTCGTACTCGAGCCGGTAATCCGTGGAGACGCTCTGGACAGGTGAGCTACGAACCGTGAGCGTCCAGGGCGAGAACTGTTTCGGCACGCTGTTCAGATAACTGAACGAATATGAGGGATCGTAAAAACTCGCGCCACGGTCGGTGTAATAGCTCTGTTGCAGACTGACCACCACGAGCTCGCGCGGGGCGGATGCGACGCCATTCTGGTCCTTCGGCGGCGAGCGCATGATGATGCGGTTGTTGAATCCGTAATTGATCGTCCCGGCGCCGCCATAAACGTTGTCGGTGCCGCCGACGACCGGCAGCGACGCGCGATTGGGGATTGCCGTGATGCGATGAAAGCCAAAGATTGGTTCAATCACGTGCTTCAACCGGCGCGCGGATGACGGATGAGGCGCAAAGACACGCGTCAAGACCGGGCCAATCGTGTCGACCCCCATATCGAAATAGTCGCGGTGGATTCCAACCGGAACCTGTTCGCGATCCACTATGCGTTCGCTGAAGTGGGTATAGCGCCACGCGAGCGTTCCATTCACGGTGAGATAGGGCAGCTTCGAGATCGGTGCCCGCAGCGATGGAAGGAAATCGGTGCGCCAGAGTCCGCGATCATCGATGACGCCGGAATTCTTATAGATCTGCAGCACGTTCGACGTTTCGCTCTGGATCGACGCGTACAGCGGCCAGTTCCCGAGCTGTTGGCTCGAGATGGTGGCGGTGACCGACGGCAGGTTGCCAGTGACGTACGAGTTGTCGGCGTTGGAAAACGTTTCCGACCGAATCAAGTTGCCGCCCATCGAAACGCCTTTCCAGGCGCCGCTCACACCGCCGGAGAGTATGCGAGTGCTGTTCGAGGCGTCGTAGAAATTGTTTTGATACAACTGCTGGACGGTTACGTTGCTGAAGTAATCCAACCGTGCGTGGCCACGGAAACCGCCAGGCAGTTGCTGCATGATGCTGCCGTTCAAGTTCATGCTGCGACGCGCATTCGCGTCGACCGAACCGTCTGATGTGTCGATCGTCGATGCCTTCTCATTGAGGTGATAGAGGCGAAGCTGGCCCTCGGATCCCGGCGCAATCGCGTATCGGTATTCACTTCCGTAACCTTGCCCGCGGCTGAACAGCCAATCGTGGAAGAGCGTGACATCCTGACTGCGGTCGATGGCCCAGAAAAACGCGTTGCTGATCGAGCGGCCCCGATATGTCGATTGCCCGTAGGTCGGCATCAGAAAGCCGGTGGCGCGATCGTCGCTCTGAATCGGGTAGTAGAGCACCGGCAAATAAAACACCGGCACGTCCTTCACTCTGAGCACCGCGTTGCGCAGGATCGCGTAATCCTCGAGATCGATCGTCGCCTTGCCGCTGACGATGTCCCAGCGCGGCGTCGGCTGCACGCACGTGGTAAAGCCGCCGCGCGTGATGCGGTAGCGGTCGTCGCCGATTTTCTCGATCGTCTCGCCGTAGAAATACACATCGGGCTCGAGCGTGCCGAACATGCTGCGATCCTTTTCGCCGCGATCGCCCAGCGAGGCGATCCCGGACGCCGTGTAAAACGTCCCGTGACCGGTTTTCGTGTTGAAGACAACGCGTTCGGCGGCAATGCGGCCGGTCGGCGACACCACCAGCACGTTGCCTTCGGCGCTCAGCTCGCCGGTGCGCGTGTTCCAGAGCAAATCGTCCGCGAAGATCTGCTGGCCTTCGTTGGGCCCCACGCCCACGACTTCGACCTCTCGCATGAGGCGCACCCGCTCGGCGTCGAGCCGCTCCATCGAAAACTGTTTGGTTTCCCAGCCCGGAATCGATTGCGCGACAGCCACGCGTGCCGAAACGAGCAGCAGAACACCAACGAGCGGGACCCAACGGGTTCGAACGTGCATCAAGACAGAGCGGCGGCGCTCGCGCAAGAATATCATTTCGCGACTCGCCCTTCGACTCGCGGCTGCTCGCTCAGGGCAGTGTCAGACATCGACGATCACACGCCGCGCGCTTGTGCGATGAGACGTGCGCGGAGCGGCCCGACCAGAAAAATAGAACCCGCCACCGCGACGCGTCGCGACATTGTCAGCGCGGCACTCACCGCTCTGTCCGCGTCCGGTTGTTCGCAAACCGTCACCGTGGGCGCAACACGTGCGATTGTCTCCGCGAGCGCTTCAGCACTTAACGCGCGTTTCGACCCAACGGTCGTCGCCACAAACATCGACGCGCACGGCGCGAGCGCGGATACGATCTGCCGCACATCCTTGTCCGCCATGACGGCAAGCACGATCGGCAGCGGGCCCACGCTCGCCGCGTCGAGATACGCGCGCAGCGCGTTAGCGCCTGCTGGATTGTGGGCGGCGTCCAGCAGGACGTCGCCGCCGTCGACATTCAGCCACTCGAGGCGCGCCGGCCATTCAACGTCGCGAAGGCCGGTGACGATGTGATCGGCCTCGACCGACATCGCCGCAGCATCAACGAGCTCGAGCAGGCGAATGGCGACAGCAGCGTTCGCTACCTGGTGAGCGCCATTGAGGCCGAGCGCTATCGAGTCGTAGCGCCGCACCGGAGTTGTCGCCGAAATCGTCGCCCTGCCTCCGACGAGCGTCGCCTCGTCGATGATGCGCAAATCTCCCGGCACCAGCGGTACGCCCTCGTCCTTAGCCACTTTCTCTATGACGTCTAGCGCCTCTTGCGGGACGTCGCCGATCACGGCTGGCACATTGCGCTTGAGGATGCCGGCCTTCTCGAACGCGATGCTCGCCAGCGTGTTGCCGAGATGGCGTTCATGGTCGAACGCGATCGATGTGATCGCCGCAACTGTCGGCGTCAGCACATTCGTGGCGTCGAACCGGCCGCCGAGGCCTACTTCGACGACGGCGACCTCAACCGCCGCGTGCCTGAAGATCTCAAACGCCATCGCCGTCGTCACTTCGAAGAACGTCGGCGTTGTCTGCAGTTGGCCGTTGCCGCGAAGCCGATCGACGACGGAAAGCACGACCTCGGCCGTGGACCGGAAGACGGAGGAAGCAACCGGTTGACCGTCGATCGCAATTCGCTCCTCGATTTGGCTCAAGTGCGGCGACGTGTATCGTCCGGTGCGGTGACCGGCCGCGCGCAGCGCACGCTCCACCATGGCGCTCACCGACCCTTTACCGTTGGTTCCGGCGATGTGGATTGACGGGAACGTGTTCTGCGGATTGCCGAGCGCGGTAAGAAGCGTTCGGATAGTGGAAAGTCCGAGCTTGATTCCGAACTGCTCGAGCGCCAGGAGGCGCTCGACTATCGGATCAGAGCTCACCGGGCCGCTCCGAGCCCGGCACGGCGACAGCCACGGCAGCGGGGGATGTCGCCGTGGCGCCCATGAACGCGAGGGCCCTCGCAATAGTCGGCTTCAGCTCGCGACGGTCGACCACGAGATCGAGCATGCCATGTTCAATCAGGAACTCGCTGCGTTGAAAGCCATCGGGCAACTTCTGGCGGATGGTCTGCTCGATCACACGCGGGCCAGCGAAGCCGATCAGGGCGCGCGGTTCGGCGATGTTCAGATCGCCGAGCATCGCAAAGCTGGCTGTGACGCCACCCGTCGTCGGATCGGTGAGCACAGAGACATAGGGCAGACCGGCACGATCCAGCCGCGCCAGCGCCGCGGAGACCTTTGCCATCTGCATGAGCGACAGCGCACCTTCCATCATGCGCGCGCCGCCTGAACACGACACGATGACGACAGGCATGCGGCGGGCGAGCGCGG
Source organism: Acidobacteriota bacterium (assembly GCA_046726375.1). Classification (GTDB taxonomy): domain Bacteria; phylum Acidobacteriota; class Vicinamibacteria; order Vicinamibacterales; family UBA2999; genus DASPWV01. Next base: position 15,131 of record JBKPAJ010000088.1, read on the forward strand.
TTTCGATACCGCGCACGATTTTCTCGCCCATCACGACACCCATGCTGCCGCCGATGAAGGCGTACTCCATCGCGCCAACCACGGCCGCGATGCCGTTGATGCGGCCGGTGGCGACGATGATCGCGTCAGGCTGTCCGGTTGTCGCCTGGCTGGCTGCAAGCCGCTTGCTGTACGGCTTGGTGTCGGTGAACCGCAGGGGATCGTTGGATCGTAGACCACGATCCATCTCGGTGAACTCCTCGTCATCGAACAACGATCGCAGGCGTTCGAGGGCGGTGAGCCGGAAATGATGCGAACACTTCGTGCAGACGCTGAGATTCTTGACGAGATCCTTCGTGTAGATAATCGCGTCGCAGTCGGGACACTTGACCCAGAGTCCCTCCGGCACGCGGCTGGTCTTCTCCGGCGCGGCAATTGGCTTGCGCGCTTTCTTGAACCAGGCCATCGCGTGAGCTTAGCAGAAGGACTGCGGAACTAAGAATCGTCGACCAGGCTAAAGCCTGGCCCCACGACCGCCGGAACCTGGTCGCAGACTGTGCCCGGGCGGTGAGGGGCCGGGCATCAGCCCGGCTCTTGCTGATGCCCTGTACTTCTTTCGTTCTTAACCCAAAGCTCACTTTGGATTCGGAACGCCAATGGCGCGAAACGCTCCAACAATGCCGTTTCGGCCCGAGCGTTGGAATCGGCTCGATGCCACGATTGCGAACACAAGTGAATTGAGGGGCTAGTTCTTCGTTCTGGGTACGTAGTACCTCGTCCCCTTGGTCATCGCGGCGATCTGACGCGAGAGATCGTCGAGCGCTTGATCGCTGTCGACATCGAATTGCGAGGTTTCGACTACGAGCAGCGGCGTCGCCGTGTAGTGGAAAAAGAAATGCTGGTATGCCTCGTTGAGCTCGCGGAGGTACTCCGGATCGGGTTGCGGCACCTCACCCTCCGGATCGCTGGCACGTAATTTCAATCGGCGGCGCAATACGTCAACCGGTGCCTGGAGATAGATCACCAGATCCGGTGACGCGATGTCGCGCACGAGGAGTTCATAAAGGCGCTGGTAAATGAACAGCTCGTTATCATCGAGGTTCAGATACGCGAAGATCTTGTCTTTGTCGAAGAGGTAATCGCAGACCACCGTGTGCTGAAACAGATCCGCCTGACGCATCCCGGCGAGCTGGCGATGACGATTCAGGAGATAGAAGAGCTGCGCTTGCAGCGCAGAGCCGGGCCGATCGTTGTAGAAGTCGGCGAGGAAGGGATTGTCCCCGTCTTCGAGCACCGTGGTGCCGTCCAAGCGGGCGGCGAGGCGCTCCGCCAGTCGCGTTTTGCCGACTGCGATCGGCCCCTCGACGGCGATATAGCGAAACGGCGGGTGTGGTGGTGGCGGGCCTGCGGGCACGTGTAGTGGCGCGGCCTGCGGCACGAGTCGTGGCGCGGCCTCAGGCCCGCCGAGTATAGAACACGCATGTTATCGTTTGAAGACTTCAGTGCGCATCGATCGACTTGAGCTGCGATTGTGCCGGCTGCCGCTGGTCAGCTTCTTCGAAACGAGTTTCGGCCGCTCCTACGATCGCACGTTTTTATTGGTTCGGCTCGAGGGCGACGGACAGGAAGGGTGGGGCGAGGCGGTCGCTGAGGCGAATCCATATTACAGCTCCGAGACGACCGAGACGGCCTGGCACATCATCACGCAATTCGTTGCGCCGCTCGTCCTCGGTGCGCCGTTCTCGCACCCGCGCGACGTCTATCCCGCGCTGCGGCGCATTCGCGGTCACAACATGGCGAAGGCCGCCGTCGAAATGGCCGCATGGGACCTCTATGCGAGAGCGATCGGCCAGCCGCTGACACGCGTGCTCGGCGGCACGCGCGAGCGCATCGCCTCAGGCGTTTCGATCGGCATTCAGGATTCACTCGATCAGCTGTCGTCGAAAATCGAAGGTGAGTTGTCGGCCGGCTATCAGCGCATCAAGATCAAAGTGAAGCCGGGATGGGACATCGCCGCCGTTGAAACGGTGCGCGCGCGGTTTGGCGACGTGCCGCTGATGGTCGACGCCAACGCCGCGTATACGCTCAACGACACTGCCCATCTCGCGCGCCTCGACGACTACGACCTGATGATGATCGAGCAGCCGCTCGACTACGACGACGTCAGTGATCATGTGGTGTTGCAGAAGGCGATGAAGACGCCGATCTGCCTCGACGAGTCGATCCACACTGTTCGCATCGCACGCGACGCGATTCGTGCCGGCGCGTGCAAGATCATCAACGTCAAGCCCGGACGTGTCGGCGGACATCTCGAATCAATCCGCTTGCACGATCTCTGCGCCGGGCACGGAATCCCGGTATGGCACGGCGGTATGCTTGAGACCGGCATCGGCCGCGCGCACAACATTCACCTTGCAAGCTTGCCTAATTTCTCGTTGCCAGGCGACATTGCCGCATCGAAGCGGTACTACCAGCCGGATCTGATCGAACCGCCGATCGAGGTTGCACCAGACGGAACCATCGCCGTGCCCGGCGCACCGGGCATCGGCGTCACCATCGTTCCCGAACGCGTCGAACGCGCTACGACGCGCGTGGTCTCACTCGACGCCTCGCGTCTAACAGCCGCATGAAACTCCCAGATGTCGTTCTCTGCTTCGGCGTGTTCGTGGCTCTGTTCGTTTCCGCGTGCGCGTCAGCGCCACCTGCGGCGCCGCAGCAACCACGTCCGGTCCAAACCTACGAAGAGAAGATGGCATGGATTCTCCGGCTCGAAGAGGATCGCGTGCTGCGCTTGCCAACACCGGAAGCGCCGCCTCCGCCGCTTCCGCCGCCAACTCGCGGACGCCTGGCTCCTGTCGTGAGTCCGGCTCCGCCGCCCTCGCCCGACCTCGTTGCGTTGCTGCGCGACGATATGCCACGCATCCGGCGTCGAGCTGCGCTCGCGGTCGGCCGTGTGCGCCTGGGCGATGGTGTCGAGCCCCTCGCCGCTGTCCTCGCCGGCGACATCGATGCCGAGGTGCGCCAGATGGCGGCATTTGCAATTGGGCTGATCGGCGATGCGAGCGGCGCCGACGCGCTCGTCACCGCGCTGGGCGATCGCGACCCGCTGGTTCAAGGCCGGGCGGCAGAAGCCCTCGGACTCCTCGCGCACAAGGCAGCGGCAACACCGATTGCGACCATGATGACGGCCCACATCGCCGCGGGCGCGCTCACCGGCATGACGCCCGACGATCTCGGATATCCGAACGCGCCTGCGACCGAAGCGGTGCGGCTTGGTATGTACGCCCTGGTGAGACTGGCGGCGTACGATGCGCTCGCGTCCGCACTGCTTGATCGATCCGGAGAACCCGTGAGCCGCTGGTGGCCGGTCGCATACGCCTTTCAGCGCATCGCCGATGCCAAGGCGGCCCCGGTGCTGCTGAATCTGCTGCAGGGACCGGGCGCGATGACGCGCGCGTTTGCCGCCCGCGGACTCGGGCTGGTAAAGGAACAGCGCGCGATCGCGCCGCTCGTCGCGCTCGTGGCGAAAGCGGACGAGCCGCCGAACGTGCGCATTCAAGCCGTTCGCGCGCTCGCGGCGCTGGGTGCCCGGCAGGCTGTCGAGCCGCTGACCAAGCTGCTCACGACGCCCAACATCGATCCCAATCTCCGCCTCGAGGCGGTTAACGCGCTGGGACAGATGGGCGATCCGCGCCTGGCCGATCTTTTCGTCGATCTGGTTACGGAAACCTGGCCAACGATGCGCGCAGCGGCGCTGACGGCGCTCGCACGCACCGACGCCGACACCTTTCTGACGGCGATTTCGGGACTCGATCCCGATCGGCAATGGAGCGTGCGCGCCGCCCTTGCCACGGCCCTCGGCTCGCTCGGCCCTGATCGTGCCGAACCGCGTCTGCTCCTGATGCTCGACGATACGGACCAGCGCGTCGTGCCGGCGGTCCTCAGCGCGCTCGTCGAGGCGAAGGCGCCAGGCGCGGAGCAAGCGTTGATTGCGCGCTTGAACGCCGAGGACGTGGTGGTGCGGCAAGCCGCCGCCAGTGGCCTGGGGCGTTTGAAAGCGCGTGCAGCGGTCACGCCGCTGCTCGAGGCCTACGAGCGCGCCGACAAGGATCCGACCTATGTCGCTCGCGCGGCGACGTTGGCCGCGCTTGTCGATCTCGATCCGAAAGCCGCGGCCACGGTCCTCGATCGGGCACTCGCCGACCGCGATTGGGCGATGCGCGTCCGCGCTGCGGCGCTGCTCAAGCAGATCGATCCCGCCGCGGACGTCGCGCGCATTCGGCCGGCGCCCGCCGCTGTACTACCCGAGCTCAACGATTTGAACGCGCTGATCGCGCCGCCGGTGTCGCCGATGGCCTATATCGACACTGAAAAAGGCATGATTCAGATCGAGTTGGCGGTGCTCGACGCGCCCCGTACCGTCGCCAACTTCATCAGTCTCGCGCGCCGCAATTTCCTCGGCGCGACACCCTTTCATCGCGTCGTGCCCGATTTCGTCGTGCAGGACGGCGATCCGCGCGGCGACGGCGAAGGCAGCCCGGGCTACACGATTCGCGATGAAATCAATCAGCTGCCGTATCTCCGCGGCACCGTGGGGATGGCGCTCGACTGGGAAGACACGGGCGGCAGTCAGTTCTTCATCACGCACTCGCCGCAGCCGCACCTCGATGGGCGCTACACCGTGTTCGGTCGCGTTGTGCAAGGCCTCGACGTGGTCGATCGACTGCAGCAGTGGGATCAGGTCCGCAGCGTGCGCGTGTGGGATGGCGCCAATTGGATAGGCCCACAGTGAAGTTCAAAGTTCAAAGTTCAAAGTTCAAAGTTCAAAGTTCAAGGTGCAAGGTGAATTTCATCTCGCCGCGCGGACCGTGCTTGGCCTGAGCAACTCGCGATGCCGTGGAGTCGAAGGCAGCTGCGCGATCACTCATCTACAGATTTTCAATTTCTCATCCGAAACGAATCACTGAACCAGTGATGGTGGGTGAGAAAAGGGCGTCGATCACGCGCTCCAGTTGACTCGGAGCGTTGGTTTGTGCTTGACAACCCATTTTTCTCATCCATAATCTACATCTGGTATGAGGGTGGACGGCTCAGGCCACGGATTGTGAGACTCGGGGAGACCTGAGGAACATCCGTGGTCGCCACACTGGCAGGAGCGCGGCCCCCTTCAGGAGGAACAATGGCGAAGAAGGCGAAGAAGGCGGCCAAGAAGGCCAAGAAAGCAAAGAAGAAGTAAGGCCGTCTCGAAAACGGGGCGGTTGCTTTTTATTTGAACTGCCCCACCTTTTCTCCAGCTCTCGCGAAGAGCACAAGATTGCGCCCCGCCCTCCTCACATCGCGGCGCGCAGCAAGGCGCGAAGGGGCCGGCACACCCGAGCGGAGTGCCAGGCGGCAGATGCATCGCGGTGGCGCGGCAACTCCTTCCGCAACAACCCAACCTGAAGGGGGGGATCAGACCAATGGCGAAGAAGGCAAAGAAGGCGGCAAAGAAGGCCAAGAAGGCGAAGAAGCGCTAGGGCCTCACCATTCCGCTGACAGATCCCAAGGGGCACGGAACGCCGTGCCCCTTTTTTATTGTGTGTGGATGGCTGACCCGAAGGCCGGCCCCGCTGGTTCACATGATGCTCGTACGCAGCCGCTGTTTGTCGGCGTGACGTTCGAGCGCGAGGTGAATGAGACGATCGACGAGCGCGGGATAGCTCACGCCGCTCGCTTCCCACATCTTCGAAAACATGCTGATCGTGGTGAAGCCCGGAATGGTGTTGATCTCGTTGACGTAGATCGAGCCGTTCGTGCGCGAGAGCAGGAAATCGACGCGCGACATGCCCGCGGCGTCGACCGCACGAAACGCTTCCACCGCCAGCCGCTGGACGTCGGCAATCTGCTGGTCGTTCAACTCCGCCGGGATCACCGTCCGTGAGCTGTCGTCGAGGTACTTTGCTTCGTAATCATAGAACTCACGCGAGGGGATGATCTCGCCGGGTAGCGAGGCTTCGGGCGCATCGTTGCCCATGACCGCACATTCGATCTCGCGCGCGTCGGGCACGGCCGCCTCGACGACGATCTTGCGATCGAATTCGAGCGCGGTCTCGATCGCCGCCGGCAGATCGCCATCGCCTTTGACTTTGGTGATGCCCACGCTCGAGCCGAGATTCGCCGGTTTGACGAAGAGCGGCAGCCCCAGTGCGCGCAGATCGTGGAGCACCGCGCCGCGCCGTGCGTCCCAGTCGGCACGCGTGAACACCTTCCACGGGCACACCGGTAATCCGCGCGCGGCGAACATCACTTTCATCGCCGCCTTGTCCATGCCGACCGCGGATGCGAGCACACCCGCCCCGACGTAGGGCACGTTCGCGAGCTCGAGCAGCCCTTGCACTGTCCCGTCCTCCCCATACGGACCGTGCAGCACGGGGAAAACCACGTCGAGCCCGAGACCGGCCACCACCGCCTGATCGTTGTCGTGTTCGCCTTTCGCAGCCGGGCGGCGTTCGATGGTGATGAGCGTTTCTTCGCTGGGATGCGCGATCAACACCGTCTCGCGGCCAGGGCGGAGGTGCCGCGCCGGCTGCAGCCGGCCCTGTTCGATGACTTCAGCAGCCGAGACGGCAGTGGGCGCGCGATCGGCAATCGTCCAGCGGCCGTCTTTCTCGATGCGGATCGGGACCGGTTCGTAGCGCGTGCGATCGAGCGCTTTGATCACCGATGCGGCCGAGGCGACCGACACTTCGTGCTCGCCCGACCGCCCGCCGTAGATCACGCCGACGCGCAGTTTCTTCACTTTGAAATAATAGCAAGCGTTGAATTTCGCGATTACGCATCGTGACGGCGCGGCGCGGGGCGGCCAGCTGGTCACGACCCACGGCACGATCGACACGCCGGTGTTCATGCCGGTCGGCACCCAGGGTGCGGTCAAAGCCGTCACCGCGCCCGATCTCGAGAAGATCGGCGCGTCGATCATCCTTGGTAACACCTATCACCTGTACTTGCGTCCCGGCGATGGCCTGATCGCGCGACGCGGCGGATTGCACCGCTTCATCGCATGGCCCCATCCGATCCTGACCGACAGCGGCGGCTACCAGGTCTTCAGCCTTGCGACGCGCCGCAAGGTCGATGAGGACGGCGTTCACTTCCGCTCACATCTCGACGGCTCGGCGCACCTGTTGACGCCGGAGAAAGCCGTCGACATCCAGGCGCAGCTCGGATCGGACATCGCGATGGTGCTCGATGAATGTCCGGCCTTGCCGTCGACCACCGACACGCTGCGCGCGAGCGTTGAACTCACGGCGCGATGGGCGGGGCGCTGCCGCGAGCGGTTTCGCACGCTGCAGGAATCGCCAATGGACGCCGTGCGCGTGACCAATCCCGACCAGGTGCAGTTTGGCATCGTGCAGGGCGGCACGTCGCGCGAACTTCGCGCGCGGAGCGCCGATCTCACCCGTCGGATTGGATTCGAAGGCTATGCGATCGGTGGATTGAGCGTGGGCGAGGCGAACGAGGAGATGCACGACGTCGTCGAGTACGTCGCGCGCCTTCTGCCAGAGGAGCAGCCGCGTTATCTAATGGGTGTCGGGACGCCACTGGACATCGTCGAGTCGGTGGCGCGCGGCGTTGACATGTTCGATTGCGTGCTGCCCACCCGGAACGCGCGTAACGGCCAGCTCTTCACCAGCGAGGGGCCGCTCAACATCAAAAACGCGCAGTATGCGGACGACGATCGACCACCGGATCCCGACTGCGCGTGCCCGACCTGCGAACGCTGCTCCCGTGCCTATCTGCGTCACCTGTTCCTCGCCGGGGAGATCACGGCGAGCACCCTTAACACGTTGCATAATTTATACTTTTACCTTGACACGATGCGACGGATTAGGGACGCTATAACGTTTGGGACGTTCGAGAAGTTTCGACAGGAGTTCCATCGGACCTTTTCCCGCCGCTCGTTGACTCCAAGATGTCGAGGCACCTGACCGATGGATTCTTGCTGGCCATGGCTGCGCCGAACCAGATGGCGAACCCGCTCGTCCAGCTGATTCCGTTTGTCCTCGTGCTCGCGATCTTCTACTTCATCATCCTGTTGCCGATGAAACGGCGGCAGAAGAAGGTGCAGGAGTTTCTGAGCGCGTTGAAAGTTGGTGACAAGGTCGTCACCTCTGGCGGCATTTTTGGCGCGATCACGAAATTGAACGAACAGAGCGTGCAGTTGCAGATCGCGCAAAATGTGAAGGTCGACGTGGCCCGCAGCGCCATCGTCGGTTATCAGGGCCAGGCGCCAGTCGTCGAAGCGTCGAACTAGTCACGCACCATCATGGCGAAAAATCTGCGCTGGAAGCTTCTCATCATCCTCGGCGTCATTGCGCTGGCGCTGTACTCGTTTTATCCGCCGGACAAGAAAATCCGGCTGGGGCTCGACCTCAAAGGCGGCGTACACCTTGTCCTCCGCGTGCAAACGGAGGATGCGGTCCGACTCGAAACCCAGACCACCGCAGACCGTCTGCGCGAACAGTTGCGCACCGATATCCCTGGGGCGACGGTGACGGTGGTCAGCCCCACGGAGTTTCGTGTCGAGAACGTTTCTGCGGACAAGGATCAGACGTTGCGCCAGTTAGTCGCCGACACCGAGACGGTTTTCAACCGATCCTCCGGCGCTGGTGGCACCTATACCTTTACCATGCGACCGAACATCGCGATGCAGTTGCGCGATGGGGCGGTCACACAGGCGCTGCAGACCATCGAGCGCCGCGTCAACGAGCTTGGCGTGGCCGAGCCGATCGTTGCGCGCCACAGCGGCGCCGATCAGATTCTCGTTCAGCTGCCGGGCGTGGCGGACGTCGCGCGCGCGAAGGACGTCATTGGCAAGACGGCGCTTCTCGAGCTGAAGCTCGTCGAGCAGGGCCCGTTTTCCGACGAAGCGGCGGCGCTGGCCGCGTACAACAAGAACCTCCCGCCGGACCTTCAGATTCTCCCCGGCACGAGCGAAGGTGCGCCCGGGGAGCGGCCGACGACTGTTTACTACGTCGTCCGGCGTGTCCCGGCGGTAACCGGCCGCGATCTGCGCAATGCGCGGCCGACGTTGGATGAGAACAGCCGGCCGGCGGTCAGCTTTTCGATGAACAACGAGGGTGCGGTCAAATTCGGCACCTTCACGCAGAACAACGTCGGCAAGAACCTCGCGATCGTGCTCGACAACCGCGTGGTCACCGCGCCCCGCATCGAAGAGCGCATCAACGACGAGGGACGCATTCACGGCAACTTCACGCAACAGGAAGCGGGTGACTTGTCGCTCGTGCTGCGATCGGGCGCGCTGCCGGCAAACCTCACCTATCTGGAGGAACGCACCGTCGGCCCCTCGCTCGGACAGGAGTCGATTCGCGCGGGCGTGCTCGCATCGATCGGCGGATTGCTCTTCGTGATGCTCTTCATGCTCGTGTACTACAGGCTGTCCGGCATCAACGCGATGGTCTCGATCGTGGTGAATCTGATCATCCTGCTCGGTTTGATGGCCTACATCGGCGCCACGATGACCTTACCCGGTATCGCTGGCTTCATTCTCACCATCGGCATGGGCGTGGACTCCAACGTACTGATCTTTGAGCGCATCAAAGAAGAACTCCAGACTGCGAAAGGCGCGAGGCAGGCGGTTGCCGCCGGCTTCGACCGCGTTTTCCTGACGATTCTCGATACCCACGTGGCCTCGCTCATTGCGGCGGCCTTTCTCTTCCAGTTCGGCACCGGTCCGATTCGCGGTTTCGCGATGACGCTCACCATCGGGCTGCTCTCGAACGTCTTCACCGCCGTCTTTGTGTCGCGCACGCTGTTTGAGATGGTGCTGTCGCGGCGTCAGGTGGCGAAGCTGAGCATCTAATGCAGATTCTTCACAACACGAATTTCAACTTCATTCGCTGGCGCTGGCACGCCATTGCCCTGTCTGCGGTTGTGATCATCGCGGGCATTGTGAAAATGGCGACCACGGGCCTGCCGCTCGGCATCGACTTTTCGGGCGGCACGCTGATGGTGATCAAATTCGAGCAGGAGGTGCGCGAGGATACCGTGCGCTCGGCGCTCAGCGGAATTCCCGGGGACAAAGTGATTCAGCCGTACGGCGATCCCCGCGAGCGCCAGTGGCTGATTCGACTGCCGCAGTCGGGCGCGGCCGAACAGGGCGCAAGCCTCGAGCAGGGTGCGGAAACCGTCGTCCGCTCGCTGCAGCAGGCCAACGTCGGCAAGTTCGAAGTGATCAACCAGGAACTTGTCGGACCGGTGATTGGGCGTGACCTGCAGCTCAAAGGCATCTACGCCACGCTGGCGTCGATCCTCGGGATTACCGCCTACATCGCGTTCCGGTTCAGATTTGCCTTTGCCGTCGGCGCAATCGCGGCGACGCTGCACGACATCCTCGTGACGATCGCGTTCCTGACGTTCTTCAACTACGACCTGTCGCTCAACGTGGTGGCGGCGATTCTGACGATCACCGGTTATTCGGTGAACGACACCATCGTGATCTTCGATCGCGTGCGCGAGAACCTGCGCAGCATGCGTCGCGAATCGCTCGAGACCGTCGTCAACGTCAGCGTCAATCAGACGCTCGGCCGCACGATTATCACAGCCGGGACAACGTTCCTCGCGGTGCTGTCGCTTTACGTCTTCGGCGGCGAGGTGCTGCGCGGCTTCGCGTTCACCATGCTGGTTGGGATTGTCAGCGGCACCTACTCGACGGTGTTCATCGCAGCGGCGATCGCCATCATTCTCAGCGGGAAGCAGGCGAGAGGCCGCCCGGCGGCCACCGCGAAGGCAGCCCCAGGCGGACGCAAGGCGTCGTAGTCGTCGCTGTGAATCTTCTCGACGCGGCTCTGCTCGGTGTCGTGCAAGGACTCACCGAGTTTCTGCCCGTTTCGAGCTCGGGCCATCTGATTCTGGCGCGCGCCTTTTTCGGGTGGGATGCCGGCCGCTACGGGCTCGCGTTCGACGTCGCGTGTCACGTCGGCACGCTGCTGGCGGTAGTCGCGTACTTTTACCGTGACATTTGCACCATGATCGCAAGTGCGGCCGACGCGGTGAGCTTCAAGCCCACCAATCCGGCGCGGCTGGTGCGGTTGATTGCGGTCGGCACGGTGCCGGTCGGGATCGTGGCGATGGTCTTTGGCGACCAGCTCGAGAGCCTGCGTGAGCCGAAAATCGTCGCGGTCACTCTCGCTGTCGGCGGCCTGGGTCTTGTGCTCGCCGAGTGGCTCGGCGGCCACAACCGCGACGACGACGGTATTCGATACTGGGAAGCGCTCGCCATCGGCACGGCGCAAGCGGCCGCGCTCGTGCCCGGTGTGTCGCGATCAGGCGCGACGCTTACAGTGGCGCTGCTGCTTGGCATGCGGCGGCCGGACGCTGCCAGGTTTGTGTTTCTCATGAGCCTGCCGGCGGTGCTGGCGGCCGCCGGCAAAGAGACACTCGACGTGATGAAAGCGGGCGCCGTCGATGTGCCGGCGCTGATGTTTCTCGTGGGACTGGTCGTGTCTGCCGTGGTCGGGTATCTCACGATCAAATTTTTCCTTCGCTATCTGACGAAGCATTCGTTGACCGCGTTTGCGATTTACCGATTCACGCTCGCGGCGGTCACGGCTGTGTGGTTGATGTCGTGAGCTGGTTAAGACGCACCTTCATTACAGGCTTTTTCGTCACCGTGCCGCTCTTCATCAGCGTTGCGGCGTTGATCTGGTTATTTCAACTTGTAGACGATGCCACGCGCCCGTTGTCGGTGCGCCTGCTTGGACGCGAAGTGCCTGGGCTCGGGGTCTTGATTACCGCCGGCCTCATCCTCCTCGTTGGTGCCGCGGCGACGAACATGATCGGCAAACGCATTTTGCAGCGGGCGGAGTATTACCTGCTGCACGTGCCGGTGTTCAAAACGGTTTATGCCCCGGTCAGGCAGCTGGTGGCCGCGTTCTCGCCCGACAACGAGGCGGGTTTCAAGAAAGTCGTCATTGTCGAAGACCCGCGTCGCGGTATGCTGCTGGGTTTTCTGACGAAGGAGTTTGTGCTCGATCGCGGCCGTGGGCCGGAGGCGGTGGTGGCGGTGTATGTGCCGACCAATCACCTGTACTTGGGCGACATTGTCGTGTATCCGCGTCAGCAGGCAAGCTTTCCGGACTTGTCGGTTGAAGAAGGTATCCGGATTTTCCTCACCGGCGGCATGGCGCTGCCGGGTAATTTACGCAGTACGTAGCGCGGAGCTTCGATCTGCGAGCAACATAGAGCCAACGATGACGCGAGTCCTTCAGATCTGCCTTTTTGTGTTTGCGATTGCCACCACCAGCGCAGCGCCTTTGCTTGCCGCGCAGCCCGAACCGCTTCCCGCCGGCGTACCTGCGGCCGCTCAGGAGCACACGCCCGGCGGGGAGGTGAACATCCACCTGCCTGACTTGAATCAGGGCAACTTCCTGGGTTTTACCGGCCATCAGATTCTGCTCTCCGGCCTGGTGGTGTGCGTGCTCGGTCTGCTCTTTGGCGCGTGGACCTATTCGAACGTCAAGAAGCTGCCGGTGCATCGCTCGATGGCCGATATCTCGAACCTCATTTATGAGACCTGCAAAGCGTATTTGGTCCAGCAAGGCAAATTCCTGCTGATTCTCGAGCTGTTCATCGGGTGCGTGATCGTGACCTACTTTGCCTTCATCGGATTTCCGCTTTATCGCATCGCGATCATCCTGCTTTTCAGTTTGATCGGCATCGGGGGGAGCTACGGTGTCGCGTGGTACGGCATTCGCATCAATACGCTCGCCAACTCCCGCACCGCATTTGCGAGCCTTCGCGGCAAAGCCTTTCCCGTCTGCGACATCCCGCTCCAGGCTGGCATGAGCGTCGGCATGATGCTCATCTCCGTTGAGCTCCTCTTCATGCTGGCGATCCTGTTATTCATTCCGGGCGAATACGCGGGCGTGTGCTTCCTCGGGTTTGCCATCGGCGAATCGCTCGGCGCGGCGGCGCTGCGTATTGCCGGCGGCATCTTCACGAAGATCGCCGACATCGGTTCCGACTTGATGAAAGTGGTGTTCAAGATCAAGGAAGATGACGCTCGCAATCCAGGCGTCATTGCGGACTGCACGGGTGACAACGCCGGCGACTCCGTCGGACCCACTGCGGACGGTTTTGAAACCTACGGTGTCACGGGCGTTGCGCTGATCTCGTTCATCATGCTGGCTGTCACCGACGTGCAGGTGCAAGTGCAATTGCTCGTCTGGATCTTCATGATGCGCGTGATGATGGTTCTCGCCTCCGCCGGCTCGTATCTCGTGAACAACGCCATTGCGCGGGGCCGCTATCGCGACGCCGTGAAGATGAACTTCGAAGCGCCGCTGACCTCGCTCGTCTGGCTCACCTCGATCGTGTCCGTTGTCCTGACCTTCGTGTTGTCCTATCTGCTGATTCCGAGTCTTGGCGGCAACCCGTCGCTGTGGTGGCAGTTGTCACTCGTGATCACGTGCGGCACGCTCGCGGGTGCGATTATCCCCGAGTTCGTCAAGGTCTTCACCTCAATGCACTCGAACCACGTGCGCGAAGTCGTCACCTCCTCGCGCGAAGGCGGCGCGTCGCTCAACATCCTCTCCGGCCTCGTTGCCGGCAACTTCAGCAGCTATTGGCTGGGACTCACCATCATGGGCCTCATGACCATCGCGTTTCTCGTCTCGACGATGGGTCTCGCCGAGCTGATGAAAGCGCCGGCGATTTTCGCGTTTGGTCTCGTGGCGTTCGGCTTCCTCGGCATGGGGCCTGTGACGATCGCGGTTGACTCGTACGGGCCGGTGACCGACAACGCGCAGTCGGTGTACGAGCTGTCAACCATCGAACAGTTGCCCAACATCGAAGCCGAGCTGAAAAAGGAGTTCGGCATCCCGGTGAATTTCGCGGTCGCGAAAGAGTTGCTCGAGGAAAACGACGGCGCGGGGAACACATTCAAGGCTACCGCCAAGCCGGTGTTGATCGGCACCGCCGTGGTCGGCGCGACGACGATGATCTTCGCGATCATCATGGCGTTGACGCAGGGCCTCACGACCGGCATGGAAAACCTCTCGATTCTCCATTCGCCGTTTCTGCTCGGCCTCATCACGGGGGGCGCGATGATCTACTGGTTCACCGGCGCCTCCACGCAGGCGGTGACCACCGGCGCCTACCGTGCCGTCGAATTCATCAAACGCAACATCAAGCTCGAAGGGGCCACCAAGGCTTCGGTCGAAGACAGCCGCAAAGTCGTGGAGATCTGCACGCAGTACGCCCAGAAGGGGATGTTCAACATCTTTCTGGCCGTGTTTTTCTCGACGCTCGCGTTTGCGTTTGCCGAACCGTTCTTCTTCATCGGCTACTTGATCTCGATCGCACTCTTCGGATTGTTCCAGGCGATCTTCATGGCCAACGCCGGCGGCGCGTGGGACAACGCGAAAAAGATCGTCGAGACAGAGCTCAAGATGAAGGGTACCGATCTGCACGCGGCATCCGTGGTTGGCGATACCGTCGGCGATCCATTCAAGGACACCTCGTCGGTGGCGATGAATCCGGTGATCAAATTCACGACGTTGTTCGGCGTGCTTGCGGTTGAACTGGGTGTGTACCTCACCGCGATCTACGGCGGCACGGTCGTCGGCGCGCTCTCGGCGGTATTTTTCATCACCGGCATGATTTTCGTATGGCGATCGTTCTACCGGATGCGAATTGAGGCGTAAGTGCCGGCGCCTGAGGTCCGGAGCTTTGGAAAAGTGGATGTAATTGAGAAAAGTGGATGTAAAAAGGTCGTCACCATAGGCAGAAAGCATCGATTCCTCGGCCCTCCAACCGTTGACCTGCTTTTCGGTGGTCAATAGAATGCGGGTCTGGCCGGGTTACCGCCGGGGTAACAGAGATGAGGTGTTCGAGGGGGAGCACTTTCGTGAATCCGGTGTCTAACCGTTTGTAGCTTTTTTTTACGGTCGCTATAATCGGCGGCTTGCGCCGTCTAGCGGACGGGGGCAGGAGGGGGATTCGTGCCACGCGACATGTTCGGCGAGGTCGTCAATCCATCAATTAAATTCAGCAACAAGTCGGGGTACACCGTTGCTCTGACGATGCTGCTCGAAACGGCCATCGTTGCGACGCTCATCATCGTGCCGCTGATGGCGTTCGATGCGCTGCCGACTCCGCCGTCGATGATGGCGTTTGTGGGCGCACCTCCGCCACCTCCGCCACCGCCGCCGCCGCCCCCGCCGCCGCAAGCGGCGGCCCCGAAACCGCAGCCCGAGGTCAATCCCGCAGCCGCGCCGATTGAGGCGCCGAAAGAAATCAAGCCGGAGACCGGCATCGAAGCCGGCTTTGAGCGCGGCGTCGGTGGTGTTGAAGGCGGCATTCCCGGCGGCATCGCCGGCGGCATCGTCGGCGGCGTTCCTGAAGCCCCGCCACCGCCGCCGCCACCGCCAACCCAGCCTGTTCGGGTAGGCGGCAACATCAAGCAGCCGAACAAAACCAAGAACGTCGCGCCTGTCTATCCGCCGATCGCGCAGTCGGCGCGCGTGCAGGGTGTCGTCATCGTCGAGGCGACGATCGGTCCCGACGGCAAGGTGCGCGATGCGCGCGTGCTGCGTTCGATTCCGCTGCTCGATCAGGCTGCGCTCGACGCCGTCAAACAGTGGGAGTTCACGCCCACGCTGCTCAACGGCGTCCCCGTACCCGTGATCATGACGGTCACCGTACAGTTCACGCTTCAGTAAGACGTAGGGGTAAACATGCCGGCGCGGTCCGCCGCGCCGGTCGACCGACCAGGATAGTCAGTTCCGACAATACAACGTTCTTTTTGGAGGTTCCCGATGGAGGGTGGTCTCGATCTTATTGAAATGTTCCGAACCATGAGCCCGGTGGCGATCGCCATTGCGGTCATTTTGTTCGTCATGTCGTTCTGGTCGGTGGGCGTCGCCATTGAACGTATCTACACGTTCGCCCAGGCCAAGAAGCAGTCGAAGATGTACGCGCCGCTCGTCGCGAAGCATCTCAAGGACGGCCGGCTCAAGGAAGCCATTGCGCTGTCGTCGTCGAAGGAATACCGCTATAGCCACCTGGCCAAAGTCGTGCTCGCCGGTTTGCAGGAGTATCAGTTCCAGCAGGAAACCGGCGCCAACCTTTCGCGTGAAGACCTGCTCGATACAGTTCGCCGCTCGATTCAGCGCGCCACCGCGCTTACGTCGAACGACCTAAAGAAGGGCATCACCGGCCTGGCAACCATCGGCGCGACGGCACCATTCGTCGGACTGCTCGGCACCGTGGTCGGCGTCATCAACGCGTTCGTTGGTATCGCGTCAACCGGTTCGGGTGGTATCGGCGCGGTGTCGGCCGGTATCGCCGAAGCGCTGGTCGAGACCGCGCTCGGTCTGTTCGTCGCCATCCCGGCGGTGTGGTTCTACAACTACCTGTCGACCCGTCTCGAATACTTCAACGTCGAGATGGACAACTCCTCGTCGGAGATGGTGGACTACTTCATTAAGAAGACTGCCTAGTTGATGCGGCCGGGCAATAGCCCGGCCCTGCGCATTGCGAAGACTGGAGAAGCAACTATGGCAATGGATGTCGGCGGAGCAAAAGGTGGCATCAAGTCGGACATCAACGTGACGCCGCTCGTGGACGTCATGCTCGTCCTGCTGATCATCATGATGATCGTCGCGCCGCTCCTGCAGCAGGGCGTCAACGTTCGGCTGCCTGTCGCGACCAATAGCGTCGAGAAACCCGACACGCAGGAAAACACGGTGATCGGTATCGACGCCAAGGGCGAGTTCTTCGTCAACGCCGTGCCGGTCCCAGCCAGCGAGCTGCGGCGGCGCGTCGAGGACATCCTCGAAAACAAGGCCGAACGCATTGTGCTGATCAAAGCCGACGAGGATACGGCCTACAGCGCTGTCATGGATGCCATGGACGAGCTGCGCGCAGCCGGCATCGAGGACATGGGTCTGATCACCGAGCGCCGCGCTCGACAGGGCCAGACCGGAGGGGGGAACTAACATGGCCCACGCGCATGCGCATCACGGCGCGGAAAAGATCCTCACTAGCAAAAAGCTCGAAGCTAGTGCCGACATGAACATCACGCCCATGATTGACGTGCTCCTCGTGCTGCTCGTCATCTTCATGGCCGCCTTGCCGCTGTCACAGCGTGGTCTCGATGTCAACCTTCCGGCTGAAACGAAAACACCCGATCAGCCACAGCCCGACATCTCACAGATCGTGGTGGAATACACCGCCGATCGCAAGATCTCGATCAACAAACAAGACGTGACCGTCCCCGAGCTCGAAGAGCGTCTGCGTCGAATTTTCGAAGAGCGCAAGGACAAGACGATGTTCATCAACGGCGCGGGTAGTCTGCGCTACGGCGACATCGTCGAAGTGATCGACGCGGCCAAGGGGGCCGGCGTCGAGAAGGTCGGCATCGTCACCGAAGGCATGAGGCGCCAGGCGACGGCCACACAGTAGTTTCATCGACCACCAAACCGGATCTCAACAGGCCGCGCTCGCGCGGCCTGTCTTTTGTACGTGGGGTTCCCGCGGAAGTTCCTCGCATCGCTTCGTCCGTTGGCCGTCTGTTCACGTTGATACGCTTGGTTAAGATCGGCACGTGGCGATTACCCTTCTTGGAGTTCCGTGGGATGGCTCGTCGTCGTTTCAGCGCGGAGCGGCTGAAGCGCCACAACGTATTCGCCTTGCACTCCACTCACCGTCGAGCAACCAGTTCAACGAGCGCGGAGACGACGTTGTCGCGCTGCTCGAAGACGCCGGGGACCTTGCGCTCGGCGAGAATGCCGACGAGGCGCGCGCGGCGATCGAGGCCGCGGTCCGGCAGGTGCTCGAGCGACCCCGCAAGCCGCTGATCCTTGGCGGCGACCACTCGATTACATATCCGGTGTTGCGTGCCCTTCGTAATCGCGGCGCAGCCTTGACCGTGCTTCACCTCGACGCGCACGCCGACCTGTACGAAGAGTTCGAAGGCGATCGCTATTCACATGCCTCGCCATTTGCGCGCGTGATGGAAGAAAAGCTCGCCGCTCGCCTGGTGCAAGTCGGCATCCGCACGCTCAATCCGCACCAGCGGTCGCAGGCAGGCAAGTACGGCGTTGAGATCCTCGGCGCCGATCGCTGGCGCGAGGCGCTGCCGCTCATCGCACGCTTCAAAGCGCCTGTTTACGTCTCGCTCGATCTCGATGTCCTCGAGCCGATGCTCGCGCCAGGGGTCTCGCATCCCGAGCCGGGAGGTCTCACGGTTCGCGATGTGCTGGAGTTGCTCGCCGCGCTGCCGGTGGCGGTCGCAGGCGCGGACGTCGTCGAATACAACCCGGTGAACGATATTCGCGATCTCACGGCGCGAGTGGCGGCGAAGTTTGTCAAAGAGCTCGCGGGAACGATGAAGGGCTAACGGCCCGGAGCGGCAGGCCCGAAGGAAGCTGCTCGACATTCCTCGCCGACGATGAGACCGTCGTCCTGAGGTCGGAAACGAAAACGGACATGCCGCAATTGCGGGTCGTTCCGGTGGTGCGCCAGCGGCTTGGAGACGATGGGACCGAGGCGCTCAACGACATGGTCATCGCAGCCGGTCGAGAATGGCAGGAGGACGTGCTCACGACGGTGGCAAACCGTTTTGAAGCGCGTCTTACGCAGGAAATCTCGACGCTTCGTGTGGACGTCACGAAGGAGCTCGCGACCATGCGCGTCGAAATCATTCGCTGGTCGTTCGTGTTCCGGATCACACAGCTTGCCGCAATGGCGGGCCTCGTCGCGTACATGAAATAGGCGGCTGCTTCCGCCACGCCGCCTGCCTGTCGAACCGCCGTAACTAGTTGAACGTGTAACGCAGGCTCAACATGAATTGATAGACGTCGGTGTTGGCCGCCGACGTGCTCGTCGATGTCTGGAACGACCGCGTAATCAGCTGGTTGTTGACCACAGCGAGACGGTAATTCGGTCTGCCCTGCGCGTCCGCACCAGGGTTGGTGAGAACCTGAACGCCGTTGCCAATACCCACTGACGCAACCGGGCGCTGACCAACACCCCAATCGTGATTCAGCAGATTGAAGAAGTTGATGAAGTCAGCACGAATCTGGAAGTCGTGGCGCCTGCCACCGATGCTGCGGAAGATGTCCTGCGAGATGCTAAAGTCAGCCCGCCGCAACATCGGCAACACCACGCCGTTGCGCTGCGCATACTGTCCACGATGGTTGCGCAGGTAGTCGTCCTGCTGGATATAGGCCTCAAACGCCTCGGCCTGCTGCGCTGGCGTGAACGTGATCGAGCTCGAGCATGCCGGTGGCGCGCAGGTGAACTGAACGAAATTCATCTCCGACAGGTCGCGCGGGATGTAGATCAGATCGTTGCCGGCAAAACTATCACCGTTCATATCGCCCGAAAACACATAGCTCAGTCTGGACGAGGCCGAAACCGTGCTATGGCGGGCCTCCCAATACAGCGAGAACGACGTGGCGCCGAACTCAAAATAGCGCCGGCTGTAATTCACCACCGCAAACACTCGATGCCCCGGTGAGTACTGCGAGTAGCCGATGTCCGGGTTGTTTGGATCACCGTGGTGGAAAATCGTCGTGAAGTTCGTCGATGCCGTCGATCCGGGATCGACAGTGTTCTTCGATTCGCCGTAACTGTAAGCGCCGCGGACCGACAAACCAAACGTCGTGTTCTTGTACAACGTCTGTGAGATGCTCCACGCGCGTCCTTCGTTGCCGTTCCTCAACACGAATGCGTTGGTCACCTGATTGCCCGCCGCATTGTTGACACGCGTCACGCACGGCGAAATCGGCGGATTCGTATTGCACGCTGCGCCAGCCCAGCGAGGCCGATTGTCCACTCCGACGAATGCGGACTGTGCTGCCGGCAGGTTTGCGTTGATGTACGAAAGACCGTTCACATCGCGGTTGTAGATGTATTCGGTCGTGCTCACGAGGCCGAGCGGCAGCCGCCGGTCCACCGCGACGTTGAAGCGCCAAATCTGCGGGAACCGGAAATCAGGATCGGTGACGTTCAGCTCGTAGCTTGCCGCCGGTGCGCCGGTCGGCAGTGGCTTATAGCGGCTGACGTCGGGCGTGAATGGCCGCTGGCTGGTGTTGTCCTCCAGGATCTCGCCAATCAACATGCCGGTGTTGCCCAGCTGATTGGAAATCCAGACGTACGCTGGACGTCCGCTGAACAGACCCACGCCGCCGCGAACCTGCGTTTGCAAGTCCCCCGCAACGTCCCAATTGATGCCGAGGCGAGGTGACCACAACAGTTTGGCGTCCGGCATGTCGCCCGTGTTGTATCTGACTGGCTGACCAGTCTCATCCCGGAAGCTGAGTGAGTCGGCGTTTGGATTCTCGTACGCCGTATTGCGGAATCGCGAGATGTCTACGCGAACCCCGCCTGTCAACGTGAGATTCGTGCGCGGCCGCCATTCGTCCTGCGCGTAGACAGCGCTATACCAGACGTAAAGCGGCTGCAGAGGCTTGTCGACGCCGGGGAGGTTGCTGTAACGCAGGCGGAAACGTCGCGCGACCACCGGGGACACGCTACGGTTCGGGTTGGCAAGGTAGCCGTTTGCGTCCGTGTAGAAATCGGCGAGCGAGTTGTAGGTCCAGTTGCCGTGCGGGCAGCAGCTCCAGAACACGTTCTCCGAGTGATAACGCTCGGCGTAGCCGCCGAATGTGAGCGAATGCTGGTTCATGAACTTGGTGAGATTGTCCTGAACCTGGAACGTGTCGTACCGTAACTCGTTGTTGACCGTGAACGGTTCGAAACCAAACGAGGTGTAGGCAGCGGCGTCGGTTCCGAGAATGTCGACAAATGGGAAGATCGTCCCTCGTGAGGCACGGCTTTCGTCCTGGTAGGTGTAGCCGCCCTGCAGCGAGTTGGCCATCGTCTGCCCAATCACGGCGTTCCATTCCGCAATGCCCGAGCGGATGTTCTCGAGAAGCTGATAGTTGGAATTTTGGAAGCTTAGGAAGTTCTGGCTGTTCGAGCCTCGGCCCAAACCAGCGGACGAGGAGGTTGACAGCAGCACATCGGTGAACGAGTCAAGATAGTTGTAGCGGAAATTCACCTTGTTCGCGTTGTTGATGTTGTAGTCGCTGCGTAACAAGAAGCGTTTGGCAGGTGTCGCCCTGTCGATGTTGTTGTAGGGTCCCGTGTCGTAGTCGAATCGCTGCTTCAGGTAACTGCTCAGCGTGTCGAGATCGGAGGCAAGGACGCGCGTCACGGTACCGGCGACGGGCTCGCCGCCATTATTTGCGCGGAACGTGATCAGCGGTCGCGTGTCCTTCTCGTCCTCGTAATTCCCAAATGCAAACCAGCGGTTTTGAATGATTGGCCCCGACGCCCAGCCGCCAGTGTTGCGGAACTTAAACGTGCCAGGGTTCACTGGCTCGCCGGCTGCTTCGGTTCCTACCCAGTCCTCGCTACGAAAACGGTGATAGAAGGATCCGTTGACGCGATTGGTGCCGCTACGCGTCACGGTATTCACTCCCGCGCCGATGAAGCTGCCCTGCCGCACGTCAAAGGGTGCCACGTTCACCTGAATCTGCTCGATGGCCTCGAGTGAGATTGGCGCGACGCCGGTTCGATCTCCCGGCTGACCGCCGAGCCCGAACGAATTATTGAACGAGGACCCGTCGACAGTGATGTTGTTCATCCGGTTGTCTTGTCCCTGGAAACTGCTGCCGCTCGCCTGCGGTGTGAGGCGAGTGACATCGTTGATGCGTCCACCCACCGTGGGCAGCACTTCGAGTGTGTCGCGCGAGACCGTCGTCGCCGCGCCTGTGCGCGCCGAGCTGAACACGGTGTCGGATCGGGCGGTGACGGTGACGGTTTCGCTGACAGCGATCGATTTGACCTGCAAGGGAAGGTCGGTAGCGACACCCAGATTGACGACGACGTCCTGCTGCGTCGTCGGCTCAAACGCGGTGCCGCTGCCCACGTAGTTCACAGTGACCGTGTAGGGTCCGCCTACGCGCATTCCTTGAATCGCAAAGCGTCCATCGGGGCGCGTTGTTGCTTCGTAAACCGTGCCCGATGGTTCGTGAATGGCGACGACGCTCGCCCCGGCCACCGGTTGTTTGTCAGGCGTCGTGACGACCCCTGCGATCGCGCCGGTCGTCACGCCCTGCGCCGCTGTGGGGTACGCCGGCCACAGCAGCCCGACGACCAGAAGCATCGCCGACCAGATTTTCAAATGCCTCATTACAAATCCTCACAAGAAGAGTTCAACCAACGTCCGAAGATACCACCTCGGCGGTACGCCCGCGTAAGCAAAATCAAGTGACGGCGGAGAGCGGTCGCGAAAGGTGCAAACCAGCCGAGTACAAGAGAAAAGGCCGCTCCGCACTTGCGGAGCGGCCCTTCAATCCTCAATCTTCTCTTTGCTGTTTCAATCCCGTTTTGGTGTCGTCCCGTCTGACGCTGGGGTAACGCCAGCAGCCTTCTGTTTACGGAGTTCCGTCGCCTTGTCGCGCAACGCGTCGGCCTCGCGCAGCAGCGCCTGCTGCTTGGCCGGATCCTTTTCGAGGTTCGCCTGCAGGCGGAGGAGCAGGTTCTTGTACGCGATCGCCTCCATGTAATCAGCCTTGATGGAAATGGCCTTGTTGACCGCGTCAATCCCACTCAGCACGTACTCCATCTTCTGCTTGTCGTTGAGCCGGAAATCGCGGTACGCCTCGTCCCAGTAGTAAGTCGAGAGGGTGTAGTACGCCTCGGGATTGTTCGCTTCAACCTTGATGCGTTCGTTGAGCGCCTCGATGGTCTTGTCGAAGTTACCCTGCCGGTTGTAATAGCCGGCGAGCTGCAGGTACACGGCCGCGTCGTTCGGCTTGGCTTCCTTGGCCTGGAGGAACGTCTGCTCGGCGAGTTCGTACTCACCGGAATCCTCGTAGATCTTCGCGAGGGCGAAGTAGTTGGTCGGGTCTTTCGGATCGAGCTCGATCATGTTCTTGACGACGGGTTCGGCCTCGGTTGGATCATTCAGCTTCTCCGGTCCGTAGGCTTGTACCAAGTACTGCAACGAGCGGCTTTTGAACAGCGGATCCTGAATCTTTTCGGCAGCGAGCTTGTAATTGGCGATGGCCTTTTCGAGATACTGGTCGTTCTGCTGCTCGCCCTTGCGAGTCGGGCGATACATGTTGTCGTAGGAATTCGCGAGATAAAAGTAGACGCAGCCGGGCCCACCGGGGCCGCACGTATTGACTTGATTCTCGGGATCGAGCTGAATGGCCTGCTCGTAATGCTCTGCGGCTTCTTTCCAGTGGCTGCCCGCATATTGTATGTTGCCGTCCTTGAAGGCCTTCATTGCGCGGACTTCATTGAGCTTGCCGCAGCCGGCAACTACGAATCCCAACCCGGCCAGGAGCGCCAGACCGGTTGCCGTCGACCGAATCTTCATCGTATCCCCCCTCACGTTGTGCAAAAACCCGGCCCGAAACGCCGAGTATAGCGCCGTTTCTTGACCCCCCGCAACCCCGCCCCTATCATAAGGTTACCGACCTCCGTCCCTCCCAACCACCTCCGTCCCCGCTGCATCAGGAGGGGACGGAGCTGGCTGGAAGGCACGGAGGTCTTTTTGATTAGACACCGAATCGTATGATTCGCTTCGAGGACCTGCTCGATAAGGTCCGAGGCTACAGCCCAGACGCCGATCTCGAGCTGCTCCGCCGGGCGTATGTGTTCTCGGCGCTCGAGCACAAGGGGCAGGTGCGTCACTCCGGCGAGCCGTATCTCGTTCATCCGCTTGAAGTAGCCAACATCCTCGCCGAGATGAAACTCGACGTCATCTGCGTGGCGGCCGGGCTGCTGCACGACGTCGTCGAAGACACGCTCACGACGATCGAGCGCATCCGTGACACCTTCGGCGAAGACGTCGCCCACATTGTCGAAGGGGTGACCAAGATCAGCGCGATTCCGTTCTCGAGCAACGAAGAGCGGCAAGTCGAGAATTTCCGCAAGATGCTGCTGGCGATGGTCGATGACATCCGCGTGATCGTCGTCAAGCTCGGCGACCGGCTCCATAACATGCGCACGCTGCAATTCATGTCCGACGAGCGGCGCGTGCGGACGGCGCAGGAAACGCTCGACATCTACGCACCGATCGCCAACCGGCTTGGCATGGCGAAGATCAAGAACGAGCTCGAAGAGTTGTCGTTCAAGTATCTCGAGCCGGCCGCGTATGAGTCGCTCAGGGCGCGTGTTGAATCGAAGCGCCGCGCAACCGAGGGCGTGATCGACGCGCTCGTCGCCGAAGTGCGCGGTAAGCTTCAGGACGCGCAAGTCCCGATCATCAGGATCGATGGGCGCATCAAGCGTCTCTACAGCATCTGGCTGAAATTGAAGCGGCAGAAGATCGATCTCGACCAGGTCTACGACTTCGTCGCGTTGCGAGTGGTCACCGCGAGCGTGAAGGACTGCTACGCCGCGCTCGGCATCATCCATCAAACCTGGTCGCCGGTGCCGGGCCGCATCAAGGACTTCATCGCGATGCCGCGGCCGAACGGCTATCAATCGCTGCACACGTCGGTGATCAGCGAACGCGGCTTTCCGTTCGAAGTGCAGATTCGTACCGACGAAATGGACAAGCGGGCGGAAGAAGGGATCGCGGCTCACTGGAAATACAAGGAAGGACGCGTGGGCGCCGGCCGCGACGAGCAGTACTTCCAGTGGCTGCGTCAGCTGCTCGAGTGGCAGCAGGAAGTGCGCGATCCGCAGGAGTTTCTCACCAACCTCAAAATCGATCTCTACCCCGAAGAGGTTTACACCTTCACTCCGCGCGGTCAGGTCAAGGTGCTGCCCAAGGGATCAACGGCTGTCGATTTCGCCTACGCGATTCACACCGACGTCGGGCACCGCTGCGTCGGCGCCCGCGTCAACGGCCGGATGGTGCCGCTGCGGACACGGCTCAAGAACGGCGACATCGTCGAGATCGTCACCAACCCCACCCACAAGCCGAGCCGCGACTGGTTGAACTTCGTCGCCACGTCGCGCGCGCGCAATAAGATCAAGCACCTGATTCAGGAAGAGGAAAAGCAGCGCGCGATCGATCTCGGACGAAAGCTGCTCGAGAAAGAAGCGAGGCGTTTCCAGGTGAATCTGGAGAAGCTGCTCGACGGCGACGGCTTCGCCAAGGCCGCCACCGAGTTTTCGGTTCAGAAGGTGGACGAGCTCTTCGCGCAACTCGGCTACGGCAAGCTCTCGCCCAAATTTGTCCTCGACAAACTCGTGCCGCAGGGCGAACTGAAGGAGCGCGCGCCGGAAAACGCGGTCGTCTCTGCGGTTAAACGCGTGCTCAATCCGAGCGCCGCCGCGAGCGATCGCATAAAAGTCAGCGGCGCCGAGGACCTGATGGTGTTCCGCGCGCGCTGCTGCAACCCGATCCGCGGCGAAAAGATCGTCGGCTACATCACGCGCGGAAAGGGCGTCTCGGTTCACTCCGCGAACTGTCCCAACGTCATCAACTTCCAATACGACCCTGAGCGTCGCATCGACGTCGAGTGGGACAAGGGAACCGACGTCGCCCCGTATACCGTGCGCTTGACGATGGAGGTTGAAAACAGGAAAGGGATGTTGGCGGAGCTGAGCTCACGGATCGCCGACATCAACACCAACATCGTCACGCTGGAGGCGACGACTGGCGCCGATCCACACGCGCGGATCGATATGACGATCGAAATCCAGGATCTCAAGCACCTCGAGAAGGTGATGAAGTCGATTCGTGGTGTTGAAGGCGTGATCGGCGTTGAGCGAGCCGCTAGATAGTTCAAAGTTCAAAGTTCAAAGTTCAAAGTGAGTTTGAAAGTGCGAGAGTGGAAAGTTCGAACGCACTCCGCAACTTCTGAACTTGACAACTAACTTTGAACTTTGAACTTTGAACTTGTAACTCTCAGTCGACCACCGCGATGGCGTCGATTTCGATTCTGACGTCCCGCGGTAGACGCGCAACCTGCACGGTGGCACGCGCAGGATACGGCGCCGAGAAGTACGTCGCGTAGATCTCGTTTACTACGCCGAAGTCCGACAGGTCCGCGAGAAAGATCGTCGTACGAACCACGTGCGAGAAGTCCGCGCCGCCGGCTTTCAACAACTCGCCGATGTTCTGCAGCACGCGCGACGTTTGCGCACGGATGTCGCCGTCGACCATCTGACCGGTCGCCGGATCGAGCGGGATCTGCCCGGAGAGAACGAGGAGGTTGCCCACTCTCACGGCCGGCGAATAGGGGCCAATCGCCGGCGCGGCAGTGGGCGATGTGATGGGCTGCTTCACGAATCGGCGCGAGGCAGCTATGCGGCTTTGACGATCTTCTGCGACCGGATGCAGCGCGTGCAGACCCGCAAGCGCTTGACGCCGCCGTTCACCATGGCCCGGACGGTCTGGAGGTTGGGCTCGAACCGGCGCGGCCGCACATTGTGGGCGTGCGAGACACGACGCCCGACGACCGGACCTTTGCCACAGATTTCACAGCGCTTCGCCATAACTAATGCTCTCGTAAAGGTTTATCGCGGGTATACGAAACCCCGATCCTATCACAAACGGGGCGTGCGGCCTGAAGGCCGGCCGCTCCAAATGAGCCGCTTAGTGAATGACTTTCGCCGTGCGGGCAAGCGATTCGTTGGGGACGATACCTTTCTCCGCGAGCAAGTTGCTGTTGCGGCGGCTGCCGGTGCGCAGCCATTTCTCGTAGAGGCGAAGCAGATCGCTGTCGCTCGTCAGCGAGGTTCGTTCACTCACTTCACACAGCACATCGACAAACGCTGGGAATTTCTCCGACAGTTCGGCGAAAATTGGCGACAACACGTCAGATGTCGCCCCGAGCGAGCGGTAGGCGTACCCGCCGATCGTCATGTAGTAATCGATGTCAACCAGACTGTTGCGCAAGCTGTCGGAGAAGAATCCCGAGATGAAGAGCGACACGTCACCGACGTACTTCAGGCCGGACCGCTGTTCGTTGCCCGCGCTCTGCAATGCGCGCGCGAGCCTCACACCCAGTGCTTCGTTCGAGCTGATCGCGCCGGCCGCCGCACACCTGCCGAGATGAATAAAGTCGGCGAGCAGCGAGACAATGTAATACGAGGTCAAGGGTTGCGCGAACAGCTTCTGACGCTCGCACGCCGCTTCGACGTGCTCCTTGAAGAACTCAAGAGAAGACTGGGCTCGAACAAGCGGCTCGGCCACGGGTTCTACCTCCATAAAGGAGGACGGGCAGATTTGGGAAATATTTCCCGCCGACCCTTCGATCTGCCTGTACTCCCACTCGGGCTTGTGCAAGGGACATTCCGCGCCAACGGGCTGTTTTGCCGAGGATTATAAAGACTTCGATAAGCTGGAGCAATGACTTGTGCCCTCTGCCGTCAGCGAAAAGCAAAACGTGCTTGTCCGGCTGTGCGCGCGGACATCTGTCCGGTGTGCTGCGGCACCAAGCGGATCGTAGAGCTCGCATGCCCGGCCACGTGCATCTATCTGGAGCACGCACATCGTCATCCGGCGTCTGTTGTCAAGCGTCAGCACGAAGCGGACCTGACGGTGTTGATGACGACGCTCGGACGTGTGTCGGACGCGCAGCTTCAATTGTTCTTTCTGGTACAAACGGCAATTCTGCGGTTCAACGGCGCAAACCGGCCGCAAGGCTTGCCGGGGATCGCTGACGCGGATGTCGCCGAAGCGGCAGGCGCACTCGCGGCGACGCTCGAGACCGCTGGCCGCGGTGTGTTGTACGAACACCAGTCGACGTCCGTCGTCGCGGAAAGCCTTCGCCGAGAGATCAAGACGTTGCTCGAGCAGGTTGGTCGAGGCGGCGGGTCGCGCTTCGATCGTGAGGCGGCGGAGGTGTTGCGCGGCATCGAACGCGGGGCCCGACATGCGGCGCTCGGACCTGGCGCGGGCGCCCAGGATTATCTCTCACTGGTGGCGCGCGTCCTCCAGGAGCAGCCGGCGACCACGAAGGACTCCTCGTCCATCATCCTCCCGTAACCGCGCGTTTGGAGGCAGAGCCTGCATTCCTGTCGTTAGGGGGCCACTGGCACAGCTCGACGGGGTCGCGAGTGTATTGAACGCGTGCGCGGGCCGAAGACGCCGCGCTGCATGTCCAAAAGGCCTACGTCGCAAGGGACTTCAGACCCGATTGTGCTTCTACGGACACGGCCGGGCGTGTATCGATTGTCAATCTCGTGGTGCTTGTGGTACCCTCTCGCGGTTTCATTCTGTCCCCGGCAGGCGACAGTGCGTCCACCGAACCCAATTCCGTTGTGCGGCGTCTAATGCAGTGAACGGTGTTCGGAGCGGCTGTGTTCTGGCAGTGGACTGGCGCGTAAAGCCTTGCAAAAACAGCGGTTAACCGCAAAGGGCCGGGAAGGCGGGTAATGGTGGCGATCGTTTCGACACCCTTCCCCAGGCTTCCACTTCTTACCTTCTTAGCCTCAGCGGTCGGACATTCATTCTCGTTCCCGGCGTCGTGAGACGTCGGTCATTATAGGCACTGTCCTTGCATAAAGGCGTGCAATCATCACGTTCCTTCAGAACGGGAGGAACAGCGGAGAGGAGCGGCAGGAATCATGGCGAAGGCAGCGAAGCGCACAACAGCGGTCGCAGCACCTGAAACGACGCGGTATGAGGAACTCAAGCGGATGCTCGAAGAGCGGAAGCGCGAGCTCACCGACGAAGTGCAGGGGCGTATTCGCGGCGTCCGCGCTGACGGTGCGGAGAAGCCGCACGAAGTCATGGATCAGGGCGAGACGTCGGAGGTCGATATCCAGGAAGACATCGAGCTCGCGCTGATCCAGATGAAAGCGGAAACGCTCAACAAGATCAACGAGGCACTCGCGCGGTTGGAAACCGGCCGGTACGGGTTCTGCTTTGAGTGCGGCGAAGAAATCTCGGAGGCGCGCTTGCGCGCACTGCCGTTCGCGGTGCGGTGCAAGGACTGCGAGGAAGCGCGCGAGAACGCGGCGAACCGTGAGCGCATGCTGCAGCAGCGACGCGGCTCGTCCAGCCTCTTCTACGACATACAGGGATAACACGGCGTCCTACGTCAGGCTCCGCCGGTGCGGAGCCTGCCACTCCTCGCCGGCCCCGGCCTGAGTTTCAAAAAGCTCGGCTGGGGTTTTCTGTCTCTGCCCACAAGAGGAAGATTATGAGCGACGAACGCGATCAGTTCGACGGCTCGCTGTCTCCTGAAAACCAGGAAACGCCGAATTATCGACTCCCCTCAGAGCTGCCGGTGCTGCCGCTGCGCGACACCGTGCTGTTCCCCAATTCGTTTATGCCGCTGGCGGTGGCACGCGAGAGCTCTGTGAAGCTCATCGATGAAGCCGTGTCGAGCGGCAGCCTGATTGCGGTGTTCACGCAGCGCGAGGCCAGCGAAGACGAGCCGCTGAAAGACGATCTGTTTCCAATCGGGACGGCGAGCCACATTCACAAGATGTTCAAACTGCCGGACGGCAGCTTGCGAATCATCGTTCAGGGTCTGGCGCGCGTGCAGCTGGCCGAGCTGGTGTCGGTGCGGCCGTATCTGAAGGCGCGCATCGAGGAAGCCCAAGAACTGCTGGGCGAGAAAGACAAGCTCGAGATCGACGCGCTTCAGCGCAACATCAAAACCAATTTCCAGCAGATCGTCTCGCTCTCGCCGCTGCTCTCTGACGACTTGCAGACGCTCGCGATGAATATTTCGGAGCCGGGACGGCTCGCGGATTTCATTGCGTCGAGCCTCGGCTCGATCTCGACCGAAGTCCGTCAGGAAATGCTCGAAACGCTGGACGTGCGTCACCGGCTCGATCTCCTCAACCGGCTTCTGATCAAGGAGCTCGAAGTGCTCGAGCTCGGATCGAAAATCCAGTCGCAGGTGCAATCGGAGGTCGGCAAGAATCAGCGCGATTACTTCCTGCGCGAGCAGCTCAAGGCGATCCAGCGGGAGCTCGGCGAAGGCGATGATCAGACCAAAGAAATCGAGGAGCTGCGCACGAAGATCGAAGAGGCGGGCATGCCCGACACGGTCAAGAAAGAGGCGTTGCGCGAGCTCGATCGCCTCTCGAAGATGCCGCCGGCTGCGGCCGAGTACACGGTGTCGCGGACGTATCTCGATTGGGTCGTGGCGCTGCCCTGGGCCAAGCGGACCGAGGAAGTCATCGACCTGGGAAAGACGCGCGACATTCTCGATAAAGAGCACTCGGGTCTCGAGAAGGCCAAGGATCGCATCCTCGAGTATCTCGCCGTGCGCAAGCTGAATCCCACGGTCAAGGGACCCATTCTGTGCTTTGTCGGCCCTCCGGGCGTGGGTAAGACGTCGCTGGCGCGATCGATCGCCAACTCGCTTGGACGCAAGTTCGTTCGTGTCTCGCTTGGCGGCATGCGCGACGAGGCGGAGATCCGCGGCCATCGTCGCACGTATATCGGTGCGCTGCCGGGACAGGTCATCCAGGGTCTGCGCCGCGCCGAGTCGAAGAATCCGCTCTTCATTCTCGACGAGATCGACAAGTTGGGTTCGGATTTCCGCGGCGACCCGGCATCGGCGCTGCTCGAAGTGCTTGATCCGGAACAGAACAACACGTTCCGCGATCACTATCTCGACGTGCCGTTTGACCTGTCCGAAGTGTTGTTCATCACAACGGCCAACGTGCTCGATCCGGTTCCTCCTGCGCTTCGCGATCGTATGGAGGTGCTGGAGCTGGCCGGCTACACGGAAGACGAGAAGCTCGCCATTGCGCGCGATCACCTCGTCGACCGTCAGGTTCCGAATCACGGCCTCACGGACAAGCAGTTGACGTTTACGGAGGCTGGGCTCAGGACAATCATTCGCGGCTACACACGCGAGGCCGGCGTCCGCAATCTCGAGCGCGAAATCGGATCGATCTGCCGCAAGGTAGCGCGCAAGCGCGCCGAGGGTCAGCAGGCGAGAATCAAAGTCACTCCTGAGCTCGTGCACCAGTTCCTCGGTGCACCGCGGTTTCTCGACGAGGAGATGGAAGAGCGCACGAAGAATCCTGGCGTTGCCATCGGCCTCGCGTGGACGCCGGTCGGCGGAGAAGTGCTCCTGGTCGAAGCCACGCGAATGGCCGGCGCAGGATCGCTGACGCTTACCGGTCAGCTCGGCGACGTGATGAAAGAGTCGGCGCGCGCCGCGCTGTCGTGGGTGCGCGCCCATGCAATCGAGTGGGGGATCGATCCCGAGTTCTTCAAAGGATCGGAAGTCCACGTGCACGTACCGTCGGGCGCCATCCCGAAGGATGGACCCTCCGCCGGTGTCACAATGGCCACCGCGCTCGTCTCGGAGCTCGCGCGGCGGCCGGTACGGGGTGACGTCGCGATGACTGGTGAAATCACGCTCTCCGGTCGCGTGCTCCCGGTTGGCGGCATCAAGGAAAAGGTGCTGGCCGCCAAGCGCGCAGGCGTACGCGAGATCCTGCTGCCGCGTCAGAACGAGAAGAACGTCAAGGAGGATCTCAACGACGAGCTGCGTGAGGGCCTCACGATTCACCTGGTCAACACGATCGACGAGGTTCTGTTGCTGTCGTTGCTGCCGGTGCCGCGGCCGGGACAGCATCCGCGGAAGAGCAAGAACCGCACGCAGCACGCGCACGTGCAGTGAAGGATTAGGGGCGCTCGCTGGGCCCGCTATGGGTTCGCCGCGCGCTGTCGCGCGCGGCTATGCGGGTCGCGACCGACGCGAGCGCTCCTACAATCCGGCTAGCCATGGTCGTTGTTTATTCCCGGCACTACCACATCAACATCGGGACGCATGTCTTTCCGACCATCAAGTACTCGCGGATCTACGAGCGCCTCCAGTGCGAGAATCTTCCCAAGCTCCGCTTTGTAGAGCCCGAGCCCGCGTCATGGGAAGACATCGCGCTGGTTCACACGCCTCAATACATCCACAAACTGAAAGCGGGCGAGTTCACGATCGAGGAACTCGCCCTTTTGGAATTGCCTTGGACGCCCGAGGTGGTCGAAGGCTTCCGACTGATGACGGGCGGCACGATTCTCGCCGCCCGGACCGCGATCTCTCGTGATCACGGGCCGGTCGTCGCCCATCTCGGGGGCGGGCTGCACCACGCCTTCCCCAATCACGGAGAAGGATTCTGCGTGTTCAACGATGTGGCTGTCGCGATTCGCCTGCTCTTTCGCGACGGTCTTGCCGCGCGCGCGGCTGTGATCGACCTCGACGTCCATCACGGCAACGGTACGTCGTTCATTTTCGAAAACGACCCCCGCGTGTTCACCTTCTCGATGCACCAGCAGCACAACTATCCGATGCACAAGCCGCGCGGGTCGCTCGATATCGGCCTCGCTGATCTGACAGGCGACGCCGAGTATTTCGATAAACTTGCGGGCGCGCTGAACAGAGTATTCGACCACAGGCCGGACGTCGCGTTCTATCTGGCAGGCGCCGATCCCTACGAGGACGATCAGCTCGGCGGCCTCGCGTTGACCAAGGCGGGTTTACGCGAACGTGACCAAACCGTGCTGGCCGCGTGCCGCGCAGATGCTGTTCCGGCGGTCGTATTGCTCGCCGGCGGTTATGCCAGACGGCTGGACGATACCGTGGACATCCATGCCACAACCGTCAGATCAGCGTTAGACCTACAGCTGTCTTGAGGTCCACGATCTCGCCTTCGATCGCGAGCCGTCGAGCCTCGTCGATCGTGAAGATTCGCGGCTCGAGATCTTCGTCCTCATCTTTCTTTGCCGTCGAATCCGCCGCCGGCTGCTGCAGATCGGTGCAGCGAAAGAAGATCATCTCTTCGTCGCAGAATCCTGGCGTCGGATAGAACGATCGCATGCGCCGGACGCTCCGCGGCACGAGCCCGATTTCCTCTTCGCACTCGCGCGCGGCGGCAAGGGCCGGATCTTCACCACGCTTGAGGCTGCCTGCCGGCAGTTCCCAGATCCAGCGATCGATGCTGTATCGATACTGCCGGATCATGATGACGCGATCGGGTGCGGGCATCGGGATCAGCACAACCGAGCCAGGATGGCGGACAAGCTCCATCGCGACGGTACGTCCCGACGGCAATTCCACGCGATCGAGCTCGATCCGGAAAATACGCCCTTCGTAAATAACACGGCGATCCTCACGCTTCGGCTTCTTGCTCTCGTTCGGCATCGGTCGGCTCCGAGCGCTCGAGCATTTCGAGCAGCGCCGGCTCGATCGCCTCGAGTACGCTCCGCAGATCGTCGGGAAGCGGCGCGATGAACACGAGCGGCTCCCTGGTGCGCGGGTGTGCAAAGGCGAGCCGCTCGGCGTGAAGGAAAGGTCTTTCCAAACGTTGCACGGCGCGGAGATCGTGCGGCACGCGCCGGTGCACGCCGCCGTACAGCGGGTCGCCGATAATCGGGTGTCCGATGGCGCTGAGGTGCACCCGAATCTGGTGCGTCCGTCCGGTCGCGATGGCCACGCGCAGCAGCGAAGCGCCGGGAATGTGGCGCGCCCACGTGACCCGCGTGACCGCCGTTCGCGCGCGGCGTGCGCGCGTGGAAATCTTCTCGCGATGAACCGGGTCGCGGCCGATCGGAATGTCGATGCGCTTTCGCTGTTGCACGAGGCCCCACACCAGCGCGATGTACTGTTTGTCTATCTCCCGATCGTGAAACTGTCGCGCCAGTTCGTGATGTGCGGCGTCGTTCTTCGCCACGACCATCACGCCTGACGTTCCCTTATCGAGCCGATGCACGATGCCGGGCCGGAGCTCGCCGCCGATTCCACTCAGGTCGGTGACGTGATGCAGCAGCGCATTTACCAGTGTGCCGCTGTCGTGACCCGCCCCGGGATGCACCACCATGCCTGCGGGTTTGTGGATCACCGCGATGTCGCTGTCCTGGTAAAGCACCTCGAGCGGAAGCGCCTCGGCGGTGACTTCGGGTTCAACCGGCGGCGGAAGGTCTACCGTGACGATGTCGCCGTCCCGCACCGCGGTGTTGGACTTGACCTGCTTCACACGCGGGACACTGACGTGACCTTCTTCGATCAGCCGCTGAATTTGTGAGCGCGACTGGCCAGGGATTTCTTCTGCGAGCAGTTTGTCGAGTCGTATGCCGTCCTGTTCGCCCTGGACGACGACTGTTAGTGGCGTCACGGCGGGATTACACCGATGGGACGGGATGACACAGACAGAAAGGAACCACAGATTTGCACAGGTTGCTCAGATTTGAGTTTGGGATCGTGACGAACGCATCGACCGTGTTGGCGCCAAGGCGCGCCTTGCGTCGGGATGCGCAACAAGATCGCAGATGAGATTTGTGTCATCTGTCCAATCTGTGGTTCAAACCTAGCTGTGGAATCCCTCAGGCAAAGCGCGGCTTTCGCGGCTGTGCCGGCGTCTCCGCTGCTGGCGGTCGCGATGGACGGCTCAGGTACCAGAGCATCACGATGCTCACCGGCGCGAGCACGAGGGAGATGAACTGCGACGTAGAGAGCATATTGAACACGATGCCGCGATCGTCGCCCCGGAAGAACTCAATGATGAAGCGCGAGATCGAGTAGAGCAGCACGAACAGCCAGAACGTCCGACCGGGAAACGCGCGTCGCCGGCGTTCGACAAGCAGCAGCACCAGAAGAATCAGGAGCCCTGCGGCAGACTCGTAAAGCTGCGTCGGATGCAGCGGCACGTTCAGCGGCGTGCCGACATTCGCCGCTGCCGCCGGATTCGTGAACGTGATCGCCCACGGCACATTCGTTGGCTTGCCATAACAGCACCCCGCCGCCAGACATCCGAGCCGTCCGACCATGTAGCCGAGCGCGATACCGGGCGCGAAGAGATCACCCGAGGTCCACAATGGCAGCTTGTGCTTGCGGAGCTCGTATATGCACACCACGACGGCGGCAATCAGGCCGCCATAGAACACACCGCCCGAGCGGAGTAACGTGGTGAACTCCTGCCAGCTGCTGGTGAAGTGCCGGTAATCGACTATGAAGAGCAGCGCCTTGGCGCCAACCAGCGCCGCGATGATGACCCAAATGCCGAGATCGAGGACCTTGTTGCCGTCGAGCCCCGCCCGCCGCGCGCGCCGCGCCGCCAGCCACAGGCCGAGGAGATAAGCCGCGGCAAGCAGGACGCCGTAGGTGTAGATCGTGACCGGTCCGAGATTAAACAGGATTGGATGCACGGCGTCCGACCCCCAGGAGATCCAGGATCATGAGCACCACACCTATCGAGATGGCGGCATCGGCGACATTGAAAGCCCAGAAGTGCCAGCCCCTGAAATAGGCGTCCACGTAATCGAGCACGTAACCCACAGTGGCGCGATCGATCAGGTTGCCGATCGCGCCGCCGAGAATGCTGGCCACGCCAATGCGCGCCAGCCGATCGTTTTGCGGCACTGTTGCCGCATACCATGCCACCCCCGCCAACGCGAGCGTCGCAACCACGGTGAGTACCACCGTCTTGAACGGAAAGTCCACGCTGTTCAACATCCCGAATGCTGCGCCCGTGTTGTGAACCCGCGTCAAATTCAGAAAGCCGGGAATCACTGCGATGCTATCGTGCAACGCGAGAGCGGGCCGCACGAGCGCCTTGGCGATTTGATCCGCGACGACGATGCCCACAACAAGAATCAGTTCGAGACGACGCGACACCGCTGGCGAGGTCACGGTTACCGGTTAACCGTTTCCGCCAGCGCGTCCACGCAACGCTCGCACAACCCCTTGAACTCCGGCGTCTGATTCACGCTCGGCACATAGCGCCAGCACCGCTCGCACTTGATGCCGTCGGCTTTCTCCACCAGAACCTGCACGTCGCCTTCGGCGGCCTCCCTGACGACAACGTCGGACACACCGAACAGGGCCGGCAGCTCGTCGCGGTACCGGACCAGCAGTCGCGCCGTGTCGCCTGACGCCCGCACCCTCACCCGCGCGGAAAGGTTCGACGTGATCGTCTTGTCTTTACGGCGTTCCTCGAGAGCGACGTTCACCTGATCTCTGACTGTAATCAGCTGCATCCACCGGTCGAGCAGCTCCTCGTCCTGCCAGGCCGAGAACTCCGACGGGAAAACCGTCAGATGAACCGACGCCTCTCGCTCGGACGGCAGGTTGCGCCACAACTCGTCCATCGTGAAAGGCAGGATCGGTGCCAGCAGGCGTGCCAAGCCGTCGGCAATGAGGTACATCGCCGTCTGCCCGGACCGCCGCGCTTCGGACTTTGCGCCGAAGGTGTACATGCGGTCCTTCGTCACGTCCACGTAGAACGCGCTGAGATCGACGGTGATCAACGAGTTCGCCGCTTGATAGACAGCTGGATAGTCGTAATCTTCGTACGCCTGAACGACTTTGGCGGCGACCCCCGAGTAGCGCGCCATTGCCCAGCGATCGATCTCGAGCATGCGTGCGCGCGGCGCCATGTCGGTCTTCGGATCGAAGTCGTACAAGTTCGCGACGAGCACGCGCAGCACGTTGCGGATTTTGCGATAGGCCTCGACCACGCGCGCGAGGATTTCCTTCCCAAGTCGCATGTCTTCGCGGTAGTCGGCCATCGCGACCCACAACCGCAGCACGTCGGCCCCGCTTTGTGCCATGACCTCCTGCGGTGCCACCGAGTTGCCGCGCGACTTCGACATTTTCTTGCCGTGCTCGTCGACGACGAAGCCGTGAGTCAGCACCTGTTCGAACGGCGCGCGCCCGCGAGTGCCGAGTCCGACGAGCAACGAACTGTGAAACCAGCCGCGGTGCTGATCCGACCCTTCGAGATACAGGTCCGCCGGCCAGCGTAATCCCTTCCATCGCGGAAGCACCGCCTCGTGACTGGAACCGGAGTCGAACCAGACGTCGAGAATGTTCGACTCGCGTTCGAACTCGCGACCGCCACATGCCGTACAGGTGAGCCCGGCCGGCAGGAACTCGTTAGTCGGCCGCTCGTACCACGCATCGGCGCCGTGCTCGTCGAACACACGAGCCGCCTGTTCTACCAGTTCTTGCGTCAGCAGCGGCTGCCCGCAGCTTTTGCAGTCAACCGCCGGAATCGGCACACCCCACACACGCTGACGCGAGATGCACCAGTCGGGACGATGCGCGATCATGTTGTAAATCCGCTCGCGTCCCCACGACGGAATCCACCGCGTGTCGTCGATCGCCTCGAGCGCGCGCTGGCGCAGGTTCTGGCTCTCCATCGCGATGAACCACTGCGATGTCGCGAGGAAGATCACCGGATTGTGGCAGCGCCAGCAATGCGGGTACGAGTGTTCGTAGTTTTCGCGATGCCACAGCCGGCCCCGTTCGGCGAGCGCGGCTTCAATTTTCGGATTGGCTTCGAGGACCTGCAGCCCGGCGAACAGCGGCACTGAGTCGAGGAAGTGCCCTCCAGCGTCGAGCGGCCCGTAAATATCGAGTCCGTACTTCACGCCTGTGTGATAGTCGTCGGAGCCGTGCCCTGGCGCGGTATGCACCACACCGGTGCCTGCTTCGAGCGTCACGTAGTCGCCGAGCACCGCGAGCGAGTCGCGGTCGTAGAGAGGATGGCGGAACATGAGCCATTCCATCTCGCGCCCCGTGAATGTCGCGATCGGTGCACGGAACGAACGACCAACCTTGGCAGCCACCGCCTCCGCTAGATCTTTGGCGACAATGACGTTCGTATCGCCAACTGGATATGCGCCGTATTCAACATCCGGATGAAACGCGACGGCGAGGTTCGAGGGGATCGTCCATGGCGTCGTCGTCCAGATGAGTACAGAGACGTTGCGATTGGCGAGCGCCGGCAGTCGCCGCGCTAACTCATCGCGGCTGGCGTCGGCGAGCGGAAATTCGACGTAGATCGACGGCGAGGTGTGCGGCTCGTATTCCACCTCGGCTTCAGCCAGTGCAGTGCGGCAATGCATGCACCAATGCACAGGCTTCTTGCCCTTGTACACCATGCCCTGTTCGACAAATCGCCCGAGCGCGCGCACGATCGCCGCTTGGTAACCGTAGCTCATCGTCAGATACGGATCCGACCACTCGCCGAATACGCCGAGTCGTTTGAAATCGGTCCGCATGATGTCCACATACTTCGCCGCGTACGCGCGGCATTGGCGGCGAAAATCGGCAACGGACATCTGCCGTTTCTTCGGCCCGAGTTGTCGGTCGACCTTCAGCTCGATCGGAAGGCCGTGGCAGTCCCATCCCGGCACGTAGGGTGCATCGAGGCCGGCCATACTCCGCGACTTGACCACGAAGTCTTTGAGCACTTTGTTGAGCGCGGTGCCGATGTGAATCTCGCCGTTGGCGTAAGGCGGACCATCATGCAGGATGAACCTCGCGGCGCCCTGTCGCGCACGGCGGAGCTTCCCATACAGGTCCATGGCGTCCCAACGGGCGATGGCCTCCGGCTCGGCCGTGTGCAGGTTGGCTTTCATCGAGAAAGCCGTCCGCGGCAGGTTACAGGTCTCCTTCCACTCGGGCATGGCAGTCTTTCTATTGTAATAATGGCCCTATGGCTGTGTCGCGCTTGACTGCCGGAGCGTCTGCGAAGGCGGCTCTCCAACCGACCGTGTCCGACGTGCGCGAGACGGTTCTGGACAACGGGCTGAAAGTGCTCGTTCAGGAGGTCCACACCGCGCCGCTGGCATCCGTTTGGTGCTGGTACAAGGTCGGGTCGAAGGACGAAGGCTCCGGCCTCACGGGGGTGTCGCACTGGGTCGAGCACATGAATTTCAAGGGTACGCGTAACATTCCGCGCGACCAGGTGAAAGGCATCATCGAGCAGTTCGGCGGCACCTGGAACGGCTACACCTGGATTGACCAGACGACGTATCTCGAAACCGCATCGCGCGACGCACTCGATCGCATGCTGTTCATCGAGGCCGAGCGCATGCACGCCTCTCTCTACGATCCCGAAGATTGCGAATCGGAACGCACCGTCATCATCTCGGAGCTCAAGGGCGGCGAAAACGATCCTGAGCAGTTGCTGGATATCGAGCTGACCGCCGCGGCCTTTCGCGTCCACCCGTATCAACATCCAACCATCGGGTGGCTCTCGGATCTCGAGACGATGACCCGCGACGACCTGTATGGGCACTATCGGCGGTATTACATTCCCAACAACGCCACACTCGTGATCGTCGGCGACGTCGAGACCGACGGAGTCTTGCGCGGTGTGGAGCGTCACTTCGGATCGATTCCCGCAGGCAGTGCGCTCTCACGCCCGCGAGCGATCGAGCCGCAGCAGCAAGCCGAGCGACGGGTTCACTTTCGCAAGGAAGGCACGACTGCCTACTGGCGGGCGGCGTTTCACAGCCCAGCGTTGAGCGACGCGGACTTTTTCCCCATGCTGTTTGTCGATGCGGCGCTGAGCGGCGCGTCCGGGCTCAACATCTGGTCCGGGCATAGAGTGCCGACGCCGCAGCGCAGCGCGCGTTTGTATCGCGCGACGGTTGACACCGGACTGGCCGCGAATGTCGGCGGCGCCGTGTTGCCGACGGAACATCCATTTCTCTATTACCTGTGGGCAACCGTGGCCGACGGGAAGAGCCTCGCGCAGGTCGAGGAAGCGATCCTGAGCGAGCTCGATGGCATTGCGCGGCAGGGCATCACCGACGCCGAGTTCTCGAAAGTACGCGCTCAGCTTCGCGCCCGATTTGTCTATGACAGCGACAGTGTCACCGACATCGCGCATCAGCTCGGCTACTTCGAAACCATCGCTTCATGGCGCGATTACCGCGAGCTGATTCCGCGGCTCGCGGCCGTCACGATCGATCAGGTCAACGCGACGGCGCGGAAGTATCTTTCGGCCGAGAATCGGACGATCGGGTGGTTTGAGCCAGTAAACGAAATTCAAAGTTCAAAGTTCAAAGTTC
Source organism: Acidobacteriota bacterium (assembly GCA_046726375.1). Lineage (GTDB taxonomy): Bacteria > Acidobacteriota > Vicinamibacteria > Vicinamibacterales > UBA2999 > DASPWV01. The sequence continues at coordinate 54,864 of JBKPAJ010000088.1, forward strand.
AAAGTTGAGACTCGAGAGCGTGGTCGCATCGAAATCCGCATGCTCAAACCTGGAACTCACTGTGAACTTTCAACTTACAACTTTGAACTTTGAACTTGTAACCTCGAACGTTTTCTATGCCGCTTGATCCTTTGCGATTGACGCTCGCGAACGGCATGACCGTGCTGGCGAAGGAAACGCGCACGACGCCGGCGGTAACCATCCTCGTGGGTGTGCGTGCGGGCGCCTTTTACGACCCGGACGGGCGAGAAGGCACGGCAGCGCTCGTGGCTCGCGTGCTCGATCGCGGCACGACATCGCGGTCAGGAGACGAGATTGCCGACGAGCTGGATGGCCGCGGCGCATCGCTGTCGGTGATCGCCGGTCGTCATCAGGTCACCGTCAGCGCGACGTGTCTGTCCGAAGATTTTGCGCAGATCTTTGCGCTCGTCGCCGACATCGTTCAGCGCCCGGCGTTTGCCGAGCGTGACGTGACGACCAAGCGGGCCGACCTTCTGACTTCGATTCTGCAGGACGAGGACGATCCGGCCGCGGTTGCCGTCGACAGCCTGATGGCGCGCCTCTATCCCGCGCATCCGTACGGGCGGCGCGCCCGGGGCACCATGGCGACCGTGCAGCAGCTCACTCGCGCCGACCTCGTGGATTTTCATCGCCGCTGGTTCACGCCCGAGAGCGCGATTCTCGTGATCGTCGGCGACGTCGATCCGCAGCAGGTGCTCGTTGCCGCGTCCAAAGAGTTCGAGACCTGGCAAACCGAGCGCGCGCGCGAGCCGGAATTGCCAACGCCCAAGCCCGCCCATTCGCGCCAGCTCGCCGTCGTGCCGATGATGAACAAGGCGCAGGCCGACGTCGCTTACGGCTTTCTCGGCCTCCGGCGTAACGATTCGGATTTCTATGCCGGGTGGGTGATGAACAACGCGCTTGGCCAGTACGCGCTGGGCGGCCGGTTGGGCGACCGCATTCGCGAGCGGCAGGGAATGGCGTACTACGTCTACAGCTCGCTCGACGCCAGTCTCGCCGAGGGGCCGCTGCTCATCCGCGCCGGCATCGGGGCGAGCAATGTCGAACGGACGCTGACGTCGATAGACGAGGAACTTCGCACGGTGATCGCGGCGGGCATCACCCAGAAAGAGTTCGATGAGTCGAAGCGCTACCTCGTGGGATCGATCCCCCGGCAGCTCGAAACCAACTC
>JBKPAJ010000089.1:0-22339 GCA_046726375.1 Acidobacteriota bacterium
CCTGCGCTACGATTTCATGACGCCGCCGTATGATGCCGACAACCGCATGGCCAACTTCGATCCGAACGGCAACGGCGGACGCGGCACGCTCGTATTCGCGCAGGATGGCTCACTCAGCGAGCGGGCGCTGGTCAAACCCGATAAGAACAACTTCGCGCCGCGCATCGGTGCGGTCTACCGGATCAACGACCGGACGCTGATTCGCGGCGGCTACGGGATCTTTTTCAACCAGTTCGAGCGTATTGGTTCCGAAGATCAGCTCGCGCTGAATCCGCCCGGGCTGATTAACAACCAGGTCAACTCGCCATCCGGGGCGACGACGCCGGTGTTGTACCTGAAGGACGGATTCCCGCAGAATTATCTGGATCCGGCGAATCTGGTGATTCGCAATCTGAAGCTGCGCGCTGCCTTCGAGGATTCGCCGCGCACCATGGTGCAGCAGTTTGGCGGCGGCGTCGAGCGGCAGGTGGCCACCAACTTCGTCGTGTCGGCCGACGTCGTCGGCTCGTTCACGCGCCACCTCGCGGTGTTGCGCAATCTGAATCAGCCGTTGCCCGGAACGCGCGATGCCAACGGCCCTATCCCTTATCCCGACTTTGGCAACATCCAGGCGCGTGAGATGAACGGCGAGGCGAATTACAAGGGCCTCGATCTCTCGCTCGAGAAGCGGTTGAGCAACGGCTACAGCTATCGCGCGTCCTACACGCTCAGCAGCGCCCGCGATCAGGCGCCCGAGCATCTCAACGCGTCGTCCGGCCGCGCGCAGAACTCGCGTGATCTGGACTCGTGGGAAGGCCCGAGTGATTTCGACATCCGTCACCGCTTCGTCGGCAACTTCATCGTCGAACTCCCCTTCGGGCCAGGCAAGCCGATGCTGCAGGATGGCGTCGCCGGTCAGATTCTCGGCGGCTGGCTGCTCAGCGGCATCTACAGCATGCGATCGGGCCGCGCCTTTACCGTGACGCAGGGCAACAACAACGTCGGCGCCGATCAGACGGGCCTTCCGAATCTCACCGGCGACCCGGAAGGCGCGGAGACCGTGGACCAGTGGTTCAACCCCGCGGCGTTCACCGCCGTCGCGTCGGGCACGTTCGGCAACGCCGGGCGCAACATCCTGCGTGGGCCGGGTTGGATCACGTTCGATTTGAGCGTGCAGCGCCGGATCAACTTCACCGAGCGCGTGAACGCGACGCTGCGCTGGGACACGTTCAACGTCTTCAACCGCGCCAACTTCGGCCTGCCGGTCGCGAATATTTCAGCGAGCGACGTTGGCCAGATTTCAACCCTCGCGGGCGATCCGCGTGTGATGCAGTTGTCGGTGCGCCTCGGATTCTGAAGCGCAGGAAGTTGCAAGGTTCCGGGGTTCCAAGGTTCCTAGGTTCGTAGGTTCCGGAGTTGCGAGGTTCCGAAGCTCTGAACGTCCGAACCGCGAAACTTCAAAACCCCGGAACCTCGGAACTCCGGAACCCCGGAACCTCGGAACTTCGCAACCTCGGAACCTCGGAACGTCGACGCGGGCGCCCACGTTATACTCCGACACAATGACCGCACCCGCGTGGGACGTTGTCGGCGTCGGCGCCAACAGCGTCGACTTCGTCCACCTGTTGCCGGGCTATCCACAGCCGTTTGGCTCCTTTGCCAAGATGAAGATCCAGCGGCAGGAGATTCTTTGCGGCGGGCAGATGGCGACGGCGATGAGCGCCTGCGCGCGCTTCGGGTTGCGCGCGAAGTATGTCGGCGTCACCGGCACCGATGAGAACGGCACGCGCGTCCGGCGCGAGCTCGAACGGCGCGGCATCGATCTCACCGACCTGATCATTCGCGACGCACAGAATCAGTTTGCCGTCATCCTCGTCGACGAGACCAACGGCGATCGCATCGTGCTCTGGGATCGCGACGAGCGGCTGATGATGCGCGAGCGCGACATTCCCGCCGATGCCATCGCCGCCGCGCGCGCGCTGCATGTGGACGATGTCGATCAGGCGGCGGCGATTCGCGCGGCGCAGATCGCGCGCGAGCACGGCGTGCCGGCGACGAGCGACATCGATCGCATCACCGAGCGCACCGCCGATCTGATTGCCGCCGTCACCATTCCAATCTTCGCCGAGCACGTGCCGACCCGTGTCACCGGCGTTCACGATCACGAAGCGGCGCTCGAAGCATTGCGGGCGCCGCATCACCGCATGTTGTGCGTCACGCTCGGCGAGCGCGGGGCGATGGCGCTCGACGGCCGCGGCATCCACTACGCACCGGCGTTTCACGTCGAAGCGGTCGATACGACCGGCGCGGGCGATGTGTTCCGCGCCGGCTTCGTCTACGCGCTGCTGCAAGGCTGGTCGACAGACGACACGTTGCGCTTTGCCAACGCCGCCGCCGCGGTGGGTTGCACCCGTCTGGGCGCGCTTGGCGGCATTCCCTCGCTCGAGGAAGTCGAAGCGCTGGTGGCATCGGGAAATGTTCGGACCTAGCGTCCTGGTTGCGCTCGGGGGGGTGCTGCTTGCCTCGGTCGCAGCCGCTCAGGACGTCAAAATCTCTACACAGAAGCGCGCGGTGCTGCTGGCCACCGTCGAAGGTAACTGTCCGGCCTGCGCATGGGACGTCGACGGGCGTGAGGCGGTCAGCGTGGTGCTGACCGTTGATGGCCGTTACTCGCAACATCTGCCGCTTGTCCGATCCGGCAAGTCCGACTATCACATTCTGCTCGGAACCGTGCCGGCGGGCATTCATTCAGTCGGCATCCGCGTCGATCCGCAACATACCGCGCGCGAGCTCAACGCCAAAAGTGCAGCGATCAAGATCGTCCAGGTGGAGGTCATCGACGAAAGCGATCCCAAGTACCTCGCGTTGTCACTGGCGCCCTTCATCTATCAGCGGCCCAACACGGTCGGCCGCTTTTCGGACGTGCCCGTCTTCATGTGGTACGAAACCGAGCCGACCGATCGCGGCACCCGCTATCGCTATTCGGTCATCTTCACCAACGAAGACGGCGGGACGCCAGCCGATCGCTTGATGGCGACATGGGGCCGGACGACGGACATCGAGTATGTCTACAGCGTGGAAATCGATGCGAACGGACGAATTCTGGCGCACGACTACCAGGGGCCGAAGCACGAAGTGCTCCCTTACCGCGGCAAACTCGAGCGACGGCACGCGCGCTTGTGGGTCGCGACCGACAACAACATGGTGGTGGATCGCGGCACCATTCGCACCCGTTACGCTCCGGCGCCCATCGAGTTCGCATTAACGAACGTCTCGCGAGAAGAGGTAATGGACGCAAACCCGTGGCTGTACGCGGTCGCGGCAAAGGAGCTCGCGCGCGAGGGAAAGATCGTGCCGAACGCCTCGCCCGGCGCGGGAACCATTCCCGATCCACGCCGCTTCGTCTATCTCGAAGGCTGCGGCGAAGTCGGCACGCTGGCGCTCACGTTCGGCATTCGCGTGGGAAACGAATGGCACGCGTCGGATCGCGGGATGCCCGAGTACCGCATTGTGCGTGACGGCTGTTTTCGAGCCGCGATTCCCTTGCCTGACGGCTGCACGATCACCGACGTGCGCGCCGTGCGCGCGCAGGCGCATGCGCGTGAAGGCACATCGGCTGCAGGCGCCGTGCGCTTGACGCGGGTGAACACGCTGTTCACGCTCGACGAGGCGTACATTCCCGGCCCGAGCAGCGTGCGTTGGCAAGGCTCCGTCGAGCTGCGCGCCGACGGGTCGCCATTCGAGATCGCGATCCCATGACCGCCGCCGCCGCGCTCGAAATGCGCGGCATCCGCAAAGCGTTTCCCGGCGTCGTCGCGCTCGACGACGTTGAGCTGACGCTGCACGCCGGCGAGGTCCATGTGCTGCTCGGTGAGAACGGCGCCGGCAAGTCTACGCTCATGAAGATTCTGAGCGGCGCGTATCGCAAGGATGCGGGCGAGATTCTCCTCAACGGTCAGCGCGCGGATATTCATGGGCCGCGCGATGCGCTTCGGCGCGGCATTCGCGTCATCTACCAGGAGCTCAATCTCGTTCCGCATCTTTCGGTCGCGGAAAATATCTATCTCGGTGCGGCGCCGACACGCTTCGCCGGCGTGATCGATTGGCGCCGTTTGCACGCTCAGACGACGCGCCTGCTGTCCGATCTCGGGATGGAGATCCCGCCATCGACGCTCGTCGCCCGTTTGAGCCTGGCGCAGCAGCAGATGGTGGAGATTGCGAAGGCGCTAAAGGATGACGCATCGGTGCTGGTGATGGACGAACCGACGTCGGCGCTGACGTCGCGAGAAGTCGATCAGCTCTTCGCCCTCATTCAACGCCTCACCGCCCGAGGTGTTGCGATTGTCTACATCACGCATCGCCTCGATGAGGTCTATCGCATCGGCCAGCGCGTGACTGTCCTGCGCGACGGGCGCAAGGTGAAAACCGCCATGCTCTCCGACGTGACCGTCACCGAGCTCGTGCGGCTCATGGCCAATCGCGATCTCGGCGAGCACTTTCCGAAACAGCGGACGGCCCCCGGCGCGGAGTTGCTGCGGGTCGAGAACCTCGGTCGCAAGGGCGTGCTCGCGGATATCACGTTCACGCTGCGCGCCGGCGAGGTCGTCGGAATTGGCGGGCTGCTCGGCGCCGGCCGTACGGAGCTCGCACGTGTGCTGGCCGGCGCCGACCCATTCGACTCGGGGCGTCTGTTCGTGAACGGCCGGCCGGCGCGATTCGGTGCGCCTCGGGGGGCCATTCGCAGCGGAATTGGCTTACTCCCGGAGGATCGCAAGGCGCAAGGCTTGGTCGCCGGACTATCGGTCGCGCGCAACATCGCCTTGCCGCACGCGGCGCGACTTGCGCGCTTCGGCGTCATCTCGCCCCGATCCGAATCGGCGTTGGCGGAACCAATTGTGCGGGACTTGCGCATCAGGGCGACGGCAACCCAACCTGTGCGACTCCTGAGCGGCGGCAACCAGCAAAAGGTCGTGCTCGGCAAGTGGCTGGCCGGCGACGCGCGGGTGTTCATCTTCGACGAGCCGACACGCGGCGTCGATGTCGGCGCCAAAATCGAAATCTACAACCTGATGAACCGCCTGACCGCCAGCGGCGCCGGCATCGTAATGATTTCGTCGGAGCTGCCCGAGCTGATCGGCATGAGCGATCGCATTCTCGTCATGCACCAAGGTCGCATCCGTACGGAGCTTACGGCAGCCGAGGCGACACAAGAGCGCGTGTTGAGCGCCGCGTTGGGACTCGACGCTTGAGGGCTCGCCGGTTTGGCACGCTGATCGGGCTCGTCGTACTTGGCGCCGTGCTGTCGGCGCTCACGCCCTATTTCCTGACCGTTTCGAATCTCCTCAATATCGCGGAGCAAACGAGCATCAACGCGATCGTCGCCGTCGGGATGACGTTCGTCATTCTCTCAGGCGGCATCGACTTGTCGGTCGGATCGATCGTCGCGCTCTCGGGCGTCGTGCTTGGCCTCGCGCTGCGCGACGGACAGCCACTGGTACTCGCGGTTCCGCTCGCGTTGATGTTTGGCATCCTCTGCGGGCTGATCAACGGCATCTTGATCGATCGCGGCGGGCTGCCGCCGTTCATCGTGACGCTCGGCATGATGAGCATTGCGCGCGGCGCGGCGCTCGTCATCACGGAAGGGCGTCCCGTTTCAGGCTTCGACGAAGCGTTTCGATCCCTCGCCACCGCTCGCATTGGCTTCGTTCCAGCGCCCGTGCTCATCATGGCGGCCGTCTACCTGATTGCCCATTTCGTGCTCACGCGAACGACCCTTGGCCGCTACGTTTACGCGCTGGGCGGCAACGAAGAAGCGGCGCGCTTGTCGGGCGTCCGGATTCATCTGCACAAGTCGGTGGTTTATGCCGTGTCGGGCCTCACCAGCGCAGTTGCGGCAGTGATCCTCACCGCGCGCCTCAATTCGGCGCAGCCGATTGCGGGCATGATGTACGAGCTCGATGCGATTGCGGCGACCGTCATCGGCGGCACCAGCTTGATGGGCGGCGAAGGAACACTTGCCGGAACACTTGTCGGAGCGCTTATCATGGGCGTGCTCCGAAACGGCCTCAACCTGCTGGGCGTGTCGTCGTTTCTTCAGCAGATCGTCATTGGCGGCGTGATTGTGGGCGCCGTTCTCGTGGACACTGTGCTCAAACGGCATCGGACGTGATCATGACGCGCACTCTGACTCTTTGGTCCCTCTCGCTGGCACTCGCCTTTTCGACCCTTGGCTGTAACCGCGGCGACAACAACGCGACGGCGGGAAAACCGTCTGTGGCGCTGGTGCTCAAGACGCTGAATCATCCGTTTTTCGTGGATATGCGACGTGGCGCGCAGGAAGCCGCAGACCGCCTGGGGGTAACGCTGCAGGTGCAGGCGGCGGAGCGCGAAGTCGATGTCGAGAAGCAGATGCAGATCGTCGAGAACCTGATCCAAACGGGCATCAAGGTCCTGTGCATCACACCGAGCGGCTCGCGCGAAATCGTGTCCGCGCTCGTCAAAGCCAAAAACGCCGGCGTCCCCATCGTCATCGTCGATACTCGCCTCGACGCAAAGGCGGCGTCCGACGCGGGCGTTCAAGCGCAAACCTTCATCGGGTCCGACAACTACGAAGGCGGAAAGCTGGCGGCCGAGTACGCCATCAAGATCAGCGCAGGCAAGGCGCGTGTCGGCATTCTCGAAGGGATTCCAGGCCACGAGACCGGCGACTCACGCCTGCGCGGATTCCGCGATGCCGTGGCACGGCAGCCTGGCATCACGATCGTGGCGTCCCAGCCAGCCAACTGGGAGCGCGATCAAGGGTTCAACGTCTTTCAAAACATGCTGCAGGCGCACCCCGAGATCGACACGGTCTTTGCCGCAAGCGATCTAATGGCGCTCGGCGCCATCGAGGCGATTGCCGCCGCCGGCAAGACCGGGAAGATTCGCGTGATTGGTTTCGACGCCCTCGACGATGCGAAGAAGGCGATTGCGGCGGGGACGATGGAGGCCTCGGTGGCGCAGTTCCCCTACGAGATGGGCAAAGCCGCAGTGGAAAGCGCCGTGAAGGTGATGGCTGGCGAGAAGCTTCCCGCCGACATCATGGTCAAGCTCGAGATGGTGACCAGGGAGACTGTCCGCTCACGATCATGAAACGACTCAACGTTGGTTTAATTGGCCTCGGCCGCCTTGGCCGCGTGTACGCCCGCGATCTCGCCGGGCGTATTCCTGAAAGCCGCCTGGTCGCCGTGGCCGATCCCGCCGAATCGCTGGCCAAAGAAGTTGCCGAGGAATTCGACGTCGCGCGTCACTATCCGGATGCGATGGCGCTCATCGATGACAAGGACGTGGAAGCGATCGTGATCGTCACGCCCACGCACGTGCATCGCGAGCACGTGCTCGCGGCGGCGGCGCGCAAGAGGCCGACGTTCTGCGAAAAGCCGCCTGCGCTCTCGATCGCGGAAGTACTGGAGATGAAAGCCGCAATCGATCAAGCCGGCATGTTCTTCCAGATGGGCTTCATGCGGCGTTTCGACGCGGGCTACTTGGCTGCGAAGAAGCAGATCGAAGCGGGACGCATCGGCACGCCGCTCGTGTTCAAGGCCACCTCGCGCGATCCGTTTCGCCCCAGCCTCGAATACGCCAATCCCAAAAGCAGCGGCGGCATGCTGATCGATATGGGCATCCACGACTTCGATCTCGCCCGCTGGTTCATGGGCGACGTGAAGTCCGTTGCCGCCATTGGCGCCACCATCGCCTATCCCGAGCTCGCCACCGTCGGCGATATCGACAACGCCATTGCCAGCCTCACGTTCGTCAGCGGCAAGTTGGGCGTGGTCGATCTGACACGCAGCGGTATCTACGGCTACGACATCTCGACGGAGATTCTCGGTCTGGAGGGCACGATCCGCATCGGCTACCTGCGCGAAACGCCGATTACGGTGATGACGAAGGCGAACGGCGTGTCGCACGACACGGTTCCGTACTTCATGCAACGGTTCCGCGACGCGTACACGAATCAGCTACAGAATTTCGCGCAGAACGTGCTACAGGATCACCAGCCGCCCATCACGATCGACGATGGTCTCGAGGCGCTGCGGATCGGCGTGGCGGCGACGCGCGCGCGGGAGACCGGGGCGACGGTCAACGTCGCGCACTTCAAGCCGTAGGCGAAAAGCTTGCCGCGGATGAAACGCAAATGAAACGCAGATAGAACGCAGATGAAACGCAGATGGAACGCAGATGAAACGCAGATAGAACGCAGATAAGACATGCGGATCGTCACCGGCCGCCGATAACGTTTTTCGCGACAAACCACAAATTCGCGGGCCGCTCCGCGAGCCGCCGCATGTACCATGGAAACCAGTACGTGCCGTACGCAATCAGCACGCGCACGCGCTTGCCGGCTTGCGCGAGGCGAACCTGCTCTCCGCGCTGAATCCCGTACAACATGTGGAACTCGTACCCGCCCGGAGCGACGCGTGTCGTGCGCGCGTGGCGGCAGATGTCCGCGACGAGACGCGTATCGTGCGTGCCGAACACCGCGCGTGGCCGGCCGGTTTCAGCCGCGGCAAGCATCGCCTTTGCGAGCGCGAAGTAATTGGCGTCGACGTCGCGCTTGGCAGGTAGGGCAACCGACGACGGCTCGCGATAGGCGCCTTTGACCAGCCGCACACCGGCGCCGATCGTCTGCATGCGCGCGAGATCGTCCTTGGTCCGATGCAGATATGCCTGCAGACACACGCCCACTGAAACGAACTCGCGGCGAAGGCTCTCGGTAATCTGCAGGGTGACGTCGACGTAAGGCGACTGTTCCATGTCGATCCAGACATAGCTGCCTGCGGCGTGGGCGCGTGCCGCGATCGCGCGCGCGTGAGCGGCGGCCTTGTCGCGATCGATGTCGAGACCGAGCTGCGTCAGCTTGATCGACGGCTCGCAGGCCAGGCCGCCCTGCTGAATTCGGCCGATCGCCTCGACGTAGTGATCGGCGACTGCCTGCGCTTCGGCCAGATCGGTAACGTTTTCGCCAAGCCGAGTGAACACCGTATCGATTGGCCGCAGTTTGTCGGCAGCGCGCAGCATGTCATCGAACGTTTCCCCCGGCATGAAGCGCGACACGGCGCGCCGGACGAAGGGCGCGCGGACACCCCGCTCGCGCAGCCAGCGGCTTTCGGAGGCCTTGAGGAGAAGGGTGCGAATCATTCCGGTCGCGGGGCTAACGCCGCGCGCTACGTACTCTTCTGGTAGCCAGGACCTCGCACGACGCGGCCTGGTGTCGCGCCGGTGTGCTCGCCGTTCTTCAGGACCTGCACGCCATTGACGAACACATCGCGCACACCAGTCGAGTACTGATGTGGCTTTTCGAACGTCGCGTGATCCTGAATTGTGGCCGGGTCGAAGATGACGATGTCGGCCATCATGCCGACGGCGAGGCGTCCGCGTTCCTTCAGACCCAGGTTTTCGGCAGGACGCGCGCTCAATCGGCGAATACCCTCTTCGAGCGGTACCAGCTTCTCGTCCCGAACATACTTTGCGAGCCAGCGTGCGAAGTTGCCGTAGGCGCGCGGATGCGGATTCGAGCCGAGGAACGCGCCTTCGGGCGCGAGCGAACCCGCGTCGGACGCAAAGCTGACCCATGGCATGCGCAGCTGCTTGCGCAGGTTGTCCTCCGACATCAGGAAGTAGACGGCATCGACGCGGCTCCCGTCCTCGATTACGAGATCCATAGCCGTCTCTTCGGGCGACTTGCCGCGCATCCTTGCGACTTCGGACAGCGTTTTGCCAGTGAGCGGCTTCAGCGCCTGGCTCTTGAACCCCGACAACAGGATGCCATCCGGCCCGGCCCCAGTGAAGAAGTTCTCCCACTCGTTGGTTGGCGTCGTCATTTCCTTGCGAAGCCGCGCGCGCGTCGCCGGATCCTTCAGACGCTCCACCCATGCTTCATAGCCGCCCTCCTGAACCCACGGCGGCATCGTTGCGTTGAGGCCGGTTGCGCCGGCGGGATACGTATACATGTCGGCCGTGATGCGAAGGCCTTGCTTGCGCGCCTCTTCGACGCGCGCGAGCGCGGCGTCAACCTTGTCCCAGTTGTCACGTCCCGCGGCTTTGAGGTGATAAATCTCGGCAGGCACGCCGGCTTCGCGCGCGATCTGAATCAGCTCGTCAATCGCTTCGAGCAGCCGCGCACCCTCGCTGCGCAAGTGAGAGATGTACATGCCGCCAAATTCCGCGGCAGCTTTCGACAGCTCGACGAGCTCCGGCCTTTTGGCGTAAAAGGCGGGCGCATAAATGAGCGACGAGCCGACGCCCAACGCGCCTTCGCGCATGGCCTGACGCACGAGGTCCTTCATGCGCCCCAACTCTTGCGGGGTCGGCGGACGATCGTCGTATCCGATCTCGTGGATACGCACGGTGGTCGCGCCCACGAACGACGCGACGTTGGGGGACATGCCTTTTTTCTCCAGCGTGCTCAGATATTCGCCCAGCGTCGTCCAGGTGACGTCGTAGCGCAGATCGCCCTGCTGCTCGATCTGGACTTTTTTCATCCGGTCATTGAGCGGACCCATGGAGGTCCCCTCGCCGAACACTTCGAGCGTGACCCCTTGGCGGATGTCGCTTTGCGATTTCGGATCGACGAGCAACGGCTCGTCGGCCCAACTGAGCATGTTGATGAAACCGGGCGCGATGGCAAGGGCGCTCGCGTCCACCACGACGCTCGCGGTGGCGCCATCGAGCGGACCGATTGCGGCAATGCGATCGCCGACGACGGCGATCGATGCATCCACCGGTGCACCGCCGCTCCCGTCGTATAGCCTGCCGTTGCGGATGAGAACGTCGTACTCGGGCGCGGGTTGCGCGCAGCTGATCGAGCAGGCGAGAAGAGTCCAGGTAAGCAATCGACGCATCGCCGACAGCTTACCTCGACTACACGTGCTTCATCTTGTGGTAGCCCTCAGGGTCAACGACCTCGTCGCCGGGCTTATGGTGAGCGCGCGGGTGTTTCCAATCGCCCATACTGAGGCCAATCAACAACCCGCCGAGCGCGAGCGAGAGTCCAGCGATCGCCGGGACCGCCACATTGCCAAAGGCCTGTTGCATCGCTCCCGCGTTCTGATCCGCCTGGATTTGCACGTCCGGCCCTTCTGATTTGCCGACGCCGATGATGCCATAGGCCGCCGTGAAGATGCCGATAACGAAGAAGGCGATACCTAAGAGCAGCTTCACGCTCATCTCATCTCTCCCAGAATCGGCGGAACTGCAAACGACGTGCCTCGCGCTCCATTCGACCGCATTACAAACGTCGCGTGTTATCGTCCAAGCGCGTGGATTTGCTCGCCGTCGGTGAAGGATTCGAGGACATTGTTTTTGGAGGTTTGCCCCGGTTGCCTCGACCTGGAGAGGAGTTGCGCGTGCCGGCGTTCGCCTCAACCGTCGGCGGGGGTGCGATCATCACGGCAATTGCGGCAGCACGGCTCGGCTTACGAGTCGGCGTCCTGAGCGCCCTCGGCGGCAGGGGTGCCGCCTTACTGGAACGCGAGGGTGTCGACCTCATCAACGTGCGACGTGCGGCTGAACCGCCTGCGGTCTCAGTTGCGCTCTCCACATTGCGCAATCGCTCTTTCGTCACTTTCGAAGGTGTGAATCGCGTGCTCGAACCGCGATTGCTCGCGCAGCTTGGCACGATGACCCGCCGTCCACGCCACGTTCATTTCGCGTTGAGTCCCCGCAACTGCGGCGCCTGGATTCCGGTGCTGCGGCGGATGCGAGCGGGCGGCATGTCCACGTCGTGGGATTTCGGATGGAACGATGGCCTGGCAAAAGATCGCGCGTTCAACACGCTGGCCGCGGAGGTGGGCTGGCTTTTCATGAATGAGCAGGAAGACACGCTCTACTCCGCTGCCCGTCGTCATGCAAGGCGCGTTGTGGTGAAGCGCGGCGCGCGAGGTGCGATTCTCTACGCCGACGGCACGACCGTGCGACGGCAGGCAGACCGCGCGCGCGTCGTCGATACGACGGGTGCCGGCGACGCCTTCAACGGCGGGTTCCTTACGGCGCTGCAACGCCACGCCGATGCGGCGCATGCCCTTCGCCTCGCCACGTATGTCGGGGCGCGGGCGACCGAGGCGTTGGGCGGCATCGCCGCATTGCCGGCGCGCCATGAGCTCCCGACATGGGCGCGCCGCATTCTGGAGAACGCGTGAAGCTGGCCATTATTGGCGGCGGTGGCGTCAGAGTGCCGCTGCTGGTGAACGGCCTCGTTGGCCGAGGTCTTCCGATCGACGACGTCGCACTGTTCGATATCGACAGTGCGCGGCTGGACATCATCGCGCGTCTCACCAGCGCGCGGCTGGTTCGCCCCCGTGTGACAACACATTGTGAGCTGGCGCCGGCGCTCGCTGGCGCGGATTTCATCGTGACGAGCATTCGCGTTGGTGGTCTCGCAGCACGCGAGCACGATGAAGCGACGTCGCTTGCGCATGGGATTGTCGGCCAGGAAACCGTGGGTGCCGCAGGCTTTGCGATGGCCGTGCGGACGATTCCCGTCATGGCGAGCTACGCGCGGGCGATCGCGCAGCACGCGCCAGAGGCATGGATCGTCAACTTTACGAATCCAGTCGGCATCATCACACAGGCAATGAGGCGGGCGGCGGACCTCAAGATCATCGGCATCTGCGATACGCCGACGGAGCTCTTTCAGGAGACGGCGCACGCCCTCGAGACCGACGCGCACGAATGTACGTTTGATTACGTCGGCTTGAATCATCTTGGCTGGATCCGTGAGGTGTACCAGGATGGCCAGCCGTTGCTCGCGCAGATCTGGACCAACGTCGACACGCTGTCGAAGATTTACCCGCGGCCGTTGTTTCCGGCGGATTATCTGTCGCAGCTCAGGCTGTTGCCTACCGAATACGTTTATTTCTACGTGTTCCCCGACCGCGCCGTCGCCAATACGCGGGCGGCTGGCCGCACACGCGGCATGCAGGTGACCGCCCTGACAACGCGGCTCTTGGCCGAGCTCGCCACTCGTCCGGCGAATGCAGTGGAGATTTACGAGCGGTATCTCGCCGAGCGATCCGGATCGTACATGCAGGCCGAGACGGGGCAACTCGCGCCGACACCGCCGTCGCCATCGGCGGCGCTCACCGGCTACGACCGCATCGCGTACGACGTCATTGCGGCCATCGTGAACGACACGAACGCCGTGATTCCAGTGGACGTCGCCAACGACGGCAATATTCCGGAGCTCGGGCCGGACGATGTCATCGAGGTGCCTTGCGCTGTCGCACGCAACGGCGCACTTCCGCGGCGAGTTGGCAACCTTCCAGCCGCTGTGCGCGATCTCGTCGTGCGCGTCAAAGAATACGAGCGAAAAACCATTGCGGCAGCAGAGACGATGAACGAGCGCTCGTTGATTGACGCGCTCGCTCACAATCCGCTCGTTGCCTCGGCGGAAGTCGCGGAAAGGCTCGTGCGGCAGCTCACGTTGTCGTGACCGATCAGCGCCCGCGGCTCGACCGCGCGATGGGCCTGTTGCAGGCCACCGCCACCAACATCATCAGCATGGTGGGTGTGGGGCCGTTTCTCACCATTCCGTTCATGCTGCAGGCGATGAACGGGCCGCACATTCTGTATGCGTGGCTCGCAGGCATCGTGCTCGCGGTCGCCGACGGACTCGTGTATGCGCAGCTCGGCGCCGCGCTTCCAGGGAGCGGCGGCCCTTATCTGTATCTGCGCGAGGCGTTCCAGCCGTTCGGCATCGGCCGGCTGATGGGATTCCTGTTCATCTTTCAGACGATTCTCGTCGCGCCGCTCTCGATTGCCGGCGGCGCTGTGGGCATCGCGGACTATCTGCAGTTTGCGTGGACCGGCATGACGGCGTCACAGCACCATGCGATCGCCGCCCTCGCCTGTGTCGTCATGACTGCCGCGTTGTGGCGCGACACCGAATCGATCGGCCGCCTCGCCGTTGTCATGCTGTGGGGCGTTCTCATCACGGTCGGCTGGGTCATCGTCGTCGGCTTGTTCACATTCTCACCATCGCAAGCATTTGACTTTCCGCCGCGGGCGTTCCAGCTCGACGCGGATCTCGTCGCCAGGCTGGGCGCCGCGTCGGTGCTCGCGATGTACAACTACGGTGGTTACAACCAGGTGTGCAACATCGGCGAGGAGATTCGCTCTCCGGCGACAACGGTGCCGCGATCGATCCTCGTCTCGATCTTCATCGTCGCGGCCATGTATATCGGCATGAGCACGGTGATGCTTGGCCTGGTGCCGTGGGAAGAAGCCTCCAGATCACGAACCGTGGCTTCCCTCTTCATTCAACGCACGTTCACGGATGCCACTAACGGCTATGTCGCGGGGCTCATCATGACGGGCCTCATCATCTTCGTCGCCGCGGCAGGCCTCTACGCAACGATTCTCGGCTACTCGCGGATTCCGTTCGCAGCCGCGCGCGACGGCGATTTCTTCCACGTCTTCGCGCGCGTGCATGCGACGAAGCACTTTCCCTACGTGTCGCTCGCAACAGTGGGCGCCGTCTCGATCCCGTTTTGTTTCTTCTCGCTTGGTCAGCTCGTGAGCTGGCTGATTCAGGTGCAGATCCTTCTACGCTTCATCTGGCAGTGCATTGCGGTGATGCTGCTGCACCGATATCGCCCGGATATTCCGCAGCCGTTCACCATGTGGCTCTATCCGCTGCCCGCGCTTCTCTCGCTGGCGTTGTGGCTCTACATCTTCTTCACTGGACCGCGGGACGGCATCGTGTTCTCGTTCGCTTTCCTCGCCGCCGCGGTAATCGCCTATACGCTGTTTCTGCGCACCGCAAAAAGATAGGCACGACGGCACGCCTTTCTTCGTGCTCGTCCTTCGTGGCCTTCGCGCCTCCGTGTCGATCTTTACCGCGGGACTTTGCTGAGCGCCAGCAGGTTGGCCATCAGTCGGTATGCGCCGGGCACGCCGTAGGGAAGCTGCCGGTGCATGGCGTACGCAAAGTACGTGTAATGGCCTTTCCCGTAGCGCGTCCACAACCATCCACCGTGCTGCGGTGACTGACCGCGATCCCAGGTGGCGATGATTGGCCGGTAGGACTGATCCCACTTGCTCCAGAACTTCGATCCGCGCTGCTCGACCCAGGAATCAAAATCAGCTTTCGTGATCTTGTTCGGGAAGTTGAGCATCGGTGCATCCGCGGCGAGGATCTCCACGGGAGAGTCTTCTTCTGAAACTTCTTCCGCACGCGCCGTCAGCTCGCCCGGCTTGGGCGCGAACTGATTGGGCACGAGCTCCTGTGTGTTGTAGAGCACGATCAGGTTGCCGCCGCGCTCCACGTAATCAAGCAAACGCCGATTGTAGGTCTTGAGATCTTCGCGCACCGCGTACGCGCGGGTGCCGGTGACGATGGCGTCGAACCGTGAGAGATCGCCACGTGCGAGTTCGCTCTCGTCGAGGAGCGCGACCTGGTATCCGAGCTGGCGGATGCCGTCGGGCACCTGATCGCCGATGCCCATCACATACCCGACGTTCAAGCCCGGCACCGTTTCCACATCGATGCCGCGCACATCGGTCACAGCCGGGCGATAGAGTTGCCTCGCTTCGAGATCCCGGTACTCGATCGTTTCGTAGCCTTCGAGGTATTCGCGTCCGTCCGCGACGGCGACCGCTTGCAGTTGATAGCCGCGATCGGCGAGCGATGGCACCGAGACGGTGAAGTTGTACGTCGCTCGTTCGCCGCCCCGCGCAAACGAGAACGGCGCGCGCGGCGGGTCCACCGTCCATCCTTGCGGAGCACGGAGCGTGACCTCCCCTTTGCTTCCGGATTCGTTGTTGTTCAGCACCTCCACTTGCACCGCAAACCGTTTGATTTGCGCCTTCAGCGCCACCACGACGGTGCTGGGATTCGACGTGAGCGCAAGTGCAGGGACCACGCGCAGCTCCCGCATCACGTAACCAAACGGCAACTTCCCTTCGCGGCGGCGGACCACCTCGCGTGCGGTGATCGGGGCACCTTCGACGGTGTAGCTGACGCTCACCGAAGCAGGTGGGTCCCCCGCGGGTTTGCCGAACTGCGACGCATCGACAAGCGTGTACTGCGCATCCTGAAACGACGCTCGCTCGAAATACGGTCTGGACGTGATCGGAGCGTCGGGATCGACGGTCACCGGCAGTCGCCGGTTCAACGGCTGATTCGATTGAACGATGCCAGCAGGACGAGCGGAAGGACCGGGTCGGAACCCGGGACCGAGATTCAACTGCACCGCCGGATCCAGCGTGATGGCCGATGTCCCGCGACTGAGAAACGTCACTTGAACATCGAACGTCTGTCCGGGCACGACCGGCCCCATCACCGGAGGCGGTGCGAACCCCGCGCCAGGCCCCGAGGGCTCGCCGGCTCCAACCGGGACCGCGACCGCGGTGAGCACCACGCCCATGGCGGCGTTTATCGCATCGACGAACTCGCGCTCCTTGCGCACCAGGTAGAACACCGCGTCACGATCTTCCGAGAACCAGTCAATCGCGGTTCGCGTTGCCGCAAGGCCACGCGCCAGCGCCGGCACTGAAGCCGACGGATCCTTTATCGAGAACTTCCCGATGGCCTCGTCGACTGCGTCAGCGATAGGCTGCAGCCGTTCTCCGGCCGCCGGATGTTCCGGCTTGCGCAACGTCTTGAACAACGCGCGAACCGATGTGTCGATGCCGTCGAAGAAATCGTTCTCTTTCGTCGCCGCGTCCGACAGCACCGTGTCGACGCGTTTGTAGTACGCGTATTGCGGCCCCGGTGACAACGACAAGCGGCCGCTGTTCTGGGAGCGCTGAAAGCTCAGACCGACACGCGCAAAGTCACTGTAGGACATCCCGAGCCACGGGCTGTATTGTCCCGTGTCGACGCGAACCGTCCAGTCCTCGTCTTCGCGCATGCCGCCGATGTAGACCTTCAGTGGCTGCCACGGCTGCAGCTTTTCTTTGAGCTGCTCCGGAAAACGATTGGGATCGCCTGCCGCGCGAAACGCTTCGACGGTGATCAGCCCCGCGGTCTGATGGTTGCCGTGGCCGTCGCGCTGATTGCCCTGGAAGCGCGAGACGAGCACCAACGGCCGCTCCATGCGGATGATGCGCACGACGTCACGCAGCACGTTGTCTTTGCCCCACTTGTCGAGCGCTTCGTCCAGACGTTTCGAGTACCCGTAATCGATCACCGTGGTGAAGTACTGCGCGTCCACGCCATAGTACTGATCCGCATTGAGCAGTTCTTCCGTGCGAATCAGCCCGAGCCCATCGAACAACTGCGGCCCGAGGGCGTTGTCGCCCGACTGACCGCGGTTCAGCGTCATCAACGACACGCGCGCGCCCATCCCACGGCTCAGCCACGCAAGCAATCCACCATGCTCGTCGTCGGGATGCGCGGTTGTGTGCATGACGCTCGCGACGGTTCGAAGCTTCTGCAGCTTTTGCCATGTGCCGGCGGCGCCGGTGTCCTGCGGCAATGGTTCATATGCACCGGCCGTTACGGCGGCGAGCAGGACAAGAAATGCAATGGCTTTCTTCATCGGCCCGTACTCAGAAGTAGAACTTAACGGCCAACTGAATCTCACGCGGATCGCCGAGCGTGCTCGAGATGCGTCCAAACGTATTCAGGTTCGAGACGTTTGATCCCGGGAACCCGTAATTGACCCAGTTGAAAAGGTTGAATGTTTCAATCCGCAGCTCGATGCGCCGGTCGGCAACGGGTATCGAGCGGAACACCGACAGGTTCATCGACTTCGAGCCCGGTCCGCGCACCGTGTTGCTGCCGCAGTTGCCGTAGGTGAAGTTGTCCGTGGCGGTGAACGCCGCGATGTCGAACCATGCGTCGAGCGTTTGGTTGAACCCATCGGGCAGCGGATCACCGACGCAGTTCGCGCGCGGGATACGGCCTGGTCCTGCGTTAGCGCGATCGGTGGCGGTGATGGTGAACGGCCGTCCCGAGTTGAACGACAAGATTCCGTTGACCACCCAATCACTCGCGAGCGCGCCCAGCGCACCTGCCGGCTGCATGCGGCGGCCGCGGCCCCACGGCAGTTCGTAGATGAAGCTCGTCACGAACCGATGCCGTACGTCGAAGGCAAGCGGACCGTAGTCACGCGCCATGTCGTACGCCGTCAGCGGGAAATTGCCGACGGCCCCGCCGCCGACGCTCAAGTGGTCGAGATAATCACCGCGGGCGCTGCTCCAGGTGTAAGCGACGTTGAAAGCCAGACCGTCGCTCATCCGCCGCGACCAGCGTGTTTGCAGTGCGTTGTAATCGGCACGCCCGTTGGTGACGATCTGTTCGAGAAACGCGTTGTCGAATCCGTACTGGGCGTAGGGGAACACCACCGGCCCCACGCCGAGAGTCTGAATGATCCCTTCGTTCAGATTGCGAAGACGGCGGCCATTGCGAGTGCGATTGCCGACGTATTCCACCGCGGCGACCATGCTCGGGCCCAGCTGCAGCTCGGGACCGATGCTGAATTGATGCACGATCGGCGTGTGTTGGTTGGGATCCTGGATGCGCCACTGCACGAGGGCCTTGTTGACACTGGCCGGCGACAACGACGTGAAGCCCTCGCTGAATCGAAATGCCGGCGGATCGTTGGCAGAATTCGCACTGATGGCGACGTCGACCAGCTGCGGCAAATTCAACCCAAGCTGGCTCTCGCTGCCGTAGCGATCCTGCTGTTGATAGAAGACGCCGTAACCGGCGCGGACAACAAGGCGCGGCGTCGTGCTCCAGGCCACGCTCACGCGCGGCGCAAAGTCGTTGTGGTCCGGTTCGATGAGCGTGCGGTCGCGGACGCTGCCGTCACGCGCGGTCACGATTGCCCCGGTTGCGGAATCGATGTTCGTCAACAGATTGCTGCGATCGAACATCGGCGTGAAGTACTCGTAACGCAGGCCATAGTTCAGAGTCAGCGCCGGTGTCAGGCGCCACGAGTCCTGCGCGTAAAACTGCCAGCCGTCAGCGTACAGATCGGGCTGATGGAACAACGACAGCCGCTGTGTCGACGAAAGGCCAAGAAGAAAGTCGCCGATACCGAAGCCGGTGTATCGTCCATCCGGAAAGTTCAGCTCGCCGTTGAGCGATCGGATATCGATGTAAGTCACCAGATCGCGCCGCCGCTCGACGCCAAACTTCATCGCGTGCTGCCCGCGATTCCACGTGAGGTTGTCCGCAAACTGGTACACCTGCGACCATTGGAATTGCGGACGGAAGAATGGTCCGCCGAGACGTGCAAACCGCGCGATCGGCATGTGGGGAAGCCCGCCGTAGAATCGCGGGTCGTTCGGAACGCCGCGGATGCCGTACTGCCCGTTCGAATCCACACCAAATGCGGGATGAATCGAATCTGAGCTCACCTTGTTCCAGGCGATGCGGAACTCGTTGAACAGCGCCGCGCCGAACACGCGTGACCATCCGCCGACGACGTTCTGACCGCGATTGAAGATGTCGCTCGCGAAGTCACCCGACGCGACCGGGTCGTTCAGGATCGGCGGCTCGTGTCGATCGGTGTTCTGAAAGCTGTAGCGGCCGAACACCTGCTCGCGCCCGGAGCGCAGTGTGTGATCGAGGCGAACGTCGAACTGATCGATGTCGTTGTTGAGGATGCCGTTGGAGAGGAAGTTGTTGTTGAAGAAGCCGACGCCCGGCACGTTTGGCGATGGATACAGCCGAATGAGACTCGCCGCAATCGGATCGATACACGAGCGATTGATCCGCTTGGCGGCTGCGTCCACACAGCCGCCCGGCACAAACGGGTTCGACGCCGTCATCGTGCCGGTGAGCTCGCTGAAATCGCCGTCCTTCATCCGATCGGTAGGCACGGTGGTGGCTTGCGACAAGGCGCGCTCGGTGCGTGTCGCCTGATAGTCGCCAAAGAAGAACGTGCGCCCTTGAATGATCGGACCGCCGAGCACACCGCCGGCAATGTGTTGATTGAATGGCCCCTTCTTCACTCCGGCGCGGTTGTTGTCCCAGGTATTCGCATTGAAGGCTTCGTCGCGGAAGAACTCGAACAGCGTGCCGCGGAACTCGTTGCTGCCCTGCTTGACCGATGCGTTGATCACCGCCCCGGCGGCCTTGCCGAATTCGGCCGAATAGGTGCGCGTCTGCACTTTGAATTCCTGCAGCGCATCGACCGGCGGCGCCACCACCTGCGGACTGCGCTCCTGCAGGTTTGTCGACATCGAGTTGTTGTCAGCGCCGTCGAGCGTGTAGTTGTTCCACGTCGCGTAATTGCCGTTGGCGTTGAAAAACGTGTCTTCGCCGCGGCTCGTGATGCCGGCAGGCGCCACGACGACACCAGGCGTCAAAAGCGCCAGCTCCGCGTAGCGCCGTCCGAGCAGGGGCAAGTCGCGGACCTGCCGCTCGTCCACCACAGCCCCGATGTCGGCCGACTGCGTCTGCAGCAGCGCCGCACGCGCCGAGACGACGACTTCTTCGCTGGCGACGCCGACTTCGAGCGAGAAATCGATATTGCGGCGATCCTGAACGTTGACCGTCACATCCTGCCGTACGCCGCGGCGGAATCCCTGTCCCTCGGCGACGACGACGTAGCGGCCCACCTTCAACGCGGGAAACACGTATTGGCCGCTCGCATTGGTGATGGTGGTCAGCGCGACATTCGTTCCTTCCTGGGTGGCGGTGACGTTCACGCCGGGAAGCACCGCGCCGGTTGCATCGGTGACCGTGCCGACGATCGCGCCGGTATCGAGCTGCGCCGCGGCCGGTGTGGAGAAGAGAAGAAACGCGAGAACGGATGCAAGGACGTTGCGCTCGACAGCAGGCATCGTGTCGCTCCTGGAATGGCGAGATCGACAACTATAACGCGTCGAAGGAGAGCTGGAACGGAACTTGTAAACCGTCGGCCGCGGGGAGTATTCATGGTCCGCTCGAGAGGACGTTTCGCGTTGTTCGCCGTGGTTTTCGCAATGCTGTTGTCCTCTCCTGCTGGCGCACAGACGAGGCCGACGATCAGTCAAAGCGGGCAATCGGCCATCGGTTTCGAGGGAGGCGCGTCGATCGATCCCGAGCAGGGGTTCGTCGGCGTCTTCTGGGAATCACCGCGGATTGCAGGACTCTTTTCGCTTCGGCCCGGCATCGACGGCGGCTTCGGCAACGACCTCCGCCTCGCGACGTTCAACATCGACTTCATGGCGCGCTTTCCGTTTGGCAACTCGGGATGGAGTCTCGTGCAGGGTGGCGGTCCGGTGATCGTGATCACCAAGGTTCCGGATCTTGATCTGTCCGACACGAGCGCCGGTTTCAGCTACATTTTCGGCTTCTCGCACGATAGCGGCTTCTTCGGTGAGTTCCGGATCGGAAGCGGGCCCGTCCCCGTGCTGAAGATGGCAGCCGGGTATGCGATCAGGTTCTGATCCCGCCATCCGCATGAGTGACGCGATAGCCGCGAGAGCTGATGGTGTTTCATCGACGCAAGTGAAGCGAGGGCGGAGAGCGAACAGGGAGATCAGCGAGATCGGGGAGTCGGTTATTGCCTGGCGACCCGGAACGTCGCTCGATAGTCGTCGGGGCCGATCGTCCGGGTGCTGACTGGATACGGCGACACTTGCACGAGCGTAATCGTCAGATCCTCGTGCTGCGTCGCCTGGCGCGCGTCGCTCCTGAGTTCATAGTCCCGCACACCTCCCGACGATTTCACGGTGATCAGCACAATCGCTTCGCCCGCACGGACACAGCTCACGTCGGCAGGACAGCGCGAATCGCTCAGCACGCGGCGGAACTGAATGGTGGCGTCGGTCGATTCAATCGTGGCGACCTGGCGCGGCGCAAGCGTGAAGTCCCTGTTGAGGGGCGGGGGTGGGCCGATCACACTCTCCTTACACGCGGCAAGCCAGAGGACACAACAGAGAGCGGCGAGGACAGGCATAGGGCTCTGGGATATAGACGTCAGTCGACGGTCAACGGTCGACGGACAGTTCAACGTTTCCACCGTCGCTCGCTACGTCCTTTCGAGCTACGGCGCGACAAGCTCTCGTTCTTCGTTCTTTATTCTTCGTTCATCGTTCTTCTTTCTTCGTACCCGCCTTCGCTCGCTGCCCCCCTTCTTGCGAGCAGCGGCGAGGCAAGCTTTCGTTTTTCGTTCCGCCTGCGCGTCGGTCGTGCGTCAGGGCTGCGGCGTGCCGCTGGCGGTCAAGCGTCGGACAGCCTTTCCCTTCTCGTCCAGAAACTCCATGGTCGCGTTGCCGTCGGCCTCCACCTTTAACGCCAGGCGCGGTTGGCCGGTGGCGTCGGCGAGCGTCACGACGGCGGCCTTATCCGACCCCTTGCCAACGAACACGCGCCGCGGCCCCGGCGGAGCGGCTGCCCGTATCTTCTTGATCGCTTCGTCGCGTGCGGCGGCGTCGG
>JBKPAJ010000090.1:0-17278 GCA_046726375.1 Acidobacteriota bacterium
GGCTTTCTTTCCGACGGTCAGCGAACCGATTCGATCCGACAGGTTCAGCAGGGCTGCGCTATCCACCGTGGCCATGCGCAGCACCTGCGTCATCCTCGGGGTGACGTCAGCGCGCAGCGACGTCGCGCGCTGGAGGCCCGACGGCGCGCGCATGTTGTTGAACATGTCGCTCGTGTCGTTGGTGCCGCCGTCGAGTCCCAGGCCCACCTGAACGCCGGCCTGGTTCAGCGCAGGAAGACGGATCACCCCCGAGGCCAATCGCATGTCGCTGAGAGGATTGTGCAGGAGGCGGGCGTCGTGCTCGGCCAGGATTTGAATCTCGGTATCGAGCAGGTGAATCCCGTGCGCTCCAAGGAGGTTCGGGCCAAGGGCGTTCGCCTCCGCGAGCGCGTCGAACGGCTTGTCGGCACGCTGCGAGATGTTCTCGAGCAGATGGACGTGCAGTTGGACGTTCAACTGATGGGCGAGTTTCGTCATCGGCACGAGGTCGGGCAGGAAAAATGACTGCGTTCCGGGATGCGATCCGACCTGGAACACGGCCCGCGGATTCGGATCGATCAGCGTCCGTTTAACGAGGCGCATGTCGGCGATTGCCGCGTGGTGATGCTCGCGGCGGAGGGCCGGGGCTTCTGCGCCGGCCACGACCTCAAGGAAATGCGCACGCACGCCGGCGACGCCGCGTGGCAGCGCCGGCTCTTCGACGATTGCAGTCGGACGATGACGCGGATCACTGAACTGCCGCAACCGGTGATCGCGCGCGTGCACGGCATCGCCACCGCCGCGGGATGTCAGCTCGTGTCGATGGCGACCTTGCGGTGGCCGCCGACACGGCGACCTTCGCGCTACCGGGCGTCAACATCGGAGTGTTCTGCTCCACGCCGGCGGTCGGCGTCGCCCGCAACATCGGCCGAAAGCGCGCGATGGAGCTGCTGCTCACCGGTGCACCCATCGACGCACGCACCGCGCTCGCGTGGGGTCTCGTCAACCGCGTCGTCCCGATGGCAGCGCTGGACGTGGAGATTCGCCAGCTGACCGATCAGATTGTCTCGCGCAGCGCGGCAACGATCCGGTTGGGCAAGGCGGCGTTCTATCAGCGGATCGAACGCCCGCTCGCGGCCGCGTATGACGTGGCCAGCAAGACGATGACCTGCAACATGTCGCTGAACGATGCCGCCGAGGGCATCGACGCCTTTCTGGAGAAGCGTCCCCCGACTTGGCGGGACCGATAGTGTTGCACAATGCGGTCGATCAGGACGAGCAAACGCTACACCGGGCGCCGCACCGCTCGATGTTCTCGTCGCTCTCGTGCTGGTCGCCAACGCGACTGTGTTCGGCCAGCAAAAATCGGCCGACGACACGGCCGTGCGCAAAGTGATCGAAGACAGCGCCGGTGAGCACTACGTCGCGCGCAGCGCGAACCAGGGCAGCACGATTCGGCTTCGTGGCGACGGTGCACCTCTCGGCATGTCGGGCGTCGTCACCTCTCTCGTGAGGCGGCTCAGCGTCTCGACGAAGAACCGGTCGCCGGCGCCCGGCGCGGTCCATCGCCCGACAAGCCTCCGCCCCTTGTCGCCGTGCTCGATGTGATACACGGCAACTCCGGGGCTACCGGCGCTGACGGCAAAGACGTTGTCGCTGAGGATGCCAATCCCCGGGGTAGCGCTGCGGTTCGCCAAGCGTCCAAAGGACCTGATAAGTGCCGTTGGTGCGGACGGATATGGACGGTCCCGCGATAATTCCGGCCGTTGGCCATCGTGCCCTGACATTCATACGTTCCCGCTAGATCCTCGTCCGCGGCCACGGGCCCGGACGAAACCCGTCCCCAGGGGAAAGCCATCGCCAGAAGCAAGCCGAGCACGACCAACATCGGACTTTCATGACATCTCCTAACTGCGATCGGCATCTTGGACTAACAAAATCGTATGTCGCGCGGCCAACCTGCAATCCGAACTCGATTTTTTTTGGACCAACCCATCAGTTTCTTGCGCTGGTAGAGCTCGAAACGGACTAGGATTGCGCTCCTGGAGAACCTCAGCTATGCAGATAACGAGTAGACGTAACCTCCTAAAAACGGTAATGGCCGGCGGCGTTCTCGCCGGCACGGCACCAACACGTGCCCAGCAGCACCCTCAGACACACCTGCCGCTCGGCAATGCACACGCCACGGTCGTGTTCGGTCAATGGCAGATGGCAGGCGGAACGACTCCCCTCGACCGCCACTCAGCGACCTTCATGCCCTCACCACCTGTCGTCGGCCACCACGTGTCGCCGCTCGAGACGACGATTGCCGTCAACGGCTCGGTCGCCTTCCTGATCGGCGGCTTTCATCAGCTGGGAATCTACGACGACGGGATCGAGCGCAGCGACATCAGCACCTCGCCGCCCTTCGTGATCCCACCACCACCAGGAACCATGCTCCCCCCGATGGTCGACAATCCCAACGGCCGGATCTACCGTGGACCCGATCCGAGGAACCCGACGACGCCGTTGGATCGGGTCGAGGTCTTCCATTTCCACAGTCCCGGGACATACCTCGCAATCTGCCTCGTGCTGCCGCACTTCAACGACGGCATGTTCGGATTTATCAAGGTGGTCGGCAAGTAACGCAGACGTCGTACGGCAGTTGAACGAGAGGACCATGGAAGGCCGACGAGCGCCTGGTGCCGCTGGCACCACGTCGCCTTCCAACGCGTTCTCGTGACCCGATTCACGCGAGCGGAACCTGCATCGCGCCGGAAGCTCCGCCTCAAACCGACTAGACAGTTCGTGCGCTCCGCTTCGCTGGTGTCCATGTTGTCGTTTTGGCCTCGCTCCGCGAGACCGGACATCTCCTCCGGCGGCTCGCAAAAACTTGATTCATTCGGACCGACTTGGCCTTCGGAGATGTCTAGCGAGCGGAGATCGCGAGTGCAATCAACTCTCTACCCGGACGGCGGAGACTTACTCAACCTCAGACTGTACGCGCCCTTGCTACGGCACGACAACGGTTAGCGGTCCTGAGGCGGCCGACGACCCACAACTGTGGTTCGACCTCACCGTAAATCGTGTAAAACCCAGGCCCGACATCACCGGCTATGCTGCGCGTCGTCAGCGGGAAACTGCCGTTGAACGCACCGTTCACGTTGACAGTGAAGCTGGTGGGCGCCGGGCCGCTCACCGGCAGATCCCAGAACAGCGAAATGCGCGCGCCGGTCTTCATCGCTGTGAGGTTGAGCGGCGCTCCCGCAATACCCGTGCACGTGCCCGGCACCACGACCCGCACACCGTTCGAGTCGGGGCCGTCGCCCCCACTGCTCACGCCGTGCACCCACAAGTTATACGTGCCGGCAGGCACGTTGTTGAATGTGATCACCTCGATCCGGGGAATCGGCACGAACGTGTTGGCCGAGCCTTGCACCACGATGTGGTTGCGCGTCAACGTTCCGCGCGCATGCAGATCCCCCTGACACGGGTCAGTGTGCGTTCTTCAAACTGATTTCAGCTTCTCGTATTCCTTCTTCGCTTCGATCAGAATCGGAGCGTCCGCGTCTGCGTCCTTCCACAGCGCAAGGAAATCCTGATACGCCTGACGCGCTCTTGCCGCGTTGCCTTGAAGCACGAGGGCGCGCGCCAGCTGCAACTGCGCGAGCGGGTACAAAGGAGAGGCGAGCCGCGAGCCGCGGTGGTCGCGTATCTTCTGAAATTCGGTTGCCGCTTCCGCCCCTTTCTGCAGGGCGAGGTAGGCCTGCCCGCGGAGGTAGGCGATCTCGAAAAGAGCGGTCCCTTCGAAAGGTCTGGTCGGCTCCAGCAACTGAATGGCTTGGGCAGCATTGCCCCGGTACATTTCAGCGCGGGCCTGGATCAACGGCAGAAACACTTTATGGAGCAGGGTGTCTTTCGGGTGACGCTTGACCAGATCATCAGTAGTTGCTGCCATCTGACGAAACTCGCCGCAGCCCGCCAGCGCGTTGGCCGCACTGATCTTCGCGGGCTGGCTCTCAGTCACGGCCAGGGCCTTGGCAGTCTTTTCTTTGACCTGCTTGCATTCGCCGAAGACCGCATCGTTCACCGCATCTCCGGCAACAATCTGCGCCACGACTTCTTTCAGGTCGAGGCCTTGAGCCATTTCGGCGGCGCGAGCGGAGAGCTCTCGGGCTTTTCTTAATTGGCCCGAAAACGCCGCCGTCTCAGCCTGCCAGTTCTGCGCCGTATATTCCTCCGGCTTGCCCTTCGTCCACTCAACCTGTTGCCGCATCCCCGCCTCATCACCCTGGGCGAATGCAATCGAATAGAGAATCCGGTGCATGAACACACTTTCGACCTTCTGGGCCAGCGCTCGCCCGATCACCTCTTTGGCTTCGTCCAGGCGATTGAGCCCTACGAACCCCCGTGCCAGGTTCGTGTGAGGCGGAGCGGCATTCGGGTTCAGGCGAATGGCTTCGCTCGCCTCCTCGACGCCTTTCTCGTACTGACCGATGTTGTTGTATTGCAGGGCGAGATTGTTGCGGGGCACGACGTCGCGCGGATATGTGCGCTTCCAAAGCTCCAGTGTTTCGATGTACTTCTCCACTTCCCCGGTTACATTGCTGTAGTAGCTCATGCTGATATACAGCCGCTCACGCTCGCTGACACGGTCGCGCAAGTCGTAAGCCTGTTGGGCGGCTTCGCCGGCCAGCCCGTACTCCCCAGTATTGACGTAAACACTCGCGAGCCGCGCGTAAGCGAGGGCAAAATTGCGGTCTATCTCCGCAGCGCGTTTGTAAAGCGGAATGGCGTCAAAGTACCTGCCCTTGAGCTGCTCTTCGAATCCGAGTGAGAAGCCTTTGAAGGCCTCGAGCGATGAGGTCGTGGCCTGCTCAATCGGGGCGTCGAACTTCTGGATTGACGCGAGCGACTCGCCCAGCTTCTCCCTTAAACTCGTCGTCGCTTCGCCGAGCGCGCGGAGCACGCCCTCCTTGCTTTTGGCCTCCGTCTGTTCGCGCGCCATCGCCTCGGCCGTCTGCGCATTCACCACTTCCAGTGCGATGACGTAGTGATTGCCCAGGCTCGCGATCGAACCCGCGAGCAGCGCCTTTAATCCCTGCCGCTGGCAAATCTCCCGCCCGACGTCTCGCGTGACACGCTCATCGGCGGGCCGCCCCATGAACCTGAGCGCGCCGCGCACGCGATCTTCAGAAAAGATGTTCAGGAACGGCGATTGGCCGAGTTGTACGGCCAGCGCTTGTTTGAGCGTCCCGTCAAAGACTGCGTCGCCGGTTGTATTGACGAAGTCGGTCAGCAGGATGGTGTCCCGTTCGGTCAGGGCGCGCGCGTCGCGGGATTGTACGAACAGGATCGAAGCCGCAACGGCAAACACCGCGAGCGCGGCAAGCACCATCGCGCCTTTCTTGTGACGATTGATTTCGGTGAAGACGTGTTCGACGCTCGACTGGTGTCGTGCGCCCGAGTCGTCGGCGAGCGGCGCGACGTTATCGATCGTTGTCGGCGACGCGCTCGGGGCCCGGTCGATGGTGCGTGTCGTCACGCCTGTCCCCGTTTGCGCTGAGGGCACCTCGATGCTGTGCGGCGCGAACCGCTCGAGCTCGCTCTGCAAATCGAACTCGCGGCGCAGATTCTTCAAATCGATCATCAGATCGCGCGCCGTCTGGTACCGCTCGTCAGGCTCTTTACTCAGGCATTTGCGGTGGATGCGTTGCAACTCTGCCGGCGCGGAGCGCGCGAGCAGCGGGGGCTCGTGGTCGAGAATGGAAACGATGACGTGGCTCGACGTCGTGCCCTCGAACGGCGCGCGCCCGGCGACCATCTCATAAAGCACGACACCGAGACTCCAGATGTCGGCGCGTCCGTCCACTGCCTGGCCGCGCGCTTGCTCTGGCGACATGTAAGCGGCCGTTCCCATCCACACGCCTGGCTCGGTGTTGATGGCCACGCGGGTCTGCGCTTCGGAGATCACCGAGTCGGGCGACAGCCGTTCAGACAGTTTCGCCAGTCCGAAGTCGAGCACCTTCACGATGCCGTCGCGACGGAGCATGATGTTTT
Organism: Acidobacteriota bacterium; assembly: GCA_046726375.1. Classification (GTDB taxonomy): domain Bacteria; phylum Acidobacteriota; class Vicinamibacteria; order Vicinamibacterales; family UBA2999; genus DASPWV01. Next base: position 6,019 of record JBKPAJ010000090.1, read on the forward strand.
CCGGCTTGATGTCGCGGTGCACGATTCCCGCAGCGTGAGCCGCCGAAAGAGCCGTGGCGATTTGGATGGCGACGTCGAGAACCTCATTGAGCCTGAGCGGCCCGCTGCGCATGCGTTCGCGCAAGGTTTCGCCATCGACGAACTCGGTCGTAATGAAGTGAATCGAATCGGCCTGGTCGATCTCGTGAATGGTGACGATGTTGGGATGATTCAACGCCGAGGCGGCCTTTGCTTCCTGGACGAAACGGCGCATCCGATCCTGGCTCGCGGCGGCCTCGACGCGCAGAACTTTCAACGCGACTTTGCGATCGAGCTTGGTGTCCTGCGCGAGATACACCTCGGCCATCCCGCCCTTGCCAAGGTTCGAGCGGATTTCATAACGACCGAGTTTGGTGCCGGCAGACAGACTCATCGTCGGGGCAGACTCGCGGATGAGACCGGAGCTCTGCGGGCGATTATCGTCAGATACCGAGGATTACCCAAGGAAAATGGCGGCAGGCTAGGAACCGGTCACTCCTCGCGCTGGCCGCTGGATTGCGCACCCGTCATTCGCCAGTCCCAGTGCTTGCCCGCGGCCTCGATGATTGCCGGCACGTCGCGCTCGAGCACGTAGCGTTCCGCAGCCAGCCGCTTGGCGACTTCGGTCACCTTCGCAGGTAATCAGCGCGGCCCGAGTAACGCTCCTCGATTGACCGCCGCGGCTCACGAGTCTTCTCGCGCTCTGCTCGCGTCACCGCAAAGTATGTATCCTCCGCTGTTGACCATCAGCGTGTGGTGCGCCGATCCGCTCGCTCCGAAACAGCCACCCAGTCATCGTCCCCAGCGGGACCGCCTGCTCGGGTAAACGCATTCCACCTATCTCGTTGCCATCCACATCCACCTGGGACAGCAGGAAGGGCAGCGCCGACAACGGAGTGTCCACGTCCCAGCGATAACCGCTCGGCACGTGCGTCGGCCACTGCACGCCGGGCACCGCCGGAAACTTGAGTTGATGATGCGGAACCATCGTGCCGTCGGCGAACATCGGATGACGGCTGGGCGGCGGCTCCTTGCCTTCGCGGACCCACGCATCGAGCGCCGCCATCAGTCCCCGCTGAGCCCAGTCATAGTCGAGCGGGTTATTCGCGAATTGGCCACCGCCATCGGTGGCTGGCACCGATCCGGAGCCGTGCCGCGATCCCGCCACGTAATACACCCTCACGTTCGGTGCATCGGGTGCATCCTCGGTTCCGTCGATTGATGCGTGCTTCAGCGCGCCGAGACGGCCTTTGTCCCAGTATTCGGATCCGGTGTCGAACATGAAAATCTTCGGCTCGAGGCCGGCGGGGATGCGCGCACCGAGCCCGTCCCGTTTGCCGATCACGGGGTCCGTCGTCACCTGATATTGAAAAGGGAAGTGGGTCTCGTCGAACACGCCCAGTGAGTTGACCCGGGCGAAACGTTCGTTGAATCTGCGGATGCTCGCTCCGCCGGTTTTCACAAACGCCGCGTCGAAGACTTTGCGGCCACGCTCGTCGATGGTGAAGCCGGCATGGATGATCAGCCGCAGCGGAGCGTTTGCGCAATGCATGGAGAGTGGAGCACAGCCGTCCACGGTAGCCCCAGGACACCCGGTACGCGGCCGATCTCCGCCAGGGGCGCCAGATCGGGGCGGGATCGTGGCCTCGTTTATCACCGTCGTCGAGGGCCCAAACGCGCAGATCGGGCGTGGCAGCGGTGGTTTTCCGACATGCCTGGTGGACTTCAACGCCGGCGGTCTCAACCCGCTGCCACTCCCGGTCAACTTCCGACTCCGATTTCGCGTGGCGCCAACGTGCGGGAAGGCGATAGCAATCGGTTGCGGATGATCACGGCGCGATCCGCAACGAGGACTGCACCTCGCGCACACCGTCCACCGCACGAACCAGCCGTTCGGCCCGCTCTGCTTCATCAGTGCTGCGCACGACGCCCGATAGTGCCACCGTGCCCCTCCGGACCTCCACGGCAATCGCCCGCAGTCCCAATTCGGGGTCGTTCAAAAGAGCGGTACGCACCGCGGCAGAGATTCGGCCGTCCTCGAGCGAGATGCCGAGCCTCCCTGCCGGAGGCGCCGGCCCACGCGTGCAGCCGAGCACGATGAAAAAAAGGGCCGTTACCAGAGCCATCGCCGCGCGCTTTGCGGCGGCACGCGCGAGTGACGAACTTCTCATGCCCCTGTGGCTGCCCGCGCACATGTCAACGCGACGCGTCAAGCGGATGCGATGTATGGTCCCGCCGCTTGATCAGGCGGCGGATCACGCTGCGGAATGGCTTCCGGCTCGCTCGGTGGCGGGTCGGGTATCTCGTCGTCCTCGTCCTCGTCTTCCGCCGGCGGAGGTGGCGGATAATGCGGACGGTCCCACGTTGCCGTTCACGCCGCTGGCGCCACTCATCAATTGACTCACGTCACACTCGCTGGAAGGGATTCTCGTTGTTCAGGTTAGAACAGAGTGCCTAGGAGTCGGCGTCTGTCGCCACAGCTTCCAGTGTGCCACAAGAGCGCCTCCCTGCTTGAGGCTCAGCACCAGACTCGATGTTTGATCGAACGGCAATGCTCCGCGTTCACCGAGTGCCGAAACTCCGGTCGTCGCAGCGGTTCTTCTCACCGAATCGGCCCCGCAGAGTGATCCGATCGTGGCCTCTTGCGCCACGAGTGTGCCGCCCGCAAGCGACAGTCCTCGTGGACCCATACCATCGTCCAATAGACCCGCGCCTACGCTTCCGGTGTAATCGACTTGCGAATGGCCACGCGAGGCGGACAGCGCAACCGACGTTTCTCTCGCGAGTATACGATCACGACCAGGGGGGCGGCGCCCCACACGTGTCTGTCTTCGAAGGCCACGACAACCGACATGGATGTCTCACTCTTTGTTTGAACTGAAGAATGGGAGACGGTGAGTAGCCTGGTCCAGCAGACGATCGACGCCCACGTGGCATCGATCGCTGGCGACAGTTCGAGAGCGTGTCAGCGCACCTTCGGAACGGCGGCGTCCTCTGGCCGCTGAAGCACCCGCAGGGTGTTGTCGACGACGTCAACGTCCACGTGGGGAAAGAGAGGACTTATGATGGCAAGCAAGCTTGAACGTGCCGTGCTCGCCGGCGGTTGCTTCTGGGGCATGCAGGACCTGATCCGCAAGCTCCCCGGAGTAGTAAACACACGTGTCGGATACACGGGCGGCGATGTGCCGAACGCGACCTATCGCAACCATGGATCTCACGCCGAGGCCATCGAGATCGAATTCGACCCGACACGTATCAGCTATCGCGAGCTTCTGGAGTTCTTCTTCCAGATTCACGATCCGACCACGTTGAATCGCCAAGGCAACGATGTCGGCACTTCGTATCGCTCGGAGATCTTTTATGTCTCCGAGGCGCAGCGTGACGAGGCACTGCGGACAATCGACGATGTCAACGCCTCCGGCCTGTGGCCAGGCCGCGTTGTGACGAAGGTCTCGCCCGCCGGCGAATTCTGGACGGCCGAGCCCGAGCACCAGGACTATCTCGAGCGCTACCCGCTCGGCTATACCTGCCACTTCCCGCGGCCTGGCTGGAAACTGCCCCGGCGCGTCGGTGTGGCTACATAGAGCATTGAGGCCTTAGCCCCATGGAGGCACCCATTGCCATTGGCATCAATCACAAACCTACACCCGAACTGATTGTGTCCTGCTGGATCGCCGGCTGGACAGTTGGTGGCATGGCGCGCTCCGAGGCGGAACGTGGACGGCAGGTCGTCAACGATGGCAGGGGTCGGTCGGCTGACCGTCAGTGGTTCGGCGCAGGCCGCAGTCCGAGACGCGCGGCCATCGTCACGAGGTCAGGAAGCGAGTCCGCCCTCATCTTGCGCATGACCTGACCTCTGTGGGCCTTCACGGTGATCTCGCTGATCCCGAGTTCGCCGCCGACCTGTTTGTTCAACAGCCCAGAAACGACCAACGCCATGACCTCGCGTTCACGCGGCGTCAGTGACTCATAACAGTTCCTCAACGCTCGCATCTCCGCCTCGAGACGGAGTGCGGCGCGACTGCGTTCGATGGCACCGCGAATCGCGTTCAACAGCACATCGTCCTTGAACGGTTTCGTCAGGAACTCGACGGCTCCCGCCTTCATCGCTCGCACGCTCATGGGCACGTCGCCGTAACCGGTGATGAAAATGATCGGCATGTCCACCCGGTCGGCCAGCTGCTGCTGCAGCTCGAGACCATTGAGGCCCGGCAGCGTCACATCCAGCACAAGGCAACACGGACGGATGACGCGAGGACGAGAAAGGAAATCCTGTGCGGATGCGAATGTTTCGGGCTGCCAGCCCGCGCTCTGGATCAGCAGCTCCAACGATTCGCGCACCGAGACGTCGTCGTCGACGACGAAGACAATCGACGGGACGTCCGGCATGGTGAGGACCTCGATCGAACGGGTTGCGATCGCCGAACCCACAGTATACGTTCTGCCTGCAACGTTGTCTGTGAACATTGTCGTCATGACTTATTCCTCGCAAGCGCGGCGTTAAGCGCGTCGAGCAGGGCCGTCTCACTGAACGGCTTGAATAGGCACTCTATAGCGCCCTGCGCCAGCAGACGCGGCCGCAGGGTCCTGTCTCCACTGGCAGTGATGAAGACAATTGGAATCTTGTAGCGCCGATGCGTCAGTGCCTCTTGAAGGTCGGGGCCTGACATACCGGGCATGGCAATGTCCAGGAGTAGACAGCTCGTTTCGCTGACGACGTCCGATGCGAGGAACGCTTCGGCGGATGAAAACGCCTCGACGACAAAACCGCACTGCTGCAGCAAGTCGGGCAACGACTCCCGCACGGACTCGTCGTCATCGACGATCGACACCAGTGAACGCTTGCCCATTATGATTGCCTCATAGCGGTGCCGTCCGTAACGCTTTCTGGACCGCTGGGAATGGAAAACGAGAAGGTGGCACCTGGACCATCGTTTGGCTCTACCCAGAGACGGCCATGATGTCTTTCGATGATGGAGCGGCTGACCGAGAGCCCGATACCCATGCCGTCGCTTTTGGTCGTGTAGAAGGCGTCAAACAGTTTGGTCATGCTCTCGGAGGCGACGCCCACGCCGGTATCCCGCACGCTGACGCGCACCCGGTCGGCGTCCTCCCGTTCGGTTCTGATTAGCAATTGCCGCGGGCGATCGTCCACACCCAGCATCGCGTCGGAGGCGTTCCGGAGCAGGTTTAGGATCACCTGCTGGAGCTGGATCCGATCGCCGGTGATCGTCGGGAGGTCGCGGGCGAGCTCCCACTGAAGAGCGACCCGGTTTCTCTGAAGGTCACTCAACGACAGCGCGATGACCTCGCGCGTGACCTCGTTGAGATCCAGCAACTCGAGCGTGAAGTCCTCCTTCTTGAAGAGAGCACGTAATCGCGTTATCACATCTGAGGCGCGGTTACCATCCCGAATGGTCCGCCTCGCGGTTTCGCGCGCGCCCTCAACGTTCGGAGGATTGTCGTCCAACATCCTGAGGCAGGTACCCGCGTTCGTGATGATGCCCGAGAGCGGCTGGTTGACCTCGTGCGCGATCGATGCAGTCAGAACTCCGAGGCTCGTGGCTCTGGCCACCTTCGCGAGTTCCGATCTGGCCTTGGCGAGAGCTTCCTCCGATATTCGGCGCGCTGTAATATCCTGGACCGCCGCGATGTACTCAAGCTGACCATCCCGGTCGTGTATCGCGTGAGCGACTGCATGCAGGTACTTGATTGACTTGTCAGGCATGATCAAGCGGTACTGCCACTCAAAGTGGTGGCCGCCGCCTCCTGCCTGCCCGACCATTTTCATTTTCTCTAACGCACTGACGTCCTCCGGATGCACTCGAGTACGGATCAGTTCGAGCGTCACGGGGATGCCGATCTCAAAGTCGTAGATGCGATACAACTGCTCTGACCACGTGATTTGGTCGGTCGCCACTTTCCAAGAAAAGCTGCCGGTCACGCTAAGGCGTTGACCCTCGGCGAGAAATGCCTCGCTGCGCCTTAGTTCCTCTTCAGAACGCAGATCCTTGGCCGCTTCAGCCTGTTTGCGGGCCGTAATGTCCTGGAACGTAAGCAGGGCCCGGCATCCAGAATGGCCGGGTAAGGACAAAGGACGGGCGTCTACGACTAGGGTCCGGCGACCCTCTGCGGTGACGACGTCATCCACCTCAATAGGCTGAAACGCATGACTACCGGCAAGCATCGCTCCGAACTGCCTATGCAACGGGGCAAGTTCAAAGGCGCCATTCCCGAGTTCATAGAGCGGGACGCCTTGTGTTTCATCGCGTGAGACCCCGAAGAGTGTGTAGAAAGCCCGATTGCCCGACTGCATCCGCTGGTCGGCGCTCAGCACGACTATCGGATCAGCGACCGTGTTGAGGATCGCCTTCGTGCATTCGCGCTCATAAACGGCCTGATCAAGGCTTGCGCGCAAAGCAGTCACATTCGTGAACGTCAGCACGGCGCCCGTGGCCTGACCATCGCGTCTTGCGTAGGGGGCTATCCGAGCAACGAACCACTTCTCCCCCTCGCGCAAATCGGCCCGGCATTCCACTCCACCAGTGATAACGTGGCGACATTGTTGTTCCAAGCGAGGCACACCGGCGAACACTGAGACGTCGCGAAACGCCCGACCAATGTCCGATGCCGAGAGGCCGAGCACATCAGCCGCTGCGTCGTTGAAGCATGCGATCATGCAGTCGCATTGCACGACAACGATGGGAACGTCGACTGTATTGAAGATGCTGATCAGCTCGGTAGCAGTGGAGGCCGCGCCTTCGGCGGTGACGCCTTGCAAACCGGTCCAGCCGCGATCGAGCGCCAGGCGTTGAGTTGTCATCAGGCGCTCCCTGAAGCGGTGTACAGATTGCGGCTCCTTTGCAAGACGGGATCGGCAATCGTGGGGAGAACCTGACGCAGTGCCAGCAACAATGCTTGAGCGCGCGGCATGTTGAGTGGTTGCTGAAGGTCGGAGAGCAGCCGACTTTCAAGCACACGGGCTTCGTCAGCACCCACTGTTTCTCGGAGCGCATCGGCTACCGCGCGCTCGAGGCGAGCGTAGTCCTCCACTGGAATCAGGTGAGAGTGATTGGTCCCGAGCCTGGGCAGCATGTGCGCATGCACTTCGCCGTTGAAGTTGTCCATCAAGAACGAGCAGAAGATCGCGATGTCATGCTTTTTGGCGAGCTGATCGAACAGGTCTTCGAGGTTCATACTGGCGGCGACCTCGCCGCGCTCCCACAGGACATTGACCATCTCTCCCCACCACCGCACCTTTTGGTAGCGGCCTCCAGCGCGCGCCTGTGCAATGACGTCCGCGGCGAGACCGAGGAACAGCGGCGAATCGGGCATGGCGTCGCGCATGAAGCGGGGCACGAATTCGTCGGCGTCCACCACCGTCAGTTGTCCGCGTTCTCGTGCCGCTTCAACGTCCATACCCTCGGCCTCGAGGCGTTGGCGAATGGCCTTCCAGTGGTTGACAGTTGGCACCAGGATGATGCCCTCTCCGTTCGCGAGAGCAGCGCCGGCGAACCGACAGACCGCCCGGTTGAGGAAGTCCTGGTCTTGATAGAGCTGCACGATGTGATCGCGTGGCGCGGCGTCACCTACCACGCGATCCCAGGGCACATCCGGTCTCCGTCCAGCAGGTTCGGCCACGTCGACCCTCCGATCCACCCGGTTGGCCTAGGTCAAGAGCCCTCGCACCCTAGCAAACGGTAAGCCGGTGTGTTCGCAACCGCGTTGCGTCCCATTACCGTGTGCTGGCTGGTGCAATTCCCCGACAGAGGATGCGCCGTTGTTCTAGCAGACGTCTATAAGACTTTGGTATTGGTCGACGCCGCTAAAGGCTTGTTCATCACGAAGTCCTCGTCGTGGGTGCCGCGTTGCCGACGCTTTTTGCAGCGCCGGGAATCGAAAATGAGAAGGTGGCACCTGGTCCATCGTTCGGCTCTGCCCAGAGGCGGCCATGATGTCTTTCGATGATGGAATGGCTGACCGAGAGGCCGATACCCATGCCGTCCCTTTTCGTTGTGTAGAAGGCGTCAAACAGCTTGTTCACGCTCTGGGCGTCGATGCCCACGCCCGCATCCCGCACGCTCACACGCACACGATCGCGGCCTTCCCGTTCGGTTCGGATCAGCAATTGCCGCGGCCGGTCGTGGACGTCAAGCATCGCGTCCGAGGCGTTGCGGAGCAGGTTGAGGATGACCTGTTGGAGCTGGATACGATCGCCGGTGACGTTCGGGAGATCGTCGGCGAGCTCCGATTGAAGCACGACGCGATTTCGCTGAAGCTCACTCAGCGACAGCGCGATGACCTCTCGCGTCGCCTCGTTCAGATCCAGCGACTCGAGCGTGAACTCCCTCTTGCTGAAGAGTGCACGCAACCGCATGATCACGTCCGAAGCGCGGTTACCATCGCGAATGGTTCGCCTCGCGGTCTCGCGCGCGCCCTCGAGGTTCGCAGGATCGGCATCCAACATTCGAAGGCACGTACCGGCGTTGGTAATGATGCCCGACAGCGGCTGGTTGACCTCATGTGCGATCGAGGCGGTCAGCGTGCTCAAGGTCGTGACTCGCGCCACATGTGCGAGCTCGGAACGGGCCGTGTTCAGGGCCTCCTCAGCAATCTTGTTCTCCGTCACGTCCTGAATGGCGCCGATGAAGAGGGGTCGACCCGCGACTCGCTCGATCAAACGGGCGAGGGAGCGCACGTGCTTCACCTTTCCGCTCCGGGTGACGATCCGGAAGACGAGATCAAAATCCGCCCCGCCGAGAGAGCGTGCCAACCCGGCGTCGAACGATGGCAGGTCGTCGGGGTGGATGATGTCGCGAACCGCCTGCACGCTGATCTTCATGGCGGGATCGAATTCGAAAATGCGATATAGCTCGTCGGACCAGACATGCTCGTCCGACACGATGTCCGCGGTGAAGTTGCCCGTGTGACTCAGCCGCTGGCCATCGGCGAAGCTGTCGTAGGCCCTTCTGAGATCCACTTCGGCTTGCTTTCGGTCTTCGATGTCGGTGTTCACGCCGTACCACTTGACGATGGCGCCGGATGCATCGCGTAACGGGTTCGCACGAAATAGAAACCAACGATACGCTCCATCGTGCCGGCGCAGCCGCCCTTCGGCCTCTCCCGGCGCTTCAGAAGCCATGATGCGCTGCCACGTCGCGGCAACACTGTTCACATCCTCGGGGTGGACGGCAGCCGTCCAGCCCCAGCCGCTTGCTTCGTCCGCCGAAAGACCGATGAAGTCCAGATAGTGCTGGTTGAAGAACTCGGCGCTTCCATCAGGTCGCGCCGACCATGCCAGCGCCGGAATCGTGTCGATGATCAGCTTGAGGTTGTGTTCGCTCGCCCGGAGGGCTTCCTCGGCGCGTTTTCGTTCATCGATGTCCGTCAGCAAGTTGTACCAACGGACGATGTTCCCGCCAGTGTCCCGGAGCGGAAGACCACGCGAGTGCAGCCATCGGTAGGTGCCGTCAGCGCGGAGCACTCGATGCTCCGCGTCGTACGGCTCGCCCGTCGCGACGGAGCGCGTCCAAAGGTCAACGACGCGCGACCGATCGTCGGGATGCAAGAGCACGTCCCAGTTGTTCAGCTCCTCCACCGTCTTGCCAAAGTAGTCCAGGATCTGGTGATTGACGAATTCGACGCCACCTGTCGCGGTCATGGTGTGAACCATGCCGGGAATAGTGTCGACTGTCAGCTGGAAATTGAGCTCGTTCGCCCGCAGGGCTTCTTCAGCCCGCCTCCTCGCGTCGATGTCGGTGAGCAGAACGTACCAGCGGACGATACGCCCGTCCGAATCCCGAAGGGGGAGCCCGCGAACCTGAAACCATCGGTAGACGCCATCGAAACGCCGAATACGTTCCTCAATTTCGTAGGGATCGCCTGACACCATGGATTGCGTGATGATCTCGATGACGCGAGGAAGATCCTCTGGATGAACGGTGTCGCTGGTCCCCCACTGTTTCAGCTCTTCCAGCGTTCGGCCACAGTACGCGAGGACTTGATTATTGACGACGTCGACCTCACCGGCTGGGGTCAAGGCCGCGACCAACCCTGGGATGCTGTCCACGATCAGACGCGACTCGCGTTCGCTTTCGCGCAGGGCGTCCTCGGCGCGCTTCCGCTCGTCGATGTCCGTAAACAGCACGTACCAGCGAACGATGTGGCCGCGTGTATCGCGAAGCGGAAAGCCGTTGTTTTGGAACCAGCGATACGCGCCGTCCGACCGTCGAAGCCGCTGCACGATCTCGTATGGACTGCCTGTGCTGATCGATTGCGTGAAAACCTGCATGACGTGAGGGAGGTCCTCAGGGTGAACGGTGTCGCTCGTTCCCCACTCTTTCAGCTCCTCCAGCGTCCGTCCGGTGTATTCGAGGACTTGGTGATTTACGAATTCGACCTCGCCGGCCGTGGTCAAGAGTGCGACCAGGCCTGGAATGCTGTCGACGACTAAGCGCGAATTGCGCTCGCTTTCGCGCAGTGCTTCATTTGCTATGGCGATTTCGCGCGTGCGTTGCGCGAAGCGTTCCTCGAGTTCGTTAGCGATGCCAAGCAGCGCGTCCAGCGCGGTGCTGACAATTCGAGGCGGCTCGCCGCCCGTCCCCAGGGCAGGCAGAGCCATGATGCCGCGTAGATCGTTCAGTGAGTCACGCAGCCGCGTGACTTCGTCGGCCGGGGATTCGAGCGCAGGCTCCACCTCAGACCTCCCATGCGTTTTCGCCGCGTCGAGCGTGTCCGCACAGGGTAGCGCATCGCCATGTGTCTGCCGTCTCCGATCATTCCTCGTCGACTTCCAATTAAACGACAGTGTTTCAGCTCGGCCATAGGTAGAGGCGGACTCCTGCATCGCCCCGTCAATGGACCGTGGATACGGCATGGCCCAATACGAAGGTGTGATGGATTATCGGGTTGTGTTCTGCGTCGATGTACTCCGCAATGTCGAGAGCCCTCTGCAGACAGGGTCCGCGCCAAACGTCCACAGGCTCTACTGCAGTTCGAAACTCATGTCTCGATCAGGTTTCGGTCGAAATCGTCCCGAGGCGCCAGCAGTCGACCTGCGTGTTGCGGGGGAGTTGCAGCAGGCCTCGGTGTTGTCCTGTGGACAGAAACTTCCGCGCGAGAGCACCAGCACCAGCGGATCGCCTCCCTGCAACTCCGAGAGCGTTCTGGCGCATCCCGCGCTGGTCCGACAGTCACAGTCGGGGAAAGACTGCGCCGCTAACGATGTCCGGTCGCGTGTCAC
>JBKPAJ010000091.1:0-51524 GCA_046726375.1 Acidobacteriota bacterium
ACTCCGCTGTATGTACCCGCGGGAAGCGGATCAACCGCGATGTTGTTCCGGTTCGCATCGACCGTACTGTCGTGAATCGTAAACGGCACGCCGCTCATCATCCGGGCAATCGCGCTCGCCGTCAGCCCGCGCACCCACGGCACCTCGACGCGGCCGCTCAACGTGACCGTATGGCGCCGGTCGAGGTTGGTCGGACCCTCGTTCAATTCGAGATTCCGGTCGGCGAGCACCTGGAAATCGTTCACCGCGGTCGGGATGCCGCTCGTGTTGCCGCGGCCGTAGCCCAACCCGTACGACACGCGCGCGCTCCAGTTGTTGGTCAGCCGTTTCTCGAGTTGTACGTTGAGACCGTCGAAGCGCGTATCGCCGATGTTTTCATACGTGTAAACGTCGCCCGCAAATGGCGTAATCCCGAGTTGATTCGCAATGCCGAGGAAGTCCACGCGCATGATCGGGGCGACCCGCGCCGTGGTTTGCTTGATAGCGGGATTGAGGTTGTAGCGCAGCGGCATCTCGCTGTTCTCCATGTGCACGTAATCGGCGGAGACGGACAGCTGCTGACCGAGTTGGCGCTCGTAGCCAACCGACACTTGCTGCTGCCGCGGCAGAACGCGGCCGGGCATGTCCAGCCAGACGGCGCTCGTGTTGCGCGCCAGCGTGCCGGGCGGGATCACCAGATTCACGAGATCGCGGTTCACCACCGGCCCGTTGACGAGGAACGGATCGGTCGGGAAGCGGCCGTTGCTGGGACCCGAATCCGCTTGACTGACCGGAAACTGTGCGATGTAGGAACTGGTATAGACGCGGTTCAACGCGTAATTCTCGAAGCGATCGATCCACTGCTTCTCGTAAAAGATGCCGTAGCCGCCGCGAATCACCGACGCGGGGCTCGGGCTGTAGGCGACGCCGATTCTCGGTTGAAAGTTGTTGGTATCGATCGGGTAGTCGTTCACGTCGGTGAAGAAGGGGTTCCAGAATTCGCGTATCGGGGAAATGTGAACGTCGTAGCGAACGCCCACGTTCAGGGTGAGCCGCTCGTTCACTTGCCATTTGTCCTGCACGAAGAGTCCAGCGGAGTGCGTGCGGGTCAGCAGCTTCACCATCTCCGGCGCGCGTATCTGAAACCGCTCTGGATAAGTGAAGGGATCAGCGGCGTCGAAGGCGCGATCGGAGGGGAAGATGAACCGCCCGTTGGTCACTCGCTGATCTTCGCGGTAATGCTCGCCGAGCTGGTACTGCGCGCCCACTTTGAGATCATGGCTGCCGCCGGCGCCGCCGATGAACCAGCTGAAGACGTCGTCGAGGGCATAGACGTTCATGTCGCGGTAATCAGCGTAGTTGTCGTCTGCCTGATCGATGAAGCTGACGAACTGCAGCGTTGGGGGCGCCTGCGTCCAGTCGCCCGTTTCCTGATACAGCGGCTGACCGCGCTTCGGTTTCTCGTGGACGGCCGATGCGCGCAGGACGTTCAACTTCGTGCCGGCGAAGACGCGGTTGTACGCCGCCACGAACGTCCAGTCGTTGTCCTTTTCGATACTCAGCGTGTCGATGGTGCCGTTGCCGAGCACCTGGTCGTAATTGGGCTGGTGATCCCACAAGAATCGGACCGAGTAGTTCTGGTTCGCGCTCAGTTGATGATCGAGTCGGCCGAGGTAATTCCAGGAATTGGTTTGCTGCGCGACCGTGAAGCTACGATCGGGACGTGATTCGTAGACCCGGCTGCGCCCCTCATCGCGATCCTGCCGCTCGAAGCTGACGAAGAAATGCATCCGGTCGCGGAGAATCGGGCCGCCGATGGTCGCGCCCCACTGGTTCTTGCGTGTGTCTGGCTTCTCGAGATTCTTTTGCGCGACGAAGAAATCCCTGGCCGTCATCGACGAATCGGTGAAGTAGCCGAACGCGCTGCCGCGCCAGTTGTTGGAGCCCTGTTTGGTCACGGCATTGACCACACCCGCGGTTGCCGCGCCATACTCCGCGTCGAACTGATTGGTGACCACCTGGAATTCCTGAATCGAGTCGAGCGGCGGCCGCGCCTGCGCCCCGGAGCTGCCGCCGCGCAAATCATCGTTGTTGCTGCCGCCGTCCATCAGAAAGACAACGCCGCTGCCATGCTGTCCGTTGATCGTGACGCTGTCGGACGACGAATCGCTCGCCTGGTTGTAGACGACACCGGGCAGCAGCGCCACGAGTCCCGTGAAGTTGCGTGCCGCTGACGGCAGGTCTTTCAGCTCGCCCGAGCTGACGTTGCCGCCGACCTGAACGGAGGTCAGGTCCACTTGCGGCGTCACGGCCGTCACCGTGATGTTCTCTTCCATTCCTCCGACGGGAAGTGCGAGATCGACTTGCACGGTGGCGCCGATCCTCAGGACGAGATCTTCTTTGATGACGCGGCGAAACCCCTGAAGCTGCGCGGTGAGGCGGTAGGGGCCAGGGACGAGCCCCGCAACCAGAAAGGTGCCGTCGGCGGACGTGGCGGTTTCGCGGATCGTCCCGCTTTCCTGGTGCGTGACGACAATGGCGACGCCGGGCAGAATGCCATGCTGTTCGTCGGTGATGCGTCCGCGGATTGAGGATCCTCCTTGTGCCCAGGCAGAGCCGGCGAAGAGGCAGAAGAGGAGACCAAAGGACACCGGACGGCTCAAGGAACAACGCATCGGGGCCTCCTGTGAAACGGCGGGTGCGGCCTCTTATACCACCGGGCGGGAAGAATCGTACAAGGCAGACGCGCGCAGTCGATTACTCTGCGCAGCCACTTCATGAGCTGGCTGGCGCGCACGGCGACCTTGAGCATTCACGCAACGCGCTCGAGCGATCTGTTGTGCAGAGTGACCGACGCCGGTACCATTTCGCGGGTGAATGGGCGTTCTCCGCGAGCGATCAGCGCCATCGCTTCGTCGTGAACAACGCCATCATGCTGCCCTAAAGAATCGAGGTGGCCGCGATCTTCTTTGCCGGTTCGAAGCGGCCGATCAACACGCGCACCAACCTCGATCCATTCGATACCGGCACGGGGCGATGGCTTGACGCAACCGGACGGACGATCCCGCGCAACAGCGAGCGCACCGCGAAAAATGATTACAAGCTGGACCTCCGTCTCTCGAAGACGGTGGATGTTGATCGAATCCGGCTCCAGGATATCGTCGAGGCGTTCAACCTGGGGAACATTAGGAACGTGACGAACTACAACGGAGTTTTCGGCTCAAACACTTACCTGCAGCCGACGAGCTCGACGGATATCTTCTATCAGCCGCGACAGCTCCAGTTTGCGTTCAGGTGAGCTACTGAGACGGGCGAACAGCCTACCCTGAGCGAGCGCTGCAGAGGGACGCGAGTCGAACGGGCACACGAAGAGCGGCGAAGTCCGCTCTTCGTGTTCACATGGCGTCGTGTTCAGTGGCGCGCGAGCCACTCCGTGTAGTTTCGAACCTGCGTCGCGACCTGCTGATCGCAATCACCGGTAATGCTTTCGATCTCCTCCGGCTGAGCGCCGCGGTTTCTGATCTCCTTTCGCAGCCGATCGCGCAGCTGCCGTGGTGTTTCAGTCGTTGGCGGTTCAACCAGTGCTGTGGGGTTGAGCGTTGCAGTGCGTTGTCTGAGACCAACGCGTTCGAGCAAGTTGGAGGCCAGCAATAGCAAACTCATGGGCCATCTTCTCCACAAAGGAACGCTGGGGTGAGTGAGTGAATGATCGATCAACTACGGGGTGAAGTCCAGTACTCGTTAGACCTGGAGATTTGGAGACGTGGAGACTTTGGAGATCTGGAGACATCGAAATCTCCGAATTTTCTCCAAGTCTCAAAATCTCCACCTCTCCAAATTTACTCGGTCCGTAGCGCAGTAACGGGCTGCACGCGTGTTGCACGACGGGCCGGCAGCAGCGTGGCGGCCACAGCCGACGCCGCCAGCGCCGTGGGCGCCAGCACGAAGACCAGCGGATCGAGCGGGCTGACCTGATACAGCATGCGGCTCAGGCTCAGGCCGGCAAGAGCCGCAAGGATGAGCCCGATCGCCAGACCGGCCGCGGTGAGCATCAGACCCTCACGCAGGATCATCCACAGCACATCGCTCGGGCGGGCGCCGACGGCAATGCGAACACCGATCTCGCGAGTGCGTTGCGACACCAGGTACGACTTGACGCCGTAAATGCCGGCGACCGCAAGAAGCAACGCCAGCGCCCCCACCGACGTTACGATTCCTCCGCCCGCGCGGACCGCCCACAACTCGAGGCTGCGCGCGTGAAAATCGCGCATCGAAAGAAGATCGAGAACCGGCAAACGCGGATCGAGCCGTGACAGCTCCTGGCGGATCGCGGCGAGCGCGGCGGCTTCGGCCTTGGCGCCTTGCCGCTCCGAACGAACGTAGAGATACACGCCGGCGCGGAAGTTGCGGCCCCATGGCACATAAATGTGTGCAACCGGCGATTGGTCAAATAACGTGTCGCGAAGGCCCGGCGCGATGCCGATGATTTCCATCGGCTCGCCGTCGTTGCCCGATCCCGCCTCGCGATCGCGGCGCACGATCTGAATCAACTGCCCCATCGGATCCTGATTCGGGAAAAGCCGCCGCGCAAGCAACTCGTCGACGATCGCCACGCGAGGTGCGGCACTTGACTCTTCCTCCGCGCGGGTAAACTCGCGCCCGCGCACCATGCGGAGGCCGAGCGCGCGAAAATAGTCGGCGCCGACGACCCGATACGTTGCGGACCGCCCTGTTGGCGTCGGCTCTGGCGATCCGACAGCCCTGACGGGCATGCCTTCGTGCAAGTCGCCGAAGGGTACTGTTGACGCAAACGCCACCGCGTTCACGCCCGGAATCGATCGCAGGCGTGTCAGCGACGCGCGTTGCAGCTCACGACCACGCACATCGTCGTAGCCCGCCATCGAGGGATCGATGTTCGCAAGCAGCAACTGGTCATAGGCGAACCCCGGATCCGCTGACGCCGCTGCCAGCGCGCCGCGTGCGAACAAACCTCCGGTGCACAGGAGCGTCAGCGAGAGCGCAATCTGGCCGACCACGAGCACGTTACGCGCGCGGAAGCGCCGCGTGGAACGCGATCCGGTCGACTGGGCGCCGCTTTTGAGATCGTCAACGACATCGACACGCGCCGTTCTAAGCGACGGTCCGAGCGCGAAAAGGATGGTGGCCCCGATCGCGACGGTGAGCGTGGCAAACAGCACGTTGCGATCCGCCGCCGGATCAAATGTGACAGGCACCGGCATCAATGGGGTGAGCGACGCAAGGAGCAGCCGGTTCGACCAGAACCCGAGCACCATACCGAGAGCCGCGCCGGCAATTGCGAGGACAAAACCTTCAGTCAGGAGCTGCCGGACAATTCGACTGCGGCCTCCCCCGATAGCCACACGCACCGCGATCTCTCTGCGCCGGGAGGCGCCGCGCGCGAGCAGCATGTTTGCGATGTTGAGACACGCGATGATCAGCACCACGGCAGCGAGCGCCATCAGGAAAGTGGATGCCACCGTCAGGCCGACGTTCGACTGTGGCCTGGTGCTCAACCCAACGCGGGTAAGCGGCTGCACCACGAGTTCGTGATTGCGATTCTCGTTTGGGTACGCTTGTTCCATACGCTGCGTCACAACACGTAGACGTTCGGTTGTGCCAGCAACGGTGAGGCCTGGTTTCGGCCGCGCCGAAAGAATCAGTTGATGGTTCGCGCGATCGGCGAGCCCTGTTGCCCGGCTTCGGAAGATGTCGTTGACGACATCGTCAAACATGCCGAGCGGCAGCCACAACTCAGGCGAAATGATCGCCATCGTCCCGGTAAATCCGCGCGGCGCAACGCCGACGATGGTGAAGTCGCTACCGTTGAGGCGCAATTGACTGCCTAGGAGCGTCGGGCTGAAGCCGCTGTTGCGCCAGCGGTCGTAGCCGACAATCACGACCGGAACGCGAGAACCTGGTCTCTCCTCTTCGGGCGTGAACGGGCGCCCGGCGGCCAGCGGTACAGCGAGCGCGTCGAAGTAGTTCGACGAAATCAGTCCGGCAAATGCGCGCCGTGTGGTGTCGCCTTCGGAGACGCCTACCATCGACATCATCTGCGCGACGACACCATCGAAGACGTCGCGCGTTTGGTCCCGCAGGTCAGCGTAGTTGGGATACGAGAATGCGTGGTATTCGTCCGGCCGCGTACGGTCACGGCTAAAGACGCCCACCAGCTCGTCGGCTCGGCCGGAGAGCGGCTTGAACATCAGCGCGTTCACAAGCGTGAACATCGCAGTATTGGCGCCAATGCCGATGGCGAGCACCAGAACCGCAAGAGCGGTAAAAGCCGGCGTTTTCGCGAAGGTGCGAAGGGCGTAGCGGAGATCCTGGAGCATCTCGAAAGAAGACGAGGTTCCGGGGTTCGGAGGTTCCGGGGTTCTGGGGTTCTGGGGTTCTGGGGTTCTGGGGTTCGGGGTTCCAGGGTTCCAGGGTTCGGGGGTTCGAACTTCGAACCGCCGAACGTCGAACGTCAGAACCGCGAAACTCAGGGACCCGAGCTCCGGACCGTCGAATCTCGAACCTCGAAACTCCGGGACCCTGGAACCTCGGAACCCCGGAACCTCGGAACCTCCTCAGCGCGGCGCGCGTTTGCGGCGACGCGTTTTCGCGCCGCGTCCCCCGCCGGAGACGCGTGGCTGGCGACCGCCGCTGACGCGAAACACTGCGTTCAACGCCTGCGGCGTTTGGGTCAACGTGACGAACTGCTCCGGCGATGGATTGGTGAGCTGCTGCGAGATGTACGACCACACTTCGCCGCTCGAGCGATATCCACCATGCGACTCCACCACGTCCTTGCAGTTGACCACGCGCACGTTGGCGGAGTTCCTGATGATGGATCCTGGATCCTCGGGGCCTGAGTAACCGAGCGCGGTGTCGAAATCAAAGAAGTCGCCGATGCGATACCACACCCGCAACACCGGATCATTCTTGGAGTGAAAGACGTAGAACGTCCGACAGCGCTGGCTGGCCTGGAAGTAGCGTTCATAGCGCTCGATCGACTCGTTGTCCACGGCGGACGCGAAATTCCACGCGTTGCGTACGAGCTGAGGTGCGCCGTCGCGCAGTGCCTCGAACACCACATGCGAGCCGAGACTGTGCGTGTTGAGATCGATCGTGACGTTCGCGCTCCGCAACGATCCGATCAGGGCTGCAAATCGCGAGGCGCTCTCGCTCGCGCGCTGGCGCGCGAACGGAAACGACACGCCCGCCGCCCCGCCCGGCCACGCGAAGCCCACGAGGGCGTCGTAGCTTGCACTGGCGCCACCGAGGAACCCGAGCAAGCGCATGCGTTCGTCGATCGTCTTGTAAGAGTCAATGACATCGAGTTCCTCGTTGTTGTAACCGTGGATGAGCACGGTCACGCGCTTGCCGCGGAGCTCCTGCAGAAATTCGGTCTGCGTTACCCCCCTTCCCGTCTTGGTGTCGAGATGGACGCGGCGAATCTCGTCGGCGCCGGCAAATTCCGTCGCCGACCAGAAATCCTTTCGACAACTCACAATCATCATCGTCGCCATGGGCATGTCTCCTGGAGAGTCCCATGACGATAAACGCGCGCGCGGCAGTTTGCGCCGGTTACATGGTCCGGTTGCGTGCAGCGTGGCCGCTATGGCGACGGACGCCTGACGAACACGTCCTTGCCGGTCCCGTACACCCGCGCGCCGGAAATGCTGTAGCCATGCTGCACGTTCATGGTGGACTCCACAATGAGTTCCTTGCCATTCGCGCTGAGCGTGATGGCGCGCTGCACGGTGACTGTTTGTCCGCGCACGTCGCGCACAGCATCCACGAGCAGCGTGTCGCCTCGCCAGCGCGCGATCGCCGGCAGCGGAGTGGTGGGCGCAGCGCGAACGGCATCCGCGCCAGGTTCCGGCGCAGAGCCTGGTGAAGCGGTCGCAGGCGCGGCGAATCGATAGACGTCGACGATCGTTCCGCGCCGGCTGCTGGTTTCGATCCGGATCTCGGTTGCGCTCTGGGCGATAACCATCGTCACCGGGCCAATCGGCTCGCCTTGAGCGGCAGACTCGCTCTGCGAGAGATCCATCTGCCAGGTGCCGGACAGATCGGGTTTCGTTTGTTGTGTGTCGGAAGCGGCTGCCACGAGCAGCGAGACGACTGAGACGAGTACGGCGGAGGTCATTGGAGCCCTCCTGTCAGGCTATGAGCGGACTATGACCCGGAAGGCGCGCCGAGTCTAGAGCCTACTCGTGCGTTCAGCGGACGAGGTGGCGAGGAAGACGGGAGGTTCCCACGGGCGGCCACCCGTGGCGACCCTTCGACGATGCTCAGGGTGAGTGGCTGTTGAGGGCGGCTGCCGCGGCGTGTAGGTTCGCCAGCGATCGAAAAAGCGTCACCGGCGCGTTGGATCCGAAGCGTCAGGTCGGCGGTGATCGAAAACTGTTCGCCGCCTCCTGTTCCGAATCAAATGCCTCGATAAAGGTCGTGAGCTTCGTCGTTATCAGCAGTTCTCGAATCCGATCGGCGATGTGGCACAGTTTGAGCGCACCGCCCGCGCGCTGCGCGATCTTGAACCCCTGCACGATATCCGCGAGTCCCTGCGAATCGAGGTACGGCACCTCAATGAGGTTGAGGAGAATGTTTCGCTCACCACGCTGTACGAGCTGGTTGATGGCGGTGACGAGGAGACCCGGCGAGTCGGATAATGCCATGTTGCCGCGCAGGTCGAGGACGACGAGGTCGCCGTATCGCCGCTCCGTGATGTGAGTCCACTGCATGGAGCCTCGGGATTCTGATTGATTTGATCGAACAGCTCGTATCAACCAAAAGGTCGAACGATCTGCCGCCTGGCCGAGAGGGGCGCTTCACATCGCCTCGGTCCGGAGCGGGTGAAGATACGACAAGAATCGTGCGCCTCATCCGCAGCAGCAGTGGATCAGCATATCTGAACGTCGTCGCATTTACGATGGGACCTCGACGCGCCCACCTGCCGTCACCGCTCCGCTACGTGCTGACGAAGCCTCCTCCCGCTTCCGGACGAAATCGTTAATCTCTTCGTCGGTCGCCTCGAACTCGTGACGCAGAAAATCCTCATGATCGAGACGGCGGACGCGAGCAATCGACGCACAAAATCAACGGTGTCCGCGTCGCATCGTCGGCCGGCGATGATCAGTTCATGATTGTCGCCTTAGCCGTCTAACAGCGGTCCCAGGGGAGATCTGCTTGCCGTCACAACTTGATGTCTGGAACGAAATGCTGCTTCGACCATGGCGGCCGCTTGTAGTTTCCTTTGTTCGGTCGGCGCTTGGGAAGATTCAGCGGCGGCGGCGTCACGTCCTGGTACGGGACCGAACTCAGAATATGCGCGATGCAGTTGAGGCGGGCGCGGCGCTTGTCATCCGCCTCCACCGTCCACCAGCGCGCTTGCTTGTGATCCGTGTGGCGGAACATTTCATCCTTGGCCTTGGAGTACTCGACCCATTTGGGCATGGATTCGAGATCCATCGGACTCAGCTTCCATCGCCGCGCCGGGTTGCCCGCCCGGTCTTTGAAACGTCGCTTCTGTTCCTCGTCGCTGACCGAGAACCAGTACTTCAGCACCGTGATGCCTGAGCGGACGAGCATCCGCTCGAACTCGGGACAAGTACGCATGAACTCGTCGTACTCTTCGTCGGAGCAGAAGCCCATCACACGCTCCACGCCCGCGCGGTTGTACCAGCTGCGATCGAACATCACGATCTCGCCGGCGGCGGGAAGATGCGCGACGTAGCGCTGGAAGTACCACTGCGTTTTCTCCCGGTCGGACGGTGTGCCGAGCGCAACAATGCGGGAGCCGCGCGGATTGAGCGGTTCGCTGATCGCTTTGACCGCTCCTCCCTTGCCCGCTGCATCGCGGCCTTCGAAGATGAGGACCAGCTTATGCCCCGTCTCCTTGATCCAGTACTGCATCTTCACCAGCTCGAAGTGCAATTCGGCGAGCTTCTTTTCGTAGTCCTTGCGCTTGAGTTTCTGTGGGTTCTTTTTCTTAGCCACCGTGAATCCTCCGGCGTCCCGTCGCCTGGCGGGCATGCGGCTCCGCAAGCGGCGGACAGCAGATTCTACTCATCTCGGTGACGAAGTGGCCGTCTTGTGGCATTTGGCGTGGGTGTGGTCTTCTAATTCGGATGGCGATGTCGATAGACAGGTCGCCCGCGGCGATTCTATAGTCCATGTATGGATTTCCAGCTCATCGCCTTGATCGCCTTGGTGGTGACCGCTGTGTTCCTCAGCGCCAGCCTGAATTCCAAGTGGCTAGCGCGCCCTGGTCACGAGTACCAGCGAGTCTTCAGTGTCACGGCGGCAGGCCTGCTCTTTTTGGTGGCGGGACTCATCGGGTGGGATCTCAGTTACAGCCACGGATGGTTCCAGGGCACGAAATGGGTGGAGGGGCCCGTCTGGTGGGAAGTCGGCATCGGGCTCGGACTCTTACTGCTCGCGGTTTTCTGGGCCCGACGAGTACCGCTACGCCCGATTAAGTGACGGACCGGTAGGTCCGTCGCCGAGCACGATAGACGGCCCGAGGCTGCCCAGGATCCGACGAGGACATCCGCTTCCTTCTGGAATTGCAACGGCCAAGACGGATGATACGGGACGATTTCAACCGCATCCTCTCGTTTCGTCATCGCGGAGAAGGCGGCCCTAATGGGTCAGGCCATAGATCAAATAATTGACGCCGAGTTTGTAGGCTTCGTTCGACGTATCAAACGGCAACAATCCCTCTCCCGACCACTCCCAATACTCAGGAACGTCGTTGTCGAAATTTGCGACTACCATCAACCGCTCTGACGGATCGTTGTTCTCGAAGATACCGTAGTAGCTCGGACGAATGCCGGACATCGGGTGCACGAGGCCGTGGATATCGTTGATCGCGAAGAACGAATTGAAGATGCGATCGGTGTTCTCCAGTTTGACGAAGCGGCCGTCAGGGAGCACCCGCCGCATCTGCGCTTCGAAGTTGCTCCACTGCTGCGGTCCGTCGAAGTCTTCGAACACCACGAAACCGCCTTTCCTCAGATAGGCGCGAAACGCGGCGGCTTCCTGCTCGGTGAGATTCCAGAAACCGGGTTCCCACATGAACGCAATCGGATAGTTGAAGAGTTCGGGATCATCGAGCGCCAGAATCAGGCTGGCATCGGTCCGAATGTCGATCGCGGTGATCTCCTTGACGATCTGCGCCAGGTGCTGCTCGGCGCGCGGATAGTCGTGATTCCACGCCGAGCTGAAGCCGCGGCTGGCGAACCCCAAGTCGGAGCCCCAACGCAGCCGGACGAAAGTGAAGCGTCCGTCGTAGGCGAGATAGGGCCGAGCGCGCCGGTCGCTGACATCAAACTGCGCCGGTGCCCGTGCTGTTGTGGCCATCACGACGACAGCGAGCGCGAGGAAGGCCCATCGACGCATGCATCATTATTCCGCGCTCTGTGGATCTACGCTAGCGGCCGAGCGCGCCAACCTGGGCCGCACTGAACACGGTAGGACAGTTGTCGGCGCCGCTTTACGGCGCTCGCGGATATCCCCTTGGCAGAGCGATCTGAACCACCCGCTCGATGAATTCGGTCTTGGCTCTCGCCTGCGCCTCACGATCTGAAGGGCTGCTGGCATTGAATTGAGCGGCCAGGCTCCGCTAGAGCGCTTCGTATTCCGCGGCGACTTCGTTGTGCTCGCGGGGGAAGTCCCGGAAAGCCAAGGGTGCTGAACCATGATCCAGCATCCCTTCAATGTCCAGTCGTATCCCGGTGCACCGTGGCTGGAGAGAAAGCGGGCAAGCACACTGCGATGTACTCGGCGCCCTCGGCGCCAGGGGTGCTGTACCGAACCCACTCGCCAGGCGCGGTCACTACGGCTTGTCCAGACTTCACGTCCAACACTCCGCCCTGGTACTCCACGCGGAGCGTACCCCGCAAGACAAGCGTGATTTCCTCGAACTCAGGCCGCTGGCCAGGCTCCTGCCAGCCGCTCGGCGAGATCATGCGCGCGACGCTGACCTCGCTGTGGCCGGAGTTCACGCGGCCGGCATATTCCTCGATCCGCTTTGGCTTGTTCTCTGCCGCTTGGATCACGGTCGCGTGCTCGATCAGTCTAGGCATGAGTGACCTCGAGCTCACCAACGAGGTCCGACACTAACTGCTCACGAGGTACGTTCATCCACTTCTCTCCCTCTTCATACCAGGCGTTGTTGCCCGCACAATGAAATGTTGCTCACCGCGCCTCCTTTTATACGGCTGGCAATGATGCTTGAACGACTAACTCGTCGCCATCATCAGAGAACTGACGATCCGTAAACCCGCCGCTGATCGTGATGTCGTGGAAACCCGCCTGCATTAGCAACCGTCGAATATCGGCCGGATACAAGTACGCCAATTCGAGCCGATGCAGCGATGTCCGCGCCAGCGTTCCGTCGGCAGTGTACTCCTCGTACCGGTGCTGCGCGTGCACGACCTGCCGGACCGTATCGTACTTATTCGCTTCTGAGCGCACCAGGAAGCCGCCTTCAGGAAGTTGATGGTTGCTAATCCACCGCCAAACGCCCGCGAGCGGTCCGGCATGCCGGGCCATGAATTCAAGTGACGGATGAAAAACGTTGAAGGCGACGCGACCGCCAGGCCGAAGGTGCAGTCGCACTCGACTGAGGCAGGCAAGCTGATCCTCCTCAGTAACGTTGTGAAGGAAAGCGCGGTAAGGGGCAATGATGAGTGCGAACCGTTGCGGCAAATTGAACGTCCGCATGTCGCCACGAACCACGGTGACGCGCGTTCGCACTTCTTGCGGACGCGCCGCGAGCTTGGCGGCGAGCGTCTCGAGCATGGCTTCGCTAGCATCGAGCGCATGGATCGCGACGCCGGCCTCGGCAAGTGCAAGCGTCACGCGTCCAGTGCCCGCACCGAGTTCAAGAACGGGCCCGCCGCACTCCAGTGCCTTCCGACGGTACCAGTCGACGTCGCCCAGGAACGTCGACGGTGTCACCACGTCGTAAAGGTCGGCTCGGTAAGTCATGCGATCTCTCAGCAGGTTCGGGTCTGGGCCGCATTCAAGGCCGCGTCGCGATCGTCCCAGAAGAATGCCTCGAACAACGCCTCGTCAGACGCGCGGCGGGTCACTCGCGGCTGGTCAGCTTTACATATTCGATCAGCGGCATGCCAAAAAAGTCGCGCACGACGCCAGAGCGGCGAAAGCCGTTCCGCTCGTAGAATCGCATCGCGCGCGTCAATGGCTCTGTTGTATCGAGCGTGATCCGCGTACAGCCCTGCCTTCGCAGTTCGTCTTCCGCTGCTTCGAGTAGGCGCTGCGCTACACCGCGTCCCTGCTCGTTCGGAAGCACTGCCATCCCGCGCAGATGTGCCTCGGCTGCATCGATCATCGTGCAGCCAATCGTGCCGACGATGTTTCCGCGCTCGTCGGCGGCAACGAACACCGCCATCTCGCTCAGCCGCTTCTGGACCGTGTCCATCGAGAGCACAGTGTCCTCAAAAGCTGCCGGCGTGTAGCTGTCACGGAATGGCTCGAATGCCGCGCGCAGACAGTTGCATACCGCTCCCGCGTCGACTGCCTTCGCCCGGCGGATCGTGAATGGCACGTTAGCCGGCGCGCTCGACGATGTACTGATCGATCCGTCCGTCCGGCAGGATCATGACGGTCAGCGACATCGTTACTTCACTCGCGCGGATGCGATACGAACGGATCGTCATGCCACCGCGAAGCGATTCCCCGGTTGCGGCAAACTCGGTCGGCGGTCCCAGCGGCGCGAGGCTTGCCGCGTAGTCGGACAACACTTCCGGTGTGAAGTAGGCGTTGGCCGCCGCGGTGAATAACGATCGATCGATCGTTCCCTTGGCGAGTCCATTGTAGATATGCCGAGCGGCGTCGCGCGCCTCCGCGCCGGCGGTCTGAGCGGCATCGAAGATCACGTCGGCAATCTGCTCGGCAATTCTTCCCGGAGCGCCGGCTGCGCCGGGATAGATGTTCGCGAACACAACGATTGCGGCGCGATCGTCGGGATAGACGACATTGCTGGTCGTGTACCCCGAAACCGCACCGCCATGCGAAATGCGTCGCCGCCCCCTGGGAGCGCCGATACTGAGGCCGAGCCCGTAGCCGGTCGCATTGCCGGCGGCGAGAAGCATGTCGGTTTGTTGCGTCTTGTATGACGCCGGCTTCAGGATCGAGCGGTTGATCACCGCAATGTCCCACAGCGCAAGATCGTGCGCCGTCATCGCGAGTTGGCCCGCGCCGAACAGCCAGCCAGGTCCCTCCTTCGGCGCTGGCCGCAACGGTCCCAGAGCATTTCTCAGAAGCGGCTGAGCATCGCTCGCGCCAAGTGGCCCGGCGTCGTGATCGGTCACCGATGTCATCTTCAGCGGCGTGAAGATCCGCGTACGCAGGAAATCGAAGAAGCCTGCGCCGCTTACACGCTCGACGATCGCTCCGGCGATCACGTAGTTTGTGTTGCTGTATTGCCACTTCGTGCCCGGCTCGAAGTCCAGTGCCTTGCCCGCCCATTGCTGCATGATCTTCTGCGCGCTCGTCGGGTGCTGCATGTCCGGGAACACATAGTCCTGCGGCCAGAAATCCTGGTAGCCGGCGGTCATCGACAACAGCTGCCGTACGCTGATGTCGCCAGCACGCGTGAGGTGTGGAAACCACTTCGCCACTTTGTCGTCGAGCGAGAGCTTGCCCTCTTCCTCGAGGAGCAGAAGGGCGGTTGCCGTGAACTGCTTGCTCACCGAACCGATCGCGTACCGCATGGACGAAGACGCGGCCGTTGTTGGAACGATCCGAGCGTCGCCGTAAGCCTGCTCGTAGACGATCTCGCCGCCGCGCACGACCGCGATCGACGCGCTCGGCGCACCAGTGGTGTCGAGGACGGTCTGCCCGATCTTGTCGATCGCCGTCCGTTCGGTCGCTGTGAGCGGCTGCGCCGCGGCCGGGGCCGGCAGAAGCGTGACGACGATGAGCGCAACCGCAGCGAGCGCAATGCGCCGGCGGTCCGGCGCGTGCAATTTGGCAATGATCATGTGCTTCCTATGGAATTCGCTACTTGCGGGAGCCTCGCCCCAACCGTTCCTGATATCGCGCGCCGCGCAGAATCCCCTCGACCGCGCGGTTTCCCTCGTGGCAGGCATATTCGTAAATGCGGTACTCGTCGTCCTTCATCAGCGGGAACGCCAGCGTCCACGGGCGCGTGAAAACCGCCGCGTCGTCGATCCGCGCTTCGTAGTCGATCTGGTCGGTCGCGACGCGCGTGAAGCGCTCGACGATTTTGAGCGCTGCGCTTTGCGGGACGCCCTTGATGCGCCCCGACGCGGCGCTCGTCGCAATCCAGTTCCGGTCGGTGAAGTTGGTGGTTTCCACGACGAGCGTGTCGCCCTCCCAGTGTCCGCGCGAGTCGCCCTCCAACAGCCGGATCGACTCAGGCAGCGGCGGACGGCCGTCGAGCGGAATGATGCGCGCGTCGTGAATCATCTCGGCGTGAATGACGACATAGCCCGGTGTCTGCACGATCTGATAGGCGTTGTTATAGCCGGCAGGGATGACCCAGCCTGGCACGCCGCGCGAAACGCAGCGGTCCCACATGCTCATGAACTCGGGATGATCGGTGCTGCGCGCGAGATTCTCATCGCGCCGAGCCTCTGCTTCCGGGCGCACGGGAACGCGCCCATCAGTCGGATCGACAACCAGCGAGGTCTGGCGAGTTGGCATCACTTTCGTGCCCGAGTCGAACCAGAACTCGTTGTAGCTGCCGATATCACCCGGTTTGAGATTGTCGTCGGCGGACGCGCGGCGTTTCTCGGCCTGCAGTTCGAGCGCGGTGGCCTCGGCTTCGGTGAGGTATTTCCGGTCTCCGAGACTGCGCGGCCGCTCGAGCGGCGTGAGCGTGGCGTTGGTCCAGATGCCTTCGAGATCGGGATGACCGTCGGGCGTTCGCGGCACGCTCCACGCGCGACCCGGGCCGGTCCCCGCCGGAGTCTGGGCCGCCATCGACACGCTGCCGACAAGAGCGGCGATCACCAGAACCGCGCACGACGCCGACAATCGAACGTGATCACGCATGAGACCGCCCTCGTGATCGAAAAAAGGGGTCAGACCCCTTTTTCCACGCCTTTCTCATCCCCCACGATCTGCGGGATCAACGTTCCATAGACGTCGGTCAGCCGCATATCTCGCCCGTTGAAACGATACGTCAACTTCTTGTGATCGAGCCCGAGCAAGTGGAGCATCGTCGCATGCAGATCGTGATACGAAATCGGCTGTTCCTCAGCCTTGTACCCGAACTCATCGCTGGCGCCGATCACCCGGCCGCCCTCGATGCCCGCACCGGCCATCAAGACAGTTTGCGTGCCCGGGTTGTGATCGCGACCGACGCCGCGCTGCGAAATCGGCATGCGGCCGAACTCTGAATGCAGAATTACCAGCGTCGAGTCGAGCAACCCGCGCGCCTTCAAGTCGACGAGCAACCCGGCCGCCGGTTTGTCGGTTTCCGCTGCGTGCTGCGTGTGATTCGACTTGACGTCGCCGTGTGCGTCCCACGTATCGACGTTTTGATTGCCGAGGCCACCCGAGAAAATCTGGACAAATCGGACGCCGCGTTCTACCAGCCGCCGCGCCATGAGACATTGTCGTCCGAAGGGCTCTGTAACAGAGTCGTCGAGGCCGTAGAGCTTCTTGGTAGCCTCCGATTCGCTCGCGACATCGACCGCGCTCGGCGCGCATCCCTGCATCCGATAGGCCAGCTCGTACGACGAGATACGCGCGGCCAACTCGCTGTTGCCGGGATACCGCTGCATGTCGAGCTCATTGAGCTTTGCCAGCGCATCGAGCCGCATGCGCTGATCCTCCGGGCTGACCGATGCCGGTGGCTTGAGGTCCACAATCGGATCGCCCGCCGATCGAAAGAGCGTGCCCTGATACGCGGCAGGCATGTACCCCGCGCTCCAATCGTTCGGACCGCCAAGCGGTCCACCGCGCGCGTCAGTCATCACCACAAACGCCGGCAGGCTTGACGACACTGACCCCAGCCCATAGGTGACCCACGCGCCGACGCTCGGGAAGCCGAGATTGATCTGGCCGGTCTGCATCTCGTACGTACCTTGCACGTGATCGTTCGATCGGCCGTACACCGATCGCAAAAATGCGATCTCATCGACACGCTGACTCAGGTAGGGAAAGATCTCCGAGACTTCGACCCCGCTCGCCCCGTGTTTCTTGAAGCTGAAGGGACTCGGCATCAGCGGGCCCGGCGAGCCCTGCCGCACGATGACGTCGCCCTTGACCTTATCGTCGATCGGTTGGCCCGCATACTTCGTCAGCGCCGGCTTTGGATCGAACGTATCAACCTGACTCCAGCCGCCGCCCATGAACAGCGAAATGACGGCAGTGGCGCGTGCCTTGAAATGCGACGGCTTCGGCGCGTACGGATTGACGCCGACCGGCGTCGCGGAGCACGCGTCGCTCTGGACCGCGGACGCGGCCGACAGGAGTGCATCGTGTTCGAGCAGGTACGCGAGCGCGAGCCCGCTGATCCCTCCGCCGGATCGGAACAGGAATTCCCGGCGATCCCAGAAATATCGGTTGCATCGATGCGACATCGCTCACCTCATGTACATGAACTCGTCGAGGTTGAGGAGCACATGCGTGAAAGACTCCAGCGATTGCTTCGAGATGAGATCCAAGGCGACGGCGTATTCCGCTCTCGTCGGCGGTCGTCCGAGCGTGATCCCATACGCGACGTTCACTTGCGACTCCGGATTGCGCGCCTGCTGCCGCACGCGTTCGGCGAGCCGTTCGGCCTGCGAGAGCACGAACGGGTTGTTCAGCAGTGTCAGTGCCTGCGTCGGAACTGTCGAGACGTTTCGTGCGCCGGCAACGACGTTCATATCCGGATGATCGAACGTGTCGAACATCGGATAGGGCAGCGATCGCCGCCGGTAGACGTACACGCCGCGCCGCCACGCCGCCGTTCCTTCAGGAGTGTTCTCCCACTTGCCGCGGAATTGGCCCGTGAGAATGTCTTTCGGAATGAACGGAAAGATCGGCGGTCCGCCGATCTCGAGATTGATGTTGCCGCCGGCGACGAGCATGCTGTCGCGCACGATTTCCGCGTCGAGCCGCTGCGGACGGAAGCGCCACACGTAGCGATTCTCGGGATCGGCAACGGCATTGGTGGCATCGTGGAAACTCGAGGCCATCTGGTAGGCCTCCGTCATCATCATCAGCTTGTTCATCTGCTTGATGCGCCACCCGCTGTTCATGAACTCGACCGCCAGCCAGTCGAGCAACTCCGGGTGCGTGGGCGGCTCGCCCATCTTGCCGAAGTTGTCCAATGTCGCGACGATGCCGCGTCCGAAGTGCTTCTGCCAGAGACGATTGACGATGACGCGCGCGGTGAGCGGATTCTGCGAGGATGCAATCCACTGCGCCAGCGCCAGTCGCCGCCCCGAGGTGTGGCCATCAGGCCGCGGGATCTCGGTCGGCGGGTTGCCGTACGTCGCGACCTGCACGAACCCCGGTTTCATCTGCGGGCCGTGGCTCGCCGGATCTCCGCGGACCAGGAAATATGAAGGCGGGACCTCGTAACGTCCCGGGCCCTCGTGCAGATAGCTTCCGGGGAACGGCGGCGGAATGCGGCACTTTGGACAACTGACGACGTCATCGCCCTCACCCAGCGGAGCGAACCGGTAGTCGCCGTCGGTGACGATCTCCGCCATCGGCAGCGGCTGTGGCCGCTCTTTTTCGAGTGCAGCGACTTGGGCGAGAAGATCGGTCTTTGCCGCGAGCTCGGTTGCTGATAGCGCTTTGTCGATCTCAGGGCCAGGCACGTTGACGCCTTCGAAGACCTGGATGGCGAGAAGTCGCTCCCCTGCCGTGCGTTCGGATTCGGGCTTCGCGGCGGCCTGATAAATGGCGTCGGAGAATCGGCTCTTGATCAGCGCGAGCTTGAGCCGATCTCGGTGCGGCTTCTCGATCGCCGCGATTTGTTGCCGCAACTCGTCGCGTCTCGCGTCCAGCTGCGCGTTCTTCGTCAGGTATGCCCTGGCCTCTTCGGGTGGCGCGAGCGGCACCACGGTTTCGACATATCCAAAGATCGATGCCTGAAGCGCGTAGTAGTCCCGCTGCCTGATCGGATCGAACTTGTGATCGTGACATCGCGCGCAGCCGATCGTCAGGCCGAGCGTTCCCTTTCCGATCGCACTCATCACATCGTCGAGATAATCAAAGCGCCGTTCTGGGTTGTCCTTCTCGCGGAACAACACGCGCGGACCGGCGCGCAGAAATCCGGTGGCGATCAGGCTGTCTTGAGTTCTGCCGTCCATCTCGTCGCCCGCGATCTGTTCCGTGAGGAAGACGTTGTAAGGCTTGTCTTCGTTGAACGCGCGGATGACGTAGTCGCGATAGCGCCACGCATTGGGACGATGGACGTCGTACTCGAAGCCGGATGAATCGGCGTAGCGCGCCACGTCGAGCCAGTGGCGGCCGTAGCGTTCGCCGTAGTGCGGCGAAGCCAGCAGCGTGTCGATCAGGCGCTCCCAGGCATCCGGTCTCTCATCGGCAACGAACCGCGCGACTTCGTCTGGCGACGGCGGCAGTCCCAGAAGATCGAGATAGGCCCGACGCACGAGCGTCCGTCGATCGGCGCGAGGCGCGGGCGTTAGCTTTCGCCTGCCACGCTCGAATTCGAGGAAGCGGTCGATCGCATTGTCGAGACGCCGGTGCGACACGGCGGGCGGAGGCGCCTGGACAGGGAGCTTGAACACCCAATAGCTGCGTTCCTCTGCCGTGATCGGACGATCCTCGAACGCAGCGACCGCCGAAGTGGAGGCGGTCAACGTCGCCGTGGCGGCTGTATCCCACTTCGCGCCTTCATCGATCCATCGCTTCACATCAGCAACTTGCTCGGCGGTGAGCGGCGTCCCGCGCATCGGCATCGCCGGCTCCTCGAGGCCCGCGACATGGCGATAGAGTCGGCTTTGCTCCGCGTTGCCTGGAACGAGCGCGGCGCCGCGCGCGCCGCCCGCGATTGCCGATTCGCGCGTGCGCAAATCAAGACGCGAGAGCTTCAGCTTCTCGCCATGGCATCCCAGACATTTCTCTTCGAGCAGAGGCCGGATCGTCGCGGCGAAATCTATTGTGGACTGCTGGGCCGGGGCGCCCGGCGCCTGCGCACCTGACGATGCGACGACGAGCACAACGATCGCGCATCCGAGGCCGAACGAGGCGAGCGATCGTGGCAGCACGCACTCCCTCCTTAGTGCTCAACCTGGTCCTGTGTCCTGAACGGGGTCACTTTACCGTGAATCTGGAGATTTGGCGATTGAGGGATTTGGCCCCGATCATCATGCCGTGGCCCGTTTACGGCAAGATGTCCGATCGTGAGCTGCAGGCAATCTACGAGTTTCTCCGGGCGACTCCTTGCGTTGGCACCGCATAGCGCTGCGGCGCATAATCAACGGGTTCCGTCGAGCCTAACCCAAGCTCACTTCAGTTCGCAGCGCCAACGGCGTTGAACGTTCGAACAATGCCGCTTTCCGGCCCGAATCTTGAACTCGGCTCAATGCCACGATCATCAACTCGAGTGAATTGAGGGGGTAGTGGCCCTCGCGTTGACCGCCATGCTGCGCCTGCATGGCGGTCGGCGCCCACGTTGTCCTACGTTTCTCGCGGGTCAGGTCGAGTAGTCGCCGTAACTGGCGGCTGGCGTTTTCTCGCGCCAGCCGAGAGCTACGTGGTTTTTCGCCTGTTCCTTCCTTCCGCGTAACGGCGTTATCATCCTGTCGACACGCTTCGCGCCGAGAAAGAGGTGATCTATGCGCGCACCTACCGTGTTGCTGACCATTCTGTTGGCGATCGGGCCGATCGCCTGCGCGTCTGGGTCGGGCGAGCCGTTCGATCAGGCCGACCGCGACGCGATCACCAAATTCATTGCGGATTTTGTCGTCGTGTACAACGCCAAGGATTCGGCCAAGCTCGCTCAACACTTCGTCGATAACGGGGCCGTGATGCCGCCCAACGCGTCGACCGTCACCGGCACCGACAGCGTTCGGATGTATTACGACAGGCGCTTCGCGCAGGGCGCAACCGACCTCAAACTGGAAACCGGCGACGTCGTCGGCGCCGGGAGCCTGGCATATGCCACGGGGAATTACTGGCTGAATATGGCTCCTCCGGGCGGCGAAGTGCGTCGCGACCGGGGCAAGTTCATTTTCATCCTGCGCGAACGGCGCGGCACGTGGCTCCTGGAGCGGCTCATGTTCAGCAGCGACTTTGCCCCGCAGGAGAGCAGCTGATCGCGGCAGTACAGACGATCCGTTCTGCTGGTTCAGCAGGTTCAGCGCCTTTTTCGCCGACCTGCTAAAGAATGCCCTTGAACCGCAGCACGTCGTAGAAAACGCCAGCCAGATAGATCAGGCAGAATCCGCCGCCCAACGCCGGTTCGAGCACGCACGCCCTGAACCGCACGCGGCGGGCGGAGCGCTCAGCCTCAAGCTGCCGGCGCGCGATTGCGGCGTGGCAGCGCGCGCGGACTCGTTCGAGCCGCGCCTGGTCGGGAGTCAGCACGGGTACACGGTGTAGATCGCCCAGCAGCTGGTCATCGAGTTCGTCGATTTTCATGTAAGTGCCTCACGCAGCACCGCCAGACGCGCTGTGCGGTTATTATCGAGCCGCTCGGCCATCAAGCTACGCGCTCGGCTCAATCGCTGGCGCATGGCTTCAGGCGTAATGCCGCACACCGCGGCCGCTTCTGCGGGTCGCATCCCTTCGACACCCACCAGCAGGAGGGCCTCGCGGTACGCGACGGGAAGCGTTCGGAGCGCAGCTTCGAGGCGCCGCTCGGCTTCAGTTGCTGCGGTTAACTCAAACGGCGATGGCTGCGGCGATCCGAAGGGCCATAACCCGATCAATCCGCCGGCGTGTGAGTCTTCGACGAGCCGCGATCGGCGATAGCTCACGTAGAGATTGCGGGCGACGGTAAAGAGCCATGGACCAAGGCGCGTGTCGTCACGAAGTGCCGCGGAACGGTGGACGAGGCGCAGCCAGGTTTCCTCCAAAAGGTCCTCAGCCACATCGCGGCGTCCCGAGAGTCGCGCGAGGAAGTTGAACAGCGGCCTGTTGAACCGCTCGTGCACCACGTCGAAGGCAGCCGCGTCTCCTACGCGCAGGCGGACGACCAGCGCCAACTCGGACTCCCGATCCATACACGTCATAACGCGCAGCTGCGCCAATCGTGACGCCGTCACGTCCCGCCGTCGTCCGCGTTATATCCGATCAGGAGGCAAGCTGCGTTTCTTGCGGGAAGAACCGGTACGCGGCACCGGCCACACGGTTGGGGGAGAAGATGTTTACTGTTCTGAGGCACGCCAGCATCGTTGCGCTGCTGAGTATGCTGGTCACGCTGTTGCCATTGATCGCCGGCGTCGCGTATGCGATTCGCCCAACTGAACAGCGGCTGGCGCTGATGCGGCCGATATCGCTCGCCGCCCTCTTCGCGGCGCTGTCCGGTTTGTTGTTAGGCGCGGTGAACGTCCTTCGCATGATTGGGATAAGTGAAACGCCTGTTCCTCCCCGGATTGTCGCGATCTCGTCCGCCGAAGCGCTCGTGCCGCTCTTCATGGCCTTTGGCTGCCTCACCGTCGCATGGCTCTGTGTCGCGCTCGGGCTGCGCCGGCACTCGTGATGGTTCTGGCGCGGGAATTTCGAGTTCTGGAGATTTGGAGATTTGGAGTCGATCTGGAGATTTCGCGATTGACGGATGGTTCTGGCGCGGGAATTTCGAGTTCTCGAGATTTGGAGATTTGGAGCCAATCTGGTGATTTCGCGATGAGGGAATTTTCGCATCTGTAGATTTGCGAATCTCCACGTCACCAATCTCCACGTCACCAAATCTCAAATCACCAAATCTCCAACTCTCCAGACGTCCAAATTCCAGACCTCACCATCAGTGAACAATGACGTCACCCTCATCTTCAACTTCCAGGTGTGGAACATCGAGTGCTCGCACGGCCTCGATCGCCTGCATCATCGCGGCGTCTACCTTCGATCCGCCCTGCGCCTTTCGCAGTTCCTGACGCAATTGCCTGAGCGCGCGCAGCACTCGTGATCGGTCGAATCGTTGTCCCTGACAGTGATCACAGAAGCTCATGCGAATGACCTCACTGCTTTCCCGCAGAATACTTTCGTTAGGTTGCCCACTCGCAGAACGCCGCGTCAAGCGTCGTCACATCGTCCGTCCCGGCATCTGGTGACGGAAATGGCTTCCTGAATGTAAAGGCATCCGGCGACGGTCCACGTTGCTTGAGAAGCTCCAAGCGTTCAATCGCCTCCGCGACGGTTGGAATGTGGCCGACCGGAATCCACCAGAGTGCGAGGATCGGACCGTCGCTCGGCTCAAACCACTGCCTTCTGTCGCGAAGCGGCGCGGCGTGCGCGCTGCGGTATACGAACTGCTGAAGCGCTTCAATCGACTCCCACACGGACACGTTGATGGCCATCCGCTCGTCGCCAGCGAACGGTCGGATCGCCATGGCATTGCCCTGCTCGGTCTGAAGTCGCCAGACGAATCCCGGCGTGGCATCGGCCAGCGCGTTGATCACATCCAGCTGGCTGCGAAAGCCGTCCATGAGCGGGTCCTCGAGCGGCGCTCGGATGCGTCCAGTGTTCACCTGCGCGACATGGAAACGCGTCACCGTTTCCTCCATTTTGTTACCCATCAGAGGCTAATACGCGTTCGACGGCTGCGGCAATCGCCTTGATTTCCGTTGGCCGCGCGACGACGTGGAATCCGCGCCGGCGAAGCTCCGCAGCTGACATGGACCCGAGGGCCGTGATGACAACGACGCGCGCGGGCGGCACGAGCGCGGGTATTTCAGCGACGACCGTTTCAAAATCGCGTAGCCCCTGCAAATCGAGCACGACCGCGCGCGGTTTTGCCTGTGCCTGGAAGTACCGTCGCGGCACTGGCCAACCCTCGGTCGCGTTGGCTCTGTAGCCGTTCTCGATTAGTTGGGCGACCACGAGTGCGTGGAGCGGCCACTCTGGGGCTATCACCAGGACATCCAGCCGTTCGCGCTCGCGATTCTGACCGGTCCTGCGAACGGCGTCATCAGTCAAGTCCGGCACGACGCTCAGCCGCGCGAAAGGCGCGCGAGCACTGTCGCTGCCACCAGGGCAACAAGAAACGCTGGAACAGCTGTGACGATCGGCCATGCAACGAGTGCGAGGACCCAGGCGGGGCGAATCGTCGATGCGGCCGAGTACGAATGAAGCATGCCTGCGACTGCAAGAGCCATCGCGCCGATCGCCGCAGCGAACGCAGCGTGCAGTGCGACTGAACGAGGTGAGTCCCTCCGCCTGAAGTGCTCGTACGCAATATGCGCGGCAAACACAGCGGCGCTGACCGCCCACGCCGCCAGTCGCCACGCCCGCACGTGAGTGGCTGGCAGGGCGAACACTCTGCCAATGAGCAAATAAACGACGCCGACAAGAAGCGCCGCGCGGCCCCACGCATAACGATGTGTTGCGTCCAATCTGCGGTCTGACCTCCTGCGACGCGCCCCCAATGGTTGCGCGATCATCGGTTGACGCCCGCGTCAGCGTCGATCCTGCCCGTTCCTTTAAGCGACATCCAGCCGCTGAAGGCGCGCAAGGCTGCCACCGACTACGCCGAAGGCAAGGCCTATGACCGACGCGACCACTATCTTTAACGGCGCCTGCAAGATGTAGTGGTAGTTAATGTAGGCGCGGAGACTCTTGAAGCCGCTGTCCGGAAAGCCGGCCATCAACGCGCGCCAATCCGATCGCGCACTGAGTTCGTGAAGAAACAGGTTGGCCCGCATGATGACGAACAGATCCAGCACACAGAACGTGACGAACGCCATTACCACCGCTGCTTTGATACCGTCCCACAATCGGCCCGTTCGCCCCGTGGTCACGTAAGACGCCGTCGCCCATGCCACAAACATCGGTCCGTAAAACGCGGCGAGCGCGCCCAGCGTGTCCTGCGCGAGTGGATCGAGCGCGGTCAGAGCGAGATTCCACAGGCCAAAGCCGACGCCGAGAACCAGACCGAGCGCGGCAGGATGGGCGCATCGACGCAGGCGGAAATAGTTTCCTACATCCATGGAACGAATCGATGCCGCGCCATCACGCACCAGGCAAGCGTCACGATGCCGAGTGTTCGAGATTTCGATATCTGGAGTCAAATCTGGAGACGTCGCAGGCCCGATCGGGAGCGTGTGCACAAGTACTCCTAGTCCCCTGGAAACGAGAGGCGTTGCATAAGTCCCGGAGCGCGGCGCCCGGATCGCAAGGCGCGCCGACCGCGCATATTGGGCATATGCAAGGGAGAAGCAACGCTGCGAGCCTGGATGCCCCGCCCGGGAATTATGCGATGCATCTCGTTTCCAGGGGACTAGCGCGCGATCGTGCGGGAAGCCGACGCTCTACGCCCTGGCGTATCACTCCGTCTTTTCGCTACCCCCAGTTTCGCCGACCACCGTGCGGCAGCCTCCTTGGCGCGGAGCTTCGCGATCCGCTCTATCAATCTGACCGGAACGCGCTCAGATAGAGGGAAACGGATTGTGCCTTTCGTCACGGTGTAACCCGCGGGGTCCTTCTTCAATGCGGCGAGCACAGACGCGGTCGCGGGATACAGCGAGTAGTGCTGCTTCCATGCGGCGAAATAGATGACGGGCACTCCGCGCACTTTGTACGTGGGGATCTGGTAGCCGATCTCTTCGTCAGCGCGTGGGATGGCCTTGCGGATCGTGCTGCGCACGCGCTGCAGAATCGACTGCACGGCTTCCGGCTGCGTGGCGAGGTATTCGTCTACGGTCTTGAAATTCGTCTTCGCCATCATCGCTCCATAGTTCTGCCCCGTTCGAGCCAGGCGATCGCGGCGGCGAACAACGCGTACGAGATCGGTGCCGTGGCAGCGATCGCGCGGTCCGATGGCGGTGGCGGGCTGAATAGCATGCTGGTTTGGAGGAGGAGAATCGCCACGGCG
The DNA here is from genome assembly GCA_046726375.1 of Acidobacteriota bacterium. Classification (GTDB taxonomy): domain Bacteria; phylum Acidobacteriota; class Vicinamibacteria; order Vicinamibacterales; family UBA2999; genus DASPWV01. The sequence goes on from JBKPAJ010000091.1 coordinate 25,985, forward strand.
AAAACAGGCATCGCGTAGCGTCTGCGACTGCTCAGCGGCCGCGATCTCGCCAGGTAGAGCCACATCGATGCGAGGAGCAGCACGCCTTCGAGAACGATCGTCAGGTAGGGATAGTTCCACAATCCGAATCCGACTTTGGCTGTATTGTCGTAGAGCGCGAGGTCAGGACGATGAACAACGAGATCGAGCGGCCAGTGTGAGAAGACGGCTGCACCCATCAGGGCACCCTCGCGGACGGATCCGCTGATTATCCCGTACAACACGGTCGAAGCCGCAGCCCACCCCAGTGCGCCGGGCAGGCTGTGTGTGTAGGGCATGTAATAAAGGTCGAGCGCGTTGGTCGCCGTGAACCCGGGAACGATGCGGACCCGCTCCACTCCGAGGAAAACGAAGATGGCCCACAACACGTCGAGGAGCTGCACCGCGAGAAACAGTATCCAGAGGGGGATACGCGGGCCAAGACGTTTTGCGAGGAAGCTGGGACCGTAGTGTCCGACGAACATAGTTCACCACCGGCGATCGAACGTTCATGCGATCGGTAGTTCTCGGGTCTCAGTCGCGATTAATACGGTGACGATCGTCACGAGCGCCATGGCAATGACGTAGGTTGCCAGCGCGCCGCGTCCGTACGGGAGCAGCGCCGTGGCAATGAACGGCGAGAGGCCGCCAGCAATCACGGACGCGAGCTGCGACCCAAGCGACGCGCCGCTGTAACGGACGCGGGTGCCAAAGAGCTCCGACAAGAACGCGGCCTGCGGCCCGTACATCGGCGCATGCGCGAAGACAAGGGCGACGAACAGCGCAAGCCACACGAGCGGGGTTGAGCCGGTGTCGAGCAGCCAGAACAACGGATACGCGAAGAGCGCCGTAACACAGGCGCCAAACAAATACACAGGTCGTCGTCCAAACCGATCAGACAACGCTCCGCACAACGGGATTGCGATCAATGCAGAGGCCGCGCCGACGAGAATGCCGTTGAGCAATGTCTCCCGCGAGATACCCACTCTCTGTGTGCCGTAAACGAGGACGAACACCGTATAAATGTAAAACGCGCCGTTTTCTGCGAGCCGGAGACCCATTGCCAGCAGCACTTCTTTGCGATGGCGGCGAAGAACGTCGACAACCGGTCGTGGCGTCTCGCTTCGCGTCTCCTTGATACGCAAGAACAGCGGGGTTTCCAGAATCCGCAACCGGATAACCAGGCCGACGCCGACGAGCGCGATACTGACCAGAAACGGAACGCGCCATCCCCACGAGAGAAATTGATCCTGCGGCAAGCGTGCAAACTGGGCGAACACCGCCGTGGAGGCTAGCAAGCCGGCCGGCACGCCCATCTGGGGCAAGCTTCCGTAGAATCCACGCGCACCTGCAGGCGCGTGCTCCACCGCCATCAGCACCGCGCCGCCCCATTCGCCGCCCACCCCAAAACCCTGGGCGAGACGAAGCGCCACCAGCGCGACGGCGGCCCACGGGCCGATCTGCGCGTAGGTCGGCAAGAGGCCGATGGCAAACGTGGCGACGCCCATGATCGTCAGCGTGAGCACGAGCATCGACTTCCGTCCGATTCTGTCGCCGTAGTGCCCGATGATGATGCCGCCAATCGGCCGGGCAAGGAAGCCGACAGCGTACGTGCCGAACGCCGCAAGCGTCCCCGCCAACGGGTCAAACGTCGGGAAGTACAGACGGTTGAACACCAGCGCTGCGGCGGTACCGTACAAGAAGAAGTCGTACCACTCGATGGTGGTACCAACGAGGCTGGCTAGCGCCACCAGGCGGATCGAACTCTTCTTCCCATCTGTGGTGTTGACCATTGCGGGCATCAGCGTTGTATCCGATTAGAGTGCGGTCAGCGAGAGGATGTTCAAGTCGCGAACCGCGCGCGCCGACCGCTCGATCGCACGCCGGGAATCGCGCGCAACGCAAAGAGTTTCGAGGCATGATCGGCGAATGTGCGTTATCACCGTAGCGATAACCGCGGTGGCGCTGATCGTCTCGGTTGCGATGGTGGCGAATACGCGCGGGTTACGCGCCGCGTACGACGATCAGATACGCGTCGTATTCCACGGCTACATCGATCGTCAACCGCGCAATGGCACGGCGCGAATCGACGGCATGCGGCTGACCGAGATCGAGGCGCTTCCGTTCCTGCGCGCTGGCGGTGAGATATCGCCGGACGGACAATCGATCGCGTTCGATACGTGCCGCAAAGCGGACCGCGGCATCGAAATTGCGCGGCTGGATGGCAGCGATGTGAGGCGCGTTGTCTCTCTCGATGGCGACAGTTGCGTTGACCTGCGTTGGTCTCGCGATGGGACCAAGTTGTCGTACGGAAGCCCCGTTGACAGGCAGCTTCACGTAGTTCAACTCGATACCGGCGTCGACACGCCGCTGCCGACCCCGCTTCCCTCCTACAGCTGGCACTCGTGGTCGCCCAACGGAGACGCCATCGTGTTCGAAACCGGGAGGGGCGGCAGCCGCCGCCTCGACATCATCGACCTCGCGACGTGGCGCATGCGTCAATTCGTTGGGAAAGCGCAGTTCGGTGCCTGCGAGGTCTGGGCGCCCGACTGGTCGCCGGCCGGCGACCGCATTGCGTTCACCACCTGCGATAAAAAGCTGTACGTCGGCAACGCCGATGGCAGCGCGCTGACGTTCCTGGCTGAAGCGGCGTATGCGCCGAGATGGTCCGTCGATGGGACATCGTTGCTGTTCCTCAGCGGTCACATTCTGATGCGCGTTCCTGACAGCGGCGGCGTGGTACAAACCCTGGGCCGATTGCCGTATTACGGCGGTCCATTTTCAGTCGGACCGTTTCAATAGCAGCGTCGCGATGGCCCGCTGCAGCAGCGGCAACGCGGGATGATCGGCGAGCAGCTCCGCAGCTTCTGCAAACGACACCCAGGCGCGGTCGCGGATGCGTTCTTCGTCCCACGTGGGCGCCACATCGAGTACCTCCATCACATAAACAGTGACGACAAACGACCTCGCCCATTTCTCGTAACGGTAGCTGCCGAGGATCTCCGTGAGGCGCCCCCGGAGCCCTGCTTCCTCCCACGCTTCATTGAGTGCGGTCTGCTCGGCGGTATCGCCGCGATCAATCATGCCCTTCGGAATGCCCCAGCGGTCGCGATCCTTCCGGCGGGTGACGCAGACGAGCATCGTGTCGCCAACGCGGCGAACCGCGATAACGCCGGCTTGCTGAACACTGTTGCGAGACACGCTTCACCGACGCGGCCTCTCAACCGCTAACTCCTCGAGAACGTGCTTCTCCGAATTTGCAGATGCGATGTGGCAACTGATTGCTACCGCGCCGCAACGGAGGCGTGATAGGCCACCACGCGCCATCGGCTGTCACGTCGCACGTACGTCTTGGTGAACCGTCAGTCGTCGTCCAGCGCACGTCCACTGAAGTCGCGGGTCCGTTGCACGTCGCACTTAACCGCCGCGTTTAAAAAACTGCACGGCACGTTCATGCCTCATCGCGGCTTCACGTGTTGCAAACGTGCCAAGATTGCGTCGCTTGCCTGTCTTGGGATTCTTCTTGCGCGAGTAAAGGCGGTATCGCCCGTCTTTCAGTTTCCGAATCATGACGAACACCTCAAGGTCGGGCCAGATCGACTGACGATCGGCGCTAATCGGCGCGCAACCGAACGCAGCGCGGGTCCCCTGGAAACGAGAGGCGTTGCATAAGTCCCGGAGCGCGGCGCCCGGATCGCAAGGCGCGCCGACCGCGCATATTGGGCATATGCAAGGGAGAAGCAACGCCGCGAGCCGGGATGCCCCGCCCGGGAATTATGCGATCCCTCTCGTTTTCCAGGGGACTAGACGAGCGCTGCGGTGTGCGGGCAAGCCGAAGGACTTGGGCGGGGCAGCGCCCTGCGCAGCTACAAAAGCAGGTAGCGGCGCGGCGACTTTATGCCGCCACGGCAAAACTCTGCAGCGCGTCTTCCTCCGACTCGTACGAGTCGAAAATCGTGAGCAGCTTGGTCAGCACCAGAAGATCCTGCAGGCGTCGGCCGGTGTTCGCGAGTTTCACCGTCGCGCCTCCGCGCCATGCCGTGGTGTGGCACGCCACCAACTCGCCCAATCCCGAGCTGTCAACGAGCGTCAAGTCGCCAAGATTGAGGACGATACAGTGCACACCCTGGAAGATCAGCGACGAGATCTTCTCCTTGAGCCGCCCTGGATGGTCGGTGAGCGTGAGCTTGCCCGTCAGGTCCAGAATGGCCACGTCCCCGATGCGTCTTTCACTCAATTGCATTGTCAGTGCCTCCGTCAGTCAGATCAATTTACGGAGACGGTCGAGGAAGGATGTTTCCGCGGGGTAAAACGAGTCTTTACCGGCGACCGTAGACCGCCGACCTCGGCTTCAGTGGGTGCTGCTTGGCTGGCAGTGCGACAAGGTCAGCCGTTGAACCGCGCTGGTGACGACAACTTCGCCGGCGACATGCACTTCCATGCCAAAACCTGCGTAAATGCCGCGCAGTTTCAGAAAGCTGCCGCCGAGCGAGCAACCGGCTAAATGGACCTGACGCCACTCGGGGAAAAACTGACCGCCGCGAATGCGCACCAGGCCGGTCGCCCCTTCGAGCACCACCATCTCGTAAACGTGGTTCTTGGTGACAATAGTCAGCGGCTGGAAGGGTTCGAGCTCATCCACCTGGCAGCCGTCGGTCCAGTTGAAAGTTGCCCAGGTGTCGAGAACCGCAACAGTGGGAACGACAGTTCCACTCTGCGTGTCCGGCGCGAACGGTTCGCCGGTTTGCGAGCGCATGATGCGCTCGAGAAATGCAAGCTGGATTCCCGGAGGTGGCTGCACGCGGTCCGAATTATAGATGACGACGGGCCTGCGTGTCAGAATTTAGCGCTGCTCCATGCAAACTCGCTCGAATGCCCAAATCGCGCCGTATGGAACGTGGCGATCGCCGCTGACGGCGCCGCGCGTCACGGCCGGTTCGCTGCGGTTCGATCACCTGGTTCTGGACAGCGATGACCTGTATTGGGTTGAAGCGCGAGCATCGGAAGGCGGGCGCAGTGTGATCATCCGCCGTACCCCGGACGGACACCTCAGCGATGTCATCCCGGTGGAGTTCAACGCGCGATCGCGCGTTCACGAATACGGCGGCGCTGCGTTCGTCGTGAAAAGTGGGACCGTGTTCTTCGCGAATTTCAGCGACCAGCGACTCTACCGCCGCGACGCGGGCGCAGCGCCGCAGGCGATCACCGCGGCTGGCTGCTTCTACGCTGATCTGTGCGTCGATGCCACGCGCGCGCGATTGTTGTGCGTGCGCGAGGACCACGTGTTCGAGTCGCTGCGCTCGCCTGGCGGGGGTAGCGAGTCGCCGCGCGAGCCGACGAACACGATTGTTGCCGTTGCCGTGGACGGCGCGAACGAGCGCGTGCTCGTGAGCGGCGCCGATTTCTATTCTGATCCGATTCTCAGTGCCGACGGCCGGCGCCTGGCGTGGTTGCAGTGGAATCATCCGAACATGCCGTGGGATGGCACCGAACTGTGGATGGCCGACATCGCGGCCGACGGATTTCCAGGTACGCCGGTCAAGGTGGCCGGCAGCAGCGACGAATCGATCTTCCAGCCGCAGTGGTCTCCGAACGGCGAATTGTTTTTCGTTTCCGATCGGAGCGGATGGTGGAACCTGTATCGCGCCGGTCGCGATGGCATCGAGGTAGTCCATACACTGGCCGCGGACTTCGGCAAAGCCCAGTGGACGTTCAGCGCATGCACCTACGATTTCATCGACGGCGATCGCCTCGCGGCGACCTACACGGAGGGCGGGCGCTGGAAGATGGCGATCATCTCGGTCGGCTCGCGCCGATTCGAGCCTGTCGCGCTGCCGTTTGAACCAACGGACGGCGTCCGGGCCAACTCGCGTTTCATCTATTTCATCGGCGGCTCGCCGGCCGACGCGCGTGCCGTCGTGCGGTTCGCCCCCAACAGCGGCGAAACGACCGTGTTGCGGCCAGCCACGGCCGATCGCATCGATCGCGCGTGGATCTCGGTGCCCGAGTTCACGACGTTCGCGTCCGAGGGGAAGGACGTCTATGCGTTCTATTACGCGCCGAAGAACCCGATGACCGTCGCGCCGCAAGGCGATAAGCCGCCGCTGCTCGTGATTAGCCACGGCGGGCCCACCGATCAGGCAACTGACGTGCTCGATGCGCGTATTCAGTTCTGGACGAGTCGAGGGTTTGCGGTACTCGACGTCAATTACGGCGGCAGCAGTGGCTTCGGCCGCGGGTACCGCAATCGCCTCAATGGCAAGTGGGGCATCGTCGACGTCGCTGACTGCATCAACGGCGCCAGGCATCTCGTAAACGTCGGGAAAGCGGATCCGAATCGGCTGATCATCCGCGGCGGCAGTGCGGGCGGCTACACCACGCTCGCCGCGCTGACGTTTCACGACGTCTTCAAGGCCGGCGCCAGCTACTACGGCATCAGCGATATCGAAGTGCTGGCGCGCGACACGCACAAATTCGAGTCACGCTACGTCGATTCGCTGATAGGGCCTTATCCGGCAGCGCGACACGAATATATCCGGCGTTCGCCGATCCACTTCACCGATCGCCTTTCATGCGCATTGATCTTGTTTCAGGGTCTCGAAGACAAGGTCGTGCCGCCGAATCAGTCCGAGATGATGGCCGATGCGGTGCGGCGCAAAGGATTGCCGGTGGCCTACGTAGCGTTTCCGGGAGAGCAGCATGGATTTCGCAAGGCCGAAAACATCGTCCGTAGTCTCGAAGCGGAATTGTTTTTTTACGGCGCGGTATTTGGGTTCAAACCAGCCGATCAAATCCGACCCGTTCCGATCGATAATTTGAGCGGATGATTGTCCGACGTTTTTTCGAACCGCTCCTCGCACAAAACAGCTACTTAATCGGCTGCGCCGCCGCCGGCAAGGCCATTGTCATCGACCCCCACCGCGACGCCGACGTTTACGTGCGCGCCGCGGAGGCGGACGCGCTCGAGATCACTTACGTCACTGAAACTCACATCCACGCCGACTATCTGTCGGGTACGCGCGAACTGGCCGCACGCACGGGCGCGACGATGTGCTTGTCGAAGGAAGGTGATGCTGATTGGCAGTATGCGTTTGGCGACGAGGGTCGACTCCTTGGCGCCGGCGATCGGATTGAGGTTGGCAACGTCACGATCGACGTGCTGCATACGCCGGGACATACGCCCGAGCATCTGACGTTCCTCATTACCGACGGTGCGGTCGCGGATCAACCAATTGCCGCGGCAACGGGTGACTTCATCTTCGTCGGCGATGTCGGGCGGCCGGACTTGCTCGAACGAGCCGCCAATATCAAGGGCACGATGGAAAGAGGCGCCCGCACTCTCTACCACAGTCTCCAGGCGTTCAATCACCACGAAGAGTGGCTGCAAATCTGGCCCGGGCACGGGGCAGGGTCGGCCTGCGGCAAAGGGATCAGCGCCGTTCCGTACAGCACGCTCGGCTACGAGCGACGTTTCAACTGGGCGTTCAAGGTCAAAAACGAAGCGGAGTTTGTGGCCAACGTCTTATCGGGACAGCCGGATCCGCCGAAGTACTTTGCAACCATGAAGCGGCTCAATAAAGAAGGGCCACGCGTGTTGGGGGCACTCCCCACGCCTCGTCGTGTGGATGACGGAGCGCTCGGTGCGCTTGTGGCCGGCGGGGCGCTGATCATCGACACGCGATCGGCGGCTGAGTACGCAGCCGGGTTCCTGCCAGGCACGCTCAACATCCCATTGAACGATTCGTTCGTCACGTGGGCCGGATGGCTTGTGTCGTACACGACTGACGTTTATTTGCTGTTGGGCGATGGCGCTGAATCTCGTCTGGCCGAAGCCGGACGCGCGCTTGCCTTGATCGGCATCGATCGGATTGCCGGGTATTTCACCGAGCGCGCGCTTGCCGCGGTGGGACCGCTTGCCAAGATTCCGCAGTTGACGCCGGAGCAAGCTTCGCGCGTGACCGAGGATCGCCGCGTCACCATCCTCGACGTGCGCAGTGAAATGGAGTGGCGCGAGGAGCACCTGCCTCGCGCAACGCACATTCCACTCGGGCAGCTGCGTGACCGCATGGTGGAACTGCCGAAGGCACGCCCGATCGTGACGCAGTGTCGCTCCGGCGGCCGTTCGGCAATCGCGGCCAGCCTGCTGCGCGGCGCAGGGTACGACGATGTCAGCAACCTTACCGGCGGTTTGGCCGCGTGGCGAGAAGCGGGATTTGCCGTAGAAGAAGAGTTACCGAGCGCGGACCGGTAGGTCCGCGACAAACTTCACCCCCCGACACCTCATGAAAAGATTTCTGATCGGTTGTCTGGTCATTCTGGTCATGGCCGGCGTCGCCCTTGGCGTCGGCGCGTACTTTCTCTATCGTGCTGCGGCGCCGGTGATCCAGGACGCCCGGAACTATCTCGATAATTTTTCGCAGCTCGGAGAGTTGGAGAAGGAGATCGCCAACCGGTCTCGATACACTCCTCCCAAGAATGCTGAGCTGACCAGGGAGCAGATCGAGCGCTTTGCACGCGTTCAACAGCACATCCGTACGACGTTGGGCACGCGCCTCGAGGAGATCGAAGCCAAGTACGAGCACCTCAAAGTCACTGCGGAGCGTCCTCAGAAACCGCCGATGCGCGAAGTGCTGTCGGCGCTCGGCGAGCTTGCCAATGTCGTGGTCGATGCGCGGCGTGCGCAGGTAATCGCGTTCAATCAGGAACACTTCTCAGCGGCCGAGTACGATTGGGTGAAAGGGCGCGTGTATCAGGCCGCCGGTGTGGAAGCGACGAGCGTTGTCGACCTGCACAAAGTCGCCGAGGCGGCCCGCAAAGGCACCGGCATCGAAAGCATCCAAGCGCCCGACATCCCGATTGCGAAGGTTCCGGCGAAGAATCGCGAGCTGGTGAAGCCGTTCCTCAGCCGTATGGGTGAGTGGCTGCCGCTCGCGTTTTTCGGCCTCTGAACGTTCGCGAACCGCCAAACGCACCGCCGCCAAACACGGCAGTGTGGTGCGGGGCTCACTTGGCGTGCAATCTTGCGGACGGTGTGCAAACGGCAGGGGATGCCGCCATACTCGAGACCGTCTAATCGTTAGATGTGGGATTTCGGTCCGTCTAGTGACGCGGACGATCTCTACCGTCACCTCCTGGAAACCAGCTCGTTGCTCGCCGCAGTCTGCGATTTCGAGGGCAATCTGCTCTTCGTCGCGGGCGGCTGGCGCGATGTCCTGGGCCACAGCCCGGACCGTCTGATCGGGACAGCGTATCTGTCGCTCGTGCATCCTGACGAAACTGAGCGAGCCATCCGTGCGCTCGGCGGGCTGAAGGCATCGACGATGGAGACGCCCGAACTCGAGATGCGGGTGCGCGCGCATGATGGCTCGTATCGGTGGATGACCTGGACGTGGCGGAGCGATGTGCTCGGACGCCGTTTGTACGGTATCGGCCGCGACATCACCGAGTCGTTTCTCCGCGAGCAGGAGCTCATCCGCGGGCGAGAAGCCGCCCTCGTCGCGTCGCGGGAAAAGTCTCGCGTTCTCGCGCACCTGAGTGATGCGGCCCGGACGCCGATGAAGGACATCCTCCGCATGACCTCGCGGGCGCTGTCGACGTCGCTGAATGACGAGCAAAGGCAGTATTTCGAAGCCATTCAGAATTCCGCCAAGGCTCTCCTCTCCCTCATCGATGACATCGTTACTGTCTCGAAGACCGAAGCGGAGCGACTGCCGGCGGATGGTGAGCGCAGCTTGCCATCGGGTCAGCCGCCGCTCAACCTGCGCGTTCTGCTCGCCGAAGACGACGTTGTGTATGCGCGCGTGGCGACACGGATGCTGCAGAAGCTCGGATGTATGGTCGAACTCGCGGAAAACGGATCACGCGCCGTCGAACTCACCGATGTGGACGATTTTGATCTGATTCTGATGGACGTGGACATGCCGGAAATGGACGGGCTTGAAGCGACACGTCTGCTCCGTCACAGAGAACGTGAACGCGGACTACGGCGTCGTCCGATAATCGCGTTGACTGCCAACGCGATGACCGGAGACGAGCCGCGCTGCCTCGAAGCCGGCATGGACGGATATCTTGCCAAGCCGATCACGATCGAGGCGCTGGAGCGCGAGATCAAAAGGCTGGTCGCTACCGCCGGTTGATTCTCAAGCCACCGTTGGTGGTTCTCACGCGAATCGGCGCGCCGCCCGAACCCAGCGTGGTGTTGATGCCGCGCTGCGGCGACAGCTCGCCTTGAACGGTCAGCGGATAGTCGAATCGGAACCCGCCGTTATCCGTGCGAGTCTCGAGTTGGGCGTTGTAGCCGTCGGGGATCGCGAGCGTGACGCCGCCGTTCGTGGTTTGCACGTCGAGCCCGTCGCCGTCCCATTGCCGACCGCTGAGGCGAACAGTGAGGCCGCCGTTGTGCGTTTCGCCGCGTACCATTCCGGCGAGATCCGACAACGTCACACCGCCGTTGTTGGTGTCGAACTTGATGTTGCCGCTCACGCCGCCAATGGTGATGCCGCCGTTGTTGGCCCGCAGGTCGAGGTCGTTCCGGCGCGGAACGTTGACGCGATAACTCACCGACCACCACTCGCGTCGGCCGCCGCCGGGTCCGTTGGCGCTCACGCGGCCGCCGCCAACCAGCACTTGCACGCTTTGTGCAAGCTCGCGCGCGCGATTCTCGTCAGGCGCATTGGCCTGGACGATCGCCTGGACGCGAATCGAGTTTTGGTCCCAGGCTTCGACCCTGATGCCGCCGTTGGTGCCGGCGTCGACGGTGAGCGGCCCGGCCGCCATCGACTCTTCACGCACTTCGCAGTGCTGGTAGTAGTCGTCCCGATCACGGCCGGCGTTGCGGCACGGATCGTCGGTCTGGCCTGCGAGTGGGGCGATGAGCGCGACGCCGAGCGCCACCGCGGTGAAAGCGAAGCGAAAGTTCATTCGATCTCCTCTACGGAACCTTGGACGAGGAGACTGGCTATGGCGTTGGTTCTGCCCCCGTGGCGATGGGCCGGGCTGGATCCGCCGACCACTCGCTCCAGGACCCGGGAAACAACCGCGCGCCGCCCAGGCCGGCGTATTCCATCGCAAGGAGGTTGTGACACGCCGTCACGCCTGAGCCGCAATACATCACGACGTTTGCCGGCTGTGTGCCGCTGAGCGTCGACTCCCATTGCGCGCGGAGTTCCGCGGGCGGCCTGAAAGTCTTGTCCTCCGCGAGATTGCGTTGAAAGAAGTGGTTTCGCGCGCCTGGGATGTGTCCTGCCACGTTGTCGATCGTCTCACCCTCCCCGCGATATCGGCCTTCCGCACGCGCGTCGACGAGCACGCGCGTTTGATCGCGAAGTCCACTCGCAATCTCGTTGACGTCGAGCCGCCACTCCTCGCGTGGCTCGCCGTGGAACATCGCAGGCGTCCACTGTTCACGATCGGGCCGCACTGGATGACCCTCCCGCAGCCAGCGCGCGAGTCCGCCATCGAGTACTGCCACCTCGTCATGTCCCATAAAGCGCAGCATCCACCACAGGCGCGCCGCGTACATGCCGCTATCCGCGTCGTACGCGACAACCTGCTTGCCAGGTGCAATACCGAGCGCGCTGAATCGCTCGCGCATCTGTTGCGGCGTTGGCAGCGGATGCCGGCCATTGAATCCGGTTTTCTCACCGGAGAGATCGCGATCGAGGTGAGCGTATCGTGCACTCGGAATGTGTCCCTCGAGATATTGCTTTTCGCCCTTGGCGGGTTCGATCAGATCGAAACGGGTGTCGACAATCACCCAATGCGGATCGCTCAGATGGCGAGCGACCGTGGCGGGATCGACGAGCGTGCTGTAAGGAGTCATTTCAGTGCGCTGGCGAGTTGATGAAGGAATAAACCGACGTCTGTGACGATCCCGACCGTTTGCGTCGATCCGCGGTCGGAAAGCTTGGTGACGACCGCTGGGTTGATGTCAACGCACACCACTTTGACCCAGGACGGCAGCATGTTGCCAACGCCAATGCTATGCAGCATCGAGGAGAGCATCACGACCACGTCTACGCCGGCAAGCGCGCTGGCATAGGCGTCCTGTGCCGCGACGAGATCCATCAGAGTATCGGGCAACGGCCCGTCGTCCCGGATCGATCCAGCGAGGATGTACTTGACGCCGTGGACATGGCACGCGTGCATGATGCCACTCTTGAGGATGCCGCCCTCAACTGCTTTGGCGAGGCCGCCGGCTCGCCGAATCGTGTTGATGGCACGCATGTGATTGCGATGGCCGTGCTCGACAGGATGGCCGGTGCGCAGATCGATGCCCAGCGATGTGCCAGACAGCGCGCATTCGACATCGTGGACCGCCAGGGCGTTGCCCGATAGCAGCACATCAACGTAGCCAAGGCGAACGAGTTCGCAGAAGTACTCGGTGCCGCCGGTATGGACGATCACCGGCCCGGCGACAAGCGCAATACGGCCGCCACACGCGCGCGCAACACGCAGCATGTCGGCCACACGCGCAACAGCAGTCTCGACGCGACGCTCGGACGACACCTCGTTACTCATGAAGCCAAACGACGGCCGATCGCGCAATTGCACGTCCGGCATCACGCGCACACCGTGCATGCCGCACACCACGCGGTCGCTTTTTCGAAGGTCGCGCAGCTTGCGGCAGGTGGCGCGTCCGTCTTCAACGACGATGGCCGCGTCCATCCGCTGGCGATCGACGACAACCCACTGACCTCCGAGCCTCACTTCGGTGTGATGGTTTGTCGTCGAATAAAAGTCTTCCGGCGCCGCGCCGTCCATATCGGCCGGACGAATCAGGACATCGGGGGCGCCACCGACATAGCAGCCATACGGGGAAAGCTTCTCGAGAAGATTCTCGAGCGAGTTTTCGTCGTCGGCGTTGACGCGGATGGTGAGATGCGACGGATCTTCGTTGGTGCGGCCGACGGTGAAGCCGAGAATCTCGTAGCTCGCTTCGTGCTCGACGATGGTGGTGAGGATGCCTTGGAGGTCACCGGAGTCGATCAGGTGACCTCGGGCTTCGACGGTTTCTGACGGCATAGGAAAGCGGCGCGGCTAAAGCCGCGCCACTACAGTTGTTCCAGGGCGCGAATGCGCCGCTCCAGCGGGGGATGCGTGGAAAATAGCGCGAGCCAGTTGCGCGTGCCGTTGATTTTCAACGTGGCGAGCGCAGGTTCGCTGTTATCCACCAACTGACGCGCATCCATGAGCCGCCGCAGCGCCGCCACCATGCTGCCTTTGCCCGCGAGCGCGGCGCCGCCCGCATCGGCCCTGAATTCGCGCGCGCGCGAGAACCACGCCACAACGATCATGCCGAGTATGCCGAGCACGATCTCGAGCACGATCATCACGAGAAAGCTGAGGAAGTACGCGTTTCGCGAGTCGCTGCCCTGACGCACGGCGAAGGCGACAACGCGCGCCAGGAACATCACGAACGCGTTGACCACGCCCTGAAGCAACGTCATCGTCACCATGTCGCCGTTCTGAATGTGCGAGACCTCGTGCGCCAGGACGCCCTCGATTTCTTCGCGGCGCATCGTGCGCAGCAGGCCGGACGACACGGCGACCAGGCTCTTGCGGCGGCTCGGTCCGGTGGCGAATGCGTTTACTTCCGGTGAGTCGTAGACGCCGACTTCCGGCATCGGGAGCTGTGCCTGTTGCGTGAGCCGGCGTACCGTCTCATAGACCCAATCGAACTCCGCTTGTCCCGTGCGGCCGTTGACCAGCTGCACGCCCATCGCCATTTTCGCAATCACGCGCGACAGCCCCAATGAAATGAACGCGCCGCCCATGCCCCAAACGAGGCAGAACACCATCAGCATGCGCATGTCGAGCTGGCCCTCGCGAACGTAGCCCGTCACGCCGAGCAGCGACAGCACGATTGAAATCGTCACAATGATCGCGAGGTTGGTGACGACAAACAGCAGGATGCGTTTCATGGGAGAGCTCCGAACGTGCCGACTCGGTAATAACAGAACGCCGATCCGAGGAGGACCAGCAGCACGATCATGCCGATCATGATGGGCGTTCTGACGTGAACGTGCGTCGGTCCAAGGCGCTTGAAGACGCTCACGAATCAATCGTAGCATTCTGGACAGTGGCGACTCCACTAACGGTTTTGTGCCTGGCGTCGTATCACAAAGGCTGCGAATTCCTGCGCGAGGCGAAGCGCCAGGGCGCGCGCGTGCTGCTGGCGACTTCCCTTAGCCTCAAGGACGCCGACTGGCCGCACGACAGCATAGACGAAATCTTCTACGTTCCCGACGACAAGAAACGCTGGCACCTGCAGGATCTCATTCTCGGTATCTCGCACCTCGCGCGCCGTATCTCGATCGACCGCATCGTCCCGCTCGATGACTTCGATCTCGAAAAGGCATCGGCGCTGCGGGAGCATTTGCGCGTGCCCGGAATGGGTGAAACGACGACGCGTCATTTTCGTGACAAGCTGGCGATGCGCGTGAAGGCGCAGGAGGACGGATTGCCAGTGCCGGACTTCGTTCACGTGCTCAACGACGATCGGTTGCGCGCGTTTTGCAAGCGCGCCGCCCCGCCCTGGATCTTGAAGCCACGCCAAATGGCCGGTGCGATCGGCATGCGCAAGATTCACAACGAAGAGGAGATGTGGTCGACAACCGACGCGCTCGGCGACCAGCGGTCGTACTACCTTCTCGAGCAGTTCGTTGCCGGCGAGGTATATCACGTCGATTCGATCGTGTCTGAGCGCGAAGTGATGGTTGCCATTCCGTGCAAATACGGTACGCCGCCTTTCGACGTGTCGCATGGCGGCGGCGTCTTTACGACGCGAGTGCTGGATCGGTCATCACGCGAGTCGCAGGACCTCGTGGAGGCCAACGCCCGGGTGCTGACGTCGCTCGGCCTCGTGCGCGGTGTGTCACACACGGAATACATCCGCCGGCCAGATGGCGGCTTTGTGTTTCTCGAAACGTCGGCCCGCGTTGGCGGCGCCCACATCGCGGAGCTCGTGGAGGCGGCTGCGGGATTCAACCTGTGGGCGGAGTGGGCCAAGATCGAAATCGCCGGCGGCAAGGAGACGTATACTCCTCCGGCTCCGCGCCGCGAATACGGCGGATTGATTGTGTCGCTCGCGCGTCAGGAGTGGCCGGACACGTCCGCGTATCACGATCCCGAAGTGGCGTGGCGGCTGTCGAAGCGGCACCATGCCGGCCTGATCGTGCGATCGCCGAGTTGTGCCCGTGTGGAAGAGCTGCTGACGCGTTACACGACACGCTTTCGAGAAGACTTTGTCGCCTCGCTGCCGGCCGCGGCCTCCCCGTTCGATTAGGCGTCTAATACACCATGCGCACCGCCGCGATCGTCGCTCTCATCTGCGTTTTGCCGAATCTCGAGCTGTCGAAATTTCCACATCTCCAAATCTCCACATCTCGACATCTCCAAATCTCCACATCTCCACGTCTCCAAATCTCCACATCCCCAAATCTCCAAATCTCCACATCGCCACATCTCCAAATCTCGACATCTCCAAATCTCCAAATCTCGACATCTCCAAATCTCCAAATTTCGACATCTCCAAATCTCCAAATCTCCACATCTCCAAATCGTCTCCAAATCTCCATATCCCCAAATCCTCAACTTCAAGCGCAAGTACCCGACTGGTTCCAGTGGCGCGGCCCCAATCGCGACGGCCACTCTGCGGAAACCGGCTTGCTCACCGCGTGGCCGACTGGCGGACCCCGGCTGCTGTGGCGTGCCACCGGCGCGGGCACCGCCTACTCGTCGTTCTCGTCGTCGAACGGTCGGCTCTACACACTCGGCGCGCGAGGCGACACGGAGTACGTGATGGCGTTCGACGCCGCGAGCGGCAAGAAGCTGTGGGAAGTGCCAAACGGGCGCCGCTTTCGCAACGAGATGGGCGACGGCCCACGCAGCACGCCGACGATCGAGGGCGATCGCGTCTACGCCTTCGGCGGCTCGGGGGATCTCACCGCGCTCGATGCGGCGAGCGGCAAGCGGTTGTGGTCGGTGAACGTGGTGCAGACGTTTGGCGGCAACGTCCCGTACTGGGGCTACAGTGAATCTCCGCTCATCGTTGGCGATCGAATCGTGCTGAACGCGGGCGGCCGGCGCGCGTCGATCGTCGCGATCAGCAAGGCCGACGGCAGCACGTTGTGGCAGAGCCACGGCGATGAGGCGGCGTATTCATCGCCGATGCTGCTGCGCACGGGAAGCCTTCAGCAAGTAGTGTTCTTCACCGGTCAGCGTGCGCTCGCCGTCGATCCGCGCGACGGCCGCTTGTTGTGGAGTTACAACAAGGTCTCCAACAACACCGCTAACATCGCGACGCCGATTGTGCAGGGCAATCGCGTCTTTCTCTCGTCCGACTATGGAACTGGTGCCGCGCTGCTGGAGGTGAAGGCTGCAGGCAATATCGCCGCCGCCAACGAGGTCTACTTCACGCGCGAGATGCGCAATCACCACGCGAGCTCAGTCGTCGTGGGCAACACCGTTTATGGCTTCTCGAGCAGCATCCTGACGGCGCTGAATTTCGATACGGGTCAAATGTTGTGGCGGAACAGAAGTGTCGGCAAGGGCTCGCTCATCTATGCGGACGGACGCCTCTATCTCTACGGCGAAGACGGCACCGTCGGTCTGGCGGACGCTGCCCCTGACGCGTATCGCGAGCGCGGCAGGTTTTCGATACACACCTCGACCAGTAATCCCGCCTGGTCACACCCGATCATTACTAACGGCAAATTGATCATCCGCGATCAAGACAATGTCTATGCGTATAGCATCCGGCCGTAGGTGGGCGAAGAAACGCAGATGGAACGCAGATGGAGCGCAGATGGAACGCAGATGGAAACGCAGATGGAACGCAGATGGAAACGCAGATGGAACGCGGATAGAAACGCAGATGAACGCAGATGAACGCAGATAGAACGCAGATGCGCGGGCGAGGAATTGTTGGTCGCAATTCCTGCGCGTTAAACCCCCAGCCAACATCGAAAAAACTGCGCTTCTTGAGAATCGTGCCAACCGAAAACAACGAGAGCATTCCGACACTTGCGTTTCAGCGCACATACCCACACCGGCATACAGCGCGCACTGTGCTCGTGCATGTCAAACCCCATCACACCCAGCGACGAGGAACCGACCACCGACCGCAGGACCTTCGCGATCATCGGCGCTTCATTCGAAGTGCATAACGTTCGAGGACCTGGCTTCAACGAAAACGTGTATCGAGACTGCTGTGCAATCGAGTTCGCAACGCGCGGCATCCCGTTCATCATGAAAGCCCCGTTCCCTCTGAGTTACAAAGGGCACCGGATCGGCGGCAACTACCGCGCCGATTTCCTCTGCTACGACGAAGTCATTGTGGAAATCAAAGCGACGAGCGTGCCAAACACAGCGCTGGAGCACGCGCAGATGCTCAATTATCTGGCGGCGTCCGGTAAGAAAATAGGCTTGCTGTTGAACTTTGGCGGCCCAAGATTGACGTACAAACGGTTCGCGATGTCAGAACCGCCGCGCGATCCACCCATCGAGTGAGGCGTTTATCGGCGTTCTATCTGCGTTCATCTGCGTTCAGCTCTATCTGCGTATATCTGCGTTCATCTGCGTTCAGCTCTATCTGCGTATATCTGCGTCCATCTGCGTTCAGCTCTATCTGCGCATATCTGCGTTCATCTGCGTCCAACTCTATCTGCGTATATCTGCGTCCATCTGCGTTCAACTCTATCTGCGTATATCTGCGTTCAGCTGTGGCCAGTCGCCGCGGCGAGCAGCACCGCGCGCCGCGTCGTTAGGATTTGGACGGGGGCTCGGAAATGAAGCGATAGCCGACGCCTCGAATCGTCAGGAGATGTCGTGGCTTGCCGGGATCTTCTTCCACATATCGGCGCAGCCGGACGATGAAGTTGTCGATCGCACGCGTGTCGGTGTCCTCGTGAAGGTTCCAAACATCCTCCAGAATCGCTTTGCGCGAGACAGCTTTTCCCGCTTGCTTGATCAGATAGCGAAGCAAATCAGCTTCCATTGACGTCAAGTGGTAAGACTTCTCCCGTACACGCAATTCCAGCTTTCCCAGATCGAACGTTTTTCCTGCGAACGTCAGAACCTCAACTTCAGGCGTGGCCTGGCGCGACCATTGGTGGCGCCGCAGCAGCCCGCGCAGCCGCGCGAGCAGAATGGCAAGCTCAAATGGCTTGGCGAGATAATCGTCGGCGCCCGCTTCGAATCCTGCAAGTACGTCCTCGGGCCGGCCGCGCGCCGTGAGCATCAGAATCGGAAGGTACTCACCTTCCTGTCGCAGCGATTTGGCGACGCTGAACCCATCGCGCCCCGGGAGCATCACGTCGAGGATCACCGCATCGTAGCCGCGGCGTTCGGCCAGGATGCGATGCAGCGCCATTTCGCCGTCGGCGACGACATCGGCTTCGTAGCCGTCAGCCTCGAGATTGAAACAGAGACCGTGGGCGAGATGTTGTTCGTCTTCGACGATGAGGATCCTGGACATCAGGCGACGGTGCGGGCGCTGGCGTCGGCGACGGGCGCCGGCGCGCCGACGTAGCGCGGCAGTTCCAATGTGAAGGTCGCCCCCCTGCCTTCGCCCTCGCTGTGCGCAAACACGCGTCCGCCATGCTGTTTCGCGATCGAGCGCACAATGAACAGGCCGAGGCCGGTGCCTTTCACTTTGAAGCCGCGGGTCTGAAAGCGATAGAAGCGATTGAAGATGCGTTTGAGCTGCGCCTTGGGAATGCCGACGCCGCGATCCTTGATGCGCACCCAGACGGTGTCCGGCGATGGGGCTGCGACCTCCACCGCGATCTGCAGCTGATCGCGCGAATACTTCACGGCGTTGTCGAGCAGGTTCGAGATGGCCGTGCGGAGCTCGTCGGCGTCGCCTTCGACGAACACGCCCGTCGGCGCCGACGTCTCGACCGAGAGGACAATCGCGCCGGCTTCGAGATGGTGGCGCAGCCGCGCCGTCTCGATGAGTTCATGCGCGAGCGCGGCAACGTCCACCGGCGCGCGGTGCAGTGTGCCGCCGCGCTGTCCGGCAATGCCGGCCTTGAGCACCTGTTCAACGGTCCGCTGCAGGCGATCGGCGTCCGCCAGCATGACGCGGTAGAACTCGCGCCGCTGTGTGTCATTGAGGTCGCGTGACTGCAGCGTCTCGAGATACAGGCGGATCGACGCGATCGGCGTCTTGAGCTCGTGGGTGATGGCGTTGATGAACGAGTCGTGCTGCTCATTCCGGCGGATCTCGCGCACTAGGAACACCGTGTAAATAATGATGCCGGCGATGATCAGCGCGAACGACAGGATACCCAGCACCAACGGCAGCACGCGCCTGCCGTTGACGAGGATCCAGCCGATGTTGAGAGAAACGGCCGCCAAGACGAGAATCACGCACAGCGTGACGAACACGATGGTCGCGGTTTGTCTGCGCGTCATGCCAGGGTCGGGGGTCAGGTGTCAGGTTCTAGGTATCAGATAACAGAAACCTGATTCCTCAATCTACCTGAAACCTGATACCTACCGTAAACCTGATACCTGATACCTGATACCTGATACCTGATACCTGATACCTGATACCTGGCCTCAGTCCGCGAGCGCCGGTGCCGCCTCACTGATATCCACAGCGTCAGGCGTTTCCTGCAGCGCCTTCGCCGGGTACGCCGGCAGCTTCGCCACCTTCAGATCCCACGCCAGTCCGAAGAACTCCAGCGTTTTGATCCCGAGGTAATTGAGGTCGAGCTCGTACCACGCTAGGCCATGCCGCATCGATACCGGGTGCGCGTGGTGATTGTTGTGCCACCCTTCGCCGAACGTGAACAGCGCGACCAGCCAGTTGTTGGTCGAGTCGTCTCGCGTCCTGAATCGTCGCGAACCCCAGAGGTGCGTCGCTGAATTCACCGCCCACGTCGCATGCAGACCAAAGACGGTGCGGAAGAAGATGGCCCACAGCACGTATGGGATGCCGCCGAAAATCAGGCAAATCAGGCCGACGATCACCTGCGGAACCCAGTGCCACGTCGTCAATGCCAAGTGGAACTTGTCTTTGCTCAGATCGGGCACGTAGCGGCGCAACACTTCAGTGTCGTGATGCATTGCCTTGCCTGTGAAGATCCAACCCATGTGCGCCCAGTAAGTGCCTTCACGCGGCGAATGCGGATCCCCTTCCCGGTCGGAATACTGATGATGGATGCGATGGGTGGCCACCCAGAAGATCGGGCCGCCTTCAAGGGCTAGCGTGCCGCAGGTCGTGAGGAAATACTCGACCCACTTTGGCGTTTTGTAGCCGCGGTGCGTGAGCAGGCGATGGTAGCCCATGCCGATGCCGAGCATACCCGCCACGGCCCAGAGAATGAACATCGCGATGATCGCGCCGATGTCGATGAAGAAAAATGCGGCCGCCGCGCCGATATGGAAGAGCGACATGGCGATGACCGTGATCCAGTTGGTTTCGCCTTCAGACGCTTTGCGCCCGTAGAGCGCAGTAATAGGTGTCATGACGTCCACCTAAAGTAGCAAGGCGACAGCGCGACCACTGTAATACTTGTGTCACCGCTGTAAGTTGCTCAGGATGAGCGATTTAGCGCGAGACCTGTTTGAGCCAGGCAGCCACCAATGCAGTCTGAGGACCGCCGGTGTTTGCATAGCGCGCAGCGTAGTCGGCAAACCGTTTCTTCTCGGCTTCCCCGAGTGGTGTGTCGGTGTGACGTCGATACAGCACCTGTAGCGCAACGAAGAGCAGATCCGTGTCGTTTGGCTGTCGCTCGAGCAGCGCAGAGACCGCCTCGAGCGCCGGTGCAAATTGCCCAAGCATCGCCTGCGCCATCGCCACTCGTCTGCGGCGCTCATCGTCAGTGCGCCACGCCTCCGGCGCTTCGGCGATCAAATCGAGCGCGCCTTGCGCGTCGCCTGTGCGGAGCATCGCGTCGACGAGCACGGGATACGCGCGCTCACCGCCGTCGCCGATGAGTGACATTTGCCATGCGCCGATGGCATCGCTGTCACGTCCGCTCGCCGCGTGCACGGCGCCAAGGTAAAAGGCGGCACCCAGAAAATCAGAGGCGGCTTTGAGCGCGAGCTGAAACCATGCGGCGGCCTGTGCGATCTGTTTTTTTTTGCAACGCCTCGAGACCGCGAATGAACGCAAGGGTCGCCTCGTCTTCAGCGGGAGTGCCGGCAGGTGGCGCAGCGAACACTCCCTTTCGCGCTTGCGCGACGATTGCAGCGCTGGCCGCCGAAACCGGTTGCCGCTGCTGCAACGCGTCGAGGAAGACATTGACCACTTCGGGCTTCAACACTTCATCGGCACTGAAATGAAGCACTGGTGCGACGATGCGCGAGGGCGGCGGTGGTACGGGCGCTGCATCGGGATCCGCACGCGGTGCCGATACGACAGGTGCCGAATCGATGGCCGGAGGCATCGCGCGAAACGCACGCGTCACACGGGTGTCAGGTTCTCCCGGAATGGACACCACCGCTCGCGCAACATACTCGCCGGCGGGCACGAGGCCGAGCTTCAGCGTTGCCGCGAACGCGTGCTGTGTGCCGTCGCCTCGGGTTGCCTGTTGCGCCGGCATCGAGATCAGCGCGGGGCCGGTTTCCGAATCGGCGACTTCCATCCTGACGCGCGCGCGTGCCAGCCGCTGAGGGTCGCGGCCCGTCATTTCGAGCATAGCCGTGAGCGCCTCGCTGTCGATCACGTTCGACGGCGTTGGCCGTGGCGCGTCGGTGCTCGACGCCAACGGAGCGGACAAGATCAGGTCCGAGATCCTCGACGCGCTGCCCACTGGCTGCAGCCGCGCATCGATGATGTGATGCACGCTGCCAGATCGGCCGTCCGGTGCGACTGCAGCGAGTCGCAGTGTGTACTCGCCGGGATCGACGACAAACGCGTTGAGCAGAAGCCGCGGCGATTCGCTACGCGGGCTCGCGGGGGCGAGCTTGAACGGCCCCACCGTGTTGACGATGAACTTGTTGTCCTTATCGACGACCAGGAGGCCTATAGGCCATTCCACTTCGTCGTGTGCCGCCTCGCCAATCTCGGCGGCGAGAACGACGCGCACCTTTGTGTCCTGCGTGTGAGTGACTGAGTACGTCGCCACGCGTATAGGCAGACCGCTCGCGGGCAGCGGCGCGATCAGCATCTGCAGAAGCTGCTGCTCCCGCGACACTGCTGCGGCAGCAGTAGTCGCAGTGTCGGCCAGCGCATACGTGGAGCGCGCCCGCACCGTCACTCCGGACCGCTTCACTTCGACCTTGATGCGGCGGTCGCGCGACGTGCGATCGAGATCGGTGGGTTCGAACGCGAGCAGATAGTAGCCGGAGATTTCCCGCCGGATGCGCTCAAACGCGCCCGCGCCGCTCGAGATGTTGATTTTGTAATGTGTGCCGCCGGTCTGGCCCGCCATCACGCTCATGCTCTCGCCGAGCAAATCCTCATCGCGGATGCCGCCGCCCAGCGCTTCTGGTTTGTCTGAGTCGAACATCGACTCGGCGGGTTGCACGGTGTGGAGCGTCACGCGCGCCTCCGCAGCGCGTCGCGCGAACAGGGTCAGATCGCTTCGGTCGCGACCGAGGAACATCCCTTCGCTGATGAGGACCATCGTGATCGGTGCGCGCATTGCGGCAAGCTGTGCCATGAGTTGCTCGAGCACGCGAATACTGTGTTGAGCGCGACCGGAAGCTTCGACGATGATTTGCTTCGCAAAGGCCTCCTGTTCGAGCACGCATGATTGATAGGCAAAATTTGCGGCCTGGCTCCCGCTTGGCGGCGGTCCGCATTCACGCTCGAGCACGCGCTCCCATGTGAAGCGATCACGATTGTCAAACGCCCACGCTTCGCTCACGCGCAACGGATCGAGCCGGCGCGACGGTTGTCTGCCGACGACGCGCTCCAGAGCGCGGCGCACGCGCAGACGATCGGTGGTGAACTCGACACCGCCGGTGCCATCCGGCAGGCGCGCGAGCGCGACGAGGTCTCCGGGCGCGAGCTTATCGAGCAGGCGGCCTGCAGTGTCCAGTACGGCGCGATTCGCGCCGAAACGCAGGTGGTCCTCGTCTACGGCAAAGAGGAACAGCCGACCGCTCGACTTGGCGTCATTCGACGTGAATTGACGTTCACGCGCGGTTGTTTCGGTGACCGAGTTGGTCGCGAGGGCCGAAATGTATTGGATGTTCTGAATCGCTCTCGGCTGGCCGTTTACAATGAGATCGAAGTCCGCGGCCGCCAGGCCCTCCACCGGTCGTCCGTCTCGGTCGAGCACCGACACGTCCACGAGCACAACTTCGGCGCGCGCGTCGAACCGCTGCGGCGCCAGCTGCGGTTTGTCCTGCGAAGCAGCGCCTAACGCGATGCCAGCAGCGATCACGATCGAGCAGGCAGCGGGTGCTCTCCGCATGTCAGCTCGAGGGGGCGCGGTAACCTTGCCGCGCACGAATAGAGTAACCAGTACCAGGAACTTCAACCTTCAGCTCGCGCCACGCGCCATCGCGCTTGGGATTGGTGGACTGGAAGCCAATCAGGTACTGGTTCGCAAGCTCTTCGAGGATGTCTGAAAACGGTTGATCGAGCTGATCGCTGCGCTCGACGAACAGCGCGCGGCCGCCGCTGAGATCGACGAGCCGTTCGATCCCTGACTTCAGCTTCAGATCACGCACGCCGCGGCCGAGCGCCACCATGAACAGCGTTGCGTCCGAGCTGCGCACGGCGCGCTCAACTCCCTCGAGCGTGGCGTGACTGTTGCGGTCATCGCCGTCGCTGAACACGACCAGCACGCGGCGTCCCGGCTGTCGTGACAGTTGCTGCAGACCGCGGATGATGACGTCGTACAGCGCTGTTCCGCCCCAGGCGGAAAGGCGATCGACCGCGCGCAGCCGCTGCTCCGCACTCGTCTGGCGGCGGGTCAAGGTGAAAAAGTTGTCGTTGAAAGCGGAGAGCGTCACCTGGTCGTCGGGTCCCAGCGCAGTGAGGAATTTCTGCACTGAGTTTTTCAGCTGCGGCATCGAATTGGTCATGCTCTCGCTGACATCGACGGCAATCGAGATTTCGAGCGGCGATCCCTCGGCCGAAAAGTGCGAGATGGCCTGCTTGACACCGTCCTCCCGCACGACAAACGCCGACTTCGGCAGGTCTTTGACGAGTCGCCCGCCGTCTGCAATCACCGCGGTGATCTGGACCACGTCGACAATGACCGTCTCGGCGAGATCGAGGCCGCGCGTGCGCCCACTCGTGACGATGCGGCCGCCATCGGCAAGCACGGCGACTACGCGTATCACGTGTTCTTTGACCTCGGCGCCGGCGTCCCACGTGCACTCCGCCCGGGCGGGTTCCATCACGTTGCACACCAGGCGTCCATCCGCGTAGAACTGCACGCGCGAGACCTCGCGCACGCGCTGGCGAGGTTCGACCACCGCTTTGAGCGCCACGTTGCCGCTGACATACGTGTCCGCAGCCGGCGACAGCAGCTTGATCGTCAATTCAGGCCGTTGCCGTCCTTCGCGCCCGGCGGCCCACAGCGCGACGGTAAACAGTACCAGGATCCGCATCAGCGAGGTTCTCGAAGGCGCAGCGGACCGGTGCCCGCGAGCGCCGCCACACAGTCTTCTGCACGCTCCGGTCGCAGCGCCAGCGCCTCCCGCGCCATGGCAGCGTAATCATCTGCGAAGCGCACGCGCGCGGCGAACCAATAATCCTGAACGGCACAGGCGAGCATTCCCGGGACCAGCGCGGCCGGTAGGCGCAGACGGGCGGTCTCTTCCGCGAGGCGCAGCGTCAGGTCGGGCACCAGTGTCGCTATTTGTCCTGTTTCAGGACGCCCGGCAAGGTCCTGCCAGGGATGAGGACTCGGCATCGCCAGCGTGAATCGTCCATCGATTGCCTGGCCGATCATTCCCCACTCATGGAGCCGTTCAGCAGGGAGCGATGGCGTTCCGAGCCACAGCAAATCGCGCAGCGAAAACAAATTCGCGACGGTCAGCGGTTCGTGACGCTCTATCCACGGGCAGCAGCTCGCGTTGCGCCGCCGGCAGGTTCGCCTCTCTGGCAAGCGCCTGGAGTGCGGCGAGGTCGCCGGCCGCATGCGCCACGCGCGCGCGCCCGCGTGCGATCGCCGCGACCACCTCGTCGCGATCGGGATCCGTCAGGTTGGCCGGCGCCATCGTCAAGACCGTCCGCGCAAACGTCTCGTAGTTGTTGACGGTGAGAGTTGGCGCTTGCGGCATCTGATCACCGGCAAGGTGACGCATCGCCAGCCTCGCGAGTCCGAGTTCCAGACCGATGAGCGATCCCTGAACATGCCACGGACGGCCGTTACCCTGTTGTTCGATCGGCGGAGCCCAGGGCCACAGATCCTCCGACAACGTCGGTGCCCGACGCCCGAAGTCGTGCCGTTCGGCCACGTCACGACTGAGGGTGATCGGGCCGTCCGGCTCGCCGGAGGCAACTGCGTAAATCAATCGAAGAAGCGCTGCCGCGATCTGTTTCTCATTGCGTGAGTCGATCGCGGCATCGAGGAGCGGGCCGGGATTCTCTCTCAGCAGCGCA
>JBKPAJ010000092.1:0-12828 GCA_046726375.1 Acidobacteriota bacterium
ACCGAGCATCCGACGGCGGCGTGGACCGCACAGCAACTTCGCGAGGCTTGGCGCTGGGACGCGGCGGCCCCGATACGTGATTCACGATCACGATGATGCCTTCGATGGACGAGGCACCATGGCGAGCGTGATGGGAATTCACGAGGTCGTGACGGCACCGGGTTCGCCGTGGCAGAACGCATACGTGGAGCGGTTCATCGGGTCCGTGCGACGAGAATGCCTTGGTCACGTGCGCGTTTTCAATGAGTCTGGGCTACGCCAAGAGCTTCATGCCTATCGTCGTTATTACGAACGATCTCTAAACCACTTAGCGCTGGCGAAGGACACGCCGATTTCTTAAGCTGAACCCGGTGAGTCCAACGGTCCTTCGGGTCACAGGATTTCGGTTCTACTTCTTCTCTCGTGAAGAGCGGCGGGCTCACGTCCACGTTCAACACGCGGACGGCGAAGCGAAGTTTTGGATTGATCCGGACGTGGAGCTGGCCGCAAACTTCAGCTGAAGCCGAAACAGGTGACCGAGGCGGAGAGCTTGATTGCGACGAGTTGAGTCACCATCTAGGCTACGCGCCAAGGGCGGTCAAGCCCGAACTCACCACCAATCACCGTAACGGGACGAGCGGCAAGACGGTCCTGACGGATGATGGTCCAGTGCCGATCGAGGTCCCGCGCGATCCATGGCGCCGTTGCAGCATCACGCGGCCGGTGCGCCACAGTCCGACCACGTCACTATTGTCGCCGTGCGCCGGCGTCCGTGATCTGGCCAGGCTCACAATCCTCACGGCCGTGAACAAATTCGTTTCCCCTTGGAGAGGGTGTTGGAGCAGATTTTCCGAATCCGGAATCGCCCGCGCGATGTGCCGGGCGTACTGAACGGCGTGGAGGAGTTCTGCCGCGCTCACGGGCTCGCGACGGAGACCGCGCTGGACGTGCGGCTGGTGGCCGAAGAAGTGCTGACCAATGTCGTCAAGTACGCACACGGGGGAGTCGAGGAATGTTTGCTCGAACTGCGACTATCCGCCTCCTCCGAATCCGTGCGAATGGAGTTCCGCGACGAGGGAGCGCCTTTCAATCCGCTCGACGCGCCCGTGCCCGATCTAAAGACCCCGCCCGAGGAACGCGAGATCGGAGGGTTCGGCCTTCATCTGGTGAGGTCCCTCGTGGATGACGCCAGTTATTTTCGAGAAGGAAACGTCAACATCCTGGTCTTGATAAAGCACGTCGGATCCACGGTATAGTCAACTTCTTCATTGACTCAGTCTCTGGGTGGAGGAGCAGGTCATGGCGCTGAAGGTACGTGTGACCGAGGACCGCTCGTTCTCGAGAACGGCACATCTGGAGGGACGGCTCGACAACGAGACCGCAGCGGTCCTCGACAGTGAGCTGGATAAGCTTGTCAATTCGCCCGTGAACGTCCTGGTGTTCGATCTCGCGGACCTCGAGTACATCAGCAGCGCCGGCCTGCGCTCGATCTTTCGCGCGCAAAAGGCCATGGCGGAAAGGTCCGGACGGATAGTGCTGGTGAACGCTCGGCCGCAGGTGCAGAAAGTGTTCGAGATTGTCAAGGCGGCCGACCTTGCGGCCGTCTTCACCAGCATCCAGGAACTCGACCGCTACCTCGACGCAATGCAGCGTAAGGTCGTCGACAGCCAGTAGCCGATAACGCGCCGCCGTCGAAGAAGACCGATATCGTCAAAAATCTTGAGACGCTATGAAGCCGTTAGGCTGCATGGAGCCTCGATCCAGCGCAACCGTTTGCCAATCCGGTTCCAACTGGCGACCACTTAAGTCCTTCTACTCGTTCACCTTCCCGATCGCGCCACTACTCGTCCAAAATATTCCAAACGGCGCGCGCGTCGCCGGCGGCTCCAGCAGCCGGATGGCGCTGTGCACCGCGGCCGGACTGAGATGCATGTACGCGCGGGGTCGTTGCGAAATCACAATGCCCCGCGAACTCTCGAATAGTGCGCGGCGCCGCGCCACGCATCGGCAGGTGCGAACGGAACGTGTGCCGCAGCATATGGGCCCGGTGCTGCGGAGATTGGCGCGTCGAGCCGCCCGCGCGATCACCTCTTGCACCGAGACTCAATCGCGCAACCTGCCCAGCGGCGGGCCCGTTGCGCTTTGTTTCGCTTGAAGATAACGACGACCCGCGACATCGGAGCGCGGCCATTCGCTTGCATTCGCTGCGGCGAGCGTTGAAACAACGCCGTCGCCAGGAGTCAGTCGCGGGTGCTCGCTGACGTTGGAGTGGCCCGAAGCCGATCGGCGATGGCCATTGCGATCCTGCGAGCGGTGGGCGCGTTCGGGTGCAAGTCCCCTGGGATCCGCCACCCATCGTCGAACTCCACGAACAGGTACGGCAATCCAGCGTCGTCAAGAATCCGCCGCCGTAGCGTCCGTTCGACGTCATCTTCTCGATTGAACTGGGGCACGACGATGAGCGGCGTGGCGCCGCGTGCGGTGGCGAGCGCCGCAGTCGCGCGAAGCACTTCGCACGTCACTGCGATGCCGCGCTCGATCGTCGTCTCGCGGCGATACGGCACGATGAGCGTCGCAAGTGACACCAGCCGCGCGTGCGGGACCGCCGGCAGCCAGATCAATCCCGGTCCGAGATGCGGGCGATTGTCGTCGAGATTCCGGCCGAGGAGCGCGGTCATGAAGAGAGCAACGAGCGCGACGGGCCGCTGAAAGCGCGGCAGTTCGGATTCGACGCGCAGGTACGACTGATCTGTCGCGTAGCCGTTCACCGCGAGGTTCGCGCTTTGCACAGCCATCAGCGCGCCAACCTGCGTCGGGATTGTCTCGTCCCAGTTCAGCCCTTCTCCGAGCATCACCGACTCGCCCGCAAAGATAATCGTCGGCCGTGCGGGATCGACGGGCTCGTTGACGCGACGCACCCGATAGCCGGCGGCATCGAAGGCGAAGGAGATCGTTCGTCCGCCGACGGTCTTGTGCCCCTCGCGGCTCGAGACGAACGTCCAGCCGAGTCGCGGATCGGGACGCCGCAACGGCTCGATGGACGCGAGCAGCCACTCCGTCGACGGACTCCGCCAACTCAGCGCGAGTTGCGCTGCGCCAATCCCGAGAACGGCGGCGATCGCGGCGGCCATCACGGCAGACGGGCGTTGCGGCGCGAGCCGACGGATGCGCGGGCGCGCAACGAGCAGCAGAAACACGCCCAGAAGCGCGAGCGCGACTCGCGACGACGATTCGAGGAACACGTACCAGCGGCGCATCAGATAGAACGACGGCAGCAGGTGATGGTCGAACCAGCTTTGCGTGAGGACGACCGCGAGCACGATCAGTCCGATGCCAGTCAGCGCGACGAGCACTTCCGAAATCGCGAGTCGCGGCGACAAGCTGGACGGTGTCCGGTCAGTCACAGAAAGCGACCAGTACGGTCATGTCGTGAAGATTATGTTAGATGTAGAAGCTCACGATGTCTGCCGGCACCCGATCGGCGCTGTTGGATCGACTGCTTCGACCTCTGCACAAGTGGGTGTGGAGCGATCACGATCGGCGTGTCCGGAAGCTGTTGATCTTCGGAGACGTGGAAACCGACGGCGGTCGCGACATCCTGCGCGCGTCCGAAGTCACTCCCGATCCATTGCTGCGCCGGCTCTACCTCGAGCACGCGATCGACGAACTGCATCACGGCGTGTTGTTCCGCGAGCGTGGTGAGGCATTGCTCCGGCAGCGGGGCCTGCGCGAGGGCGGATTCTTTTCCGGAAATCCGTTACCTGGCGGACACGGACTCGATGACCTCGTCGTCGAAGACCAGGGCGATCCGAGGCTGCTCGCGTTCCTCCACATCGCGGAAAAAACTGCGGCCGGACGCTTTGCGATCTATAAGGATTGCGTCGACGATGACCCGGCGACGCGCGCGATCTTCGAGGAAGTCCTGCGCGACGAAGTCTTTCATATGAACTACAGCTACCAGCAGCTCGGCCGCCTCACACCGGAGCTTCAGCGACGTCACGTCTGGCGTGCGCGCGGCACGAGGCTCTGGAATCGCTATCTGCGGGTTGCGGCCGCCATCGCCGGTCTCATCGGCAACACCCTGCTCACCGGCATCTACTTCATTCTGTTGCCGCCGTTCGCGTGGGCCGCCCGCCGTGCGGAGCGCCGCGAGACGCCGGGCTGGCGCGCGATCGCGCCCGACCGCCCGGCGTCGCCGACGAGCCAGTACTGATATGAAGATTCTCGGCATCTCCGCTCACTACCACGATTCGGCAGCCGCGCTGATCGTGGACGGTGTTCCGGTAGCTGCCGTCCAGGAAGAACGCCTGTCACGACGGAAGAACGATGCGGGATTCCCACTGAACGCGATCGAGTGGTGCTTGGACCACGTGAAGCTCGACCCCGGCGATCTCGATGCCGTCGTGTTCTACGAGCGCAGCATGCTCAAGTTCGCCCGCATTCTCACGTGCACGCTGCGTGCATTCCCGCGATCGTGGCGATCGTTTCCGCATGCCATGAAGAATACGCTCGGCGAAAAGGTCTGGATGCGCGGCATCATCGCGTCGCACCTCGGCGTCGAGCGCAGGAAGATTCTCTTCACCCGGCACCACGAGGCCCACGCAGCCGCGGCGTTCCTGACGTCGCCGTCACGACGCGCAGCCATCCTCACCGCCGACGGCGTTGGTGAATGGGCGACGCTCACGGCCGGCATTGGAGCCCGGGGCGAGAACCTCGGAGCCCCGGGTCTTCAGACCCGGGGAACCAGCATCTCTCTCCTCCGGGAGGTCCGATTCCCTCACTCGCTTGGCATGCTCTACTCGACGTTCACGGCGTACCTCGGCTTCGCGGTCAACGAAGACGAGTACAAAGTGATGGGGCTCGCCGCCTACGGCCGTCCCACCATGGTCGATCAGGTTCGCAAGGTGATCCGCCGCACGCCGGACGGCGCGTTCGCGATCGTGCCGGAGTACTTCGAGTACCAGACGACGGCGACGCGATCGTACTCGTCGAAGTTCGTGGATCTCTTCGGGCCGCCGCGTCCGTCCTACGAGCCGATCGACGTCGAGACCGCCGAAGGCCGGCGATTCGCCGACCTCGCGGCGAGCGTGCAGCGCGTGCTCGAGGACACGCTCGTGGACATCGCGCGCGCACTGCAGCAGGAAACGAAGCTGCCGGATCTCTGCTTCGGCGGAGGTGTTGCGTTGAATGGCGTGGCCAATGCGCGCATCCTCGCAGAATCCGGATTCGAGCGCGTGTTCGTGCCGCCCGCACCCGGTGACGCCGGTTGTGCGCTCGGCGCCGCGCTCTACGCCGATCGCCTGTACTTCAAAAACCCCGATCGCGACGTGCCCGATCATCCGTTCTGGGGCCCGGCGGTCGATGCCGCTCATCTCGCGCGGGCGGCGCGGGAAGACGATCAGCACGTGGACGAGCTCGACGATGCGGCGCTCATCGAGCGGGTCGTGGACGATCTCGCCGCCAACCGCATCGTCGGCTGGATGGACGGCGCCAGCGAGTACGGGCCGCGCGCGCTCGGCCATCGCAGTCTGCTCGCCGCGCCGCACGCGACCGGAATGCGCGATCGGCTCAATCGCGACATCAAGCATCGCGAAGACTTCCGGCCGTTCGCGCCGGTTGTCACTGCGGAAGCGGCGGATCGTTATTTCGAATTACCCGCCGGCGGCGCGTGGCTCGCGCGCTTCATGTCGGGCGTGTTTCCGGTGCGGCCCGAATGGCGCGCCGAACTCGCGGCCGTGACGCATGTGGACGGATCCGCGCGGGTGCAGGTGCTCGAGCGCAGCATGGCGCCGCGGCTGCACGCGCTGCTCGAGGCCTACGGACGCCGCAGCGGGATTCCCGTGCTCCTCAACACGTCTTTCAATGTGGCTGGCGAGCCCATCGTCAACGCGGCACTCGAGGGCTACTCGACATTCCGCCGCTGCGGCATCGACACGCTCGTGGCCGGGTCGGCCGTCGTTACCAAGCGCGCCAGCGCGTCCGCGACACTGGCGAAGGAGCACGTCGCATGATCAAGAAACGTGGCGGCATGCGTCGACGCATCACGATCCTTGCGAGTACGCCCGGATCGATCGCCGATCTCGCTCGCGGATTGTGGCGTCGCGACTCCGGCGCCCGCTGGCTCGCGCCGCTCGCGATCTTCCTCTGCGTGTTCGGTCTGATCCTCATCGTCGCCGCGACGGTCGAGGCGCTTGCGCCGTTCATCTACGCGATCTTCTGACCGATGGACGCTCGGGAGCTCGTCGCCTGCCCGGCCTGCGCCGGCAAGCTCTCAGCCGCGTGGTCGTGCACCGGATGCGGGACGCGCTTCGACGTCGCCGACGGTGTCCCCAATCTGCGATTACCTTCGGATGGCGTGACTGAGACGGTGCGCCGCTTCTACGAGAGCGCGCCGTTCCCGGGCTATCCGCCGCGTGAGAGTCTGCAGACCCTTCGCGCGCGCGCAGAGCGCAATGCCTTCGCCCGGCTCCTCGACCGCGCGATTCCCGGAAATGCGCGCATTGCGGACGTCGGATGCGGCACCGGCCAGATGTGTCTGTACCTCGCGAGCGCCGACCGGATGGTGGTGGGCGCCGATCTCACGCGCGCGTCGCTTGCGCTCGGCGCCGCCGCAGCCGCGCGATTCGGTCTCGAGCGCGTGCAGTTTGTTGAGACCGATCTCCGTCAGCCCGGTCTGGAGCGCGGCGCCTTCGACGTCGTCTACTCGTCGGGCGTCGTGCACCACACGCGCGACCCGCGCGCGTCGTTCGGCAAACTGGTCGAGCTGGCACGTCCTGGCGGCGTGATCGTGCTCGGTGTCTACAACGCGATCGCGCGCATTCCCACGCGGCTGAGGCGTGCGGTGGCGCTGGTGTCAGGGTTTCGTGTCGTGCCCTTCGATCCGATCCTTCGCGATCGCTCGCACGATCCCGAGCGCCGCAAGGCGTGGCTGCGAGATCAGTACCGGCATCCCGAGGAGCATCGTCACACCATCGCCGAAGTGCAGCGCTGGTTCGCGGAGCATGGCATCGATTATCTGCGCACGTACCCGAGCGCGGTCTTCGACGACACGCCCGAAGATTTGCTCACGCGCGCCGCAGACAACTGGGGGCTCGAAAGCTGGCTCACACAGATCGCGTGGATGCGCACGCTCGGGCGTGAGGGCGGATTGTTCTTTACGATCGGGCGGAAGGAGGAGTCACATCACGCTGGCGACGCGTCAAGCAAACTCCCTTGCGCGTTTTCGGAAGCTGCTCGATGACGATAGCCTGTTTGAACGAAGCGACAGGACCGACGCGTTCCCGAATCAAAACGATCACTTCATCGACGATTTCGCTTCGTTCGCGAGTGACGCCCGCTTTCAGAACCAGAAGACCAATCGGCACTTGGCCTTTCAGCTCGTCGTGAACCCCCACAACAGCACATTGACAGATCGTACTTGTTGACAAACTCGCCCCTTGGATCCGCACGCTTGATGCGACCGCATGGCCGCCGTTGTCACGCACCACGCCCTTCGGACGTCCAGTAGTCCCTGACATGTACAGAATATATAAACGATCCGTTGCCGCTACCGGCACGCATTCCTCAACCGGCGCGCTATGTGCCATCAGGTCGTCCCATTCGTGATCGCGTTCGGTTTTGGGTACGGCAGGACCTTGCGGACGCTGAACCAGCAGGCTACGAGATAGTGCGAGTCGTACCGCTGACGGGACTGTCGTAAATCAGCGCCAATTGATCACCTCGACCACGAATGACGTGACGGTCCAGAGTGTTGAAGCACGTATCAGCAGGCCGCCCGCAAACCACCGGTAGAACGGCTCGCGCGTGCGGTCCAGTACCGTGTGCCAGGGACGGATCCAGTCAATCGCGTGCGCGGCTTCAGCCCAGAACGATTCCGGATCCTGCAGTGAAGGGGCGTAAACGTCAGCGTATCGCAGGGGCGTTATCTTGCGCTCGACCGCGTTCTTCGGTAACGTGGCCGCTCCAAGATCATCGCCGCCATCGGGCCCAGGAGCCGGGTCCTTGGGTTCGCCGCAGGTAACTGGCATGTTGGCACCTAATCCGTTTGTTCCCATCTCGATCCCCAACGAACCGGTAGCGCGTTTCCTGCTGCGCAGCAGCCAGGCGCATCCCGACAAGCCGGCGCTCATCGACGGATCGACGCACAAGGCGATCACCTACGGACGCCTGCACCACGATCTGCAACACGCCGCGGCGGGCCTCGCTCGACGCGGAGTTCGAGAAGGGACGTTGTCGCCGTGTTCGGGCCCAACTCGCCGCAGGTGCAGATCGCGCGACGATATCGCGATCAGGGACACCCGCAGTTCTGGGGTCGCATCATCGGGAGCTCCGGTGATGCGGAAAGCGCCCAATGGGTCGCCGACAAGTTCAAGCAAGCGGGCTTGTCCGATGTCCGCATCCAGCCGATCGATCTGGTGCCGCAATGGTTCGCGGAGTCGTGGGAGGTTTCGGCAACCGCGGGAGCAAAGACGCTCAAGCTCTCGTCTGTGCAGCCGGCTTACGCCACGACCGGCACGAGCGCTCAAGGACTCGATCTGGAAGCGGTCTACGTGGGCCTCGGAAGCGAGGCCGACTTCGCCGGACGCGACGTGAAGGGCAAGGCCGTGTTCATCTTCAGTCCGCCGCGTCCGACACCGGGCGCCGGATCCGAAGGCGCGCTCACGCGCGCCGAGCAGAAAGGCGCGGCCGCCGTGTTCGACGTGCTGACGATGCCGGGCAACTTCAAGTACCAGTCCTATCCGGTCAACACCAACATCCCGTCGTTCGCGGTCGGGCGGGAGGACGGCTATGCCGTGCGCGACCTGATCGCCGCGGCCGGCCCCGGCGCCGCGCCTCGCGTGAAAGTTCGTCTCGACGTGCGCCGTGTCCCCAACCTCAAGACGGCGCTTGTCTGGGGCACCCTGGCCGGACAAAGCGATGAGACGATCTACGTCGTCGCGCACCGCGACGGCTGGTTCGACGCGTCGGGCGACAATGCGGGCGGGGTGGCTTCAATGATCGGCCTCGCCGAGCACTTCGCCAAGATCCCGCAGGCCCAGCGCCGTCGAACGATGGTGTTCATCGGCACCGACGGACATCACAACACCGGAGTCGGCGGCGGCGCCGGACGCGAGTGGTTGGTTGCGAACCGCGACAAGTTCTTCACGAAGACGGCGCTGATGATCAACTGCGAGCATCCGTCAACGTTGCAGACCTACCTGGTTGGGCCGGACATCAGGGCCTCGAACACCTATACCGCGCAGCAGTGGTACGCGGGTGGTCCAGCGCGCCCCGAGCTGCAGAACATTGCGATCAAAGCGTTCCAGGAGTTTGGCGTTCCAACCTACGCCGAGCCCAACCGACTGCCACCGGGCGGCGACCTGGGCCGCTTCTGGTGGTTCCTGCCCGGCGTGGCGACGAGCGACTTTCACCACTACTTTCATCTCGACGGCGAGACACCTGAAACCGTACCTTGGACGGGCCTGGAGGCGACGACGAGGGCCTACGCGCGGGTCATAGACGAGGTCAACAGGCACGAGCTCAAGGTATTTCAGCGGCCGCCGGAACCGAAGGATCCCAGACCGCCGGCGCCGATTCCGACCCAGTCGCGAATAGGCGGGTAGCAAAGCGTGCGAGTAGCAGAAACAGTAGAGAAGGAGCGAACGAAGCTCACGTCAACGGACGTACTGGAATCGAGTGACTTTCGCCATCTCGTCGTCAGGCGATGGAGGGTGTCGCTGCTCCTCACGTTGGCGTTGTTCGTCGTCTACTACGGCTTCATTTTGCTCGTCGCCACCAATCGGGGGTTGCTGTCGACGCGCATCGGCGAAGCGACGACGCTGGGCATTCTGCTCGGTGTAGCGGTGCTAGTGCTGGCATGGGTGCTGACGGCGGCGTACGTCGTCTGGGCCAACCGCCACTACGATCCCGAAGTCGAACGGCTACGCGAGCGCCTGCGCGGCTGACAGACGTCAACGCGAGCGAACATGGAAACCACGCTTGGCACACCTACCGCCTCCGCGATCGCGTTTTT
The DNA here is from genome assembly GCA_046726375.1 of Acidobacteriota bacterium. Taxonomy (GTDB): domain Bacteria; phylum Acidobacteriota; class Vicinamibacteria; order Vicinamibacterales; family UBA2999; genus DASPWV01. Next base: position 9,992 of record JBKPAJ010000092.1, read on the forward strand.
TCTGCTGATCGTCGCGCTGACGCTGGCCATTACGTACTGGGCGGCACGCCGCACGCGCTCGACGGCGGACTTTTACGCCGCGGGTCGCAGCGTGAGTCCGCTGCAGAACGGCCTTGCCCTCGCTGGCGACTACATGAGCGCGGCCTCGTTTCTCGGCATCGCGGGACTCGTGGCGCTGAGCGGATACGACGGAATGATCTACGCGACAGGCTGGCTGGTCGGCTGGCCGGCGTTGATGTTCTTCATCGCGGAGCCACTGCGGAACCTCGGCAAGTTCACGTTTGCCGACGTCGTGGCGTTCAGGTTGCAGCAAACGCCGGTTCGAATTGCCGCAGCGATCGGTGGGATCCTCACGCTTCTCTTCTACACCATCGCGCAGATGGTGGGCGCCGGCAACCTGGTCACGCTGATGTTTGGCATCCCCTACGAATTGGCGGTGTTGATCGTCGGTGTGGTGATGCTGCTGTACGTGCTGTTCGGCGGAATGATCGCCACCACCTGGGTGCAGATCATCAAGGCTGTCCTGTTGCTCGGTGGCGTGACGATTCTCACGGTGCTGGTGCTCGCACAATTCGGCTTTTCCGTCACTCAGCTATACGCCGCCGTTGCGCACCGTTATGGTCAACGGGCACTGGAGCCCGGAGGGCTGATCACCGATCCGGTCGATGCTGTGTCGCTCGGGCTGGCGCTGATGTTCGGGGTCCTCGGTTTGCCTCATATCCTGATGCGCTTCTACACCGTGCCCGACGCGAAGTCGGCGCGCACGTCTGTCCTCTACGCCACCGGGTTGATCGGCTACTTCTATCTGATTATCCCGATCGTCGGCTTCGGCGCCTCAGCGCTTCTGAGCCGTGAGGCCATCCGGAAGATCGACGCCGGTGGCAACATGGCGGCGCCGCTTGTCGCCGAGTTGCTCGGCGGCACGCCGTTTCTCGGCTTCATCGCAGCCGTAGCGTTCGCGACGATTCTCGCGGTCGTGGCAGGGCTCACCCTCGCCGGTGCGAGCGCGCTCTCGCACGACATCTTCCTTCACGTCGTGCGCAAGGGGCGCGCCACCGAGTCTGAACAAGTGCGAGTCGCCAAGCTTGCCACGGTGGTCTTCGGCGCCGTCGCCGTGATGCTCGGCATCTCGTTCAAAGGCCAGAACGTCGCGTTTATGGTGGGCCTCACGTTCGCGGTGGCGGCGAGCGCCAACTTTCCGCCGCTGCTGATGTCGATCGTCTGGCGCCGCTTCAATACCACCGGCGCGGTGTGCTCGATCATGACCGGCGCGCTGATGTCGGTGGCCCTGATCGTATTGAGTCCCACGGTGTGGGTTGACATCCTCAACAATCCGAGCGCGATCTTCCCGCTGCGCAATCCCGCCATCATCTCGATGACCGCAGCCTTCATTGCGGGCATCGTTGCGTCTCTGGCGACACGCGAATCGCGGGCAGAAGCACTCTTCGACGACGAGAAGTTGCGCGTCTACCTCGGAGTAGGCGCGGAGTAGCCAGACAGGAGATTGACCATGCGCCGACTGTCGATGTTCGGATTGATCACCTTGTTGTGCGGTAGTGCGGTCACGATGACGGGGCCGGCCGGCCACGCGCAGCAGGCGCCCGCGACGCCGCGGGCGGGAGCGGTGACGCCGCGCGCCGAACTCTACACGCTCGAGGAGGCGTTGCTGCGCTGGCCGCTGCCGAAAGGCGCCGAGCGTTATGCCGCTATCGACGGCAAGCGCATGCACAAGGATGTCGTGGAACAGGCGCTGATTTCACGACGGTATCGCGACAAGGTCCACCCGAAATTCTGGGGCCGCATCATCGGCACGTCGTCCGATCAGGAAAGCGCAGAGTGGCTGGCGGCGAAGTTCAAGGCGGCGGGCCTTTCCGACGTGAAAATTCAGCCGGTCGATCTCGAACCGCAGTGGATGCCGCAAAACTGGAGCGCCATCGTGAACGGCGGCGGCAAGACCGTACGTCTGGACACCGCGCAACCGTTCTATGGTGCGAACGCCCTGACGTCTGGCGGGATCGATGTCGAAGCCGTCTACGTCGGTTTGGGTAGCGAGGCTGATTTCGTTGGCAAGAACGTCAGTGGCAAAGCCGTGTTCGTGTTCAACCAAACCGGACTGCGAAACGAGGGAGCCGTCCGCCGCGCCGATGCCCAAGGCGCCGCGGTGATCTTCGAAGTGGACATGCTGCCCGGCAACATGCGGTATCAAGCGTACCCGTCAGGGACCAAGGCGCCGGCGTTCACGGTCGGCAGCGACGAGGGCTACGCCGCCCGCGATCTCCTTGCGGCGATGCCGGCCGGTCAGCCTGCGCGCGTGCAGGCAAGCTTCGAAGCCCAACGCGTGCCGAATCTCAAGACATCGCTCGTGTGGGGAACGCTCAAAGGCGCGACAGACGAGACGATTTATCTTGTCGCTCATCGCGACGGCTGGTTCGACGCCGCGGGTGATAACGCTTCGGGTGTGGCGTCGATTATCGCGTTGGCCGAATACTACGCGAAGCTGCCGCAGCGCGAGCGTCGGCGCACCATTGTGTTCGTCGGCCTCGACGGTCATCACAACTCGGGACAGGGTGCCGGCGTTGGACGCCGGTGGATATGGGACAACCGAAAGACGCTGTTGAACAAAACGGCGTTGATGATCAACGCGGAGCATCCTTCCACGATTCAGACAACTGTCCGGCCTCGTTACTATCAAAGCAACGACAACACGATTGCGTGGAGCAACACCTACATGCCGCAGCAGTGGTATGCGGGCGGGCCGTCACGCCGCAGGCTCGAGACGATTGCGGTCAACGCGTTCCGGGAATTCGGCGCCAGCATGTATCTCGACCCGAATCCCA
>JBKPAJ010000093.1:0-13164 GCA_046726375.1 Acidobacteriota bacterium
TGGGCCGAAGATGACTTGCGTTATGCCGTCGCCGTGCGAAGGCGCCGCCCGCGCCCGCCCATGCAGTGGGAATACACGTTAGCGGCCCTCCTTGAGCTCCGCCGTCATGGCGCAACCGCATCGGCCGCAAATGACCAGCCCAGCGAACGCGCCCACTCAGTGCATCGCGGCCTTCACGGCGGGAACGGCCACCTGCCGAAAGAGGGAAGGTGCTAACTACGAACCGACCCGAGGTCAGCGGGACGACTTCGTTCGCGGCGTGGCGGTCGGGAGCTCGAGACAAATGCTGATCGTATGAAACGTCGGCCGTTAATCGGCGGCTGCGATCCGTGGACCAATCGGCTGCCTGAATGGAGACCGTCGGGCGAGAGCCGCGGCGTCGTTCGCTCTCGACACCAGTCGCTGCGCTCCTTCGTGGCTGCTGGTCACGTTTCTAGCGCACGCCGCGACTCGCGATGATCGTCGCGAGCGGGCTCGAATCCCTGCCTCGCGGCCTCGGCCCGCGAGGGCCGCTGCTTCGATTACTTCCTCGTGGAGTCGACGGGAATCTCGGAGCCGCTGCCCGCCGCGGAGCCTCGCTTGGGCCGCCGGACAGCCCTCACCTTCCTGCTCCTTCCTCCTCCGCAGAAGAACTGATCGCCGCCATCGGACTCGAGCCCCGACACGTTCACTCCGGGCGGCATCTCGAGCCTCTCCAGGATTTCTCCCGTTCGAGGATCGACTCGCCTCAATTCGCTCTCGTCGCCCTCCCAGGTGGCGTGCCAGAGCTCTCCGTCCACCCAGGTGACCCCGGTCACGAAACGGTCGGACTCGATCGTGCGAAGAATGTCCCCGGTCTCGGGATCGACTTGATGGATCTTCCGGTCCCGATACTGCCCCACCCAGAGCGTCCCTTCGGCCCAAGTGAGCCCCGAGTCACCGCCGCCGCCGGGCGCTGGGATCGTGGCGAGCACACGGCCGGTCTTCGGATCGATCTTCTGGATGCGATCTTCGGCGAGCTGAAACAGGTGCTGGCCGTCGAAGGCCGTTCCCGCGTGCGCGGCGACCTCGATCGAGCGCACCGTCTTCCCGCTCGCGGGATCGAACGCGTTCAGACTGTCTCCAGCAGCAAACCAGACGTTCCGACCGTCATACGTGACGCCATGCACCTGGTCGACACCCGAAAAGGGTCCATACTCACGGACGATCTCGGCGGACGCGGCGGTTGATCGACGCATCCTTGCATCCTAGTCAATCGGCAGAGGAGCGGGGAGTAACAAGGTGGTCGTGAATCCCGGGAGGGGCGGGGTCATCCAACGACGAGCTCGGCCGCGACCGAAGGACTGCACCTTGCCTGCGGCGGCAAGCGAGTCGAGCGCCCGCTGCACGGTGCGCTGGCTCGTTCCAAGCGCAAGCGCAAGGGCCGAGCTCGACCACGATTCACTGTCGGCGAGCAAAGCGAGCACCGCGGCATGCTCGTCGTCGACAGGCCACGCCAGCACGACGACTTTGCGTGCACGGTGCGGCGCCAGCGCAAAGCCTCGGTTCGTCGCGCTCACGTCGGCCAACGTTCGAAGCACCGTGCGAAGCCGCCCGACTTCGACTCGCAACCGCGCGCGATGCGATTCGTCGGCGAGCTTCGCGCCGAATGCGCGCGCGACGAGCCTGTCCCTCGGCACGTCTCCGGGCCACGCTTCGCCCAGCGCGCGTGCGAGCGCGAACAACACCGGACGCTTTGCGAGCGAGACCACCGTGCGTGCGTGACGCACGACATGACGGCACGCGTCCACGACGAATGCGTTCGAAGCCAGCAAGGCTTCGACCTCCTCGAGCAGGAGGGGGCGCTCCTCGCCACTCGCAATCATGCGCGCCGCGGGCGTGTTCAGGACGAGGCATGCGCTCTCGACCTCCGCCGTCAGCGCAGGGATGCATGCGTGGCGCGCGGCGCGCTCGGCCCGAGCGAGCGCAGCGCGCGCCACCTTCGTCCGGAGACGTCGCATCGCGATCCCCGCGACTACCAGCTCGTGGGCCGTCCTCGACGCGGGAGGGAGGGGCGAAGGGTCGAGATCGGCGAGCGTACGCTCGGCCTCGTCGATGCGCCCGATCAAGAGGAGACGTCGGACCTCGAGATATCGCGCATGCGCGGCGTTGACCCGGTCGCCGTGGGCTTCGAGCGTCGACCGCGCCGCGTCGAGCGCCTTCACAGGCCAGCCCAGGTCGCGCGAGACGAGCGCGATCTCGGCCTCGGCGACGACGCACCTCGCGCGGGCCACCGCCTCTTTCGGACCGAAGGCGCGCGCCGCACGCCGCACGAGAGCCTTCGCTCGAACCAGATCGCCGAGCTGCGCCATCGCGATGCCTCGAAGCGCGAGCGCAGGCGCGTCGTCGCGTAGGGCGACCCGCTTCAGGGCGCCAAGGGGATCACCCGCTGCGAGTGCACGCGCCGCGGCCGTGATCAGCGAGTCCATCAGAATCCCGTCACACTTGTCACTCCCATCGTGTCGATATCCGGCGCTAAATCTATCTCATGACCAACAACCACCGCGTCGTATCGAGAAACGAATGGACACCCGAAGGAAGGAGACACGAGCGATGACGAAGCACAAGACCGGGACACGTGAAGAGTGGCTCGCCGCGCGGCTCGAGTTGCTCGAAGCGGAGAAGGAGGTCACGCGGCGCAGCGACGAGCTGGCGCGGCGTCGGCAGGAGCTGCCGTGGGTTCGGATCGACAAGGAGTATCGATTCGAGACCGACGAGGGGAGCGCTTCGCTGGCGGACCTCTTCCGAGGACGCTCGCAGCTCCTCGTCTACCACTTCATGTTCGGGCCCGACTACACGGCCGGCTGTCCAGCCTGCTCGGCGATCGCGGACGGCTTCAACGGGTTCGTCGTGCACCTGGCCAACCACGACGTCACCCTTTGTGCGGTGTCGCGGGCGCCTCTCCCGAAGCTGCAGGCGTACAAGCGGCGCATGGCGTGGACGTTTCCCTGGGCGTCCTCGTTCGGCAGCGACTTCAACTTCGACTTCAACGTCCGGTTCACCGAGGAGCAACAGCGCGAGGGGGGCATCGAATACAACTACCGCCGCGAGGCGGCGTGGCAACGGCGCGAGGGTTCGGAGCGTGGCGATGATGGGGCGGTCGTCTTCGCGGCCATGAGCGGAACCGACGTGGCTACGTACACGCGCGAGAGGCCGGGCATGAGCGCGTTCGCGCTCGACGACGGCGTCGTCTACCACGCCTATTCCACCTATGCGCGCGGACTGGATGGCCTCTGGGGCATGTACCAGTGGCTCGACCGCGCCCCCAGAGGACGTAACGAGACGGGCCTCTGGTGGCGCCGCCACGACGAGTACAAGGGCTGAGCGAAGTCGTGGCCGACCGTCTGTGCGAAAAGGTTGTTGGCCTCTGCCCCTCAATTCACTTCAGTTGATGATCGTGGCATTGAGCCGCCCTCAAGATTCGGGCCGTCGCTCTTCAAGAGCGTCCGCGCCAGGACCGTCCCGAGCCAGTCTTCATGCTCGTCTGGCGACCATCTCCGTTCGAGCACCAGCCTCTCTCGCTCAGCGAGGGTCGGCCATTTGCGTGCCGTGGTGGCGTGTGTGGAGTTCCATGAAGCGAACATAATGGGCGGATTTCCCATTCTCCGGCGCATCGCAAAGAATGCGTCGGAACACGGCGTCGAGCATCGGGTGGTCTTCGGCTTCTCGTATCAGAGCGCGGGCCAGCTGTGGAATTCCTCAGAGCGCACCGCCATGACTTGCGTCAAGTGACCGGTGTGCGGTACTCAGGCGAGCTCGGGCATCCGTTTCACGTGGTGGACGATGAGACGGTGGTGCTGCCGCTGGACCATCCTTTTGTCAGAGAAGGCCGATTTGCATCATTGCTCGTCCGTGATCGCGAGCTCGCCGACAGTCTGGCCGACGGGTTTCAGGAACTCTGGCGCAAGGCGATGAGGAATCTCCGCGAGATCCAGGTGGATCCACGAGGCCACAAGACCTGAGCAGAACGCCGTCCTGCACCCGTCTCCTTTAATTCGCGAAGTACCTGTTACCTTTCTGAACCTCCGTGCATAACCTGCGACGAGAATATCGTGGCGGATTGTCTGAAAGCCTGTCCTGGAGGGAAAGATGGTGATCAAGCCGTTGACAGTGATCATGCTTGCAGCGGTGACTGTAGCAACACCGGCGCGCGTCGTTGCGCAGTCTGAACGCGGCAGCATCACGGGCGTCGTGCAGGATGCCAGCAAGGCGGCCGTTCCCGCAGTTTCGGTGAAGGTCACCAACACGGCGACCAACGCGGTGACCAACGTGGTCTCGTCCGAATCGGGCACCTACACCGCGGTCAATTTGCCGCCCGGCCTCTATCGCGTCGAGGCGTCGCTGACTGGCTTTCGTTCCGCCATTGTCGAAGGCGTCAGGCTAACGGCCGGCGCAACCGCGCGTGTCGATGTGCAGCTGGACCTCGGTGCCATCGAGGAATCGGTGAACGTTGTGGCCGAGACAACGTTGATGCACTCGGAAGACGCGAAAGTCACAACCAATATTTCCAACGAGCTGATCGACCAGCTTCCGCTCGTCGTTGGTAGCGCGATGCGCAGCGTGTTCGACCTGGTGTCCACCGTGCCGGAGGCGAAGGGCAGCACCACGAACGTGTCTCTCGGCGGAGGACAGGGCGGCGCGTTTGGCGCGACACTCGACGGCATTTCGGTAAATACGAATCGCAACGCGGACGTCGTCGAGACGGCATTTCTCACGCCATCAGTCGAAGCGATCACCGAGTTCTCGGTCGAGACCAACGGGTTTAAGCCGGAATTCGGACAGGCGGGCGGCGGCGCCATCACGTTTGCATCGAAGTCGGGCACGAATCAGTTCACCGGTTCGGTCTACAACTTTCTACGCAACGACGCGCTGGATGAAAAGGGGTTCTTTGAACAGCAGAAGGGCGTCTACCGGCAACACAACTTTGGTGCGTCCTGGGGCGGGCCCGTCAAGCTGCCGGGCATGTACGACGGCCTGAACAAGACGTTTTTCTTTGCCGCGTACGAAGGGTTCCGGAACAAGCAGGCATCGAACGCGACGACACTGAGCGTCCCGACGCCGGAAATGTACAACGGCGATTTTTCGAACTGGGTGGACAGCGAGGGACGAATGATCGTGATCTACGACCCGGCGACGACGAGACCGAATCCGAACGGCACGGGATTCATCCGCGATCCATTTCAGGGCAATCGAATTCCTGTCGAGCAGTTCAGTGCCGTGGCGAAGCAATACATTGCGATGGCGCGAACCGCTGTCGTCCCCAACCGCGCCGGACTCGTACCCGGCACGTTCGGCTACGTGTCGAACAATTACCTCTCGCCCGGCGGGACAACGGTCGAAACAACTCACAAGCTGAGCGTGAAGATCGACCACACACTCAGTGCCGCACATCACGTGGCGTATCTGTTCAACCGGACAAGGAATCGCGCCAATCCTGGCGACACCGGTGCCGCTGGACTTCCGGCGCCATTCAATACGTTTCAATCCTCGAGTTTCGATGGCGATTTGCATCGCGGCACCTGGGACTGGATTATCGGTGCGCGCATGGTGAATCACCTAAGCGTCGGCGTGAACACGTTCAACAAGAACGCGTTCTCGCCCAACGTCGATCAGAACTGGAGAGAGAAGGGGATCTGCATTCCGAATGCGGTGGACTGCAATCAGAACTTCGGCATCATCAGTTTCACTGAATTCGCCACGTGGGGAGGGTCCTCCTACAACGGTACCGAGCAGCCACGGTTCGCGCTCAAGGACGACATCACGATCAGCAAAGGGTCGCACACGATCAAAGGCGGCTTCACCTACGACCGGCAGCAGGCCAATGGCTTCGGTCAACAGGACATCGGTGGCAGGGCAGGCTTCAGCTTCCGTGAAACGGCGATTCCCGGTACGACGACACTAGCCAACGGCGGCGGCAATTCGTTTGCCTCATTCCTGCTCGGCGCGGCCGACACCGGGCGGACTGAAACGATCCGGTATCTGCAGCAGGTGTATCCGTACTACGGGTTCTACGGGCAGGACGACTGGCGCATCAACAACAAGCTGGTGCTCAATTACGGTCTTCGCTACGAGTTCACGCACCCGCCGCACGCGGGCGGCGACCAGTACTCCGACCTCTCGCCGACGAAGCCGAACCCGGCGGTCAACAACTACCCAGGCGCGCTGGTATTTGCAGGTGACGGGCCAGGCCGCGAGGGCACGAGCACGTTGTTCCCCGGCTATTACGGGGCCGTCGCGCCGCGCGTGAGTTTCGCCTACACGATCAATGACGGGACGATTCTTCGAGGCGGTGTGGGGAGATCCTTCGGACGCGTTACCGTGACACAAGGCAGCAGCCACTTCGCAGGGTTCATCGGACAATACATGTTCGAGTCGGCTGATGCCGGGGTGACGCCGGCGTTCAATCTCGATCAAGGACTCCCCTCGTATCCGTTGCCGCCTTTGATTGATCCAGCGTTCTCGAACAACAACGACGTCGACTGGTTCAACGGTCAGGAGGCCTCGCGTCCGGCGAGGTATGACAACTGGACACTGTCGGTCCAGCGTGAGCTTCAACACGGCATGGCGGTGGAGGTTGAATACAACGGCGTGTATGGCTCCGACCTCCAGGCGGGATTGCTCAATCCGAACCAGGTGCCGATGTCGGTAGTCAACGACCTGATCGCGCGGTTTGGCCCCGTCGGGACGGTCGCGTTGCTGAACTCACAGATCACGTCGGCCAGTGCAGTCAACGCCGGCATTCTGCCGCCGTATCCCAACTTCACCAATGCGGCCGTGCAGCGATCGCGCACGGTCGCGCAGGCGCTGCGCCCGTATCCGCAATATAACGCCGTCAACGCGCAGAGCGGTGGCGGTGATAAGACCGGGCGTTCCCACTACCACGCAGGCGTTCTGAAGGTGAACCAGCGCATGACGGGCGGGTTGTCGCTGCAAGCCAGTTACACATACTCGAAACTCATGACCGATGCCGACAGCTTCAGTGGCAGCGGACGTGCGATGGATGCGGCGCGTCCCGAGCTGGAGTGGTCGATTGGTCGGCTCGATCAGACTCACACCATCAAGATCAACACGGTGTACGAGCTGCCGTTCGGCGAAGGACGACGGTGGCTCACGAGCGGATGGGCGAGTCAGCTTGCCGGCGGCTGGCGCATCGCGTTGATACAGGCCTACAGCAGCGGTGTCCCCATCGCGGTGACCACCAACGCGCCACTCAATATTTTTAACGGCACCAACCGTCCGAACTTGACGGGACAGGACTGGCGCGCTCCAATAGCCGGTGCCGAATTCAACCCCCTCGTCGATCGTTATTTGAATCGCGGGGCGTTTGTGCAGCCAGTCGGTGAACTGGGCAATGCGCCTCGCGTCAACGGCGACGTGCGACGCCCCTGGAATCTCAACGAAAACATCAGCATCGCCAAATCGATTAAGACATCGCAGAAAATCGACGTCGACGTTCGCGTCGAAGCGTTCAACCTGTTCAACCGCATCGTGTGGGGAGCGCCGAATCAGGATTTCAGCAACAACAATTTCGGGTTGATTACGACCCAGGCCAACTTACCGCGGCAGATGCAGATCGGGCTGAAGTTGTACTGGTAACGGAGGAGCAAGTATGGCGGGCCACTGCAACCTTTCGCGTCGCGAGTTTCTGTGCTGGTTGGGCGGTGTGCCGTTCGTGCCGGCCTTTCTGTCGGCATATCACGAGCGGGCTGCAGACCAGCGGAAGCGCGTGAAGATTCGCGACGTGCACGTGATGCTGATGCAGGGCGCCAGCCGCAATTACACCCTGATCAAAATCACGTCCGATGCGGGTGTCTATGGCATTGCCGAGGCCTACGGCACGCCGGGTATTGGTGTCAAAGAGCAGGTGCTGTCACTCAAGCCGTGGCTCGTCGGAAAAGATCCGCTGGAAATCGACAAGCTGTACACTCAGATGGGTGTCGGCACCCGCGACCTGAGTGGAACACGCACGGACGGGTCCGCCCACAACTTGATGCGGGCCGTCAGCGGTATCGAGATGGCGCTGTGGGATCTGGCAGGAAAAATTCTCGACGTGCCCACGTCGACGCTGCTCGGTGGCGCGTTTCGCGACCGCGTGCGTGTCTACGATCATGCCGCTCCGCGCAATATGCTCGACAAGGGTTCGGTTGCCGAGTGGGCGGCAAAGGCGCAGGCGCATCCGAGCGGCTTCACCTGCCACAAGTTCGGCTTTCCCAACAGCGATCCGGCCAGCGACAAGGCGCGCGATCTCTCCAATCGTGTGCTGACGACCAAAGAGCTGATCGGCGTACATAGGGGATTTGAAAACTGTCGCGACGCGATCGGCTGGGATCACGATTTGATGGTGCATTGCCACTGGGAGTACGACCTGCGGACGTCGATTCAAATCGCCGACGCCGTCGAGTCATCGAAGCCGGTGTGGCTCGAGGATCCGTTGCCCGTGGACTATTCAGATTCGTGGAAGCGGCTGTGCGCCGCGTCGAAGGTGCCGATCTGCATGGGCGAAAATCTCAGCCGGCGTGAGGGGTTCAAGGATTTCATCCTGAATCAGGGGTGTGACATTCTGCATCCTGATTTGCGCAATTCAGGCGGGTTCCTGGAGACCAAACGCATCGCCGACCTGGCGCACATCTTCGGGCTGCCAATGGCCAATCACAACACCGGCAGTCAGGTGGCTACCTACGCTTCGGCGCAGTGGGCCGCCTCGATTCGCGACTACGTCTCGCTGGAAACCATCACGGGCGAAGGCGGCTGGATGGATCAGGTGCTGCTGCTCGATGGCCCGTACATCAAGGACGGCTTCGTGCCTGTGACAGACAAGCCAGGACTCGGGATCGAATTGAATCCGGACGTCGTTCGCGCGCACCTGGTGCCGGGTGAAACTTGGTGGGGCTAGGTTGGTCGCTTCGACTCGCTCAGGGCAGGCAGGTTGGGCCCCGGCGACTCCCGCGCTCAGGGCATGCAGGTTCGGCAGGTAGGGCTCGTCAGGTGAGACGACTTCGCGGAGAGGAGAGAACGTTATGAATCGACGTGAGTTTGTGCGACTGGCGGGCGCCGGGTTGTCGGCCCAGGCGCTAGCCGAGGCTGTCGTCACGGCGCAGCAGGCGCAGACGCCGGCGAAGTCTGGCATCGTCGCGCCAACGACCTCTCCCAGCGTGAAGATGAAGGTCGGCACCCAGCACGGCGATTCCGATGCCATCCTCCGCGCGTGCGCTGCGTTTGGCGTCAACAACATCTGCAGCCGGCTGCCGTCAGAGAAGATGGACGAGGCGTGGTCGGTCGAGTCGCTGTCGCGGCTTCGCGATCGCGTGGCCTCGTTCGGCATCTCGCTCGACATGGTGCCGCTGCCGATGAGCTCGTCGGAAATCACGCGGGCCGAAATGCCCGCGATCTATCTCGGACAGAGCCCCGAACGCGATCGGAACATCGATGACATCTGTCAGATGATCCGCAACTGCGCGCGCGCCGGCATCATGCAGGTGAAATACAACTTCACCATCATTGGCATTCCGCGCAGCGGCACCGCGCCAGGACGCGGCGGTTCGCGCTACAGCGAGTTCGTCTTCGCCACCGCGAAGCAGGACCCGCCGCTGACGACCGCGGGAACGGTCGACGCCGACACCTACTGGGAGCGCATCACGTATTTCCTCGAGCGTGTCGTTCCAGTGGCGGAGGAATACAAGGTGAGAATGGGATGTCACCCGCAGGATCCCGGCGTGCCGAAAGGATCCGGGTGGCGCGGCGTGGATGCGGTGCTTGGCTCGCCGGACGGCCTCAAGAAGTTCGTCTCGATCAAAGAAAGCCCGTACCACGGTCTGAACTTCTGTCAGGGCACGGTGTCCGAGCAGCTTGAAAGACCCGGCGAGCAGATCTTCGACGTCATTCGCTACTTCGGCTCGCGCAAGAAGATCTTCAGCGTCCATTTCCGCAATATCGAGGGCGGCTTTCTCAATTTCCGCGAGACCTTCATCGACAACGGCAGCGTCGACATGCTGAAGGCGATGCGCGTGTACAAAGAGGTCGGCTACGACGGGATGATGATGCCGGACCATGTGCCAAACGTGGAGGGCATCAGCAGCGAGCAGGGATTCGCGTTCGCCTTTGGCTACATCAAGGCGCTGATCGCCGCGGTGTCAGCGGAAACGTAACGCCGCACTCCGGCAAGGGAGCAAGCGGAAGGGCAGTCGACGTTCGACATTCGCGAGCGCGTCCGCGGGCCGGGCCCGACCAGGAGACTCGATGCCACAGATCTCGACGCACGAGTTCGAACGGCTGCCACTGCGGGTGCATGACTTTCTTGCCGGCGTGCCGCTCCATGACGTGTGGGCCGTCGATTTACCGCGGATGCGCGCCGGCATCACGCTGGATGAGTTCGTGCGAGCCGCAGGCGGGCGTCCATTCACACCTTCGCCGGTCGTGCGCGCGCTCCTGAACATCCGTTTCTTCGTCGGCCGGTTTCTCGGCTGGGATCGCGACCCGGATGAAACGGTGCGGGAGACCTTCGCAACCCGTCTGACCACCGCAGATCTCTCGAAGTCTCTTGCACGTGCGGGGACGCGCGAAGGACTCTTCCGAATCGTGTACCGCTTCGAAAACGAGCAGCTTCTCGAGGTGATCAACGCTACCGCTCACGCCGCAGCGCTGAGTGCCCTCGTCGAAACTGCAAATGTCTACCGCTTTTATTTCGGCGTTTACGTGCGCCGCGTCGGCCGCTTGACACCCGTTTACATGGCCTTAATCGACCCGTTCCGCAAGTTGATCGTCTATCCGTCGCTCCTGCGCAGCGTCCGCACGACCTGGAACCAAGCCTTCGGCACAGCCTGACAACGACGCGAGCGCTGCCGTGCGCTGCTGTCCTTCGTCGCGTCGGCGACGAACGCTTTCACGTTCGGCGAAGTAGTGCGGAAAGGCGTACTCCTAACCTTCGCCTTTCTGAGATTCACTGCTGGACATTAGCCGCATCCACGTCGCTTCCGACGCGCTATCGGCGGGAAAGAACGTTTCCACTCGCAGTTCCTGCAGCGTGATGTCCTGAGGCGTGCCAAGCGTCATGATGGTGCTGAACAGACGAAGCTCGATGCCGTCCGCGCGGACGTGGATCGGCAGCAGCAGGTCGGCGGCGCTGAGGGAAGCCGGCGATCGATGCGATGACAAACCAACGTATCACGCAGCTCCTCGAGGAGGGCTGGCGCCGTGTCGTCGTCCTTCACGTGACTCAGTTCGCGCTCGGCCCGCGAAAGGAGATGCCGCGAGACCTCGTCCCAGTTGACGATGCAGCGTCGCGCCCCGAGCGGGTGGAACACTATTCGCAGATAATTCGCATGTTCGGCGATCAGGCTCGAGTCCACCACGGTGCTCAAGAGTCGTTCGGACGCCCCGTTCCCCATCAGGCAGTTCGAGTAGCGATCGAGGACGACTGCCGCGTACGGCTTGTGTCGATCGAGGATGAATTGCAGCACGCTGCGAATGTGACCCATCTCGTCGGCGTCGAGTGGCGTGTGCCGGTAGACATGCGCATAGCCGCCGGCCTCGAGCAACCGGTTGCGCTCCCGCAACGGCACGTCCAACGTCTCGGCGAGCACCAGCAGCGCCTGACGGCTCGGCTGCGTGCGTCCGGTCTCGATGAAGCTCACGTGGCGTGCTGAAAAACCAGCATGCATCGCCAGTTCGAGCTGACTCATGCCGCGGACTGCTCTCCAATCGCGAAGGAGCCTGCCAACGGGACTGATGGCCTGACGTTCTGGGACTGCGGACGTCGGTTGCATAGACCCCATGCTACGCCCAGCCCCTGCCTCATTCCCATTACCTCCGATGTAATTGCGACAGTTCCCTCCCACGCGCGATGCTCGGCGCGAACAGGCTTTTCAAGGGAGTCCAACATGACATCGCATCGCATCCTTCAGCTGAACGCCGTTTCGACCGCCGCATGCGCGCTCGGGATGATCGCCACACGTGGAACCTTGCATTCGCTCTTCGGTCTCAGCGCGCCGATTCTGCTCGACGTCGTCGCCGTGGGTCTCGTGGCGTACGCGGGCGCGCTCGCGGTCGCCGCCCACCGTCGGCCTGTCAGCCGACCAGCCCTGATCGCCTTCACTGTCGCCGATGTCCTGTGGGTGGTGGCGAGCGTCATCGTGCTGCTGTTCTTCTGGGCCGAACTTGCGCCTATCGCACGGCTGCTCGTCATCGCCGTCGGTCTGGTCGTCGAAGTTTTCGCGACGTTGCAATTCCGCGCGGCTGCGCGGATCACGAGCGCTTCGCCGCAGATGGCGTGAGTCGTTGATTGCAGGTTTCACCGACAGAACGGAGGAGTGCAATGCCATTCATCGAGACTGCTGATCGCACTCAGTTGTTCTACACGGACGGAGGGTTGGGAAAGCCCGTTGTTTTCGGTGACGAGCGTGGTCATCACCGTCCTCGCGACGGGCACCGCTATCAGGCAGGCTTGCCTCGGGCTTGGCGTGATCAGGCTGCGGTCTATTCGCCCAGCGTCGGAACCTGCACATGCGCTGTCGTCGATTGCGGAGCCGTTGCAGCTCGAGCTCGGCGTTACCGCCGACGTGCGCTTCTCTGACGCCGTGGATGGTCCCGCGACGCTCGGCGGGCGACATCCGATCGTGTTGCAGCCACGGCAGGTCCGTGACCTTCCGCTACCAGTGCCCGACAACTCGCTGCCGCATCGATCGCCACCTAAGTTTTGCGCCTGCGCTCAGGCACAATCGTCTCACCGCGCTCCAGCATCGCGACGAGTTCAGCGATCTTCCTTGCGCGCCCGGCAGGCGTGCGCATCTTGTTCGTGCGGAATGCCAGCGCGAACAGGTTCATGCGTCCAAGCGTCCGGAAGGTCTTACGCGCGCGCCGGCTCGCCTCGATCGCGGTGCGGAGATCGCTCGGGATGGTCGTTTCGGTTGTGCTGCGAATGGGTGCGTATGCGGCGGCCCAGCGGCCATCCGCCTTGGCCGCGTCCACCTGCCGTTGGCCGTGCGGTGTCATGCGACCCGACGCAGTCAGCCGTGCGACATGGTCACGATTGATCTGGCTCCAGGCACTCTTCGGGCCACGAGGCGTGTACCGCTGAAGAAACGAGCTGTCGTCAAAGCCCTTGCGGATGCCGTCGATCCATCCCCAACAAAGCGCCACATCGAGCGCCTG
>JBKPAJ010000094.1:0-37318 GCA_046726375.1 Acidobacteriota bacterium
GGGTCAGACCCCTTTCACTTCGCCGTAATCACGAAATGCCCGCGCCGGTTCTGCTGCCAGCACGCCTCGTTGCTATCAGTGCACACCGGCGTTTCCTCGCCCTTGCTGACGATCGCCACGCGATCGGCCGCAATGCCAAGACCAGCCAGATACGCCTTCACCGCGTTGGCGCGGCGTTCGCCGAGCGCGAGGTTGTACTCCGACGAGCCGCGCTCATCGCAGTGACCCTCGACCGTCACGCGGGTGGAGCCCCAGCGCTTCATCCAGTCCGCGTTCTTCTGCAGTGAGCCGCGTGAATCCTCCCGGATCGTGGACGAGTCGAGATCGAAGAGCACGTCAATCAGCGGCCGCTCCGCGTTGAGCTGCTCGAGTGTTTTCTGCGCAAAGAGCTCGTCCTCGGTAAGTGCCGTTGGCGGCGGCGCAGCCGGAGGCCCAGGTGGTGGCGGCTGTGGTGGTGGCGGCGGCGTTGGGGCGGCGGGCATCGGCGGCGGCGGCGGCGCAGTAGCAGGCGCCTTCTTGGAGCAAGCCGCCACGCCGAGGCTCATGACGAGCATCAGCGCAAGGATTCCTGCGATCCGTTTCAACACGGTCATCCTCACTTCTCCTGGTTTCGTGACGTCACGCCGATTTGGGAGCACAGCGGCAGTGTCGGCAGATTACAAGGCTGAGTTTAGAGATGTCAATTTGGAACAGTGAGGGTTGCGGCAAAAACACGCAAACCAAGTCGTCGTCGATCCGGTGAGCTGCTCCGTTCCGCAGGCACCCACACGCGATCGGTTTCAATCACGACCCGCCCTTGCGCGGCAGCGAGCCGCTCAGGCGAGACAGTCGTCTGCAACACGGTGTTTTCGCTGGGATGCAGCTCAGTCAAGACGCTGCCCCCTGCAGTCAGGCGCACGGTGGGCGGGCTCTCGAAATACCGAAGTGGTGATTCAATCTGCAGCTGCACCGACACGGGACGCGAAGCGTCTACGACGCGTAGTGCGGCCTGGTTGCTCGTCCACCGCCACGCGCCAACGCGCGGGTTGTACTCCGCCTCGTACCAGCCGTCATCGAAACCCCACATCATCGTGCCTGCCGTCTGGAGGTCGAATTGCTCGATTGCGGTCGGAACACTTCCACCGGACACCGGTTCGGACTTGATGTCGAGTTTCGCCAGCGCGCCGTCACCCGACAGCGCTCCCGCAGGTAGGTCAAAGAGCTGGAGGAAGAATCCCGCATGCGATTCCCAGGCGGCCACCGGCTTGCCGTCCACCGTGACCGTGAACTTCGCCGCGGCGTCTTGGGCTGATCCGAGATGGCGGCCACCGATCAACAGCCTGGTCGCGTCCGGCCGCCGGCGGATCCAGGCAGTAATGCCACCCAAGTGCGGACCGCGTCCTGTCACCTGTGCAATGCCCGCCGATTCCGGTGTCAGCGCCCAACCCTCCTCCGCAAACCATCCGGGTGGGGGCACGCGATACCACTCGACAGCCGCGGGGCGCATGCCGCCAATCTGCGAGAGCGATGTGAAATGCCAAACAAAGTCTCGTCGATCGTCACGGCTGCGTGGATCGATTAACGCGAGATCGGTCCGGCGCGGATCGGCGAGAAACCAGACAGGCTCCGCGTGCCCTTCGCGCCAGTAGCGAGCCAACTCCAGCCATTCGCGCCGCGGCGGAGACGGCAGTCGCCTGGCGAACTGGACAGTCTCAGCCTCGAGCGGCCGTTGAAACGTCTGGTGTGATGCAAGCACCACGTCGTCGGCCGGCTCTTCCAGCTGCATCGCCTCGAGCACGCGCACGACCGGGCTCGATTCGGAGCTATATGCGTAAAGCACTGGCGTCGCAATTGCGACACCCCACAGGGACAACGCGCCGGTGGCCGGCAATGCGGCCCGTCGGGCGACGAGCTCCAGCCCGCACACCCCGAGGAACGCGATGGCGGGTACGATTGGCAACGCGTAGCGCACGAAATCCATGTCATGGAACAGCAGATGAAACGCGAGGTACGGCACCGCGATCACCACGATTGCCGCGAACGTGCGCCGCTCACGAACCATCAGCGCCGCGGCGCCGACCGCGGCAAGCGTCAACACGATGCCACCGAGCAGAAGCGAGTCCCACGGATAAACGAGCGTGCGGAGCAGCGCCGTGGCGGCAAGGCGCGGCGATGGATTGAGGTAGAGCATCTCCACGCCGGCGAAGTCTTCGCCGGCTTGCGAGCCTAACGCCGCAAGGTAGGCGTTGAGCCCACCCGTCGCGATGAACAGCGGAACGGCCCACAACAGACATCCGGCCAGGAAGGCAAGCGCGGCGCCGATGATTGCGCCCGCCACGCCGCGCCCGATCCGATCGACGAGCACCGCGAACAGAAAGGGCAACGTGAGCGCCGCGTTCTGCGAGCGGAATCCAAGAGCAATCGCGGCCAACAGCGAGCCAAGCACGATCATACGGCCCGATGCTGCGATGGCTGCGGTCACGAGGCGGCGATCGCCGTCGGCCGAAGGCTGCTGCCGCCACCACGCAAGCGCGAGGCACACGAGCGAGGCGAGCGCGGCGGCAAGGCCAGGCATGTCGCTCATCGGCCGAACCGACATGTACCAGAACAGCGGGCACGCAACGGTCAGCGCGGTCGCGGCAAGGGCGCGCGCATCGAGGACGCGCCAGGGCTGTCCCATGCGATCGGCGCCGATCGGGGAAAAGGAAGAAAACAGGCGATACAAACAGACGATGGCGACGATAGCGCCGGCAAGGGAAAGCAGGGCGAGGGCGCGCGCTTCGACGCGACTCTGCGCCGATGGGACTGAGCCGCCGATCGCATGCGCTGTCGCTACCGCCGCTTTGGCGAGCGCGATGTAAACGGGATAGCCCGGCGGGTGCGGGCGGTGCTGCGCGACGTCGAAATCGCGAACGCCGAGCGCGAAGTTGACCGAGTCGATGTCTTCGAGGGAGCTGGGAACGAACGGTACGTGCGCGAGGACGAACGCCAGCGCCAGGACCGCGGCCGCCTGACGGATCACAGGACAGGCTTGAGCCGCAATGCGTCGTTCAAGCTTCCCAGGCGATAGCCTTGCAGGTCGATTGCAACGTGCTGGTAACCGGCGGCTTTGATGTCGCGCACCAGTCGATCGCGCACATCGGGCTCGAGCGCGCGCGCCATCTCGTCTCGCGCAATCTCGAGCCGCGCCACGGTATCGTGATGCCGCACCCGGAAGACGCGAAAGCCGAGGCGGCGTAACACGTCTTCGGCGCGTTCGATCTGTTGCAGCTTGCTTTCCGTCACCTCATCGCCGTAGGGAATTCGCGACGACAAGCAGGCGGACGCGGGCACGTCCCATGTGGGGAGACCCGCGTCGCGGGAAAGCACGCGAATCTCTTCTTTCGTGAGCTGCGCGTCGTCCAGCGGACTCCGCACGCCATACTCCCGCGCCGCCGTCCGGCCCGGCCGGTAATCGCCCCGGTCGTCGGCATTATTGCCATCGACCACGGCTGCGAAACCGCGCGCGCGGGCCATGGCGGTGAGATGCGCGAACAACTCGTCTT
The DNA here is from genome assembly GCA_046726375.1 of Acidobacteriota bacterium. GTDB lineage: Bacteria > Acidobacteriota > Vicinamibacteria > Vicinamibacterales > UBA2999 > DASPWV01. The sequence goes on from JBKPAJ010000094.1 coordinate 3,525, forward strand.
TGCAGAAGTAGCAGCGATTCGCCGGATTCGATCGGTATTCCGGACGCTCGAGCTCGTGCGTCTCGATGAATTCGTGGGCGAGATCGAATTCCTGGGCGACGCGCAGCGCCAGCGTGCGATGCGTTTCCGGATAACTGGCGCTCGACGCGGTGACCGCGAGCGCGCGATCGCCGAGAACCGTCTTCGCCGTGTATGCGAGATACGCGCTGTCTACGCCGCCGCTGAACGCGACGATGACCGAGCCTAGGTCGCTGAGGATTTGCTGAAGCGCTCGCTGCTTGTCGCGGAGCGCGGCAGGCAGGCTATTCCTCGTCTTCGGTGTCTTCGACGAGGTCGTCGTCGTCAACGTCTTCGTCGTCCTCGTCGCCCTCATCGTTTTCGTCGTCGTAATCGTCGTCTTCCTCGTCTTCGTCGTCAGCCAGCTCGAATTCGAGCGGCGACTCGCTGGCGACGCGGATGAGCGCCCCGCACTCAGAACAAGAGAGCTCATCACCCACTTCGACATCCATTTCGTCGATGTCGATGAGTGAATCGCACTCGGGGCAGTTGGCAGCCATGCAGCGCTCCTGATAGGCGAATCGCAGTGAAGCGTTTCGGATTATAGCGAGAACCTGTTACAGTCTGCAACGAAGCGGCTGCCTCGATTGCGGCCCAAATATGCAGGGTTCGGCTCCCTCCAAGACAGTCGTGGTCGCCGACGATACGGCGTTCGTGCGCGATCGCTTCAAAGCCGCAATCGAAACGGCTGGCCACCGTGCGCTGACGGTGAAAAGTGCGGCAGAGCTCCTTGCACGCGTCCGGGCCGACCTGGACGTCATCGACCTCATCGTGCTCGATCTGCGACTGCCCCACGCGTCAGGCATCGAAGTCGTGCGCAACATCCGCAAGATGGACGAAGGGCGCCTGCCGATTCTCATCTTCAGCGGCACTGTCACGAGCGCCGAGGAGGTGCGCCACCTGGCGGCGCTCGGCGTCGCCGGCTACGTGAACGAGTACAGCGCCGTGCAGCACATTCTGCCGTCGATCGCTCCGCACCTGTTTCCTGACAACTTCAACCGGCGCGGCAGTCCGCGCGTGGTGCTCGGCATTCCCATCGCATGCCGTGTCGGCAAGACGATTTCCGCAGCGCTGACGCTCAATCTGAGTCGTGGCGGGATCGCGATCCGCACAACCAGTCCATTGGAACCAGGCGCGCAACTCCGCCTGCGCTTCCGTTTACCTGGCTCGAAAAAAGACGTCGACGCCGACGCGCATGTGCGATGGAGCGACGCCCGCGTGGGGATGGGCCTGCCGTTCGATCGCGTCGCGCCTGACGATCAGAGCGCGATCGACGAGTTCGTTGACGCTCACTTTTTCGAGCGAACTAAACCCTAACCCCAAAGTAGAAAAAGCCGACAGCTGATCCCAGCGTCCAGCCAGGTGGACGCTGGGCTCGACTCAAGGCTGGCGCAGCAGTCGCATGGCGTTCGCGACGACGAGGAGCGACGTGCCCGTGTCAGCAACGACGGCCATCCACAACGTGGCCATGCCGGCAACGGCGAGCGCGAGAAAGGCAGCTTTCAACACGAGGGAGATGCCGATGTTGGCGCGGATGTTCCAGACCGTTGCCTTGCTCAGTCGAAGTGCGTAGGCTATCTTCGGGAGTTCATCGGTCATAAGGGCGACGTCCGCCGTTTCGAGCGCCGCATCGCTCCCGATGACACCCATGGCGATGCCGACATCGGCGGCCGCAAGCGCGGGCGCATCGTTGACACCATCTCCAACCATCGCGACCGAGCCGTAGCGCGCGCGCAGCGCGGCCACTGCATTTACCTTTTCCTGGGGCAGCAGGCCAGCGTGCACTTCGTCGACGCCAATGCGCGCGGCAACCGCGCGCGCCGCTGATTCCTGGTCGCCCGTGAGCATCACAATTCGATCCACACCCTGCTGGTGCAGTAGTTCAACCGCATCCGCTGCGACTTCTCGCGCCTCGTCGGCAACCGCAATGACACCGACGATGCGGGCGTTTGACGCAACCAGCACAGGAGATGCACCGGCGGCTGCAATAATGTCGGCGAGCGCGAGGGCTTCGTCGGTCAGCCATCCGCGTTCCCGGAAGAGTCGAGTGTTGCCGCAGACAACCATGGCGCCATTCAGCTCGCCTTCTGCTCCAAGGCCGGGCAGAGCGCGCACGGCAGACACACCACCGCAGACGACGGCACGCTTCCGAGCCGCGGCGACAATCGCTGCAGCAATCGGATGTTCGGAACGCGCTTCGATGGCGGCGGCCATGGCGAGCAACTCCGAATCGGTGCGCCCGCCGAACGGATACACAGCTTCGACGCGCAACGCTGCGCGCGTGAGCGTGCCCGTCTTGTCAAAAGCAATCGCTCGAACACCGGCAAGTCGCTCGAGGTGCACTCCGCCCTTGATCAGCACGCCGTGTCGAGCCGCGCCCGCGAGCGCCGACACGATCGAGACCGGCGTCGAAATGACGAGCGCACAGGGACAGGAAATCACCAGGACAACGAGCGCTCGATAAAACCAGACGACAAAGGAGCCACCGAGCATGACCGGGACAGTGGCAAGAACGATCGCGATTGCGATCACTGCCGGCGTGTACCAGCGCGCAAAGCGATCGATGAACTGCTGCGAAGGCGCGCGTTGCGCCTGCGCCGTTTCAACGAGATGGATAATGCGCGCTAACGTCGTGTCGCGCCGGTGACGGGTGACGGCAATCTCCAGTGAGCCGTGTCCGTTGATCGTACCTGCAAACACTTCGTCGCCCGCCGACTTCTCGACCGGCAGCGATTCGCCGGTAATCGGCGCCTGATTGACGTCGGATCTGCCGGCAACGACCTTTCCGTCCAGCGGAATCTTCTCACCAGGACGCACCATCATCGCGGCGCCGATGGCGACACGGTCGACGGAAACGAGTTCTTCGTGATCTCCAGAGCGCACGCGCGCCTCGTCTGGTGTGAGGTTCATCAGTGCGCGAATCGCTTCGCGCGCGCGGTCCATACTGCGCGATTCGAGCCACTGGGCAATTGCAAAGAGAAATACAACGGTGGCCGCTTCGAACCATTCGCCAAGCCCCATCGCCCCGATCACGGCGACGAGCATCAACACGTTGATGTCGAGCGTTCGCGTCCGAAGGGAGTGAAGCGCGCGGCGTCCTGTGAACACCCCTGCGGCGACGATGGTGACGAGAAAGGCGGCGATCGACCATGCGGCGGGCGTTTGCAAGACCTGAAGCGCGATTCCCGCGGCAAGCGCGAGAGCGGCGATCGCCACGAGCCGGCCGCGGGATCCGGTGCTTGCCGCGACAACGGGTTCCTCGTGCTCGAGCCACGCGCGCATGCCGGTTTCCGCAACGGCATCCACGATCCCGTTGGTTGAGAGCAGCGCGGCGTCGTATTTGACGTGCAGACGCTGGCCGACGACGTCGGCGGAGAGTTCCTCGATGCCTGACAACGGGCGGAGACGACGCTCGAGGATCTTGGCTTCTTCTCCGCAGCACAAGCCGTCAACGCGAAACACCGATTCGGCGTGCACGGCGCAGCGCGTGCACACCGGTGCAGCGGCCGTGGCACTCATCGCCCGCGGGCCTGGCGATATGCCGTCTTCGAACCGCGACCGCTCCCGCCGGCTGTCTCCTGCACATGACGCAGCCCCTGCCGGAACAGCGTGATGATGTGTCGATCGTCCAGCGCGTAAAACACCATGCGGCCGTCGCGGCGCGATTTGACGAGGCGCAGGTTGCGCAACAGCCGCAATTGATGCGACACGGCCGACTCGGACAGACCAATCAGGGCGGCCAGGTCACATACACAGAGCTCGCTCTGCGACAGAGCGTCGAGCATCCGCACGCGTGTGGGGTCGCCGAGCGTGCGAAAGGTCTCGGCAAGATCGGCGGCGTCCTCGGATCCCACCAGGCGCCCGCGCAGCTCGGCCAGCTGCGCCGGATGGATGTGGATGACATCGCAGGTTTCGGCGTGCGGAACATCTGAGCGGCTGCTCATATGTTCAGGTTAGCCGAATTCGGCCCGGCGTGTCCAGCGCGCCGTGCGGCGGAGGTCAGACGCCGGCGAGCGCCGCCCGCACCTTGTCGTAGTCCGGCTCGTTGCGCGCGTCGTCCAGCACTTGCTTGTGTCTGATCACCCCGTCCGGCCCAATTACGAAGACGGCGCGCTTGGCGATGTTCTTGAGCCCGATCATGTCGGGATTGACCACATCGTATTGCTCGATGACGTCTTTGTTGTAATCGCTCAAGAGCGGGAAATTCAGACGCTGCTGATCCGCCCACGCCTTGAGCGCGAAAAACGTGTCGGTGCTCACACCGAACACCTGTCCCTTCGCGGCGTTGAGGGCGGCAATCGAATCACGGAACGTGCACATCTCGTTCGTGCACACGGAGCTGAAGGCAGCAGGAAAGAACGCCAATACGACCGGCCCGTTCTGCAGCGCGGCGCTGAGCGTCACGGGCTGACGATCCTGGTTCATCAACGTGAAGTCAGGAGCTTTCGATCCAACATCAAGAGGCATGCCCTCAGATTACATCGCAGATTAGGACCTTCGGGTAGACCCTACCGCCGGGACTCTTCAGGTGGGGCCGGCGCGGCGCGCCGGTGTGATCGCGGGGCTCAAGCCGCGCTACCGCGTTCCTTCCAGTCAACATGTCGCGCGGACGTTGCCGTTCGCGTCGCACCACGAGCGATGGCGAGCGGTCCTACCCGAGAGACAGTGAGCGCTCCCACCGCGCAACTGTCCTCACGGCAACAAAAACAACCGGTGCACCCGCGCATTGTCGACCGCCGCGCGAGTGAACGGTTGTGATCGATATTGGCCCTCACGCCACATCGCGTTCTGATCGAAGTAGTTCGGGCTCAAGGGATGGCCCGACTGCCCCGTCGGCAGCACCACCTTGGAACCGTCCCAGCTGCCCACGTCGAGCACCTGACGCCACGACGGCACCTCCCACGCCTGAAACGGCCGCATGCGGTTGTAGCTGACGCGCATCACCGTCGTGCCGTCGCCGCAGAGTTCCGTCGGCCCGCGATCGAACAACAACCACAGCGGATATCCGCCGGCCGACAACGGATGCGCGAAGCGTGCGGCGTGCATCTTTGCCCAGTTCCAATCATTCTGCTGGCCGTAATCGCGCTCGAGACGATCCACGGCATCGCGCGCCGCCAGGAGGTAAATATCGTCACGCGATTCGCGCCGATCGATCGTGCTGATGTCGTCGAACCACTTCGAGGCTGCATCGTCGATGACGGCGTACAGACCTGACGGCCGCTCCGCACCTGCCCATTCATAGAAACGGTCGAAGAGCTCGTAGCCCATCTCGTCGATGAACGTGCGCCGCCATAGCGCATCTTCGAAGGCTTCGTAGAGCGCCACGACAGGACGCCTGTCTACCTTGCGATCCCAGGTGCGCAGCTGCTCGAGCGCCTGCAGTGCGGCGGCGTTGCCGTTTGACGCGCGGCCTGCTTTGATTGCGCTATCCACGGCGGCGAGCACGCGCTCGGCCGCGACATTCTCGATGTCGTTCTGCAGCTGCGTGGCATTGCTGACGCCCAGCTTCGGGTTGGATGACAGCGCGTGATGCAGACGGGACGCGCGGAACGGCGCCGCCCAGTCGCGCGTGATCAGCCCGGCAAACCGCCGATCGATTTCGTTGTTCGACGATGTGATGTAGCCGGCTGGTGGATTGAACGCCCGCGGCAGCGTCGAGGGATTGACGTGCCCGGTCCACTCGCCTTCGCCAGTCGCGCCGTCGAGCGGCAGCGATCCGTTGCCGCTCCCGCGCTGCGGCAAACTCCCGGACATGGCGTAGCCGATATTGCCGTCGACGTCGGCGTAAACGAAGTTCTGTGGCGGCCCGTGGAAGCGTTCGACCGCTGCAGTGAACTCGGTCCAATTGTCCGCGCGATTAAGCGCCTCGAACGCCCCCGCTGTTTCACCGCTGAGATCCCACTTGAGCGCGTAAACCCGCCGTTCGCCACTGCGTTCGTCGCCACGCGACAACCACGTCGGCGGCTCCTTCCACTCGAGGCCGACGTCGGCAAACACCGCACCGTGCTGCGTCCGCCACACTTCGAACGGCTCCGCCGTGCGGTTGCGCACTGGAATCTGCGCGTTGGTGATCTCCACGGGCAGCCACTGCCCGCGAGACATATAGCGCCGCTTCGCCAGATCGATGCGCTCGACGTAGAAGTCCTGCACGTCGGCGCCGGTGTTGGTCAGACCCCATGCGATGCGTCCGTTGTGGCCGATGATCACGAACGGCGTGCCGGGAAGCGTGACGCCAATCACGTCCAGGTCGGACGCGACGAGATGCATCTCGTACCAAACGGATGGAAACTCGATCTGCAGATGCGGATCGTTGGCGAGCAACGGCCGTCCGCTCGTGGTGCGTGGTCCTGAGACCACGAAGTTGTTTGAAAGTCCGCGACGCGCCGCGGGATCCAGCCACTCGAGACCGCTCGGCCACGCGCGCTCAGTCGTGCGCCCCGCGATCGGTGCGCCGTCGCGCGCCGGTCGCGTCACGCGCGGCGCCGTGGCCGTCGTGGTCGTGGTCGGCTTCGGGGCCGCCGGTGGCGGCGGAGGTTGGCCGCTCAGCACGGTTGGCGCTGACGCGGGATACGCACCGGCGAGCCGTTCTCCGTCGACCGCGCCAAAACGCGTCACCAGCGCGTGGCGCACGAGCTCCGACTGATGGTTCTCGGCAAGGCGCCACGCCAGAAGACGGCCAACGGCCAGGGAGTCGATCGGGGTCCAAGGTGCGGGATCGAACCGGAGAAGCTGAAACTCCAGCGGCTTGTTGCGGCTCACCCCCCGCACCATCTGCTGGTTGACGCCATCCGCGTAGCGCGTCAACGCGGCTTTGACGCTCGGACTGGCGGCGTTCCATTCCGCTTCAGCCGCCTGCTTCAAGCCAAGCGTGATCAGGCGCTTGTCGAGCGGTAAGGCCTCCTGGCCGAGGATCTCGGACAACCGCCCATACGCGGCGCGGCGATACAACTCCATCTGCCAGAGACGGTCACGCGCGTGGAGCACCCCGGCCGCCGCCCACGCGTCCTCCGCGCCGGCGGCGTAGACGTGCGGCACCCCATAGCTGTCGATGAGCACCTCGACCGGAGCGATAAGGCCAGTGAGGCGCTGCTCGCCGTCCAAAGGAGGCAGCGATTGGCGCGCCCACCACCAGGCGCCCCCAGCCGCCCCGGCTATAAGTAACATGATGATAATGAACAGGATCCGTCTGAGTAGTCGCTTTGATCGCACGTCTTGCCGCCTCTTCACGCTTCGACTAGGATGGGGGGCTGGCGTAACCCATACACGCCGCGTCTAGCGCGAACCTGTGGAGTTCTCATGATCGAGGTTCAGAGCCTCACTAAAAGATACGGCCCAGTTACCGCCGTTGACAATGTGACATTCCGTGCAGAACCGGGCGAAATCCTCGGATTCCTCGGTCCCAATGGCGCCGGCAAGACGACCACCATGCGGGTCATTACGGGCTATATCCCCGCCACCGATGGCAAAGTCGTTGTCGCCGGCCACGACGTGTTCGAGCAGCCGATTGAAGCCAAGCGCCGGATTGGGTATCTGCCCGAGACGCCGCCGCTCTACCCAGAGATGCGCGTGCGCGAATATCTTCTCTTCGTCGCGCGAATCAAGGGCGTGCCGCGGCGTGAAATCGGCGCCCGCGTTGAAGAAGCCATGAAGCGTACCCGCGTGGACGATATGGCGACGCGCCACTGCGCGAAGCTTTCCAAAGGTTATCGGCAGCGCGTGGGGCTGGCACAGGCCATCCTTCACAATCCCGACGTCCTCGTCCTCGATGAGCCGACCGCCGGTCTCGACCCCAAGCAGATCATCGAAACGCGGCAACTGATTCGCGAACTGGGCGGGACGCACACGATCATCCTGAGCACGCACATCCTCCCCGAGGTGTCGCAAACCTGCCAGCGGGTCGTGATTATCAACAAGGGCAAGGTGGTGGCGGTCGATACGCCGGCCAATCTCACGGCGCGGCTGCGCGGGTCGGAAACGATCTTCGTGCAAGTCGCCGGACCGCCCGACGCGGTGAGCGCGACGCTCGGCGGCGTTGCCGGCGTGATACGTGTTAACGCCACGGCGCAAGACGGCGTAGTGGACGCTGAGATCGAATCGGAGAAGGGGCGCGACGTGCGTCGCGATCTTGCCGCGGCGGTGGTGGGACGCGGCTGGGGCCTGTTGGAACTGCGGCCGATGCGTATGAGCCTCGAGGACATCTTCCTGCACCTCACGACTGAGGAACCAGCGGCTGGCACAGCCTCGGCCGCGCCAGACGCGCCGGAACCACCGGCGAAGGTGGAGGTGCCGTTTGCGTAACATCCTCGCGATCGCGGGCAAGGAAATCCGCTCGTACTTCATGTCGCCGATCGCCTTCATCGTGATCGGCTTCTACGCGCTGCTCTTCGGCTACTTCTTCTGGGTGATGCTCACGCTGTTCGAGCGCCAAAGCATGCAGATGACGCAGTTTGGCGGCAACATGAATATCAATCAGATGCTCATCGCGCCCGTGTTCATGAACGCCGAAGTGGTACTGCTGTTCGTGCTGCCGCTCATCACCATGCGCACGTATGCCGAGGAGAAACGCTCGGGCACAATCGAGTTGCTGCTGACGTCGCCCTTGACCGACTGGCAGATCATCCTTGGCAAATTCCTCGGCGCGATGACGCTCTTCGCCGCCATGTTGGCGATAACGGTCATTCATGTCGGCGTGCTGTTTCTGTACGGACAGCCGGAATGGAGGCCGGTGCTGACGACCTACGCCGGCATGCTGCTGATGGGGGGATGTTTTATCGCACTCGGCCTGTTCATCTCGAGCTTGACGAAGAATCAGATCGTCGCGGCGATGATCACGTTTGCGGCGTTTCTGATGTTCTGGGTGATCAACTGGATGGGAAGCTTCGTGAGCACGCCCACGCAAGCAGTGCTCGCGCACTTGTCGATCATCGATCACTTCGACGACTTCGCGAAAGGGATCATCGACACGAAGCACCTCATCTATTACGTGAGCTTCATTGCATTCGGGCTGTTCCTCACGGCGCGCGCCGTGGACAGCGAACGGTGGCGCGGCTGATGGTGAACAGGATTACTGGCGTCATCGGGTGGATTGGCACCGCGCTGGTCTTTGGCGCGGTGTTTCAGGCGGTGGCCCTCAGGGATGAATGGGACCGCTACGGGCAGTGGGCGGCGTGGGCCGGCCTGGTGTGCGTGTTGATTTACATGGCTGGCCAGTGGCGCGATGTCGTGACCTTCTACAAGGGGCGATCAGCGCGCTACGGTACCGTGTCAATCGTCGCCGTGGTCGTGATGCTCGCGATTCTCGTCGCCATCAATTACCTCGGCGTTCGCCGCAACAAGCGCTGGGATCTGACCGCCAATCAGTTCTACAGCCTGTCGGATCAGACGGTGAAGATTCTCAAGAGCCTGGACGCGCCGGTCCGGCTCACTGTGTATTCGCGTGAAACGGACTTCGATCAGTTCCGCGATCGGCTCGACGAATACAAATACCAAGGCGATCGTGTGTCGGTGGAGTACGTCGACGCGGACCGACAGCCAACCCGCGCGAAGGCCGCGGGCATTCAGACCTACGGCACCATCGTCGTCGAATACAAGGACAAAACCGAAAAGGTGACGACCAACGACGAGCAGGCGATTACCAACGGCATCATCAAGGCGATGACGGGCGCGCAGCGAAAGATCTATTTCACGCAGGGTCACGGCGAAAAAGACACCGGGGCACAGGATCGCCTCGGCTATTCCGCACTCGTCAGCGCGCTCACCAACGACAACTACGGCGTCGAACAACTCGTACTCGCACAGCGGCGCGAAGTGCCTGCCGACGCGACGGCGGTCATCGTTGCCGGCCCACGCACCGACTTTCTGCAGCCCGAGCTGGATGCGCTCAAGACATACGTCGCCAAGGGCGGCAAGGTCATGGTGCTGGTCGATCCGCCTGAAAACGCCAGCAGCGTCCCGCTCACCGGCCTGCTTGGGTTCCTGCACGACTGGGGTATCGATCCCGGCAACGACATCGTGCTCGACGCAAGCGGCATCGGGCAGCTGATTGGCACCGACGCGTCAGTGCCGGTCGCCGCACCGCCCTATCCTGGGCACACGATCACGGAACGGTTCGGCCTCATGACCGCGTTTCCGCTCGCCCGATCGGTGCGACCGGTTGAAGGCGGCGTGAATGGGCACACGGCGCAGCCCTTCGTGCAGACAAGCGCGCAGAGTTGGGCCGAAACGGATCTGAAGAGCCTCGCGAGCGGAGGGCAAGTCCAGTTCAACGCCGACAAGGGCGATAAGCAGGGACCGGTACCGCTCGCGGCGGCTGTATCGGCGCCAGCAACCGACGCGGCTGCACCGCCACCGTCGAACGCCAGCCCGAACGCACCCGAGCCGCCCAAGCCCGAATCACGCATCGTCGCGTTCGGCGACTCCGACTTCGCGGCCAACTATGCGCTGGGCGTGCAGGGCAACCGCGATCTCTTCGTCAATGCGGTCAACTGGGTGGCACAGCAGGAAAACCTGATCGCTATTCGGCCGCGCGAAGCCGCAGATCGGCGCGTAACGCTCACGGCCGAGCAGCACAGGCGCGTGGCGTGGCTCGTGCTCGCGGTCGTTCCCGGTCTCGTACTGGCGACCGGAGCATATACGTGGTGGCGGAGGCGGTAGCATGCGCGGGCTCAAGTCCACGCTATTCCTGATCGTCGTGCTCGCCGGGCTCGGCGCTTACATCTACTTTGTCGATTCGAAAACACCCGCGAGCAGCGTCGGGCCAGGCGGCATCGCGAGCGAAACCAAGGACAAGGCGTTCACCGTCGAAGCGGACAAGATCGAGGAGGTTCGCGTCACCGCCGACAAGCAAACCAGCGTACTGAGCAAGGTCAACGGGACGTGGCAGCTTGTGGAGCCGGTGAAGAGCGACGCGGACCAGAGCGAAGCCTCCGCTCTTGCCAACACTCTCGCCGGTCTCGAAGTCAACCGCGTCGTCGAAGAAAACGCGGCCGACTTGTCGGGTTACGGTCTTGCGGATCCGCGCTTCAAAGTTGCGTTCAAAGCCGCGGACGGCGCCGCCGGTGAGTTGTACATCGGCGAGAAAACGGCGACGCAGAACGATTTGTATGCGGTCAAAGCCGGCGAGAAGCGGGTGTTTCTCGTTCCGGCATTCAACGAAACATCGCTCAACAAGAAGCCGTTCGACTTGCGCGACAAGCGGATTCTCACCGTCAAGCGTGACGACATCGATTCGGTGGACCTCACGGGCGCGGCGGACGTGCAGCTTGCGCGCACGGGTACCGAATGGAACGTCAAGCGGCCGCTGCAGGCGCGAGGCGATTACAGCGCCATCGAGGGTCTCATCACGCGCATTACCACGGCCAACATGACGAAGATGGTCGAGCAGCCCGAAGGTGGCGGATCGGCAACGCCGGAAGTGCTCGCGAAGTATGGCCTCGACAAGCCGGTAATCACGGTCACTGTTGGCGCGGGCAGCGCGAAGGCGGCAGTTGCGTTCGGCAAAGAAGAAGAAGGCGCGGTCTACGCGCGCGATTTGTCGCGGCCGATGGTCTTCGCCGTCGATCCTTCGCTCGTGACGGATCTCAAGAAGGCGGCCGACGAGTACCGCAATAAAAATGTGTTCGAGTTCCGCCCGTTCAACCTCGCGCGCCTTCGCATCGTGCGCGGTTCCGATACCTACGAGTTCCAGAAGATCGCCGCATCAGACGCCAATCAGGCCGAGAAGTGGCAGCGGACGATCAATGGAGGTGCTGCGGCCGACGTCGACACCGCGAAGATGGACGATCTGTTGTCAAAGCTGTCGAATCTGCGCTTCGAGTCGTTTGGCGCTACCGCGCCGCCGCAGCCGGAGATGGTCGTGTCCACCAGTCACGACGAGGGCAAGTTCGAACGCGTACGCATCGGGAAGGCCGGGAGCGATGTCGTGGCGATGCGCGACGGCGAAGCGGGTGTGGGACGCGTGGACGCAACCAATTACGGAGAGACAGTCAAGGCGCTCGACGCGGTCGTTAAATGACGCGCGCGCTCACGGCGGCTGTTCTTGCCGGCTTGCTGGCATCGGCGTGCGCGTCGCGCGCGCCTGCCGCACGTCCGGCGACTCCAGCAGCAACGCCGCCGCCGGAAATCGCGCGCGCACAGCCAGAGGCCAAAGAACAGCTGCGCCGGAATCTTCTGGCGCTGTTCACAGCCGCGGCCGTGGATCACGCGTCATGGGGCGTAAACATCTCCTCGCTGAGCACAGGCGACACTCTCTACAGCTACAACGCTTATAAGCTGCTCGTCCCCGCCTCCACTCAAAAGCTGCTGACGACGGCCGTTGCTGCCGAGCGCCTGGGCTGGGACTATCGCTTCACCACACGGATTCTTGCAATTGGACCGATCGGCGAGGACGGCACACTGAGGGGCGATCTCGTTGTCGTGAGCAACGGCGATCCGTCAATCAACCCGCGGCACGCCGAGAGGCGGCATGTGTTCGACGACTGGGCCGCGGCCCTCCGCAAACTGGGCATCCGGGCAATCAGCGGTCAGTTGATCGGCGAAGACAATGCGTTCGAGGAGCCGGGCTTCGGTCAGGGATGGTCGTGGGACAACCTGTCTTACGGCTACGGCACGGCCGTGGGCGCGCTGCAATACAACGAGAACCAGGTTGAAATCGTCGTCAGCCCCGGTGCGCAAGCGGGTGCGCCCGGCATTGTGTCGGTGACCCCGATGGCGCACGGGCTCACGCTCGATGATGACGTCAAAACGGTTGCGCCGGAGGCCGAGACGAGCGTCGATCTCGTCCGTCTGCCCGGTTCCCCGTTGCTTCACGTGCGCGGCCAGGTCGCGTCGGCTGGAAAGCCGGTCACGATCACGGCGTCCCTTGAGAACCCGACACGGCTGTACGTGAACGCGCTGCAGGAAGCCCTCGTGCGCCAGGGCATCAGCGTCGACGGCGGCGCGATTGACGTCGACGATCTTTCCGTTGCGCCCGACGTCGCGCACGCCGCGGAGTTGCTGGTGGATCGCTCTCCGCCACTCTCCGAGATCATCGACGTATGTCTCAAGTGGAGCCGCAATGAATACGCGGAGACGCTGCTGCGCGCGCTGGCGCCAGTCGACAAGCCCGCAACTCCCGCTGCTGGCCTCGAAGTGCTACGGGAGCAGTTGGCGGCGTGGAACGTCGGACCGGACCTCTATCTCGCGCGCGACGGTTCGGGGCTCTCGCGCCAGGATTACCTGTCGCCTGAAGCGACGACACGCCTGCTGATTCACTTATCAAAGGACGCCAAGCACACAGCCGCTTTCCGTTCGGCACTGCCTGTTGCCGGCGTGAGCGGCACGCTCGCCGAGCGGATGAAAGGCACGCTCGCGGAGAATCGCGTGTGGGCCAAGACCGGCACACTCTTCAACGTGCGCGCGCTGTCGGGCTACGCAGTGACAATAGCCGGCGAACCGATCGTGTTTTCCATGATCGCCAACAACTTTCTCGTTCCGGCCGAGGAGGTCGACGCGACGATGGAAAAGGCCCTCATGAGCGTGATTCAGTACGCGCCGCGGTAGGCGCACCCTGCGCTACAGCGAAACGAAGCGCCCCAGAAGAGTGGCCATCAACATGCCAACCGCGCCGACTGCAAGCGCGCCGACGAAGCCGACGGCAAACGGCTTCGCGCCCACGCCTTTGAAAACCCCGAAACTCGTATTCAATCCCACCGCCGCCATCGCCGTGCCAAGCAGGATCCGGCCAGCCCAGTAGTCTCCGATCTGTGTGGTCACGCGCGCCCAGTCGCCTGCGTAAATCAATCCATATGCCTGACCCGTGGCGCGCACGCCGGCATCGCCAATCGTGCGGATGAGCGCCATGACGAGGAAGCCGACGACGAACGCTGGCACGTAGGACGTCCACCTCGCGGTCGGACGTGTGCCGGCGGCTTTGTGCGTCGCGTGCGCGTGCATCCAGGTGAGCAGGGGAATGACGGCGGCGAGGAACAGATTTCGCGTCAGCTTCGTCACCGTGGCGACGCTCAGCACGACATCGTCCGCATACATCTGCCGGTATGTGAGCGCCGCGCCCACAACTTGCGACGTGTCGTGCACGGCGGTGCCGAGAAAGAGTCCCACCGTTTCGGATCGCGCCAGAAACGCATGCGCAAAGTACGGATACGTCAGCATGCCGAACAGGCCGAACGCGACAACGTTGGCGACGGCATACGCCACCTCCCGTTCGTCGGCTTCAATCGCCGGCGCGGTAGATACGATCGCGGTCACACCACAAATGCTCGTTCCAGCGGCAATCAGCGTTCCGAGCCGTGGCGGCAGACCGAGCTTCCGATTGAACCAGGTCACGAAAATCAAACCCGTCGCGATCGCGGCAAGCACAACTGGCACACCCGCTGCGCCGAGACGCAACACGTCAAATGCACTGAGGCGGATGCCGACCAGCACGATGCCAAGTCGAAGAACCGTCGTGACGCAGAACTTGAGACCAGGAGTGAGGATCGTCGGCAGCGGCACGAGATTACGCAGCAGCAGGCCGACGACGATCGCCACCGGCACGCCCGAGATGGGCGTGCTTGTATTGAGGCCGCGCGCCGCCATCATCGCGCGGCCAACGACGTCCGCGAGCCAGAAACCCGCGAACATCACCAAAACAGCCGCCACGATTCCCGGCAGCAATTTCAGCCGCTTGGACACCGCAGCGAATCGTAGCAATTGGTTATCCGGCGAGCCAGAAACCGCCAACGACAAGGGCCGAGAGCGAGCAGGCGTAGAGCATCGCGCGGTGCACGACGGCGCCGCGGCGGCCGGCGCGCGCGGCGAGAACGCCGACGATAGCCGCGAATGCCGTCATCGCGGCGATGGCACCGACCCCAAAGCCGGCGAGGTAGGAAAGCGCCGCCGACTGTGTCGGCAACGCCAGCGCGGGTAGCACGCCGAACAGATGCGAGCTGCCCGCGAGTCCATGCAGCGCGCCCATCGCGAATGACGCGCGCGTGCGCGCGTGACCGTGCAGGCGGGGGTGACGATGCTGATGTGCGTGTTCGCGCGCATCGAGGCGCTGATGCGGCGACGTCTTTACGTGCGCATGCACGTGGCCGTCTTCGTGCCGATGGATTTGCAGTCGACGTGCGTTGCGCGCTCCCCACACGCCTACGGCGAGAAGCGCCACGCCGACAATGCGCTCGCTATACGCGGAAATCACGTCGACAGGGACGAGGCCGCGAAATGCCAGCAACAATAGCCCGATCAGGACCACACCGGCGGTGTGGCCGATGCCCCAGTGAAATCCGGACCGCCACTGCGGCTGCGTGCGATCGGCGGCAAGGGGCGCCACCGCCGCGAGATGATCCGGCCCGGAGAGCACGTGAACGAGGCCGGCAAAGAGGCCGGCATACGCAGCAAACATCATTTCAGTCGACAGCAGTAAGTATGCCCAGCCCGGCGGGCCGGAAAAACCACGCGAAAACAGTTATTTCAAATGCGTTACGGCGAGAACTGCCGAAATCGCGGCAGGTTCTCATCGTTGAATTGACTTGAGCTGGAAGAACTCGTCGAGCGCCAGCGGGCCAATCTCTCGACCAATCCCGGACTTCTTATAACCGCCGAACGGCGCAAGCACGTTGAAGCGCCCACCGTTGACGTCGATTTGTCCGGTTCGCATGCGGCGCGCGACGGCGAGCGCCTTCTCCGGCGTTCCCGCCCAGACACCGCCCGCCAGTCCGTAAATCGAATCGTTGGCGATGCGGATGGCCTCTTCTTCGCTGTCGTACGGTTCGACGGCGAGAACCGGCCCGAAGATCTCCTCCTGGGCGATTGTCATCCGGTTGTCGACGTTCGCGAAAATCGTGGGCTCGACGTAGAAGCCTTTTTTCAGGTTGCCCGGTTTTCCCCCGCCGGCGACGAGCTCCGCGCCTTCTTTCTTGCCTTTTTCGACGTACTGCAGCACGGTGTCGCGCTGGTTTGCCGACGAGAGAGGCCCGAGCTTCGTCTGCGGATCGAACGGATCCCCGAGCGTCAACTTGGCGAGCTGTGCCTGCGCTAACTCGAGCGCTTCCGCCTGCCGCGCCCGTGGAACGATCATGCGCGTCCAGGCGGAGCAGGTCTGTCCGGAGTTCTGCATGCAGTTGTTCACGCCGGCGGGAATCGCCTTCTCAAACGGCGCGTCGTCCAGCACGACAAACGCGGATTTGCCGCCGAGCTCGAGACACACTTTCTTCACGCCTTCGCCCGCGAGCGATGCGACGCGGCGACCGGCCTGCAGCGAACCAGTGAAGCTCACCATGTCCACACCCGGATGGGACACGATCGCCTCGCCCACGAGCCGACCGGAGCCGCAGACAACGTTGAGCACGCCGGCCGGAAGCCCGATCTCCTGAGCCGCGTCCGCGAGCATGAGCGCGGTGAGCGGAGCCAGCTCCGCCGGTTTCAAGACAATGGTGCAACCGGCTGCGATCGCCGGCGCAATCTTGCAGACGACCTGATGGAGCGGATAGTTCCAGGGAGTGATACAGCCGACAACGCCGACTGGCTCCTTGATCACGAGCGAATTGCCCAACTGCTCTTCAAACTTGAACTCGCGGATGAAGTTGGCGTTCATTCCAATCATCGAGATCGGGAACTCCGCCTGCACACGCGTGGCATAGCCGATTGCGGTTCCCACTTCGTGAGCGATCGCTTCGGCCACCTGCGGCACGCGTGTTTTCATGGCAGCCGACAGTTTTTCGAGCCACGCCGCGCGCTCGTCGACCGTGGTGGTGCTCCAGCCGCCGTCAAACGCCTTTCGCGCGGCGGCGACAGCGCGGTCCACATCTTCAGCCGTCCCGCGCGGCACTCGGCCAATGACCTCTTCGGTTGCCGACGAGACGACAGCGATCGATTCGGAGCCAAGCGGTTTCTGCCAGGCGCCGCCGGAGTAGTGATGTTCGTAGCGAATCATGCAGGCTTAAATTGTAATACTTGCCCCGCCGACGTTCGGGTTGAACACGGGCGAGCGAAGAACCTTATCTTCAGGGTTGGCTATGTACATTGCGAACAAGTCATTCATCGTAACAGGCGGCGCGTCGGGACTTGGACGGGCTGCTGCTGAAGCACTCATCAAGGCGGGCGGACGGGCACTGCTGCTCGACGTTAACGCAGACACAGGGCGAGCGGCCGAACAGGCGCTTGGCAGCAGCGCGAAGTTCGCGCAGGCCGATGTCGCAAGCGAAGAACAGGTCAAAGCCGCCATTGATCTGGCAGTTGCTACGTTTGGCGCGCTGAACGGCGTCATCAACGCGGCCGGCATTGGCCCGGCGGCGAAGGTGCTGGGAAGAAACGGGCCGCATCCGCTCGACGTGTTCGAGAAAACGGTCCGCGTGAATCTGGTCGGGACGTTCAACGTCATTCGCCTTGCCGCCGCCGTCTTGACGCAAAATACGCCCGAAGCGAGCGGTGAACGCGGCGTGATCGTCAACACGGCATCGATCGCCGCCTTCGACGGTCAGATCGGCCAGCCGGCGTACGCGGCATCAAAAGGCGGCATCGTCGGGATGACACTGCCGATTGCACGGGAGTTTGCGGCTTCCGGTGTGCGCGTCGTGACGATTGCTCCTGGAATCTTCGACACGCCGTTGCTTGCGAGTCTCCCCGAAGCCGCACGCGTGTCGCTCGGACAGCAGGTGCCCTTCCCCTCGCGTCTCGGCCGGCCGGAGGAGTACGGTGCGCTCGTGCGGCACATCGTGGAAAACGAGATGCTAAATGGAGAAGTGATTCGACTCGACGGCGCATTACGCATGGCGCCGAAGTGAATACCGGATTACACAGAGTCTTTTTGAACTACAGATTGCACAGATTCGGTTTTGATCTTGACGAGACGTATCGCTGCGTTGGTGATGCCCAAACGCGCACGGGGCTAACGTGTCCGCCACGATGCAAACGAAATCTGTGTAACCTGTGTAATCTGTGGTTCATCTTGATCTGTGTAATCCGCTCTTAATTGGCGCTCAGCAGCTCGCGAGCGGCAGCGACGAGATCGGCGGCGGGACCAATCAACCCTCCACCCTGTGCGAGATCGGCTTTGCCGCCGCCTTTGCCGCCGAACTTCACCACGAGTGCTTTGAGGGTTGCGGAGGCATCTACTCCCGCGTCCTTGCCGCGCGCAACGACCACGAGCGCCGGAGAGGACGCGCTGAAGAGTGCAATCGCACTTCGCGGTTCGGCGGCGGATGCTGCCGCGGCGAGCGATTTCAATCCGGCCGCGTCCCATCCCTCGAGTGCTTCGACGACGAGGACGCGATCGCCTGCCTGTTCTGCGCGCGCGACGAGAGCCGAGGCTTCATGCACGGCCAACTGCTCCTGCAAGCCGCGAATCGCGCGTTGCAACGCTTTGGCGTCAGACTGCAGCCGCTCGACGCCGGCCGCAAGCTCCGGCGGCGCCACCGAGAGGTATTTCTGCGTCGCGGCGAACGCGTCCCGCCACGTTCGAAAGCGCACGAGCGCGCGGCCGCCGCAGAGGAACTCCACGCGCGTGCCGCTGCGGAACTTCTCGACGCCGACAATCGCGATGAGCCCGATCGCGCCGGTGCGCGCGACGTGCGTGCCGCCGCAGGCGGACAGATCGAAATTCTCGATCTCGATCAACCGCAGTGAACCGTCGCGCACCGGTTCTTTCCGCAGCGGTAGCGACGCGGCTTCCTCGGCGGTCGCGAAGCGAATGGCGACCGGCCGGTCTTCCCACACGACGCGATTCGCCTCGTCTTCGGCAGCCGCGATCTCTGGGGCGGACACTTCCCGGCCGAGGTCGATCGTGGAAGCGATGGTGCCGAGATGGAAGCTCTCGGTGCGTGCGTTGAAGAGACGGTCGAGTGCCGCCGACAGCACGTGCTGCCCGGTGTGCTGCTGCATGTGATCGAAACGGCGTGACCAATCCACGACGCCGCTCACGCGCGCGCCGACTTCGAGCCTGCGATCCACGACATGCGCAATCTCGCCGTCGTCACGATCGATCACGTCGACGACGCGCACGTCGCCGAGCGTGCCGATATCGAATGGCTGACCGCCCGACGTCGGGTAAAAGGCGGTCTGGTCCAGCAGCACCTGTGGACGATCGCCGGCCGTTTCGCAGGCGGTCACGACGGCTTCGAACCTCGTCCTGTATGGCTCCTGGTAATACAGGCGTGTAGTCATGAGTGATGCGGTGACGCGGTGGCCACGGGCGCGCCGGGCAGATCGAAATAAAAAATCGCGCCGCCGTCAGGCGCCGGCGCGTAGCCGATGGTGCCGCCGTGCGACTGGATGATGCCGTAACTGATCGACAAACCGAGCCCGGTGCCTTCGCCAACGGATTTGGTCGTGAAAAACGGTTGAAAGAGCTTGGGTTCGTGCTCGCGCGGCACGCCGGGACCACTGTCCTGCACTTCCAGCCGCACGCGGTCGCCAACGTCCAGGGTCCGAATCAGAATGCGTGGCGGAGTGCCGGCGTGCAGCACCGCTTGCTCGGCGTTGATGAGGAAGTTGAGCACGACCTGCTGCAGCTCGGTGAAGATCGCGAGCACCGGCTGCTCGGCACGATCGTCCACGTCGAAATCGATATTGCTCTCCTCGAGCTTTCGCTGGCGCAGTTCCAGTACCGACGCCACGACGTCGCGCAGCCGGATCGGCGTGGAATCGGACGTCTGCTGGCGCCCGAACCGGGAAAGGTTTCGAATGATGCCGCTGGCGCGCGCGCTCTCCTTCTGAATCAGTTCCAGATCGGCCCTGATCTGCGGCGGCAGATCATGCCGCATCTGGAGCAGCTCGGCGAAGCCGAGGATCGCCTGGAGCGGGTTGTTCAGCTCGTGCGCGACACCGGACACCAGCACGCCGATGGCCGCAAGGCGCTCCTGCCGGATCACCTGCCGCTGCAGCAGCTCGAGCTCTTCGCGAATGCGCCGCTCTTCCACGACCTGTGAGGACAATGCCTCGCGCGCTTCGCGCAGCTTGCGCACCATCTCGATGAAAGAGGCTTGCAGCCGCTCCATCTCGAGCGACGGCATGGGCAGCGGCCGATGCGGCGAGAGATCTCCCCCGGCGACATGCGCTGCGCGTTCAGTCGCCGCGTCAAATGCCTTCGTGTAGCGGCGGACAATCACGAATTCGACGAGCAGCGTAAAAAGCGTGGCGCCGAGCGTCAGCAGCACGGTTCGCTGATACGTCGGTTCGATGCGCGCCACGGCAACTTCCGTGGGGATGCCGACGCTGACCAGCCACGGCCCCTCCGGATACACTTCGTTGGCGAAGACACGCTCGATGTGGTCCATTCCCTCGAGCACCTGTGACGAAGGGACCATGCGTGCCGGTGTGGCACGGTCGACCGGCTTGCCCACGTAGCGATCTCGGTCCCGGCTGCGTGCCAGAACGAATCCGCGATCGTCGGTAATGGTGATCACCGAGCGAGCCGGCAACGCGATGCGCTCGATCACCGACTGTGCCGCCGTGATCTCCGGATTGCGCTGCAGATAGACGACGATTACCGACGCCAGTGCCCGGGTCTCACCGTGCAGCTGCTGAAGCTGTTCGAAGTAGGTCTGGCGCGCGGACCAGGCGATGGTCGCGAACACGGGCAGCGCGATTGCCGCGTTCAAGATGATGATCTGTCGGCGCAGCGGCTGAGCCACAGCGCAGATGTTAACAGGATGCGACGAGCGGATCGACGGCGCCGGCAGCCTCGAAGCCGGCGGCTCGCAATCGGCAGCTATCGCAGTGCCGGCAGGGACTGCCATTCGCCAGCGGGTCGTAGCAGCTGTGCGTCCTGCCGTAGTCGAGCCCGAGCGAGAGTCCGAGACGGATGATCTCGCCCTTCGACAACGTAATCAGCGGCGTGTGTATTCTCAGTGGACGTCCTTCGACGCCCGCGCGAGTGGCCAGGTTGGCAAGCCGTTCAAATGCCGCGATGAACTCAGGGCGGCAATCAGGATAGCCGGAATAGTCGAGCGCGTTGACGCCGATGAAAATGTCAGCGGCGCCAATCACTTCCGCCCAGCCGAGCGCGAGCGAAAGGAAAATCGTGTTCCGCGCCGGCACGTACGTCACCGGAATCCGGGTCGGATCAATCCCCTGATCTTTCGGGACGTCGATGTCGGCCGTGAGCGCAGACCCACCAACGCCCGTAAGATCGAGTGCCAGCTCCAGATGACGAACGACGTCGAGTGATGCCGCAACGTCGCGCGCGGCCTGCAGCTCGCGCAGGTGCCGCTGTCCGTAATTGATGCTGAGCGCGTAGAGCGAAAAGCCATCGCGTCTGGCGATGGCGGCGGCGGTGTAGGAATCGAGCCCGCCGCTGAGAAGAATCACCGCCCGCGGAGGGGTCACGAATCAGACGCCTCGAACGTCGGGACCCCAGATAAACTTGTGCGCCTGCAACTGCAGGCGCACCGGCAATGCGTCGGCAAGAATCCACGCCGCAAGCGCTCTTGCGTCCATGACGCCGTGAACAGGCGAGAACAGAACGGCCCCGACGCGCTCCGGCAACCCCGCGCGCGCCACGACGTCGCGCGCGAACTCGTAGTCGCGGCGATCGTTGATGACGAATTTCACCTGGTCTGCTTTCGTGACCCGCTTCAGATTGTCCCAATCCATCTTGTCCGACTCGCCCGAGCCGGGACACTTCACGTCGACAATCCGAACCACACCAGCGGGCACATCCTCGATGCTTCGATGGCCCCCTGTCTCCAGAAGAACCGTCTTGCCTGACTCGAGCAGGCGGCTCATCAAGGGATACACTTCGCGCTGCAGCAACGGCTCGCCACCCGTGACTTCCACGGTTCGACAGTTGAACCTCTCAACCTCGTTCAGCACCTCGTCCACCGACATCTTGCGCCCCTCATAGAAGGCATATGGCGTATCGCACCAGCTGCAACGGAGGTCGCAGGCAGTGAGCCGCACGAACACACACGGCTCGCCGACGAAGGTCGATTCGCCCTGGATCGAGTGGAAGATCTCGTTGACTGTCAGCATTGCCTGAACATTTCATTGTAACAATGGACCTATTCATCGGCACTTCGGGGTGGAATTACCCGAGCGGCCGCGGCACCTGGAATGGCGTGTTCTATCCGCCCCGCGGCAGCCGCGGCCGCAACTTCGACGAGCTCCGGTTCTACGCCGAGCGATTCAACACCGTCGAGGTCAACAGCACCTTCTACGGCCAGCCGCGACGCGAGGTGAGCCTCGCTTGGGTCGAGAAAACGCCTCCCGGTTTTGAATTCTCAGTGAAGCTTTACCAGAAGTTCACGCATCCCGGGATGACGCGTGACAAAAGCGACATCATCCCTGCCGACGTGGACGAATTCAAGAGAGGCATAGAGCCACTCGCTGCCGCGGACCGTCTCGGAGCGCTGCTCGCCCAGTTCCCCGCGAGCTTCAAAGATGCGCCCGAGGCCCGCGACTACATGCGCTGGCTGCTGCAAACGTTGCGCGACTATCCGGTCACGGTCGAACTCCGGCACAAAAGCTGGAGCAACAATCCGCACGATCTGTTCGAGTTGCTCAACGAGTACGGCGCGGCGTGGACGCAGATCGACGAACCGAAATTTAGATTCTCAATCCGTCAGGACCTCATGCCGAACGTGAGGACGTTCTACTACCTGCGTCTCCATGGCCGTAACGCAGAGCAGTGGTGGAAGCACGAGAAATCGGAAGATCGCTACAACTATCTCTATTCGGAGGCCGAACTCAAGCCGTTCGCACACATCGTCCAAACCGCGCGCGCGCAGGTGAAAAAGCTTTATGCCTACTTGAACAATCACTTCGCGGCGCAGTCGGTCGCCGACGCCGCAGTGCTGCGCCACTTGCTCGATGAGCCGGTGACCGCACCGATGCCCGCCGAGCTTGTGCGACGCTATCCGATGCTCGAAGGCAAAGTGGTTACTTTGCCTCCTTCACGGTTGCTCTGATGATGCGATCGCCAACCTCGATCTTCTGGACGACGTCCATGCCGGACGTCACTTTGCCGAAGACGGTGTATTTCCCGTCGAGCCCCGGCTGCGGCGCAAGCGTCACGTAAAACTGGCTGTCGGCTCTGCTCGCGTCGCCGGCGTGCGCCATGGCCACGGCGCCCAGGACGTGCGTGCGTGTCTTCGAGAACTCGGCGGCACCAATAGGCGTCCCGCTGCCGCCTTTGCCCCAGTCCGCCTTCTTCGTCATGTCACGCGACGCAGGATCGCCCATCTGAACTACGAAGCCGGGAACGACGCGATGGACGCGCTGGCCGTTGTAGAAGCGCTTCTGTACCAGTCCAACGATGTGCTTGACGGTTTGCGGCGCTTCCGTCGGATAGGTCTCGAATTCAAACGTGCCTTTGTCTGTTTCAACCACAATCACAGGACCGGCCCCGGTTGCCGGCGCGGCTGCCGGCTTGGCCGGCGGCTGTGACGTTGCGGGAGCCGCCGGCTTCGCGGTCCCGCCACCCTGCGCAATCAAACTCCCTACAAACAGCGTCGAAATAACGGCCAGCGTACCCGTACGTCGCATCGATGAACTCCTTGATTAGCGAGATTGTACTCCGACCTTCGGACATTTCGCGGCCAGGGCGCAGCGGCCGCACCGCGGATAGAGCGGGCGGCACACGTTCTGGCCCCACGTGACGAGATAGAGGTTGATGTACGGCCACCAGCGTCGTTCGGTCACTGCATACAGCGCCTGCTCGGTTTCGCCAGGTTCGCGTGTGCGCACCCACCCCATGCGATTGGAAATGCGATGCACATGCGTGTCGACGCAGATGTTCTTCGCGCTTTGAAAACCGACGATCAGAACGAGATTGGCGGTCTTCCGGCCGACGCCGGGCAGCGTCAGCAACTCCTCCATCGTGCGCGGCACTTTGCCTTTGAAGCGGTCGACAAGCGCTCGAGAAGTGGCCTGCACGAATCTGGCCTTGTTGCGGTAGAAGCTGACCGGGTAAATGAGCTTCTCGATCTGTCTTATCGAGAGCTTCGCCATCGCGTGCGGGGAACGCGCCGCGCGAAAGAGACGTGCGGACGCGGCGTGCGTGGTCGCGTCCTGCGTGCGCGCGGACAGGATGGTACCGATCAGAATCTGAAAGGGATCTTGCTTGTGCTCCTCGGACAACTTCTCAATCGCCGGCAGCTCCATGCCGTCGATCTCGCGCGCGAGCGTCTGCATCACGCGTTTGACTTCGATCGGCGAAACGGCGCGCGCGCTCATACCGGTGTGACAGCCGACTTGCCGCTCAACACGGCAATCACATTCGCGGCGGCCAGATCAGCCATTGCGGTGCGCGTTTCGGTCGTCGCACTGGCGAGGTGAGGGATCAACATGACGTTCTCGAGCCGGAGCAGATCCGGATGCACCTTCGGCTCGTCTTCGTAGACATCCAGCGCCGCGCCAACGATCAACCGTTCGCGGAGTGCCCAGGCCAGTCCGGCTTCATCGATCACCGGTCCCCGCGACGTGTTGATGAGATAAGCGGACCGCTTCATTTTTGCAAGCGCCTTGCGGTCGATCAGATGGCGAGTTTCAGCCGTCAACGGACAGTGAAGCGACACCACATCGGACGTCGCGAGCAATCGATCGAGCGTCATGTATTCGGCGTCTGCGAGATCGATCGGATGACGAGCCGTGTACGCCACTCTCATGCCGAACGCAGGAGCCTTGCCGGCCACAGCGCGGCCAATCCTCCCGACCCCGACGATGCCAAGCTGTTTGCCGCGGAGCTCCATCCCGAGCAGATGATCGAGCGCCCAGCCTTTCCAGTCGCCGCGCCGCAATTCGCGTTCGCCTTCGCCGAGCCGCCGCGTCATGCCGAGGATCAGCGCCCACGTAAAGTCGGCGCAGGCGTTGGTCAGCACATCCGGCGTGTTGCTGACCGCGATGCCCCGCTCGCGGCACGCGGCGAGGTCGATGTTGTTGAAGCCAACGGCGATGTTCGCGATGATCTTCAGATCGCGTCCCGCATCCAGCACTTCACGATCGATTCGATCCGTCAACAGGCACATCAGCGCGTGCTTGCCGTCGATTCGTCCGATCAGCTCCTCGCGGGGAATTGCCGAGCGGCCCGAGTACAGGTCGACATCGCAAGCCGCTTCGAGCTTGCCGATAACGGAAGAAGGGACCCGGCGCGTGACGAGGACGGAGGGCTTAATGGCCGTACGATTGGCAGAACCCACAGTGATTGCAGTGGACCGTCGGCTCGATCACGCACGGCCCGTCCATATCCGTGCCGGACGGCACGAGTAACCTGGCAAAACTTGGATGTGCGCGCCACAACGGCACCGGCGCAGCGGCGGTCGGCTGCGCCGGCTGTGCGGCGCCGCCCAGATGCCGCGCGATCGCATCCCGCACCAGCGCGCGCAGTTCGTCGTCTGTCATTCGTACAGGTCTACGACATCCACGATACCAAGAATCGCGGCATCCACGGGCGCCAGCTTCTTGCCGAGCGCGTCGCCGGCCGCTCGCCCTTCGAGCACCGCAATCACCAGCTCGCCGCGACCGGCGCCGACTGAATCAATCGCCAGCAACACGTTGCCGGTTCTTGCGCCAGCGGGGGTTTCAGGCTGCAGGACGAGCAGCTTCGCGCCTTCGAACTGTGGCCGCTTTTGCGTCGATACGACTTCGCCGACCACGCGCGCGAGAATCACTTGTTGTCTCCCGTCACGCCAGCATCAGCTAGCGTCCAGTGATCGATGATGCCAACGATTCCGGCGTCAGCCGGTACTTCCGTCGGATGCCACGGGAAGCTTGCTTCCTTCCCGCGCACGAAAAATACGTTCTCGCCCACACCCGCGCCAACCGCGTCGACTGCGACGATCGGACGGCCGCTGTCCTGCCCTTCCGCGGTCAGCGGTTGAATGATCAGCAGCTTGATCCCATCGAACGCGGGCTCTTTGCGTGTCGCAACCAGATTACCGATCACGCGGGCAATCTGCATGATTACTCGGAAAGATCGACAGCGTCGATGATACCGACCACAGCCGCGTCGACGGGACAATCTTTCATCCCCGAAGCCATGCGCGCCGAGCTTCCGCTGACGATGAGCACGGTTTCGCCGACGCCCGCGTCGACCGTGTCGACGGCCACGAGATAGGCGCCGTCGAGCCGGCTGCGGTCGCGCGGATCGACCGCCCGCGCCAGCAGCAGCTTGTTGCTGACGAGGCGCGGATCTTTGCGCGTGGCGACCACAGTGCCGACGATGCGAGCCAGGATCATACGAACGAACGTGCCATGTAATGAGCTTGTGAATTGGCGATGTGGCGATGTGATGTGGCGGTGTGAAGATGTGGCGATGTGTCTAGCGATGTAGCGCTGTGATATAGGAATTCGGCGGGCATCGATCCATTACATCGCCACATCACGTCCCTACATCACAAGACACATCCTTACATCATCCGATCGTCACATTACATCGCCACATCAACACGTCGCGACATCGCAAGATGTCAGACTTTAGCATTCGCTTTGCCAATCGGCAGGACGTCTTCGAGGTTGGCGTGCGGACGTGGGATCACATGCACCGAAACGAGCTCGCCAACGCGACGAGCGGCGGCCGCGCCGGCGTCGGTGGCGGCCTTGACGGCCGCGACGTCACCGCGCACGATGGCCGTTACATATCCGGCGCCGATCTTCTCCCAACCGACGAGCGTCACCTTGGCGGCCTTGACCATGGCGTCGGCCGCTTCAATCATTGCGACCAGGCCTTTGGTCTCGACCATCCCGAGCGCTTCACCCATTCGTGTCTCCTAACAGCTTTCAGTTTTCAGCAATCGGCTTTCGGCAAGAACGACTGAGAGCCGATCGCTCTGAGCTGACAGCTTTACTTCAGATTCCGCACGGCGTCCTCAATCAGCGCCGTCAGTTCGCGGTATGTTAGCCGAATTTCACCGTCGCCGCTCAGTCGGCGGCCGCCGAGCGTGTCGACCACTAGCCGCGCGCCTGAAGGCGACGCCGGCGCCTGCACCACCTGACATTCCACCTGGCCATCGGCGCCCACGGTAGCCGTTTCATCTGCGCACACCGGCGCGGGCGACGCGATGCCGTACATGCCGCGCAATCCTTGCAGCCGCTGCACTTCTTCGCGCGACAAGAGATGCTCACGCCCGAGCATGCGCGTGACGAGCGAGATTTTCGCGAAGTGCTCGATGGTTTCCATCCGATAGTAGGCAGTGAACAAGTCCGGACCAATCGCGAGCGCGCCATGATTGGCGAGCAGCAGCCCGTCATGCGCTTTCAGGTATTTGCTGCACGCGGCCGGAAGTTCGTCGGTCGAGGGCGTCGCATACTCCGCAATCGGAATGCTGCCCAGTGTCGTCACCACTTCGGCGAGCACGGCGCGATCGAGCGGAATGCCGGCGACGGCAAATCCGGTGGCGGTCGGTGGATGAGCGTGAACGACGGCGTTGGCGTCAGGCCGATCGCGATACACCTGCAAGTGCATCTTGATCTCCGATGACGCTTTGCGATCGCCTGAGAGTTTTTGGCCTTCGAAATCCGTGACCACCATCATGTCGGGTGTCATGAACCCCTTCGACACGTTGGCCGGCGTCGTCATCAGGCGTCGCTCGTCCAGGCGCACGCTGATGTTGCCGTCGTTTGATGCGACGTAGCCACGGTCCCAGAGCCGGCGTCCGACTTCGACGATGTCGGTGCGGACCTGTTCTTCAGTGCGCATTCAGCCACTCGTCGCGGCACCGTTCGGAGCAGAAGTACAACGTCTCGCGTCCCTTCGCGAGCTCCAGCGCTTTGCCGGGCACGACGTAGGTGCCGCAAACCGGATCGCGGGACATCTTCACTGCCGGAGGGTCGGCCCGGCGCTGGCCGGCAGCGGCCGGACCGACGGAGATCGCGCCGCGCACGATTCCACCGAGCAGGCGCCACAGCGCGCGCACCAGGAACAGAACGAGAAGAAAGAGGAGGAGTTGCCGCAGGAACACGGGGCTACTGCCCTCCGCTTCCGCCCGGCTTGGTCGTGGGGTGTGCGTTGCGCAATCCTTCGAGCGCCTTGTTGGCGGCCTGCCCTTCGGGGCTGTTCGGCGAAATCGCCACGACCTGTTGCCACGCCTGGGCAGCACCGTCGAGATCCTGTTTGCCGAATGCTTTCACGATTCCCAGGTTGAGCAGCGTCTTGGTGTGCCTGGGATCGATGGCGAGCGATTTTTGGAACTGCACAATCGCGCGATCGGGCTGATTCGTGTAGTAGTACGCCACGCCCAAATCGGTCGACACATCTGGATCGTTCGGCTTCAACGCATGCGCCGACTCGTACCACGTGATCGCGTCGGTGTAGTGCTCGGAATCGAAATACAAATTGCCCAACTCAACGCGCGGCTGCGGGTCCTTGGGATTCTGGTCGGCGACGCTTCTCAGCGCCTGGACCCGATTTTGGTCGAGCACCGGCGGTGCCGGCGTGTTACCCGCGGTGGCTGGCGCCTGCTGCGCAACGGGCGCGGCGGGGGATCGTGTGCGCGTAGCCTGTTGGCTGCCCAGCACCCAGCCGACGATGATGCCGAAGAGCGTGCCGGCGATGGCAAAGACAAACGACTCGGGTTTCATGAATCTCGCGATTTTTGGATACGTCGAGACTCGGAGCAAATCTGAGGATTTCTAAATTCTCAGATCTCTAAATCTCTAAATCTCTAAATCTCTAAATCTCTAAATCTCCAAATCTCCAAATCTCCAAATCCCCAAATCTCCAGATTTACTCCAAATCTCCAGATCTCGAGATCCCCAAATTCAGAATATCAGTTGGGATCTCAGCCAGTCCACCAGGCCGCGCGCGAGGTCGGCGTCGGCGGCGAGCAGGTTGGTGCCGTGCCCGACGGCGTCGCTGAGGCGCTGTTCTCGCCGCCCACCACCTGCCACAAGGTCGCGCAACGTGCGCAGCGCATAGGGATCCTTTGTGCTCGCGGCGAGCCACACTGGCCGATCGCCGAGTTTCTTCATCGCCGCGGTGTCCAGACGCAACCCGCGGTAATCGAGTGACGGCGAAATCAGCGCGACTGCGCGAACGAATGGGAAATCGCCTGCGGCCATCACCACGAGATTCGCTCCGAGTGAGGCGCCCACCACAGCGACGAGGTCGGACCGAACCCCTGGTCGCGACGTCAACCACGACACCGCCGCACGCACATCGTCGGCCATCGCCGCGAGCGGAGCCATCGATCCCCCGGATCGTCCGTGGCCTCGCAAATCGATCGCGAGCGCGACCACGCCAGCGTCGCTGAGAAGATTGGCGATGCTGGCCCAGTCCTCCTTCGAACGGCCGAGCATGTGCACGAGCACCACGGCGGGCGCGGACCGAACTGACGGTTCGTACAGCGTTGCGGCGAGCGACGTGCCATCACGCGATGGAAAGGTGACCGGCCGTTCCGCGGCGAGCGCGCTCGTCGTTACCTGGGCAAAGACAGCGCCGATGAGTAGGGCGCGCCCGCTCATGCGGGAGCGCCGGCCACCGCCGCCAGAAAATCCTGGACGGACTGACGCAGCCCGACAAACAGCGCGTGACTGATCAGCGCATGTCCGATGGAGACTTCCGCAAGATGGGGAAGCGTGTGAAACATCGTCAGGTTGCGCAAATCAAGATCGTGGCCGGCGTTGATACCGAGACCGATCTCATGCGCGAGGATCGCAGCTTCAGCGTAGGTTTTGAAGCTCGCCTCGGCGGCTGCCGCGCCGCGTTCAAATGCCCGTGCAAATGGTTCGGTGTAGAGCTCGATACGGTCGGCATCCAGATCCCTGGCCCAGCGGACCATCTCCGGACGCGGATCTATAAACAGGCTGACGCGGACGCCGGCGCTCTTCATCGCCGCGATGATTCCCGCCAGCGCCTGCCGCGGCGTGTCGGCAGGCCACCCAGCCTGACTCGTGATCTCGCCAGGTGACACGGGTACGAGCGTGCATTGATGAGGCTTGACATCGAGCACGAGTCGGACGAGATCGGCACGTGGGTCGCCTTCGATGTTGTATTCCACCCGGCCCCTGAGCGGCGTAAGCTCCTCGGTGATGTCGCGGACATCCCGAGCGGTGATGTGCCGCTCGTCGGCGCGCGGATGAACAGTAATACCGGGCGCGCCCGCATCCAGACACACTCGAACCGCATCGATTACGGAGGGTATCTTCCCGCCGCGTGAATTGCGGACTGTGGCAACTTTGTTGACGTTGACGGAGAGCTTGGCCATTGAGAGCTGATTACACAGAGATGACGAAACTACAGATTACACAGATTACGCAGAGTCAGAATCGGTGACATCTGTGAAATCTGTTGTTCAACGCTATGAACGTCAGAATTGGTGAAATCTGTGAACTCAACCTTGTGAGAGTCGAATCGGCCGACATCTGTGGTTCATCCCAGATGCGCGCGCACCACGTCCGCAAGGTCGTTGGCCCAGCGCCTGATCTCGGCGTCGTCTTTTCCTTCGAGCATGATGCGCAGCAGCGGTTCGGTTCCTGAATAGCGAATCAACAGCCTGCCGTGACCCGTCAGGCGGCTTTCTACTTTCTTGATCGCATCCGCAATCGCGGGAATGGCGTTGTAGTCGGCCCGTTCACGCACGCGGACGTTGACGAGCACCTGGGGATAGGTGACGAGTTGGGCGGCGAGCGCGTCGAGCTCCTTGCCGGTCGCAATCATGATGCGGAGGACGTTCAAGGTTGTGGCAATGCCGTCGCCGGTGAAGAGATGATCGGCGAAGATGATGTGGCCGGATTGCTCGCCGCCAAGCGCGCTGCCGCGTTTGAGCATCTCCTCCATCACATACTTGTCACCGACCGGAGCGCGCACGAGATCGATCCCGCGAGCGCGCAGCCCAAGCTCGAGCCCGATGTTGCTCATGACGGTGGCCACGACGGTGTTGCCGCGCAGGCGGCCTTCCTGCTGCAGATGGTCGGCGGCCATGAGCAGCACCGCATCACCATCTACTGTGTTGCCGTGCGAGTCGACGAACAACACACGATCGCCGTCGCCGTCGAAGGCCGCACCGAGACGTGCGCCCGACGCGGTGACCTTGGCTTGCAAGCCTTCGAGGTGAGTGGATCCGCCATGAAGGTTGATGTTGCGGCCGTTCGGTTCGTTGCCGATCGCGATCAGATCGAACCCGAGATCGCGAAACAGTGTTGGGGCCACGGTGCCGGTGGCGCCGTTGGCGCAATCAACGACGATGCGGCTTCCAGCAAGCGACCCTGCAGAATCAAGGATCTGCCGAAGATGGGCGACATATTGCCGTGACAACTCACTGCGCTGGGGCTCGCCCGCACCCGGCGTCACGGTCCACGCTTCGTTGGCGACCATCGACTCGATACGCGATTCAAATGCTTCAGTCAGCTTTTCGCCGCGACCCGAAAACACCTTGATGCCGTTGTCCTCATACGGATTGTGCGAGGCAGAGATGACGATGCCGGCATCGAACCCGTCGCTGCGGGTCAGATACGCGATGGCCGGCGTCGGGATCACTCCTGCGCTGACGGCGATCGCTCCCTCGCTCGAGAGTCCACGCGTAAGCTCGCGCTCGATCCATTCGCCCGATTCGCGCGTATCGCGGCCAATGAGCACGCGCCGGCGGGATCCGTTTCCGCCGTTTTCCGGCAGCGCGCGCACGAGCGCGGCGCCGACACGATTGATGGTTTGCGGATCGAGCGGGGCGGCACCTGCGCGCCCCCTGATTCCGTCGGTTCCGAAGAGTTTCACGGTTTGGAAATCCTCAGCCGCACAGCGCGCGGCGTGATCGATTCAACGGTCAACCCGGCCTCCACCCGAGCGTCGACATTGACGCTGTGGTCGCCAGGCGGCAAACCCCCGACATCGGCCTGCGCTCGCACGTTATTGGCGGTCAGCTCCTCGGTCGCATCGCGTGTGCCCGTGACGGTGAGCGATACCGTCGGCGTCAGGAGCGTTACTTTGAAGCGCTCGTCGGCGTTCACAATCATCACCGGAACGCCGCTGAGCGTGCGCGTGGTCGTTCCGGGGCCGATTTGCACGGTGACGCTGGCGGTTTGCGGCGATCGCAGCCGCACGGTCGGGTCGGCGACGCCCACGTTGACGACTTCGCGCAGCGGTCGCTTTTCGTTCGCAATTGATACCGGCTCGGTCATTGCTTCGTCGAGCCCCCGCAACGAGCTCTCCGGTCCAACCACCTCGACCGTCGCGGGTTCCGACACGACATTCAGCACTTCATATCCGGGCGCGGGCCGCCCCTCGAGCGCGGGTCTCACCGGAAGAATCCGGACGGCCGAGTTCTCGAACTCAATCGGCAGCGTCGCCGGCGCCACCTGCATCACCTCGATGCCGTATGGCGCGTTCACTTGATTCGCGGTGAGATGAAACAGCCGACGTCCCGGTTTCGCATTGCGAAGATCGATCACCGCAGACGTATCAGATGGCGCCAGCCGTCCCAGGGTGCCCGATGAGCCGCGCAGCCGAACTTCGATGGAGTCGAGAGGATCGCCGATGATTTCCAGTCCAGGCGGCAGGTTCTGGAACTCCACGGGAACGCGGATTGAGCGCTCCACGATGCGGTCACCCGCGATGACGAGCCAGAGCAGCGTCGCGATGCAAATGGACAGAAACTTCAACCCGATGTTGCGGAGTGGTAAGCGCGCCATCAGCTCATGGGGTAGCCGGTAGCGGCCGGTTGAGACGAACGGCCCCGCGGGAGGAGCGCCGCAAGCCGCGCACGCAGAAGCTCGGGCTCGACGCTGCGCTCGATCGCGCCGTCCATGACCAGCGAGATGACACCGGTTTCCTCCGACACGACCATGGCCACAGCGTCGTTCTCTTCAGTCACGCCGATCGCGGCGCGATGCCGTGACCCGAGCTCGCGGCCAAGGCGAGGATTCACCGTCAGCGGCAGAAAACACGCAGCCGCCGCTATCCGATCGCCCTGCACGATGACAGCGCCGTCGTGGAGAGGCGAGCCCTCCTGGAAGATGCTCACGAGCAGATCATAGGTAAGCTGTGCGTCGAGCGGAATGCCGCTCTCGATGTAATTGCGTAGTCCAATCGATCGTTCGACCACGATGATGGCGCCGATACGCTTGGAGGCGAGCGTCCGAAGTGCGACGACGATCTCCTCGACCGTGTCGTCGTCTGCATCGGTTCGATCCAATCTGCGGAAGATCCGGAAGATGGGTGCGCGTCCGATCATCCCGAGCGCGCGCCGAATGTCGGCCTGCATGAGCACGATCGCCGCAAAGACGACGTAGCCCACCACGTTGCGGATGAGCCAGTTGACGGTTTCGAGCTGCAAACCGCGCGAAAGGTAGAACATGCCCACGAGCAGCGCGATGCCCATCGCCATCTGCACCGCATGCGTGCCGCGAATGAGCTTCAACACCTCGTAGACGACGATTGAAACGATCGTGATGTCTACGATGTCCCACCACGTCACGGGAGGGCGTTGCAGCAGTTCGGTGAGCCAGCTCATTTGGCGTTTCGAACCGCATCGGCGACGCGGACGACCTGCACCATCTCACGGACACGGTGTACGCGAACAATGTGCGCGCCTGCGAGCACCGCAGCAGTAACGGCGGCAGCCGTCGCCCAGTCGCGCTCCGCCGTCGGCACACCGTCGCTCGCGGCCGAAAGAAACGATTTGCGCGAAGGTCCGACCAGCAACGGCCGGCCGAGAGAGGCGAGGCGATCCAATTCGGATAAGGCAGTGAAGCTGTGCTCGGCGCGTTTGGCGAAGCCCAGGCCAGGGTCGATGATGATTCGATCGAACGCGATGCCGCAGCCAATGGCTCTCTCTATGCTTCGCTGCAGCTCCCCCGCGACCTCGCTCGTCACATCGTCGTACGTCGCGTGC
>JBKPAJ010000095.1:0-12968 GCA_046726375.1 Acidobacteriota bacterium
GTCGTATCGTCGTTGGTCTCGTAAGTCAGAACGAAACGTTCTCATGCAATGTGACTATCGGGGCGGGTTCGATCTAGACTCGCGCTTCTAAGCCAAACCACGCGTCGGGGGCAACGATGGCAGATCCCAGCTCGGCCGCGCGAGTTTTTCGCTTCGGCGTCTATACACTCGACGAACAATCAGGCGAGCTGCGCAGGAACGGGGTCAAGATTCGCCTTGCAGATCAGCCGATTCAAGTGCTCCGTCTGGTCGTTGATCGCTCGGGCGAAGTGGTGACACGCGAGGAGATTCGCGCGCACCTCTGGTCATCAGACACCTTTGTCAGCTTCGACGTGGGACTCAACAGCGCCGTTCGGAAGCTGCGCCAAGCGCTCGGCGACTCAGCAGAAAACCCGCGCTTCGTCGAGACGCTGCCACGTCGCGGGTATCGTTTCATCGCACCGGTCGAGCGATTGTCGGTAAGCACCGCGCAACCCGTTGTTACGAAGAGTCGTCCGCGAAATCGATGGCAGGCTGCCGCCGTGGCGCTCGCTGTCACTGCGGCGAGCGCCTTGGCGGCCATCGCGCTCACGCGTCTCGAACCCTCGGGCGCCCGCTCGCGGGTGAACGCTGACGCTGAGTCCGCCTACAAGAAAGGCCTCGTCGCAGCGGGCGCGCAGACCGCCGACGGCTATACGAAGGCTGCGAAGTACTTCGAAGACGCCGTTGTCCGTCAGCCTGACTTTGCCGAGGCCTATTCAAGGCTCGCGGAAGCGCACATGCAGCTCCTCTTCTTTGGTGCCGTGCCGCCGCGCGAGGTGGTGCCCAGGGCCGAAGCGGCTGCACGCAGAGCCCTGCAGCTGGACGAAACGCTTGCACCGGCTCATCGCGTGCTCGGCACGATTCTGCAAAACTACTACTGGCGCTGGGATGAAGCGAAAGCGGAGTTCCGGCGTGGCGTCGACGTCCAGAAGAACGCCGACGAGCGTCATCGAACGGTCGGACAACGGCTGATCCGCGAGGGGCGCTTCGATGAAGCCGCTGCCCAATTCGAACTCGCGCGCCAGGCGGACCCGCTCTCGCCCGTTTCATTCATCCAGGCTGGGACATTCTATCGGCAGGTGGGCCAGCACGATCGCGCCGTCACCACGCTCCGACAGGCCATCGACATCGCGCCGACGTATGCGCGCACACACTTCCAGCTTGGCATCACGCTCCTGCAGATGGGACGCGCCGACGAGGCGATCGGCGCGTTCGAAGCAGCGACCGGGCTATCGGGCGGCAATCAGCGGTTTCAGGCATGCGTCGGGATTGCGTATGCCGCAGCCGGCCGGCTCGCCGACGCGCGCAGAATGCTCGACGAGCTCGAGACGCGCGCTCGACACGAGTATGTATCCGCCTTTGGAATCGCGTTGATATACGACGCGCTCGGGGACAAAGCGGCCGCGCTGTCTGCGTTTGAGCGTGCGTACCAGGATCGAGCGGTCGAGCTCGCGCAGATGACGGAGTACCCGCCGTTCACGACGATTGGTTTTGATTCACGCTACCAGGCGCTCACGCGCACGATCGGGGCGCCGCGCTGACGGAGCGGTTCCAACCGCGGTTCCGCAGCAACGACGTCCGCTTGTGCTCGAAGTTCCCGTACAGCGAGAGCTGGTCCATGAAGTGTGGGTCAGCCAATCCGTTGCTACTTCAATCTAATCCGCACCGCGCCCGGATTCGGCATCGAGTTGTGGCCCGGAGGCACCGTGAGTTGCGTAATACCCGTACCGTCAGCATTTATCACGAAAAGCTGTTGGTATGGACGTCTGTCGACCGGCCACACCACCGGGCGTACAAAGAAGATCCGCGTTCCATCCGTAGACCAGTTCGGGCCGAGGTCGGGGACCGTGTTGTTTGTGAGCGCTCTTTGGCCACTGCCGTCAGCATTCATGACACAAACCTCGGAGTCCGGACCGACGATGATGGGCTCCTGCGTCGCGTCGTCGAAGACTTCCCGACACATGTAGACGATCTTCGTGCCGTCGGGCGACCAGGCCGGCGCGCGCTCTTCTTGATTGTTCTCGGTCAGGCGCGTTATTTCACCGCTGCCGTCGGCGTTTCGGACATAAATCTCCGCGTCGGTGGGATTCGCCTGATTGCTTGCCGCGCTGTGACTCGTGTACACGATCACATCGGCAATCGGCGACCAGTCGGGATCCTCGTCCACTACCTTCGGACTGTTCGTGAGATTCACCCGTCCAGCAACGCCCGCGAGCACGTCATCGACATTGAGGATGAAGATGTCGCTGTCGATCGTCGCAGCGCTTGGATCAGTTCTGATTGCCGCTCCGGTGCCGGAGGCCGACGCATGGTACGCGACGTACTTGCTGTCCCTCGACCAGGTCCCCGACGCGCCGTGATCCAGGTACGTGCGCTCGGTTCCATCGCTGCTCATGACCCACAGGTCCGGATTGTAGTAGACGGAGGGCGGCCGCCCCTCCACCGGAGCATCGCTGTCGAACAGGATCTTTTTCCCGTCCGGCGAGATGGCCGGAAATGCATCGTAATGCTCGTTCTCGGTGAGGCGCCGGAGGTTCGTCAGGTCGTCCTCGTTCACGAGATAGATCTCGGCGGCTTCGATTGGAGTCCCCGTCAGGGGAGCAGTGCTCACGAATGCGACGGTGGGGAGCAGGTCGAATTCGGCTTGCGCCGCCGGTCGCGCGGATACGTGGAGTAGTCCAGCTAATGAATCGGTGGACGAGATTGCGCCGGAAGCCGCGATGGCGATGACCAGGACGAAGGTCCAAGGAATGGGACGGCTGCGCGGGCGACGACCGGCGTCCAGCGTCAGAGGCCGCGGAGCGCCATCGCTCCACGGTCCGCGATAACTGAGGTTCATGGTCATGCTGCTCCCTTCATTCCGAGCCTGGTGTTCTCCCGGCTGATCGAAACCCGTCATCCTGCCGGCCACGCCATTCGTTGTCTTCACGTCGGAGAACAACTCCGGCAACGCTGAGCGTTCAAACGAAACGTCTGCGCGTCGTTTGTTCGTGAGGATAAGTACGCAGGAGAAGCGAACGCGTCGATGGCTGCTGTGAAGTTTCTGAATGGTTTCTGTGTGATCGCGTAACCTTCTGCAGAAACGGGGTTTGAGGGCCGATATGACCGGCCCCGCATTGCGGTACCATCCCTCCGCAGGGCGTCGCCCTCAAACCGGCGCCCGTACGCATTCAGCGGAGCGAATTAACGGATAGCGCAGCGAGAATCACCCGGGCTGACGAGCGGCAACTGCCGTCGGCCGAAGGCGCGCCCCGTGTGAATCGCGGCGAGCTGCGGCTGGTCGCTGAAAGCGCCCGTGGCCTGGCCGGGCCGGGCCGGGGGGCTTGGAGAATCTGCGAGTCTGGCCTACCTCTCAGGGACCCAAACGAGCGTGGCGCGCACGAACAATCCACTCGTCGGCGATTCGCAATAGCGCGCGATCGCAAATCTCCAGTCTGCGCTAGCTCCTCGATCGGGTCGCCTCGCGACCCGACACAGGGCGAGGAATCAGATGCTGCCGCGAGTTCGTGCAAAAATGAGAAGGACTCACAGTAGAAGATCAGCCTATTTCGCTGTGGCGTCGCGATTTTCAGCTAATCGAAAGCAGCTGACAGTTTGCCTTGCACCGGGAACTCCTGAGTCGTTCGTAAGTTGTTGAATCTAAAGGATAAATTCTGGCGGAGAGAGTGGGATTCGAACTCTGGCGCGTCCTTTAGAATCTGTAAGTTACAGATTCCACAATGCCAGGGTTGCCGTAGATGCCAGCGATGCCGTCGCGCCTTGCACCGGATTGCACCGTGCGGCGTGGCGCGACGGAACTCGGCAGCGTTTAGATCGTACAAGTAATGTGCAATAAACGCGAGCGTGGCTGCGGTGTCCACGATGTTGTGATCGCGGACGATGCCTCTCGCCGTTCAACTCCGCGCGACTCTCCATCGAGGAGCGGCATCCGAGCCATGTGGAGTACGTCAGCGCGGTGGCATGAGGTGCCAATGGCTTGTATCGGAAGCGATTGTTGCTCGGTGAAGATGTGGAACGAATCGT
This sequence comes from Acidobacteriota bacterium, assembly GCA_046726375.1. Lineage (GTDB taxonomy): Bacteria > Acidobacteriota > Vicinamibacteria > Vicinamibacterales > UBA2999 > DASPWV01. The sequence continues at coordinate 4,045 of JBKPAJ010000095.1, forward strand.
CCAGGCAACAGCGGAGGGCGAATCGTGAAATCGACGTATGCGTGCCTGTCGCTCGGCGAAGGGTTGACGAGCGCAACGTCTCGCGTCCACTCGGTCATGTGCGCGGCGTCTGAGGTGCGTCCCTACTTAACCCCGTCGACTAGCATCAAGTTGCTGTTCATGTTTTCGACCACCGAGTACAACAGCCACTGCTCATCGGGGTTCAGTGCCACGCCAAACCACCATCGCTTGCCGATTCCGACCAAACGCGTGCGCGCCAGTGATTTGAGATTCACCCGTTCGATCGCCGTGTCGTCGGCAGCTCCGCTCCTGGACAGAAAGTAGAGCGCCTCGCGGCCGACAGCGAAATTGGACGAGTAACTCAAACCTTCCGCGACGAGCGTTTCCTTACCTCCCGAGATGGGAACTCGCCAAATGCTCGTCGGCGACCGTGGCGCCCTTGCGTAGTACAGGAATCCGTCAGCGCCTTCAGTTGCAGCGATTCCTCCGCTGTACGTGATCTGAACCGGCAGGCCTCCCCCTGCAGGTAGTCGCCAGATCTCTGCGCGACCCGTGCGCGTCGAGCTAAAGTAGATCCACTTTCCGTCTCTCGACCAGCGAGCTTCGCTATCATCGAATTCATTGGTTGTGAGCCGCTTCTGCGAGGCTGTGTTGAGATCGAGAAGGTACAGCTCGTTGGGCCCGTGCTGCCGCGAATTGAACAGGATCACGTCATCGGCGACCGGCGACCACTGCGGGTTCGCGCAGGTCGGCCCGCCAAGAAAGGTGACCTGACGAAGGTTGGTGCCATCGACGTTTGATACCCACAGCTCCTCGCTACCCGTTCGAGTCGATGCAAATGCGACGCGGCTGCCGTCGCGTGAGTATGCTGGAGTGTGTTCGTCGTACGTGGACCCAATCACGCCCGAAGGAACGGGTCCCCGTTCCGGATTCGCCAGGTTCAGTTGCCACAAAGCGCTGTCCCGAAACTGCGCGGCGTAGATCATACGGCCGCTGTGGCTCACACTCAGGGTCGTGGCCTGTTCCCCAAACGGTAGCAGCTGTGCGGAGCCCGCCGGATGCGACCGGTCGCGCGTGAGCGGGATTCGGTACAGCCGCGATTGTCCGTACGAGCTTCCGCCGGTAAACAGGATCGCGGTGTTCTCTGGAGACCAGGCGACTCCTATGTTACGTGGCAACGCTTCGGTGATCTGGGCGGGTATGCCGGTGGCCTTCAAGTCTGCTGACAGCGTCTGCACGTAAATCGCGCTCGCACCTGCCGTCGTTTCTCGGATAAACGCAACATGCCGTCCGTCGGAGGAGAAGGCAGGGCTCACATCGCCCAGAGCCTCGCCACCCGCCCCTAGACCCGCGCCGCCCCCCGGAGATTCGGTAAGGCGGCGACGCTCGCCGCCTTCAACCGAGAACAACCAGATCCCGTGTCCTTCCCCAGCCGACACATCTCCGGCGATCGCGAGCCATCGCCCATCGGGGGTCCAGGAGAGTCGTTTGAGAGGAAGAGCCGTGGGACGAATGGCCACCGTTGCGACGCGGCGTTCTGCGGCTCCGCCGAGAGCCGGAACAACCATAACGTCGACCTCTCTGTCGGTTGGCGAGGCCCACCGGAGGAACGCTATCGTTCGTCCATCTGGGGACCAGGCGGGGGAATCGTCTCTCGTGCGATCAGTCGTTAGTTGAATCGGTTCGCCGGGACCGACGACCTTCACGTAAATGTCGTAATTGCGCAACGACGGTCCGGTCCACGAGAACGCAACCTGACTGCCGTCGGGAGAGAGACTCGGTGCCCATTCAGCGCCCTCGTACGCGGTCAACGGAATCGCACTGGGGTTCTTGTCATCAGGACGGTGGCTCGGCCGGCCCATGGTGACGGCGAACGCAACTGCGACCAGCACAATCCCTGTCGCAATCCAATACGTCTTGGTCCCAAGGCGTGGCCGGCGAACCGGCGACTGCACCGGATGAATCTGTGGCAGGTCCCCACTAATGCCAGTCCGGGATACGCCAGTTCGAACGTCTGCGCTAAACCGGTAACCGTGCTTCGGTAGCGTCTCGATCCAGCGCGATCCTCCATCCCCGAGCGCCTTTCGCAGTGTCGAAACCTGAAACGAGAGATTCGCTTCTTCAACGAACGTGTCCGGCCAGAGCGCCGCCATCAATTCCCGCTTCGAGAAGGCGCGCCCGGCGTTGCGAACCAGGAAGAGGAGGAGCTCGAACGACTTCGGCGCCAAGGCGACCGGCTCGCCGTCGCGCGTCACCAGCCGGCTGTCCACATCCAACCGAAACGAACCGAACTCGTACAACTCCCATTTAGGCAAGCGGATCACAGCTTTCTAAGAAATTCCTTCGAATCCGCTTTGCACGTTCAAAGGACGCGTTCTCGATCTGCCGCTATCGTCCCGAGCACGGTCGCTCCGGTTGGTGATGAGCGGATTCTACCGGGTCTCTGAGTCCGGAATGAGTCCGGAACTTGGTTCAGCGGCTGAGCTCGCGCGCTTCCGGAACTGCCGGGGCGGACCGGCGAAATGCGAGGGGGGAACATGGCATTGCGAAAACCGAGGGTGATCGCCGCACTGGTCGCTGCGGGTTGCCTTGTCGTCTCGAGTCGACCAGGGGTGCTCCGCGGCAGCGGAGTCCAAGCTATCAGCGTCCTACCAGAATCTTCGGAAGTAGTGACCGCAGACCACACGGTACCGCACATCTCAACCGTTCCGGCTACTGCCGGTACAGTGGTCCCTGAGTCGTATCCGCTCCTGCTCGTACGTGCCGATGATTCCCAGATGCGGTCGGGTGGCGTAGCGCTCGCGATAGACGGTGATCTGCCTTCTAATCTCGTCGCGCCAGAGCTTCTCAAGCCGCTGCTGACGAGGATTTGGAAGCAATCGCGCACGTTCCGGCGACAATGCGCCCGCATCGATGCCGAGGCGCGGCTCCTGGTTCATGTCTACGCTGCGACGTCATTCAGCCAGTCCGGCGACCGGGCGACGACTCACATCCACCGCGGCGCCACCGGCCTTGAGGCCAAGGTGTACCTCGCAAGCCGCCCGAGCGACCTCATCGAGCTGCTCGCCCACGAGTTCGAGCACATCATCGAACAGCTGGATGGTCTGGATCTGCCTCGATTGGCCCATCTGACGCCCACCACCGTTTGGGCGAGAGGTAATCAGGAGTTCGAGACGCAACGAGCCATTCACACGGGCCGGTTGGTCGCTGCGGAAGCCGACGGCCGCGCACCCTAGGAGGTTCTATGCGTACCTGCTGGACTCTGACGCTCGCGTCCGGGCTGCTTCTCGCAGCTCCGACGACGCACGGAGCCCCTCCGTGCTCACTCGCCGCGATCCCGCAGCGAAGTTCCGACGCCCGCGAGCTCGGCTCTCCGAGCATCAGCGGCGACGGACGGTTTCTCGCCTTCGCGTCGCACGCGCGCCTGGTTCCGTCGGTAACGGGTACAGGAGGCCGAATCTACGTGCTCGATCTGAAGACCCAGACGCTGACGGCAGAGAGCCCACTACCTAGCGGCTCCGTGCTGGGCAGCGACAGCCGGGCTCCCAGCATCAGCGGCGATGGCCGGTTCCTCGTCTTCGAATGGGCGGCGGCCCTTGGCGGAAGCGTTCCAGACGGGCACGTGCAAATAATGCTGCGCGATCGTCGGCTCGGAACGACACGAATGCTGAGCGTGAACGGCAGCGGCGTGCCGGGCGATGACGCCAGCAGTAATGCCGTTGTCAGCGCTGACGGGCGTGTGGTCGCCTTCGAGTCGGTCGCGACGAATCTCGTTGCAGGCACCGACGTGAACGGCCACGCTCGCGACGTCTATGTTGTTGTTCTTACCACCGGCACGATCTCGCGCGCGAGTCTCGACGCCGACGGGTTTCAGCGCGAAGGTCCGAGCTTCTCGCCAGCCATCAGTGCTGACGGTCGATACGTGGCCTTCACGTCCGACGCGAAGCTGGACGAGCCTTCGACGCCGTCTCAGGCGCGGATCAGTGGACCACACATGCGTCAGCGTCACGTCTTCGTGCGCGATCTGGCGCGTGGAATGACGCGGCGGGTGAGTCGGCGTCGCGATGGCCGGGAACCCAACGGAGCGAGCTTTTTGCCCTCGATCAGTGGCGATGGACGTTGGGTGGCATTCGTCTCAAACGCGACTGACATCGCAGCCGGCGATATCAAGGACGTCTCCAATGTCTATCTCCACGATCTCCAGACGTCCACGACGACACTCGTCAGCCGTGGCGTAGACGGCGCCGCGAGCGATGGCTCGAGCACGCGGCCTGTGCTCTCCGGCAGCGGCCGCTTCTTGGTGTTTGAGTCCGAAGCTTCCAACCTGGTGTGCGGAAAACGATGCCGCCCGTCAAGCCGCGACATCAACCTGGTGACTGATGTGTTCGTCTTCGACCAAGATGATCGCTCGATCGTACGCCTCAGCACCGATCCGCATTCCAGTTGGATGGAGCCGAGTGGGTCGGCAGCGCTCGACGCAAGCGGACGAATTATCGCGTTCTCATCGCGTCATCCGATCGCCGCTGACGATACCCGCAACGACTTCGATTTGTTCGTCGCGACGCGTTGTGGTGACAGCAAAACCGTCCAGCCGTGAAACTCACGCAGATCGCAGGCGAACGGACGGGGAGCGGCAATGAGTCGTACCGCCCTTCCAGAACGGGAGGCTTGTCATGAGAACAAGTATCAGTTGGCGACTGGCTGCAGCGGGAGTTGCTCTCGTCGCGTGCGGCACGGCTTTCATCTGCGCCGAGCGTGCGCAGGCGCATAGGGCGAGAGTCCACGCGACCTTCAACCTCGCCGATCCCGATGGTGGCCCGTTTCCAAGCAACCGGTTTACGACGCGTGACGCGACCCAGAAGACCGGCCTGAGAGTCAATCTTCCGAAGCCAGATTGCGTGGCGCGGCCTTCCGACTGTGACGACATCGAGGTGATCAACACGCTGGACGGCTTCAACCTTCAGCCGCGGCTGTCAGTCCCCTTCGACGGGCCCGTCGATCCCGCCACGGTCAACAGTCGGACAGTGTTCCTCGTAAAGCTCGAGCCGCCGTCGGCAGCCCGGAGCCCAGTGGTCGGAATCAATCAAGTCGCGTGGGATCCGGCTACGAACACGGTGCACGCCGAGTCCGAAGCCCTACTCGATCAACACACGTGCTACGCGCTCGTCGTAACGAACGGGGTGCGCGATTCGGCGGGGCTACCGATCGAACCCTCGTGGCAGTTCCGACGCGTTCTTCCTGATCAGGACGTCGATTCGTTCACGATCAATGATCGGACCGATCCGGGTCCTGAACTGTTTCGCTGCGATCAGGATGATTACGGTAGCACGCTGACGACCGCGTTGCGGATCGCTCGATCCACCGGGCACGTGGATGGTGAAGTCGTGAGCGCCAGCGTGTTCACGACGCTGAGTGCGACGGCGATCCTGGAACGCATCCATGACCAGCTCCCGTCGCTCGGACCGCCTTCGGTCAGCTTCGATCTGGGTCCGGGAGGCACGCGTACAAACTTTGTTCTTGCAGACATCCTGGCGACCACGCTGTCACGTCAGACGGCGGCGTCGCCGCCCGCCTTCAGCCAGGTCGGCATCGATTTACCGTCACTTCGTTTCTTTCCCGGAGCGGTGGGGGGAATTGCGTATGGCAAGTATCTTTCTCCCGACTACCTCGTGCATCCGGGAGAGTACATGCTGCCAGTCGGTACGAGAGGTGGAGAACCGGTGCCGACGTCCATAAACGAGGTCTACTTCAATGTCGTGTATCCGGCCGGCGTGCCTCCGGCGGGCGGTTGGCCCGTGGCCATCTACGGCCACGGCGCTCAAGGCAACAAAGATGAGTGGATGGCTCGCGTCGCCAGCTCCTTCGCGGCTCAGGGCATCGCCACGATCGGCATCAACAACTTCGGTACGGGATTTGGGCCGCTCAGTACGCTGACGGTGCAGCGAGCGTCGACCGCCGTGACGTTCCGATCCGGCGGCCGCAGCATCGACCAGGACGGAAACAATGTGATCGGGTCGCCAGAAGGTATCGAGACGGTGCCGCCGCTCGCCGCCATCTTCCTGCGAGATGCATTCCGGCAACAGGTCGTGGACTGGATGCAACTCGTTCGTGTCATTCAACAGGGCGTCGACTACGATGACGACGGCGTACGGGATCTCGACCCCTTGCGCATCTACTTCGTCGGACAATCGCACGGCGGCATGCTTGGCACGATCCTCTCCGCAGTTGAACCGGCAATCCGCGCAAGCGTTCTCAATGCTGCCGGCGGCTCCATCGTGGAGCACACACGTCTCAGCGGCGTGGCCGGAAGACTGCGTGAGGGATTGGCCCTCGGCGCCCGTTCGCCCTCACTACTCAATGCCCCTGGACTCGACATGTTGGACGGCGTCGCGGTGGCCGGTCCGCACTGGTTCGAGAACAAACCGCTCCGCGACGGCGTTCCACTCGATGCCCGGCTCACGGATGGGAGTATCGTTACGATCCAGTCGCCGGTGACCAACACCGTCTTCGGCGCGATGGACATCCAACGCGTTCAAGAGTGGAAAGAATGGTGCTCGATGGCGGGCGACCCCCTCGCCTATGCGCCGCATCTTCGCAAACGGCCCCTCGCCGGTGTTTTTGAGAAAAGCATTCTGATTCAGTTCTACAAAGGCGACCCGAACGTTGAGAATCCGCAGACCTCGGCGCTCATTCGCGCCGGCGACCTAGCGGATCGCGCCACATACTTCCGCCACGATCTCGCATTCGCCGATGACCCGATGCTGCCGAAGAACCCACACCAGTTCTTTCAGACCCTGAACGTGGCGGCAAACCGTTCAATCACCCTGGCGCTCCAACTCCAGGCCGCGAGATTCATCGCTTCCGACGGGGAGCGTACCGATCAGCCCGCGCCAGTGCTGTACTTCGAGGTGCCGATCCAGGCGCCACTTCCAGAAACGTTGAATTACATCAGATGAGGAGCCGTTGACGGGATGTCAAGGCGCCGGAGCAGATTACCGAACCGCGGGTCGGATCGCAGGAAATCCCACATAGGTTCCGAGGCCAGCCAAATGAGCCAGACATCGTGCTCATCGTAGGCCTTGTTCAGCCAGGCGAACGCCTGATCGTTCTCGCCCAGAGCCGCGTGGATCTTCGCGAGGTGGGACGGCGGGACGTACGCCTGCCTTCTCCGGCGTGTCAATTCCGCGAGGATTTCTCGCGCCTCGCGGCCATTTTTCGCGACAGCTTCGACGTACCCGCTGGTCGCCAGCACTTCTGTCGTGACGGCGCCGGCCTTTCGGAGCTCCGTGATCGCTTGCGTGTACATCCCTTTTTGCGCGTACGCCTTCCCGGCAAAAAGATGAGCAATCCAGAAGTATGGGTCCAGGTCGAGGACCTGATACTTGTTCTCATGACAAGCCTCCCGTTCTGGAAGGGCGGTACGACTCATTGCCGCTCCCCGTCCGTTCGACTCGGCACTGTCAGCCGGCCGGCCGTTCAATGTCTTCAACGAAGGGTCATTCTTCGGTCAGAAAAATCTCAGTGTCGCGCTGGGATAGCGGAGTGAGGCCCCTGCGCCATGCTTTTCGCATGGATCGCGGATTGCGCGTCCACGTTCTTGCGCCTGACTGCACACCGTGCCTCTACAGAGGCGAGCCTGCCTCGTGCGTTGAGGGCTTCGTTGTCCAACGGCGTACCTGGGTGCTCAGGTGTTGATGTGGATTGGTGGGTTGACGGCGAGTTGAAATGCCGGTGCCACAGGGTCGATTCCTTTGGGCCTCCAAAAGAATCCCGCGCTTCGTGGGTCCGGCCGGTCCTTGCCAGCACGCAGGCCCTCAACGACACCGCCTTGCTGTTGTCGCCCGATAGCCGCCCCGCGTGATCAAGGCGCCGAGCGCGGAAAACCACCGAGCCGCTCGTACACCTGGCTGAGTGCTACGTAGCCAATCCAGAATTTAGGGTCGGCAACGAGCGCGCGCCGCGCGTGCGTGAGCGCCTCCAGGTAATCCCGCGCCTGGACCAGCACCTGTGATGACATCGCGTGGTTCAACGCTTCAAGAGCGGATCAGTTTTCGCGAAGCCGCGACATGACAGCTCGCGCCTCGGAGTGGCGTGCAGGCTGAGACACAACGTATCCCAGCGTCCGAACCCCAACGGCGCAGGACCGTCGAGCGCCACGGCACGCCTCAGCACCGCTTCCACCCGGCGGCCAGAGAGCTGTAGGGCTAGCGCAGGTCCTCTCGTCGGCGGACGTCGTCAACATTGCGTGGTCCAGATCTCGACTTGTGCGCGAACCCCCGATCGCTTCCTCCCGCGACATGAGAAACCCGATGCTGGCCAGAGTCCGTGCAAATACGAGGGGCCGACTCACGGTAGAAAATCAGCGCATTTCACGGTCTCCGTCGCGATTTTCTGCGCACCCGAATGCGCCCGTCAGACTGCGTTGCACCGGGAACTCCCGAGTCGCTTGTAAGCTATTGAATCTAAAGGACAAGATTTGGGCGGAGAGAGTGGGATTCGAACCCACGGTACGGTTTCCCGTACACACGCTTTCCAAGCGTGCTCCTTCAACCACTCGGACATCTCTCCGCTTTAGAATCAAGTACTTACGGATTCCGCAATTGATCCAAAAACGATTTGTACCCTGATTGTGCCCCAACCCTGTCGGCGTCTCCACACATTTTGGCCGGCTGGGATTGCGTTGTGGTCTGCGTGAGAGTGGGTTGAGCTAGCGCGCTACTAGTGAGGTCCGGATGATTCGGTCCTGCAGGCTCCGCCGCGGGTCGACCAGCGACAGCATTGCCCCGGCCACGAATACTCCAAACATGAGGAGAGAAAAACTCAGCTGCTCCCGCGGTATTGCCTCCAGGGAGATCCGAGTCGCAGCTGGCACGAAGGCCACAAAGGCGGCGATGCCAGGTGTCCATGCGATCAGGGCGCGGACG
>JBKPAJ010000096.1:0-22143 GCA_046726375.1 Acidobacteriota bacterium
CGTAGCTTCGCCCTCTCACTTACACCTCCGGGAGTTCTCGCGAGAACCGCGTGCCGGGAGAGTTGGAGGGACGCTACGATCACGCAAGTAGTCGCTGATGTCCACACCCGACCGGACAACATCAAGCGCGATCGACAAGAAACGTCAAGAACTCCAATAGCGCACTAAGTCGCTTCGAGGAATGAATGGTCGGATCTCGACATCCGCGTCGCGGTCAACTCGTATGGACATCGCGTGATTGGTGAACGAAAGGAGACGGCGGGTCGCTGTGGTCGCTTCGTTGGCCGTCCGAACGCGTTTGATCAGACGCGCGTCTCGCGCTCTACTCAGCTGCGAACCGCCTCACAACGCGATGCGGTCCGATTTGGGTCGAGAGATTCCCGGCGAGCGTGTGGGTCAATGTGCGTTTCGCGACGGGTTGGTGATCTGGTGGAGTGGTGGCCCAATGCTCGCGCGCCCCTCGAAATCCAGAGCGGCCTTCGTAGGCACGCGGTAGAGGCGCACGCCAAGACGCACCGCGCGCAGTGCCCCTGACTCGATCTGTTTGTAAATTTGATGCCGACTCACGCCCCAGTAGTCCGCCAGTTCGGCGACAGTGACGTAATGTGAGTCATGGGTCGCAAGATCGCGAATGCGCATTGCCCAGTACCTCGAGACTTATAGGAGTAATGGTGGCCTGACGGCCCGCTCCGGCGACCGTCCTACTGTCCGATTGCGCGGGAGCGCCGAGATTTATCGCATCGTGGGTGACAGGTTGCCAGAGAGTTCTGGAAATGTCGGCCCTTAATGCCACTAAGAGTGCATGCGACTCCTGCGTCGAAGGTGCACTGTTGCCGTTGATGAGACCTGCTGATCAGTCACTCGCGACGCTCGGCGACCGAGATTGCCAACGCACGCGCGCTCTCGGCACACAGCGTTCGACATCCGCGCTGTTCGCTGTTGCATATCCGAAGTCGGCGAACCCAGGAGGCGCGCGCCTCCACCGTCTCCTGTTCGTGCAACATCCTGGTGTCTTGGGTCAGCCGACATTCAGGTTGCTGCAATCTCAGCGTGAGACGGCGAGCGGTTCAGTCGCGGCCGCCGGCTTTGCGATCGCTTGTGCCGTCGGAGGCGTCGAACGTGGGCCGAGCGGGCGGGTGCATGTTCGCGCGACCTTCGAAGTCGAGCGCGTCTGCCGTTCGAATACGCAGCAAACGCGGACCAAGCCTCATCGCGCGAAGCGTCCCTGCCTCGATCTGTTTGTAGATTTGCTTGCGGCCCACCAGCCAGTACTCAGCCAGCTCCGCAACAGTGACGTAGGGCTCGGGGTGCGTCTTTAGATCTCTTACGCGCACTGTATGCCTATATGAAAATTGTGGTTGTTTTTGCGTAGTGCAAATCTAACCGACTGAAGCGCACTGCACCACGTTTCTTCTACTTGAATTTGTGCTGTTTGCAGTTTTCTTCTGTCTCGACTTCTACCGTCGTCTGCGTGTCGATGTCGACATTTGTACTGTCCTGCGTTCTTGACGGTTCTGATCTCATGACTGCTACTGCTGGGCCCAACGCACATGACGTGAAACGAGGGTCGCAGGATTCATTGTGGAGGGCGTGGACGCTATGCGGCGGCAGCTTTTGCCAGGGCCTTTTTGCGACATCAAACTAGCTGAACAACACTAGCTCAGGCATTCAATTCGTGAATGACCCGGCTGATGAGTTGCTCATCGGGACCGGCAACCAGCCAGCAACTCGATCAATTCGTCGATTGTTGCGTTTCCTGCCAGAACCGCCTCTTGCGGCAGCCGTCCAGCTTTTTGCGTTGCTTCGAGGGCCTCTAACGGAGTGAGCCCTCGTGCCGTCACGAGCCACGCCGCGAGCACGTGACCGGCTCGGCCATTGCCGCCCCAGCAATGAACGACCACCCGTTCTCCGGTCATGTCGGCTGTGTACAGAAACGGCAGAATGTGTCCCGTGAGCGCTTGTCGGGAGCAGAGATGATGGTCTTCAACAGGCCACATCAGAATGCGTTCCGCTCCGAAATGCTTCTTGTATTCCGCCTCGAGGTTGACCGGGAAAGCGGCCAGCTGCCCCTGATCGAGGAGGCAACACACTCGCGTCACTCCACGACTCTGCATGAAGCCAGTCCACTCCAAGATGCCGGTCAGCGACGAATCTGGCGCTCGTGCGCCGTGGACGGTCCGCTCGCCGCTCCGAGCCGGACCGAAATGGAAATGGCGCTCATCTGCGCTGTTCACGCTTTCCCAATCCCATGATCGGCCAACGCGTTGCGCGCGGATCATCGTCATGAGTGCTTGACGAATGTCTGAAGCGAGAGCGGGTCGAGTGCCGCTTTCAACAGCAAACGCCACTGTGGCTGGTCGGCCCTGGCCAGCAAGTCGCCGAAAAACGTACGGTCCGCCAATGCGTGTGCATCCACCATCGTGCACTGCGCACACATTTGCTGTTGCGGATGCACGATGCGGCGAACGGCGCGCAGCAGTCCCGCCTGAAATGGGCGATCCATGATTCGGCAGCCGAGGAGGCTGGCCGAGGATCGACACGAGATTTGTGAGGGGGCAAAGGCTTCGCGGGCAGCGCGGAACATCGGCAGATCCGCTTCCGAATCGCCCACTGCAATCGTATGCGCGCCGGCCTGTCCGGCGAGCTCGAGCAGCGCCGCAAGTCCCCGGCCCTTGTCGACCTCGCGCGGCAGAATCCTCGTATCGACGAACGACTGCTGAAACATCAGCCGATCTGCGTCGAGACGTGCCAGCAGGTTGCGAACCATCAACGTCGGCACCGGCACCGTTACGCCACCTTCGAACGTGTAGGCTCGCAAGCCGCAGCGGTCCGCTTTGTCGAGGAACACGCCGGGCAATACGCAGAGCGCCGCGCTCACGCGATCCAGCTGCTGCAGCGATTCGCTCCCCACCAGCTGGCGACCTCGCCGTGCTACTGCATCCCAGATCGCCCCGCCGCACTCCGCCACGCCTCCCACAAACCCGTACGCGTCACAGTATTCCTGCACCTGGGCCATCGAGCGCGCGGTATTCACGGCAACCGCCACGCCATGCGCGTGCAGCAACGAAACAGCCTGCATGCCCGCCGCCGTCGTGGACGGATACCCGAAGATCTGTCTGTCGAGGACGCCGTCGATGTCGAGTACAACGAGCGGCGACGACCACTGCAAGATGGCACGGCGATGGCTGAGGCTCGCGCAATAGCGCGTGGTGTGGTCGGTCAGAAAGTTGGTCGCGTTGAGGTACTGCTCGTGACACTCCTGATGACGATGAAGGAGGCGCGGGTCGCTGAGATTGTCGATGGCCGTCGCACGCGCCCAGGTGCCCGCAAGCAGCTTGTGGATGAACAGCCGCGCCTCAACGTCCGTGTCCCCTGACCCCACGATGTACTCGCGCACGAGGCGGCGCTCCTCCGAAGGCGACAGGCGGAAGTGCAGGATCGCCTCTGCAAGGTCGTAGGCGGGATCGACGACGTTGAGTTCGGTTTTGCCGAGGCCGTGGTGCTCGAAGTCGGTTTTGTAGAGCTTGCCACCGCAGGCAACCCACTCGTGCGGCCGCATCTTGCCGTCGATGAGGGTCGGAAAGGGGCAGCGCATGCGCGAAAGCTCGTGGCGCACCCGCACGCGCTGGAGAATGGCGGCCGGCTTACACCCGCATGCCTTGCTCAATGCGGCGGCCAGAAGTGTGAAGCCTTTCTGCTGGTCGCCGTCGGCGGGGTGCTGCAACGAATGATCGCCAACCGGGAGGCGTGTCGCGCGCGCCGCCGCGTAGGAGGCGAGCGTTGTCACAATTCGGTCGCGATCGGCATGCTCCATCGTGTCGGTCGACGACAGCCATGCGGTGTAGAGCATGCCGTCACGCACACCGAGCATCGGCGGGACAAACTCTCCCAGCCTGGAGCCACACACAAAGGCGTGATACCCAAGCCACCCCCAGCCGACGCTCTTGGCCATGACAAACCGCGTCTGCGCCACGCCCGTGCGATCGCGCAGACGGACTTCGAACACTCGTTTGAGGCGAGTGTGGAATTTTTCATCGGAAGCGCCGCGCAGGCGCTCGTCGATCGCCTGTGAGGCAGCGGTTGACGCCACTCTGGCACTCGAGTACCCGCGGGAGAGGAAATATTCGGCAATGCGCGCGCGCGCCGTCTCGCCCTGGAGCCACTGATGCTTAAGCCAGGCGGCCGGCGCAAGCGTCACTGTGCGGACGCCGCCGATGGCCACCACTTCGCGACCGCTGGCCCAGTCGCGTCGCGTCGCGTGAATCGGCACGAGCAGCGCCACGTCGTCCTGCGCGAAACCCGTGCTTCGGACGAGCGTCACCGCCTTGGCCAGAGTGCTGCCGGTATTGGGCGCTTCGTCCACCACCACGGCAAGCGCGCGCCGACCGGCCTTATGCGACAGCGCCGCACGTTCGCGCGGGTCCATCGCTCGGGACGGACGAATTGTGATCCAGCCGACATCCTGAAAGCCGGCGTTCGCCAGCCACGCGTGGATTAGGGGCGCGAAGTACGAGCCCGCGGTGCGCAGTCCGACAATCATGACGGGGCGATTGCGGTCGGGATACGCATCCGCGAGCAGGCGTGCGAGCTGGAACAGATCGCCGTGCGTGAGGTCTTGGGTTCGGAACGCCGCCGGAATGCGGATGCGCCGCTTGCGCAGTGACTCTGGCAACGGCGCGCCGAGCAGCGCGCGGAGCGCGCTGATTCCTCCGCCCGACCGGCCCGCGAGTCGAGCCGCCGCTTCGAAATCGCGGAGATAGATGGTCAGCGCGGCGCGCCATCGGTCGCGCCACTCGCACACACTCGCGACTCGCGAGCGCCACACCGCACGACCGACCGCGCCGACGCGTTCCGCCACGCGCACGACGCGGCCGAGCAGCGGTACAACCGCCGTGACCTGAGAGAAGTCGTACTGCGTGCCGAGAATGTAGTCGTCTATCGTGTCGGTGACGGCGCACGAGAGCAGGAAGATGTTGGTGCCGATCTCCGCGCGCTGCCAGCCCTCGTGTTCCTCATCGACGCGGCGCAATTCGCCGCGCAGGTATTCGATGACCGCCGCCAGCCGCGGCCGGGCGTCCAGGCACCAGCCGTAATTGGCGTAGAAGCGTGCTTCGGCGGGAAGCGGCTCCAGCTGAGGCCGGCCGAGCGGTGCCTGGGCAACGAGGACCCGATCGTTTGTCCCGGTGACGTTCTGCATGATGTGTTCAGTAGCGAGCGGCCGAAAGCACTCTCGTGGCGCGCCGCGACGCGCAGGCCGCGCCATCAACGGCGCGATGCCGGGCGATCTCTGCCGCCCCGATCGCGATGCCGTCACGGTTCCAGTGGATGTCGCCCGCCAGTAAACGTAGCGGAGATGAGCGGCGCGTTCGTCGGCGCGCTGTCGTCAGCACGGGAGTGAGGTTGATGACCGGGATTCCTGCGGCAATCAGCGTTCGTTCGAGCGGATGCAACGTGCGTAACCAACGGAGCGCCGCCTCGACGCGAGACGTGAGCGCCATGATGACGAGCGCCGGTAGTGTGCGTTCAGCACGCTGCCACGTAAGCCATGGCGGATGCCGGCGGTCTGCAGCCGGTCGGCACGACGGCGGTGCAGTTGATTTCCACGGCTACGCTCCGTCGCAACAGATTGACCGAGACGACGAGCAGCCCCTTCTGTGGCTTCGATTGCACGAGAATGCCTTCGACATCGGTGAGCGGGCCATCGATGATGCGGACGCGATGCCCTTCCTGCAGGTACGAATGGGCGAGCACCGGTACTTTTGCGGCCATCAGGCGCTGCACCGTTGCGATTTCCTCATCGTCGATCGCTTCGGGACGGTCCCAGCGCTCACCCAGGATGCGCGTGACTCCGCGCGCCTTGAGCACTTCGATATAGCTCGCCTTGTCGGCGACGCTGCGAAGGAACAGGTACCCCGGAAACATCGGCACCTGTATGAGGTGCTGTATGCCGGCGCGCCGTGACCACACGGTCATCATCGGGAGGAACACGTCAAGCCGCTTCGCGGCGAGCTGATCGTGCACAAGTTGTTCGCAGTGGGCGCGCGTCCAAATCGCGGACCACTGCGCGCGGCCGCGCGTTGCGGTCGCCTCGACGTCAAATGAAGATGGCATGGACAACCCTCGGGGATCGCGGGCTTCGCCCCCATCGGTTTGCCGAATTGTTCGGCGGCGAAACCGTCAGCGGCGGTTGACAAGGTGCGGCGCGATGCGCCCGCGGCGCATCGTTGAAATCGTCGCACTTTGAACAATAGCGCGCGGCGCCGCTATGCGAAATCACACGGACGTGACGAACAGGATGGGCACCATCGGAGGGCGTAGGTTCGCAGGTATGCAGGTGTGCAAGGTATGCAGGTGTGCAAGTGTGCAGGGCTGCAGGTTTGCAGGGACGGCGGTGCGCTGAGCGGGACGCGGCGCTTGTGAAGGTTCGCAGGTGCACAGGCTTGCCCGGGCGACGGCCGTGCGGCCGTCGCTGCACAGCCAAGTCGACTTGAATACTGAAACGGCGGCGTCCCGATCAGCCCGCCGCCGTCCCTGCCGACTTGCAAACTTGCGAACCTGCACGATCAGTGCACGCGCGTCGAAGCGGACGACATGACCGAGTCGAGCGTTCGACTGAGCTCGTCGATCGTGTACGGCTTGGGCACGACGGCCTTGAACCCGAGCTGCTGGAACTCCGTGGTCATCGACGCCTGCACATACCCGCTCGCGAGAATAGCGGTAACCCTGCCATCCAACTGACCGAGACGCTCCATCGTTTCCTTGCCGCCGGTTCCCTCCGGCACGACCAGGTCGAGGATCACCGCGTCGAACGGACAGCCGTTGGACAACGCGTCGCGATAGCGCTCTACGGCTGCCGTGCCGCTGCTGACGGCTTCCGGTTGATAGCCGAGAAATTCCAGCATGCTTACAGCCAGCGCTCTGCTAGACGGATCGTCGTCCATGACCAGAATGCGACCGGTTCGAAACGCGCCCCAGTCGACCGGGCCGACCTCCTCCTCGATCTCCGTCTCGACCGCGGCCGGGAGGTGAATGTGCATCGTCGTGCCCCGTCCAAGCGTGGAGTCGACGGTGACAAACCCGGCGTGGTTCTTGATGATCGACTGTGATGTGGCAAGACCGAGCCCGCTACCCGACTGCTTGGTTGTGAAGTACGGATCGAAAATGCTGCCGAGATTCTCGTGTGGGATGCCAATGCCCTGATCCGCTATCGAGATTCTCACGTAGCGCCCTGCCTCTGCCTGCAGCGCGTATTCGCATCGATGCGTCCGCTCGATCACGTTTTCCGCGCGCACCACGATCGTGCCACCGTGCGGCATCGCCTGTTGGGCGTTTCTGAGGACGTTGTTGAACACCTGCACGAGCTGCGTCTCGTCGGCTTCGACCATCCACAGGTCGTTTTCAAAATCGAGCTCGTAGCTCACATTCGACCCGCTGAGTGCCAGGCGCGCCGATTCCTCGAGTACCCGCGGCAGCGCCATGGTCTTCTTGACTGGTGCGCCGCCTTTGGAGAACGTCAGCAGCTGCCACGTGAGATGGCGGGCGCGCACGCACGCGCGCTCTGCCTCGGCCAGTGCCGGTGCGGCCTGCCCTTGCGCCGGCAAGGTCACCCGCGCCAGCGACACATTGCCCATGATCGCCAGGAGGATGTCGTTGAAATCGTGGGCGATGCCGCCGGCGAGCAGCCCAAGCGAGGCGAGCTTGTCGGCGCGCGCGCGCTCGGCCTGCATCCGGATGGCATCGCTCATATCGCGAAACACGAGGGCCATGCCGATGGTGCGACCGGTCGCGTCGCAGAGCGGCGCCGCTGTGACCTCGATCGGTCGCTCAGTACGGTCGCGGCCAATCAGCTCCGCGCAGCGCGGCAGGCCCGGGCGGCTGGGACTGCGCAGAAACTCCGCGAGCGGATCGCACGGTACGCGCGTCTCGCGATCGACGCTGTGAAACACCTGCGCCAGCGGCTTTCCCACAGCGGCCTGCGTGCAGCCGGTCAGCGCTTCCGCGGCGCAATTGAGAAGCTGCACGCAACCGTGCATGTCGGTTGTGATCACGCCGTCGCCAATGCTCCGCAGCGTCACGCTGAGACGCTCGGTTTCCTCGGCGAGCGCGCGCTCGGCACGGCGCGCGAGCGACAGCGCCTCAACCGCTTCGGCGTGAAGCTTCCGCGCTTTTTCGACATACAGCTGCTGATCCTCGATGCGCCCCAGGAAGACACCGTAGGTCCGATAGGTCAAATACACCGGCGCAAAAAGAAGAATCGCGAGCCAGTACTCTCCGCTTGCGACGACGAGTGCCGCGAGCGCGCCCGCGCCGCCGGCCACAATGAAGCTGGGGGCGCTCCACAGGAAGTTGTCGTGCCACACCTTCCACAGCGGCCGACGCGCCGAGAGTGCGATCGCGCCCGCCACGAGGATGGTATTGACCACGAAATACGTGCAGATCGCCCCCACCACTGGCTTCGGCAGCGTCGACAACGAGAGCGCATGCGATGCACCGCCCAGAGCCGCATACACCACACCGGTGGCTTGCAGTGTGATTGCTTCGGCCGCCATGCTGAAAATCGTGCGGTGCAGGGGCGAGTGCTGCTTTACGTTGAAGGTGCACTGCGTCCACGCGCCGGCAACGGCGACGATCGTGGCCGCGGCTGGGCCGAGCAGCAGCAGCGCCATCAAATCGGCGGCGTACGACACAGAAAGCGTGGAGTCGCTCTTGGTTGGCACCAGCAGTGTCACCTTCCAGAGCGATGTCAGGCAGGCAACGACCAGGAGTGCAACGAACGGCAGTGGCTGCTGCCAGGCGGATGGCAGCGAGATGAGAATCAGGGGCGCACCGGCGAGAGTGACCGCCGCAACGTAGAGTTGCGCCGATGGCGGCAGCATCCGCCACGCCGATTGTCCGCCGTGTATCGCCGATTGAGATGGCATAGCCGCTTAGGGACCCGGCCAGATCACCGGTTCACACGTCGACTCGTCCCCGGTGTTTCCCCACACGACGGTATCGCTGTCGGAATTGCCCCACACCACGGTGTCGCCGTCGCAGTTTCCCCAGACCACCGTGTCGGCCTCGGCGCTGTTGCCCCAGACGACAGCGTCGTCATCGGTGGTCGCCCACGTCGTGCCCTGACAGTCGCTGCCGCCGCACGTCGTGCCCCACACAACGTTGACCAGCGTCGATGCCCCCCACGAGATCGCCGACGAACCCCACTCCACCTGCACGCTCCAGGCCGCATTCGTAGCGACGAGCGGATCGCCGACAATGCGACGGTTTCCCCAAACGGTGTAGCGACTCCAATTCGCCGGATATGGGCTGCGCTGCTCGGGAGCGAGTTGCCACTCCCTCGCGAGATCGACCGCGCCGCCCGCGTTGAGAAAACCGGCGCCTTGCGCAAGCGATGAGTGACCCTCGTACGCTTCAGCCGTGTGCTGAAGAATCGCCTTGACCGCGTTTGGCGTCAGCGTGGGATTGGCCTGCAGCATCAGGGCAACCGTGCCGCTCACAACAGGCGCAGCCTGGCTTGTCCCGCTCAGACTGAGGTACGGCTTGTACGGCAGCGCGACAGTTCCGCTCAACCGATACTGCGCCCGCGACTTGTACAACGTGCTGTCAACGCTGCTCAGCGAATAGATGCCGACGCCCGGCGCGACCAGATCAGGTTTGGCCGCAAAGTCGAACGCCGTCGGCCCGCGCGAACTGAACGCGGCGATCGTGTCGTCGCTGCGGTCGGCGGTACCCATGTGACTCGACGCGCCAACGGTGAGTACCCATGGCGCGTTGCCAGGCGCGTCGATCGCGCCAAACTGCAGAACGCCCTGCGCATTCCTGCCGTGATTGCCGGCGGCCGCGACCACGACAATGCCTTGCTCGACGGCGCGTTTGGCTGCCACCGTAAGAGGATCGGTGTTGTACGACTCGTAGACCCCCGACCCGATCGACAGATTGATGATGCGAATGTTGAATTGCGTCTTGTAATTGACTGCGTAATCGATCGCGGCAATCACGTCGCTGATCCGCCCGCGACCCGCCGCGTCGAGCACCTTGAGCACCACCAGTCGCGCGCCAGGGGCGATGCCGGCGCGCGCTCCACTGGAATCGGCGCCGTTACCGGCGACGATGCCCGCGACGTGCGTGCCGTGTCCGTAGTCGTCGTACGGTGCGGAGCTTCCGCCGACGAAATCCACAAAAGCGGCGACACGCTGCGTACCCCGCGCCGTCATGTCTTCCAGATCGTCGTGCCAGGCCGTCACGCCGGAGTCGATCACGGCAATGCCGACACCAGCGCCGTCATATCCGAGCTGTTGGCGCACCGCTGTCGCACCGATCGTCGCGGAGGTGCGCTCCATGAAACCAAACGTCAGGCGATCGAGGGTAATGCGCTGAATCGCTGCATTGGCGGCGAGCGACAGAATCGTGCCGTTCGGAAGCCGCGCAGCGTGTCCAGAGAGGATGGGCAGCGGCCGGCCCAACGTGCCGCCGACTTGCTGGATCAGCGTCGCCGCTATCGCAGCGGTTGGCGCGTCGTAAGCGCGGACGATCACATACGACTGCCCGAGCGGATCGGAAAGCTGTCGCTGCAACAACGGATCGAGCTTTGCGATGGCGGACGGCGGCGGCGGCAGCAGTTGGGCGACGACCGGCGTGCTGGCCGGGACGACCATCATCGCGCCGAGAAATGCCAGAAGAAACCGCGCGCGGATCAGAAGGGAATACATTGCTAATCACCCGTGCACCGTGTCAGCTTCCGCCGAAAGCCGCCTAACACCAATCACCCGAAGGTGACTATCCGCCGTACCACCATCGCGCGAGCGATGCGGCAGGGCTGCGACGTTTCGGCATGCGAGCCCGTCGACTCGCTTGGCTCAGGGCGGGCGCTTCGAGTTGCGAGGTACTCCGCTCGCTCAGGACAAGCCGTTTTGCGCGGCGATCATCGCCAGCTCGGTGCGGTTCGAGGCGCCGACCTTGTCGAAGATCCTGGTGAGGTGGTGCTTGACCGTTTCTTCGCTGACTGCGCAGCGATGGGCAATTTCTTTGTTGGCGCAGCCGGCGCTGACGAGCGTGAGCACCTCGCGCTCGCGCGGCGTCAACCCGTAGGAAAGCTTGCCGCCTGTCGCTTTCGAGGCGCCGATGAGCGGCCGCACCGTCTCAATGAAATCAGTCATGAGCGATTGGCCGAGCCAGTACTTGCCCGCCATCACCGACATGATCGCGTCGAACAGCAGCTCAGTTGTCGCATCCTTGAGAATCAGGCCGCGCACACCAAGCTCGACGGCTGTCAGCATCTGCGGGCGGTTGATGCTCGCGGCGAAGAGAATGGTGCGGGGCCGATCGTCGGCGAGTTTCAGCTCGCTCAGCGCTTCGAGTGCCGACAGGCGCGGCATCGATAAATCGAGCAGCAACAGGTCTGGATCGACCCTGCGGACGACGCGCACCGTTTCTTCGCCGGTGCCGGCTTCGCCGACCACCTGAAAACCGGCGCCGACGTTGACCGAATAGACCTGCTTGATCGTGGCTGGAGGCGCTGACAACAACTGTCGAAGACTTGCCCTGAAAATGGAATGACTGTCAGCCAGAACAACCCGTGTGGGTGATGCTGGCGGGGCATTCTGAGGGGGTAGCGCTCCAAACAAGATGGACTAATCCCTCCTCATGACGTCAGACGCGACCAGAGCAAGTTGCGCGCCACACAACGCAGAATCGCGCGCGTGTCGAGCTTTTTCGAACGAAGCCGCGACGCGTGACGCGCGAGCAACGCTGCGCGTGCATGTAAGGTTCTCCGGGTATTGGCTTAGCTGTGCATCGAATCCCGACAACTACGGGCCATCGAGCAGCCGATGATGTGCGGCAAACAGTGCGAGCTCGATCCGGTTCGACGCGCCGAGCTTGTTGAAGATGTGTGTGAGATGTGACTTGACGGTGTTTTCGCCGATCGAAAGACCGTCGGCAATCTGCTTGTTCGTATGCCCGCTCACGACCAGACGCACGATCTCGAGCTCGCGCGCCGTCAACCCGAACGCCTGGCGGCGGCGCAGTTCCGACGCGAGTTGACGCAACCCGGTGGCTACGTCCGGCGCAGCCGCCGAACCAATCCACAACTGTCCAGCGAGCACCGCCTCGATCGCGTCGAAGAGCACATCGGCGGCTGAGTCTTTGAGCACGAGTCCACGCGCGCCAAGGTGCAGCGCCTCGTGCAGATCGCGCCGCCCCACGCGTTCCGTCAGGATGATGATCCGAAGCTGGCTCGACGCCGCGGCAGTTTCTTTGAGCGTCGCAAGCGTCGACGAGGAGAACTCCAGCAGCAGGATGTCAGGGTGCAGCTCGCGCAGCGCGGCCGCCGCATCGGGACCGCTATCGATTTCGCCGACGATACGCAACCGGGGTTGGGTTTCCAGTAACTGCTGTAGACCAGCGCGAACGATCGGACGGCTGTCGGCGATGACGATACGGACGAGGTCGGCACGCGATGATCCGCCCGCGAGGGCGTCAGCGGGGGACATAGGACCGCGCTACGTGCCTGTTACTATCACAAAAGCGCGCGATATGCCAGAAGCTGACACGGTACCCCCTTGCTGATCGTCACGCGCTGGGCTTGGAAAGCGGACCTCATACGTGGCCTGGGCGTGGGGTTTGGCGTGGCACTAGCCACGATTTAGCCACGATGGAGCGTGATCGGCGGGCGCACGACGCGCGAGGCTATTGTGAAATCCGCTAATTTGCTCGAATTTTTGCTGCCGGAGGAGGGGGTCGAACCCACACGCCGGTAAAGGGCACGGGATTTTGAGTCCCGCGCGTCTGCCAGCTCGCCACTCCGGCGCTCGGAACAGGCCATTTCGGCCTGTATTAGAGTGTGCCCTGTCTCATAGTAGACCAGTGCTGCCAGGAAATGCCACTAGAGCACCGCTGAGTGCTTCAACTGGTACGACATTTTCCGCGCATCGAGTCGCCCCTCGACGGCCGGGATCTGATCGAGCTCTCGTGCGGCATCGTGCAGATCGCGCGACAACATTTAAATCGGCTGACCAAATTGCCGACTGACGAGGTGCACAACGCGGACGGTGGTATTCTGACCGTCGCGCCCGCTCATCCATAACGGAGGTGAACGTGTCCGTCCGATCCGGCGGCGCTTTGGCCGCCCTCGCACTCGGAATCATCATCCTTGCGCCCGGCGCCGCCGACGCCCAGCAGGCCGAGGCTTCATCAGTCAACCACGCGTTGCGCGAACGCTGCCTCGCGGCGATCGCCGCGAACGACCCGTCGGCGAAGCCGAGCACGCTGAAAGAAACGATCGGCATGGAGTCGGGCGACGGCCAGTACCTGTTCGAGTTGAAGCAGGCAGACGGCGCACGCTTCGTGTGTCAGGTCTGCGACGAGGCGAACCCGAATGTCGATTGCGGAATGCTCGGGCTCAGGCTCGCGTATCAACCGGCGGGCGGCGAAACGCGCGACCTGCCGGCGGAGCTCGATCGAAAATGCGCGTACTTCCTGCAGAAAGAAGTGACGCGCTCGCCCGCGATCAATCGCGAAGTGATCCAGCGCATCCGCATCACGCCCGATCACACCGACAAGACCTGGCTCTACACGATGAATCTCGACGAGAAGGCATATCGGTGCGTCGTCCGCAAGAGCGACGGCAACTTCCGTGTCGAGGTAAAAAACGGCGACACGTGGCGTCCGATTGCCACCGGCATATTGTTCTGACGTTGACTGTTTTCGCCGAGATGTCGCGATGGTGCTGGAACTGATGTTGGTTTTTTCGGCCGCGGAAATGCAGAAGACGCAGAAGGACCGCTGCGCGCCCAACGCGATCGATGCGTCAGCGCGGCGAACGTCCCCGGAGATGGAGTGCGTCAACCGCAACGGCCACTGCGTCAGCGTCACGATCGACGGCAAGCCGACCGTGGCGCTGACCGACGAAAAGGTCGGGGCGCGCGTGCACGCGATCAAGCATGGCGAGGACGTGTGCTGGCAGATGACGCAGCCGGTCTCGACACAATTCCGGCTGACAGCCGCCATGGGAGGTCTCTATCCGAAATTCATCGGCAATCTCGAGCGGGTGCTGGTGAATCTCTATCACCTCGACGACTACGATCCCAAAGTGGACAGCCGTTTGGACTCGCTGAACGGCGTTGAGATGCGCGCGGACGACGCGCCGACCGGCACGTGGCAACTGCACTCGGAGCGGCCCCTGCCGGCCGGCGAATACGTCGCCGTCTTTCGCCTGCAGGGTTCCGGCAACTGGGATCGGCAGGCGGTTCTACTCAAGCTCGATCCCAAGCTCGCTCCGGCACCTAAAGGTCAATGACAGCTAGGCGTTACTGCGGTGATTTCACGGCGCCCGCGGGTGGCGGCACTATCGATCGCGTCGCCGCGATCTTCCAACCGGTCCCTGATTTCACAAGCACGACGTTAGTGCGGCGTTTGCGGCTGGCGCCGCCGGGAATGTTCGTGATCTCGTAGGTCGAATCCGTGATGTTCGGTGCAATCGCGTCGACCGACTCGCACCAGCCAAGTTGTGGGCATCCTGCGCCGCGCCTGGATCAACCTCGATGTGATCTGGTCGACCGCGCTCGTCGCGACGGGCACGCTGACGCTGATGCCGTGAGGACCTAGGAGCGGGTCATAACCGGTTAGGTTCCTGAAGTCGCGTCTCGCGGCGTTCGTGCAGGAGCATGATCTCACGCGGCAGATTTGCGGTCGTGTTGAGCGTCGCGTCCCTCCCCAAACTGGTCGGCTCGGTCGCGTTCTGACCAAAGAAAAAGTGCTTTCTAATCCGCTACCGTGTCCCACTTTGTCTTACCATGTCCGCTCCCCCGTTGATCGTTGGCAATTGTGTGGGGGAGGGGGTATATGTGAACCACGGCGCACCACAACACTGCATTCGAGTGTTGTTGATTAGCGACTCGCTCCTCTTTCGCGCCGGACTGGCGCGCTTACTCGAAGCGGCAGGGATGTTTGTGGTCGGGACTGCAACGACGTGCGAAGAAGCCTTGCCCCTTGTGAAAAACCACACGCCCGACATCATCCTGGTGGACCTCGACTCGCGGGCCGAAACGTTTGAGTGTGTCGAGGATCTCGTGTCGACAGCTGAGACCGCGCGCGTCATGGCGTTGTCGGAGCGCGATCGCGCCGCCGACCACGGCCGTCTGATCGAATTCGGCGCGATGGGTCTTGTCTTCAAGAGCGATTCGCCTGACGTGCTCGTTAAAGCAATCGCGAAGGTGCACGCTGGCGAAGCATGGGTCGCCCGAACGAATACCGCAACGGTATTTAGCCGCTTCGCGAAAAGCCGCCGCATCAAGAATGTCGAAGCGGAGAAGATCGGAGCGCTCACGAAGCGTGAGCGCGAAATCATTGCGCTCGTCGGCGAAGGCTTGAAGAACGCCACGATTGGCGAACGGCTCTTCATCAGCGAATCCACGGTGCGTAATCACTTGACCTCGATCTTCGCCAAGTTGGAAGTGGAAGATCGCCTCGCACTGGTCGTGTATGCGTTCAAGCACGGGCTTGTGCGCTACGACGACCTCAATCCGTGACGCCGTCACCGCTCGAACCGCCTGTCGTCCACAGGCAGCGGCACCACGCAACTCGGTCACCGCAGTTGTGCTCTCTTTTGTTTGAACGGGCGGCTCCACTGTGCCGGCAATCGCTTGCGCGTGGAGTGGCGGGCGCTTGTGTGCGATTGGCGTTGCACATGGCGAACGGTCAAAAACGAGAAGCGTCACTCGAACCTGCGAACTTTGCAACGGTTCAGTTAAGATGTCGCCATGCGTGCGACCTTGTTGCTCTTTCTTCTTCTCTTGTCGGCTGCCGCCTGCAGCAGCGCCCCGCCGCCGCCGCCCTATAAACCAGTCGCCGACGTAAAAGCCTTGATGGCGAACATCATGGAGCCGGCCGCGGACGAATACTGGGACGCCGTCGGCACCATCGTCGATCAGAAGGGCGAGCACCAGATCGAGCCGCAAACGCAGGAAGAGTGGGACGCGGTACGCAACCACGCGTACACGTTCACCGAAGCCGGCAACCTCCTGATGATGCCGACGCGCGCGAAGGACAACGGCGAATGGATGCAGCTGGCGCAGGCGTTCATCGATTCGGGTCAGAAAGCGATCCACGCGGCGGAAACGAAGAACAAGCAAGCGGTGTTCGACACCGGCGCCGAGGTCTACGACGCGTGCACGAACTGCCACTCGAAGTACAACCCTGACATTCTCAAAGCGAATATGCGACAGTGACATCTCCCGATGTCGCGACGTGGTGCGGTGACGATGTGATGTACTGATGTGGCGATGTAGTGATGTGTCGGGCGATGTGGCGATGTGATGTAGCGAGGTGATGTAGCGAGGTGATGTAACGAGGTGCGATTTATGTGGCGACGTCGTGGGCGCCACATCTCCACATCATCACATCGCTAGACACATCGCTATATCAGCCCATCGCAACATCACATCGCCACATCATATCGCCACATCACCACGTCGCGACATCGCTACATGGGTGGCTTCGGCTTTCCGTACCCGGGCCGGAAGTGCTGATGACACGTCGTGCACGATTCGTATAGCTGATCGCTCAACCCCTCGAGCGCTGCCACGTCCTTCGCTTTGGTCGCCTTGAACGCCGCCGTGCCGACGTCGAGCATCAACTTGGCGTCCTTGATCCACTGCTCCCGCCCGCGGGCGCGTGTCGGCATCAGCAGCAGGTTGGCCGACTCGGCCAGCGTCAACGTCTTTGCCTGGAGCTCGGTCCACTCCGCATCGGTTTTCGGCGTCCGCGTCGAAATGTAAAAAATTGCGTCGGACGTCGGGTAAATCATGTGCACCATCAGCTCGCTCATAGTGCCCTGGGCAGCCACGGCCGGGCACCACGCCAACAGTCCCAAAAGTAAGAGTCCGGAACCGCGCATCGCTCATCTCCTTACTGGACGCTAGGCCCGTGACATGCTAGCGTCTGCGTCAATGGGAGGAGTTTCGCATGGTGTCCACGTGGAAGCCGATCGGTATTCTGGCCGTCGCCGCCGTCGCGCTCGCCGCTTTCTCCGGCGTAGCCGCCGCCGCGGACGCTCCGTCGAATCCAACCTTCACGAAAGACGTTGCGCTGATTTTCCAGGACAAGTGCGAAGCCTGCCATCGACCCGATTCGATTGCGCCGATGTCGCTCATGACGTACGAAGAGGCCCGGCCGTGGGCGCGATCGATCAAGGAGCGGGTCACGACGCGCCAGATGCCGCCGTGGCACATCGACAAGACGGTCGGCATTCAGGACTTCAAGAACGATCGCTCGCTCACCGACGATCAGATCGACACGATTGTCCATTGGGTCGACAACGGAGCGCCGAAAGGCGACCCGAAAGACATGCCGCCGCCGCGTCAGTGGCCGGACGAATCGATCTGGAACTTCGCCAAGGTGTTCGGCGGTCCACCCGACCTGATCGTCAAGTCCACGCCATGGACGCAGAAGGCGCACGGCAACGACGCGTGGTGGAAACCGGTGGTGGAGACGGGTCTCACCGAAGCGCGGTGGGTTCGTGCCATCGAGATCCGGCCGTCCACGGTGAAAGGACGTCGCATCACGCATCACGCGATCGCTCGCCTGCAACAGGAAGAAGACACGCCCGGGAGCCCGGCCGCGCAACCTGACGCGCCCGACACGGGTGTGTTCGCCAACACCGGCACGTTCATGGAGTGGGCGGTCGGCAAGCAGGGCGAAGTCATGCGGCCGAACTCCGGCAAACTGATGCTGCCGGGCTCGAAGATCGTGTGGGACATTCACTACTCGTCTGCGGGCGAAGACATCACCGATCAAGTGGAACTCGGCATCTACTTCTATCCGAAAGGGCAGGAACCAAAGTATCGCCAGGTGCTGCACTTGATGGGCACCGGCGGCATCGACATTCCGCCGAACACCGTCAAAGCCACGCAGGGCTTCTTCCCGCTGCGTCAAGCGGCGCGCGTCGAAAGCTTCCAGCCGCACATGCATCTTCGCGGCAAGGCGATGGCGATCGATGCGATTCTGCCGACCGGGCAGATGCAAAACCTCAGTCACGTCGCCGATTTCAACTTCAACTGGCACAACTCGTATGTGTATGCGGACGACGCGGCGCCGCTGCTGCCGAAGGGAACGATCCTTCGGATCACCGCGTGGCACGACAATACGCCGGCCAAGAAGTCGAACCCCGATCCGAATCTGTGGGTTGGATATGGCGATCGCACAGTTGATGAAATGGCGCACGCGTGGGTGAACGTCACCTATTTCTCGGACGAGGACTATCAGGCGGAGGTCGCCGCGAGGAAGGCGCGGACTGCAAAGACGACCGAGTCGCGACAACAGCAATAGCATGCGGGCACGCGCGGCCGCGTTGGTCATGCTCACGGCAGTGACGGGCGTCGCTACGGCGGCGCTCGTCGGCGCCGATCAGACGCCGGCTCCGCTGCCGCTCGAACCGCTCGGCGTGCGCGGCGAGGCGGTGTTCCCCGCCCTCGAGGGCTGGTATCCCAATCCGGACGGCAGCGCCACTATCCTCCTTGGTTACTACAACAGGAACACGGAGCAGATCCTCGATATTCCGATCGGCCCCAACAACCGCATCGAGCCGGGCGGACCCGATCGCGGCCAGCCCACGCACTATCTGCCGCGCCGCCAATATGGCGTCTTCTCGATCACTGTTCCGAAAGACTTTGGCAACCAGAAGCTGACGTGGACGCTCGTCGCCAACGGGCAGACCTCCGTCGTCACGTTCTGGTTGAACCCTCCGTATCTCGTCGAGCCGTTCAAGAATCTGGCAAACGGCAATACGCCGCCGGTGTTGAAACTCGTGCCGGGCGGACCGGATCTGCAAGGTCCACCGCGAGGGCTGGCCGCGACACTAGGCGCGAAAGTCGGAGAACCACTCGCCCTCTCCGTGGACTTTGGCGATAAGCCACCGACGTACGTGCCTCCGCCGTCGCCGGCTGCCGTCGCGCGCGGGCGCGGCCGGGGCGGGCCTCCGCCTGCGGTGACGATCACATGGACGAAGTTCCGCGGACCAGGGGAGGTGACATTCAGCAACGCAAAGCAGGAGTTCCACGAGCAGGAAGGAAAAGCGGCGACAAACGCGACGTTCAGCGCTCCAGGCGAGTACATGATCCGCGCAACCGCCAACGATTCGTCGGGCGACGGCGGCGGCGGCGATCAGTGCTGCTGGACCACGGTACTGCTGAAAGTCGCGGTGGAGCGTTAAACTTTAGCCAAGGGCTCTGTCCTTGATATCCCGTTACTCAAACCCCTTGGCTGGTTTTGTTGTTTTCTTGGCGTGCTGCGCGCGTCGGACGGTTATGCGGTCTACGATCGGTACAACGTTCCGAACCGCATAACGGTCTACTTTACCCATCGTGTCGCTATTGAGTTTTTTCGAATGGATGGCCAGCACCCGTTGGAGCATCGCCCTGCACGAATCCCTTTACATGTATCCGCTCGTGGAATCGGTCCACGTGCTGACGCTTTGCCTCTTCGCCGGCTTCGCCGTGATGCTCGATCTGCGGCTGCTCGGCGTGACGCTTCGCTACGTGCCGGTGTCCGAGGTCCTCGATCGCGTGCTGCCGTGGACGAAAGTCGGCTTCGCCGTGATGATCATCACCGGCGCCATGCTCTTCTACGCCATCCCAGTTCGCAACTATCAGAATATCTTCTTCCGCGTGAAGATCATCCTGTTGATGCTCGCCGGGTTGAACGTGTGGTTGTTCCACTGGCGTGTCGAGAAGCGGATTGCGCACTGGGACCTCGATCCAGTTGCGCCGAAAGCGGCGCGCGTGACCGCCGCGGTCTCGTTGTTGCTCTGGGCCGCCATCATCGTCTGCGGACGGATGATTGCGTATAACTGGTTCGATTGCGACATTCAGCCGCAACCGGATTTCGTCAATTGGGCTGCCGGGTGCGTCGTGTCGCCACAGTAGGCAATGAGCAACGAAGAACTAAGAACGAACAACTAAAGAACTCAGAAACTAAAGAACTCACTTTGAACTTTGAACTTTGAACTTTGAACTGCCTATGCTGCTGCCCTTCTTCGAATGGTGTGAAGCGTCGTTCATCGGCCAGGCGATCCGGAATTCGCTCTGGCTCTTTCCGGTGATTGAGGCGGTTCACCTGTTAGGCCTCGCGGTGATCGGCGGCGCCGTGCTGATCGTCGACATGCGGCTGCTCGGATTGGGACTGCGGCAGCCGACGCGCGAGATCTGGCGCGACGCCCGCCCGTGGCTGATCGGAAGCTTGCTCGTGATGCTGGCGAGCGGGATCTCGCTCTTTCTGAGCGAGTCGATCAAGTGCTACTACAGCCAGGCGTTCTGGTGGAAGATCACCGCGCTGCCGCTCGCGATCCTGTTCACGTTTACCGTGAAGCAACACATCGTGCGCAAAGAGGACCATGAGATCGGCCCGATTTCCGGCAAACTCGTGGCCCTCATCTCGCTCGCACTCTGGTTCACGGTGGGTGCTGGCGGGCGCTGGATAGGGTTCTCATAACATCTCCGATGTCGTGACGTGTCGATGTGGCGATCTGATGTGCTGATGTGGCGATGTGATGTCGCGATGTGGCGCTACATCACCACATCACATCAACACATCGATAGACACATCGCTACATCAGTGCATCGCTAGATGACATCGCCACATCGCCACGTCGCGACATCGCCAGATGTTTCACTGCGGCAGGGCGGTGGATCGGGCTTTCTTCCTCAGCCGCTCACGGAATCGAGACGCTCTGCGCCCTTGACCCGAGGCTGCAGTTCTCTGAATGAGTAATGGCTCGGAGCTCGGGTGCCGTCGTCCCGCACGCTCGTCGTGCCGCGAATTTGCAGGAACGCAAGGCGAGCTGCGGACTCGATCGGCTGGGTGCGTCCGTTAGCGAGACCGGCAACCGGGCAAATCCATCTAGGTCGAATCCTCCGGCGAGGGCGGCGGCGGGAAACTGGCAACCGCAATGGCCCCGGCAAACAGCGTGAGCACGAGCGCAGGCAGCCATCTCTTCATGTTTCTCTCCGCGTAGCCTCGACTGCGACACCTAGCGAGGCTCGCCTCACACCGCCAGGAGAACTGGGAGGTTCGGCTCCGCCTCGCTAGGGACTGTTATCGCTTTGCCCCGCCTCCGGCGGGGCGAGACGTCTTGAAGGCGACCGAAAGAAGCTTGATTCATGTGCATGGAACTCCGGCCTTGCAAGACGTCTCCTGCTTATCTGGTTGTTTAAGCACGCCATGATATCCAGCGAGGCTCCGCCTCGGACCGAGCGCGCGATGAGACTTGGTCCGCGTTTGCTGCGGATTCGAACGGCAGACGCGCTCGACTTCGAACGTCGCGCGAACATGCACCCGCCCGCTCGGCCCACGTTCGACGCCTCCGACGGCACAAGCGATCGCAAAGCCGGCGGCCGCGACTGAACCGCTCGCCGTCTCACGCTGAGATTGCAGCAACCTGAATGTCGGCTGACGGTCGCCGGAGCGAGCCGTCAGGCCACCACCATTACTCCTATGAGTCTCGAGGTACTGGGCAATGCGCATTGGCGATCTTGCGACCCACGACTCACATTACGTCACTGTCGCCGGACTGGCGGACTACTGGGGCGTGAGTCGGCATCAAATTTACAAACAGATCGAGTCAGGGGCACTGCGCGCGGTGCGTCTTGGCGTGCGCCTCTACCGCGTCCCTACGAAGGCCGCTCTGGATTTCGAGGGGCGCGCGCGCATCGGGACACCACCCCACGAGATCACGGGCCCGTCGCGCAATGCACATTGACCCACAACGCGCGCCGGAAATCTCTCGACCCAAATCGGACCGCATTCGCGTTGTGAGGCGGTTCGCAACTGAGTAGAGCGCGAGACGTGCGTTCGATCAGACGCGTTCGGGCCAACGAGCGACTACCGCGACCCGCCCTCTCCTTTCGTTGACCCCATCATGCGCTGTCCGTGCGAGTTGACTGCGACGCGAAAGTCGAAATCCGACCATTCATTCCTCGAAGCGACTTAGTGCGCTATTGGAGTTCTTGACGCTTCTTGTCGATCGCGCTTGATGTTGTCCGGTCGGGTGTGGACATCAGCGACTACTTGCGTGATCGTAGCGTCCCTCCAACTCTCCCGGCACGCGGTTCTCGCGAGAACTCCCGGAGGTGTAAGTGAGAGGGCGAAGCTACG
>JBKPAJ010000097.1:0-12686 GCA_046726375.1 Acidobacteriota bacterium
GGATTCACTGGTCAACTCGATGTCGCGCGCGATGAGGCGTTTGGCGATCTCGTCGTCAGAAAGGCCCTTTTGTTGCAGCTCCGCGATGTAATCGTTGCCGAAGATCCCGGTCGATGGCGCCTTGAAGGTGCCGGCATTCACCGCGGAGGTCACAAACACGCGATTGCGCGAGACGATCGGCGACGACCATCCGCGTCCCGGAATCTCGACGCTCCACGCGACGTTTTCAAGAGGTGACCAGCGCTCCGGCAAGGAGGACGAGTCGGCCACCCCGCGTCCGGACGGGCCTCGGAACTGCGGCCATTCGACCGGCTCGATCGTTCCCACCGTTCCGTTCAACCATGCACAGACAACGAGGACGATAGCGGATTTCTTTCTCAACGACGTGATTATACGAAGCGCGTTCACGTGTCCGCTGGGCCTGATGCCGTTTTCCAGTGACCGCCGCCGGTACGAACTGTCCCAGTGGCGCAACAGCGCGCTTCTCGGCCGAGAAGGTAGCCCGGTAGTTTTCCTGTCGAGTCAACGACTTGCGCATGGCGATCGATGGCACGCGGCCTGACCGGCAAAGCGCGGCATGGAGACGCTTTGCCACGATGTGCGTCACGCCGTTCGTGTTCTGCGCACCAAGCCGGCCTTCACCACCACCGCCGCTCTGACGATCGCAATCGGGATTGGCGCGAACACGGCGTTCTTCAGCGCCGTGCGTGCGCTGCTTCTCACACCACTTCCCTTCGCCGACGCGGATCGCTGGTTTACGGTGTCTCGCTGCGCGAAGGGTTTGATCCCTTCGGCACGTCGCTGCTCGAGTAGTCGGCTTATCGCAGCGCCACGCGGTCCCTCGCGAGCCAGGGCGTTGCGCTGCAGCCATCGTTCACGCTCTACGGTCACGACGAGCCGGTGCGTGTGAACGGAGCGGGAGTGACGAACAGCTTCATGGCGACACTTGCAGTGCCACCAACGATCGGCAGAAGCTTCAGCGATGCCGATGATCGTCCCGGTGGCATCCCGGTCGCGTTGATCGTGCACGACATGTGGCAGTCACGCTTCGGTGCCGACCGAACGATCATCGGTCGGCTCGAACGATTCGACGATCGCAGTTACACGATCGTCGGCGTCATGCCGCGTGGATTTGATTTTCTAGGACGCTCCCGTATATGAGTCGCGATGCAGCGCGACATCGACACATTGCCGATCGATCAACGCGCGGCACAGGCGCACGCGTTTGTCCTCAGGCTGCGGCCAGGCGTCACATTGCGCGAAGCTGACGTCGAGCTGAAAACGATCGCGCAGCGGTGGGAGCGCGATTATCCCGACGGGCGTAAGGCGTGGAGCTACAGGGTCATTCCTGTTCGGCAGCA
This sequence comes from Acidobacteriota bacterium, assembly GCA_046726375.1. GTDB lineage: Bacteria > Acidobacteriota > Vicinamibacteria > Vicinamibacterales > UBA2999 > DASPWV01. The sequence goes on from JBKPAJ010000097.1 coordinate 1,362, forward strand.
GCTGCTCAGCGACCTATCCGGCCGCGTCCGAAGTGGACTGGTGTCGTTAGCGGCGGCGATTGGTTTTCTTCTGATGATTTGCTGTGCGAACGTCGCAGGTTTGCGTCTCTCGTCGTGCGAACCACTACAGACGGTTCCACCGCGCTGTCGTGGGCTCTGCGCCGAACGATTCGCACGATCGATTCCAGTGTCGCGATTTCAAGTGTCCGAACGATGAGCGTGCATTTCACGGACGTCGTCATGCCGGAACGGTTCAGCGCCGTGCTCATGGCGGCATCTGCGGTGCTGGACTCGGGCTTGCGGCGCTCGGATTGTACGCGGTGATCTCGTACTCGGTTTCGCAGCGCACGGGCGAGATCGGCCTCGCATGGCCTTGGGATCGCCTCGTCGTCATGTGCTGGTGATGGTGTTTCGTGACGGCGTGCTCTTTGTTGCCGCCGGACCGATCGGTGGTCTTGTTGGTGCGCGCTTCCTCACTCGACTCATCGCGAGCAATCTCTGTGAGGTCAGTCCGTCGGATCCTGCCACCCTCGCGATGGTGAGCGGCCTTCCTTCTCGTGGTCGGTGTGTGCGCGTGCCTGTTACCGGCGTATCGCGCGACACGCATCGACCCGATGGCGGCGCTTCGGTATGAGTGATTCCACCATGCCACCGCTTTGACGCACATGACACAATGAGGCGGCCCTATCCCTATGACACCTGCCTCCGTCGTCGGGGTCACCAACATCCGCAAGCAATACGGTTCCACGATCGCCGTAGACGACGTCTCGTTCGAGGTCGAGCGCGGAGAGATTTTCGGCCTCATTGGACCGAACGGCGCCGGCAAAACGACGACCATGGAATGCATCGAAGGGCTGCGCGCACCCGATCGCGGCACCATCTCGGTACTCGGCCTGAATCCCATTCGCGATGTGCGCGCGCTGCAGCAGCGGATCGGCGTCCAGCTTCAGCAGGCGCAATTACAAAAACGCATCAAGGTGCGCGAAGCGGTTTGGCTTTGGGCGTCGTTGTATCGCACGACTGTGAACGGCGATCGCCTGATCGAACAGCTCGGGCTGAGTGAGAAGCGAAACGCGTTGTTCATGACGCTGTCCGGTGGTCAGAAGCAACGGCTGTTCATCGCCCTCGCCCTCATCAACGACCCCGAAGTAGTGTTCCTCGACGAGTTGACCACGGGGTTAGACCCGCAGGCGCGGCGCGCCATTTGGGAACTGGTTCGCGACATCCGCGGCCGCGGTAAAACCGTCTGCCTGACGACACACTTGATGGAAGAGGCCGAACGGCTCTGCGATCGCGTGGCGATCATCGATCACGGTCGAATCATCGACATCGGCACGCCCTCGGCGCTGGTGCGCCGTCATTGCCCCGATCGCACTGTGGTGGTCATCACCGACGACCCCGCCGCAGCTGAGAGGTTCCGAACCATACCTGAAGTCGGGACCGTGACCGCCGACGGCTCGAAAGTCACGATTCGGGGACGAGGCGAGGGGCTGGTGATGCACGTGATCCGCTGCCTCGCCGAGCATCGCATTCCAGTGAGTGACTTTCGGACGGAGTCGGCCACATTGGAGGATGTGTTTCTCCAGCTCACCGGCCACTCGATTCGCGACTGATATGCTGCGTGGCCTATGGCAACTGGCCTGGCTTGAGATCAAGATCTTCGTGCGCGAACCGCTCGGTCTGTTCGGCACGGTCTTTCTGCCGGTTTTCATGTTCGTGCTGCTCGGGCGCGTCGTCGGTCCGCGCGCGCAAGGCATGCCATCGGACGTGCCCGCTTTCATAGCCGGAGATCTGCCCATCTTCGTCGCGATGCTGATCATCATCAGCGCCGTGCTCTCGCTGATCGCGATCGTCGCGATCTACCGCGAAGGGGGAATCTTGAAACGGCTGCGCGCGACGCCACTGCGACCGCAGACGATCTTCACCGCGCACGTCCTCGTCAAACTGCTGTTTACTGGAGTGACGATGGCCATCCTGGTCTTCGCCGGGCGGCGTTACTACCCTGTCGATGCCGATGTGCCGCTGGTCTCGTTCACCATTGCGCTCTTGTTCAGCACGGTGAGCATCCTGTCGCTCGGCTTTGTGATCGCGAGCGTGGTACCCACGGCGCGTTTCGCGCAGCCGCTCGGGTCGTTCATTTTGTATCCGATGCTCGGGCTTTCGGGATTGTTCGTGCCGGTGAGCGCGCTGCCGCCCGTGCTGCAGACGATCGCCAACGTCATGCCGCTCACCTATGCGGTATCGCTGCTGCGCGGTATCTGGCGCGGCGACGGTTGGGTCGCCCACATCCTCGATGTCGCGCTGCTTTCGCTGATGTTTGTGGTTTTTACCGCGCTGTCAGCGAAGGTGTTCCGGTGGGAGTGGGAGTAAAGGGGCCTGCCCCATTAGTTACAACTCCTGACAAACAGGTGTCACCGTTACCACGCGTTGTCTCTTGGTGTAACTAATGGGGCAGGCCCTTTTCGTGGCGCGGCTGAAACGAGCGGCGTTCGTGCGGCTCGCGCCGATCGCGCTATCCAGTCCAGTGAGCTCCGGGTTTATCGATCGAGTGGAAATGTCATGCCGGCATACGGATTGTCGGCGCCGTTGGTCTTTGCGGGCCAGCCAGTGCGCACGATCGCGTCGTAATAGCGCATCGCTTCCTCGGCGTCTTCGACCCAGTTCCACTGCCCGGCAGGCGGCCTCGCTGGATAGCTACGGATTTCCTCTACGAGTGGCGGAATTTCGAGCAGCGCCTCACGCACCACACGGACCAAGGATGCTGTGCGGAACGGTTCGCCCCTGGCGTACACGCGAAACCCGAAATATGCAGTCGCGACCGCCCGGTGCAATCGCGCCGTCAGCAGCGTGCGCGTGAAGTAGTCGCGCAGATCGCGATGCGCTTCGGCCGTCAGGTGCGGCTTGCCTTCCTCGATCGCTTGCAGCGACCGCTCCGCGACGCGCACGCCGTAGGTCTTTTCCGCTATGACATAGCGCAGATACTGTTCGTCGATCAAATCGCTGGCCTGGAGCCAGCCGCGCTCGACAACCCAGGGCACTTCCTGCAGCTGCGAGGCGCTCTTCACCTGCTTCGCCCAGGGTGGAGCGAGATGATTGACGACATCTTTCCAATAATGGAACTCGCGATCGACGTCATGCCGCACGAACGCGATCGGAGGATCCAGCCACCTGCCCGACACGCTGCGTGCGTAGCTCGAGGCATAGGGATCGTAATCGAGCTTCGAGTGGTTCGCGGTGTTGGTGCCGAGCGTATACAGCGTCGACGTAACGATGTCGAAGGCGTTGCGAAACGCCGCTTTGACCCAAGGCAGGGCGCCTTCGCCGTAACGTGCGCCGATGAAACCGTCGTACACAGCGTCGGCCGTGACATCGGGATCCTGCGCGTAACGTCTGAGCGCATACAGATTGATTTCCGACGGCCGCCCCACGACGCGCGTGCCGCCGTAGCGATCGGTGCGAGCGACATATCCGATGACGTGCGGCCGGTGCAGCAGGCTGCGTGCGCGCGCGAGGATGTGTTCCGGCCAGGTATTCGCAATCAGGCCCTGGCCATTGAATTCCGCGCCGACGTCAAATTCCATCAGGGTGGGGCGCGCGATGGTGCCGGCGAGAAAGTCGTCCGGATGCGTGAGGAAGAAGTCGTGCGGCGTTTCCTTCATCATCAATCGCACGTCAGGCCGGGTGAGTTTGCCGATCGCGCCGGCGATGTTGCGGTACTCGGCGTGTGTGTACGAGAACGTCCGCGCATAAAGCGCAAGCTTGCGTTCGCCGACGACGACATCCGCCACAGCGTTGACCACTGCCGCAAGCTTGTCCTGATTGGTCAGCAGCGTCCTCGACTGCTGACGCTCGGCGCGCGCGCCGGTCTCGATAAAGGTGAGAACGATCCCGTCAGCATCAGGGGCCAGATCGAGCAGATTTCGATAATCCGCTTTGAGCCACCGCCAGAACGCGGCATTGTCTAAATCGATCGTTCCGGATGGCCCGGTGCGAAATTCTTTCGGGTAGTAATCCAAATCGTAGAGCGCATGGTCCCAGAGCACCACTTCCTGGATGCCGGCACGATGTGCCGCGGCGGTGAGACGCGCGACCAGCTCGCGGCGTCGCGGTTCGCGCAGCTGCCGGAGCTCGTCTACGACCTGATGCGACAGTTGAAGATGGTTGATGTCGTATCCGCGTGCCGCCTCGATGACCGCGAGCGCATCGGGCTCGCTGTTGGAGAGAATCGTCCATCCGCGCACCGGTTGATCGGCCCGCAAAGGGGCGTGTGCGGGTGACTCTTGGCGTGCGGCATTGCGCGCCGCGATGAGGGCGAGGCACATCGCGGCCGATGCGAAAAGACGCATGCGCCGTATCGTATGTCGAGGTGTCCGCTACGAGGACGACTCAGGGTAACGGGACAGCAAGACCGCGCCAGCGCGTCGGCCGACAAAACGGGCGCCGCGCTTCGAGGCGAGGTGATCCGAGATGCCCTCTCTGGTCATCGGGCTTGCCGGAATCGCGCGAGGCGGTCGGGCATGACGCGGCGCGCGACGTGCAGCAGTCGCAGCGCCCGCGCGAACCGCGCTTCGCGCGTCTTGTCCCAGGAAAAACTGTACGCCTCACGCAGGAACGGCGGCAACAAGCCGACCGTCATCAATCGATGCAAGCCTGCAAGCGGGACCGGCAAACCTGCCGCGCGAGGTGAGAGGACGCCGTTGGCGAGCGCCGCCGCTGTCGGCGTCACCGCGAGCGTGCCCGCACGAATGGTGTCGTCGATCTGCGCACGCAGGCTATGCCACGTGCGCGGCGCCGTCGCGGCATCGCCGCCGAGCTCGATGAGCAGCGGCGCAGAGAGCGCCACCACAGCGTCGAGCTCGCGGGTGGACAGCGGGCGGACGATGCGTTGAAACACGTCGGCGGTGCGATCGATGAGAGTGAGGTGCACCCACAACAGCAGCGCGGGATCTTCTGCCGAGTAGGCTGTTCCGGCAGGAAAGGACCCGCTATGCCCGGAAAGCGTACCACGAACACTCTGGTGAATGGACCGGATGCGTGAGAGGGCCGCCTCGCGATCGGCGGGATCGCCGAAGCTCAGCGACAGCATGGCGCCGATAGTGTTGTGCAGCCGCGCCGCCGCTTCCGTCACGCGGCCCTTGAAGGCGGTGTGCTCACTCACGCCGGCCGCAACCAGCGGGTGGGCGAACTGCATCAACATGGCGGGCGCCCAGCCCAACACCACGAGCCGTTCGCCGCTGACTTCACGCAGGAGGTCCATCTCGCGAATCCGACCTCCGTCCCTTGTAGCAACGTCCGTCCCCGTCCGCAACTCTCGGCTTTCGGTCGCGCTTGCTTGTCGGCGCGAGCTTCGGCGAGACCTCGCCTGAGCGACGACACATCTGAGCCGCAACGGCGGGCGTCTCCAGCTGACCCTACTCGTGTCGCAGCGCAACCAGAGGATCGAGTTTGGTCGCCCGATTCGCCGGCCAGGTTGCCGCCACGAGCGCGACCACGGTGAGGATTCCGGCGATCGACCCGATCGTGACGGGGTCACGCCCGTTGGTATGCACTAACAGGTTCGCGCTTTCGAAGATCTTGCCGACGCCAAACGCGCCCGCGATGCCGATCGTGAGGCCGATCCCAAGGTGCACAAGCGAGCGGCGCAGAAACAACCACGCCACCTGCTTTGATTGCGCGCCGAGCGCCATGCGCACGCCGATTTCGGGCGTGCGCTGCGTCACCGAATACGCCGTCACTGCATAGAGACCAACGGCGGAGAGCACCAAAGCAATCACGGCAAAGATCGCGAACATTGTCCCGAACACGCGGAACGGCCAGCGCTGCTGCGCGAGATTCTGGTCCATCGTGCGGATGTTGAACAGCGGCAGGTCCGCATCCACCGCGCGCAGCTCCTCTCGCAGCAGCGGCGTAAGCGCGTTCGGGTCGCCCTCGCTGCGCACGAGCAGGACCATGAAGCCGCGCGGATCCATTCGGTACGGCAAGTACGCAACCGGATCGGTTTGCGCTTCCTGAATATTTCGCTGCCGAACGTTCGGAACAATCCCGATGACGGTCGCTGTGAGCGACATCGGGACGCCGCCAGTCGGCGCGGCGCCGCCGGCAAGATCGATCGCCAGGGTAATACGCTGGCCGATTGGATCCTCATTGCGAAAGTACATCTCAGCAAAACGCGCGTTGATGATCGCGGTCTCCTGCCCAGGCGATCCGTCGGTGGAGGTAAAGACGCGTCCTCGCGTCAATGGAAGGCCGAGGGCTTCGAAGTAGCGGGGATCCACCGTTAGCATGCCGACAGTAGGGGGCTGCTCGCCGGACGCCAGCGGCCTGCCTTCCACTGTCAGGCGCCGCGAAAATCCACCCTGCATGGGCGCATTGCTGGCAACCGTCACCGTTCGAAATTTGCCGTTGCTCTCGAGCCGCTCCTGCAATCGTTGATAAAAGGCCAGCCGCTGTTCGATCGACGGATACTTCCGCTCGGGCAGCGCCAGCGACATGGTGAGCAGATGCGACGTCTCGATGCCGAGGTCAAGACGGTAGAGCGTCAGGAAGTTGCGCATCATGAAGCCCGCGCCGGCGAGCAACGCGACGGTGAGCGCAAGTTCCGCCGTAACCAGCACACCCGACCATCGGCGAACACGAATGCCCGCCGATCCCGAGCGGCCGCCCTCTTTGAGCACTTCGTTGACGTCGGTTCGCGCCACGTGCAATGCCGGCGCAAGACCGAACACAATCCCGGTGCCCAGACAGATCGCCGCGAAATACGCGAACACCGTGCCGTCCATGGTGAACTCCATCCAATACGGCTTCCCGACGTCTTGCGTTGCGGCATCAAACAACCGAATCCCGATCAGCGATAGACCAAATCCCAGCACTCCGCCAATCAGCGCGAGCAGCACGCTCTCGACGAGCAGTTGCCGAACGATCCGCCAGCGGCTGGCGCCGAGAGAGACACGCACGGAGACTTCGCGTGAACGATGCGCGGAGCGCGCCAGCAGCAGGTTGGCCACATTGGCGCACGCGATCAAGAGCACAAACACGACCGCGCCCATCAACGACAGGAAGATCGGCTTGATTGGTCCGCCAGTGACACGATCGTTGAAGGTTTGCACTTGTGGCCTGACCTCTTTGTTCGTATCGGGATAGTCCTGTGCCAGCCTTTGTCCGATCGCCACAAGCTCCGCCGTGGCCTGCTCCCGCGTCACACCCGTCGCGAGGCGGCCATACACCTGGATGCCACGCGCGTTGCGTTTCTGCTTTTCGAGATCCGGGATGGTGGAGAGCGGCTGCCACACATCGGCGTTACCAGGGAACTTGAACCCTTCGGGCATCACGCCGATCACGACCGACGGCACATCGTTGACGCGAACGGTTTTCCCGACCACCGAGGGATCACTGCCGTAGCGGTTCTTCCACACACCACTGCCAATCAGCACCACTGGAGGCGCACCTGGCCGATCGTCTTCGGGGAGGAAGTCGCGCCCCAGGATCGGTGCTTGACCGATCAACTTGAATCCGCTTGCGGAAATGTAGTTTCCCGTGAATCGCTCCGGCGCCCGCCCTTCGTCGCTGACGTTCATCGTCGCGAAGGTAAACGCAGCCAGCGCGCTGAACGTCTTCGACCCGTCGCGCCAGTCTTTGTAATCGAGGTAAGAAACGCCCAAATCGCGGGCGCGAACCGTGTCCCGCGTGCTGAGCGCCATAATCCGGTCGGGATCATCGAACGGCAGCCCGCGAATGAGCACGGCGTTGACGAAGGTGAAAACCGCCGCGTTCACGCCAATCCCCAGCGCCAGTGCGACGGTGGCGACCAGGGTGAACCATTTGTTCTTGACGAGCAGGCGGAGCGCGAACAGAACGTCCTGCCACAGACCCATGGCGGTCTCCTGAACGAAAAGCCGGATTTGGGTGTTAGACACTAATTACGGAAAAACAGCCCGAAGGTTCACGCGCCTGGCGTGATCGGCCTACCAGGGCATCGGCTCGTCGCCGAGATCGATCGGCACCGCAGGGCCTTCACGGACCTTGAACTTGAAGCCGTCCTGTTTGCACTTGGCGAAAAACGCGTCGAGCGAGTGGTTGGCGTGGGTAAACGGCTGACCATGCTGAAGCGCGTGCGCTTTCCGCTTCTCGTCGATTTCGTCGATGGGATACGTGAAGACGATGTCGTACGTGGCTGTTTTTCCACGCGCCGCGGTCAGGAATTTGAAGGTGTCGCGGTCAGGATTTCCGTTCTTGCCGTCGGCCGAAAAAATATAGGTGTCGGCGAAGATCTTTTCGAAGTAGTCCTGCTTCACATTGCGGTCGCTCCCGTGGTGGGGCGCCTTCAGGATATCGACCTTGAGCGGCCCATTCGACAGCAACCCGGCAGCCGTCAGGCCTTTGAGGGTTTTGTCGCCACGTGCATCACCGGTCAGGAAGATGCGTTTACCTCCCAGTTCGAGGAGGGTAACGATGCTCGACAGATTCGGAATGCTGTCGTCGGAGTACGCAGCGAGCAGTGACGCTTCGACGAGACCCTTGTTGGTAATGAACGTGTCGAAGTCCGACTGCAGCTTGTCGATCTCAGGTTGCATCGGGCCCGCAACTTTGAACTTCAAGCCGTTGATCTCCGCCGCCTGCGGCGTCATCTCGGTCGTAATCAAGGTGGCTGCTCCGTTCTTCTTGAACGGTGCGTTGAGCGTCGCGATCTGGTTTTGCCCGAACAGGAATTCGAAGCTGTCGCGCAACTCGCGCGCTTCGCCGTGTCCGGCAAGCACGAGCGCGATGTCAAACGCCGCTTCATCGGCTTTTGTAGTAGCGGGATGTTTCTTCTTGAATGCCTTGGTGAGCTTCTCGACCAGCACCGGATTTGGCTTGCCGCCCACGCTCGCCTCGACCGACGCGGTGAGCGTCTTGTAGAACTTGTCGATGGCGTCGCCCAGGATGTCGTTGAACGTGTTGTGCCAGAGACGTTTGACCGTGAAATGCCGGGATGCCGCGCCGAGGTTGTCGTCGATCTCTCGCTTGAGCTGCGCGAACAACTTCTTGATGCCGATAACATGATCGTTATCGACGTGGCTGACCATGACAAGGTCGATTGGCAGCCGCGCAACGCCGCGATTGGTCCGGATGGTTTCGAGCCTCGGGCGCAGTGCGTTCTCGTACACGTTGCCAGGTCCGCCGTCGATGACGGCCAGCCTCGGGTCGGCCACCGTTCCCCAGTGCAGCAGCAAACAGTCGCCTTCGAGTGCTTGAAGCGGTTCCAGCGTCAACAACATCACGCGCTCCGATCTTTCGCTACACGGCTTCCAACGCGCGCAGCACGTCGAGCAACCCGTGGCCCTGAAAATACCGTTCTCGTCCGAGGTCCGTGGCGGTCTCGCAAAGGATCTTCTTGATACGCGCCGGATTGCCGATCAGCTCGCGATGGCGTGCGAGCAGCATGGCGGCCGCGCCGCTCACAAAGGGCGCCGCCATGCTGGTACCATCCAGCTCGTCGTCGGCGCCGCCGCGAATGGGACCGCGGATCTGCTCGCCGGGCGCCACCAGATCCGGCTTCAACCGGCCGTCGCCCGTCGGTCCTCGGCTCGAGAAGTAACTGACGCCAAAGGTATGCGGCTTGACGCGATGCGTCGATCCCACGGTAATCACGTCGCGCGCGTTTCCGGGATCCGTAATCGAGCAGAACACGAAGTTGCCAAAGCCGATTTCCTGCTCGTTCCAGCCGCGATTCCCCGCTGCCGCGACCACGACGACCCCTGAATTGACGACGCGATCGCACGCGCCGCAGATCGGCGTCGCACCGCAGCCGTAGTTGCGCACGTCGTGGGGAATCGACAGGCTGATGTTGATGCCGTGAATCACCTGGCCGTCGCCCGCCGCGCGGGCATTGATCCACTGCACGAACTCGAGCGCAGCGAGAAGCGCGAACTCGGTGCTCTTGCGCCGCTCCGGATGGATCACGCGCAGGTCGTAGAGGTTCAGATCGGGACAGACACCGCGCAGGAGCGTCTCCCGTTTGCCTTGCTTATCCGGGTCGCCGCGCCAGTCACCGGCGAGAATGCCCGCGACATGGGTGCCGTGATCCGACACGAGATGCGCACCGTGGTCGTCGTCGCCCCAGCGAATCAGCGGCTCGATGAACGCCCAGTCGGGAGAAATGCGCTGCTCGAGTTGGCGCGCGATGTTCTCCAGATTCCGGATCGCCGTCTGACGAAAACCCTCAGGGACCTTGCGGCCTGGCAGTTTTTCCAGCGTGTCTACGACGGTTTCGATCGCCTTACGCCGCTCGGGGCTGCCTTCGGGATCGAAAGTGAGATCGAAGTTGCGGATCAGCTCGATCGGCGTGAAGTCGTAGGTCGCCTTGATTCGCTTGGCGCTCGCGACCCGGCGGCCGCGCGCGTCTCTCGCCTGGTGGTCGGCAAACGCCGGGTGCGTGGTTTGAATGCCGGAGTCGATCACCGCCCAGGTGATGTCGCGGCAAGAGATGTCGAACACGCGAGACGCGGCATCGGCTTTGATCGTGCAAATCGCGCTGGTGTCGGCGAGGCTGGCATCGCGATCGAGAAACACGCGATGCACGAGAACCGGCGGCTCCTCGGCCGGCGTTGCTGACGGCCGTGAGCCTTTCAAATCGGCCGGAAGGGTGAGGAGCTCGGGAACGAACGGCTCGGCGAGCACTTTCACGCCCGCCTTCGCGATTTCGTCCGCTCGGGTCTTGACCCACTTGATGAACGCGTCTTCTTCTTCGCGCGTGCGCGGCGCGCTCAGCCCCTGAAAGAAATCCGGCTTGTCGATCGCGGCACGAAACACCCCAAGGAGCGCGGCAACCGACGCCGCCTGGATCACGCGGCGGTCGGGGTAGACCTCCGCGTTGGTGTAGACCGACTCGCGCATCTCCACTTCGGTTTCTTCGTTGCCAAGCTTGTTGCGAATCGCCTGCTCGAGCTTGTCGGCGAGCAACGATCCAGTCTTCCCCTGCAAGGCGGTCAAGTTTTTGTCGTGCCACCAGCTCGTCAGGGGCAGCACGATGCGCAGGAGCTCGTCGAAATAGATCGTCACTTTGACGAAGTTCTCGAGTGGCGATACACCGGCGGACTCCCGTTTTTGAGGGAATTCGCGATGGCGATACGCGGTGATCACGCGCGAAAGCGCAAAGCCGAGGTCGCCGGCGCTGGTCCCTTTGCTCGGCGCGATCAGGACGCGCTGCGACTGCTCGAGGTTCTTCGCAAACGCCAGCCACACGTCGGTCACGATGCCGGCATCCTGCGTGTAGCGCTCCAGCGCCTCGCGCCGAGTGCGGCCAATCAGAAAGAATTCGACGATGAAGTCTGGGATGGTGATCACGCG
>JBKPAJ010000098.1:0-12891 GCA_046726375.1 Acidobacteriota bacterium
GGGCAAGATGACGCGCGGGCGGCTTGCCACCTTGCCCGAGAGCGACTGGCGACGGAAAGGCAAGTACTTCCAGGAGCCGCTGTTCACCGACGCGCTGCGGGTCGTCGAGCAACTCAAAACCGTTGCCGCGCGCGAGCGGCGAACGCCCGGGGAGATCGCGATTGCATGGACGCTGCGCCATCCGGCAGTGACCGGCGCCATTGTTGGCGCACGGCATCCCGATCAAATCAGCGAGCTCGCCGGAGCCGGCGACGTGGAGCTCACGTCACAGGAGATGACAGAAATCGAGCAGACGTAGCGCAGAGCGAGACTCCTGCGAACTCATTGCGAAGCGTCGCGAGCCTTCGCTGGAGGCGCTGGCGTTTCGTCTCCATTCAGCTCGAACCAGACACGCCGGACCGCTTCTATCGCTTCGAGCGTCTCGAAAGCGTCCTTGGAGACCGTGGTGTGTCCGATCGCGTCGTAGAGGTCTCGTACCTCCTGGCCGCTTGCGACGCCGGAACGTGCGAGCTCGCCACGCGTGCTGCAGGTCGTGGCCGAGAATCGAGGTGCGGATATCGAGCAGCAACTGGCGTTTGACGGCGATTCGGAGGTAACGATACATGTCCGAGGCAGCAGCGAACCGGGTCATGCCGGCCACGCGCTCGGGCATCCACTCTCTTGTTTCGATGTGCACGAACACTTCAAGCGAGGGTGTCCGTTCATCATTGACGCGCAGGCGCCGTTGCGGCGGCAGGCACGCGATCGACTCCCACCAGTCTCCAATCAGCGCCGGTGCGCCGGAAGTACACGGACACGGGAACCGCCCATGACGGCTGTGCCGCCTCGACCGCGGCCACGTCGATCTTGACGAACGCGCCCGCTCCGGACGGTAAACCGGCAGGCGCCGCGATCTCGAGAGCGGACGACGTGACCGGAGCGCCGATGGCGGCGGTCGCGCTAGTGGCGTTGTCGAACGTGGCCCACGTGGCGCGGTAGCCGCTGCCAGGTGCGTTGCCGGCACCGGCGTCAATCGCCGCGTTGCGAAACCGCAGTCGACCGTCTCCGGAGAGACTGAAATCGACCAACGGATTCACTGCATTCAGGTAGTGCGTCACGATCTTGTTGCGCCGCTGAATCAGGACATCCGCGAGCAACTTCTCGTCCGACGGGACGCTGTACCGCCCGGTCTTGACGACGGCGCGAATCATATCGTCGGTGAAGACGGCCAGACGCCGGGCGGCCCAGAACGTATCGTCAGCGCGCGCCCGAAGAAGCGCCGCCGCCGGCACGCGCGGCCTCCACTCTGCGGGTTCGAAGGCGTCGGCTTCAAAGCGGCCAATCGCTTCGTTGTCCACGTAAGCCGCCGTGTGCCAGGGGCGCAGCGGGAAGCCAAACAGAAACAGACGCTGTCCGACCTGGCCGCCCTCGTACAAGTATTCCCATCCTTCGTCCCACTCGTGCGGCGCGAGCGCGCCGGTGCCAAATGTCGATCCCACGTCCTGCAGGTAATGGCGCACGACAGCGCGCCCGCCTTGGCTGATCACCGCGTCCACGGTGTTGCCGGCTTTCATGTCAACGAGATTCGCCCACGCGCCAAAGACCTTCAGCGCGCGCAATGATCGCCGGTGCTCGTGCGGGATGATGTCGTTGGGATCGTCCGGACGTGTACCGTGATACTTGAAGCCGCCGATGACGCGGCCCGACAACCCTCGGCCGGCGACGGCGCGGTACGTCCCGTCTTCGCTCCTGTGCGAGCGCCGGAAGACGTCGTCGATGTCGCTTTGCTTCAGCGGTCGCCTCCGTCCTGACAAGGGGGTAAACGTCGCCTCCGGCGAGATCTCGAGATCCTGCGGCCTCACCGTAATCAAGTGGTTCTCCACTTGCCAGTAGCCGAGCGTCCAGAAGATTTTGTTGGCCACCATGATGGCCCCAGTGGCGGCCTCGGGATGGTCGGGCGCGTCAAAGGACACGAACCACAGTTCGCCTTTGGAATCGCGCATCGTGAATCCGGGCGCTACGCCCGCTCGCTTGGGTGCCGTGATGGTCCAGCGCCCCGGCGCGGGACCCTCGATCTCGAGCGGACCTTTCGCCGCTTCCTCCGGCGTGACGGTCCGGGTGAGGAGTCGGTTGGTAAACCAGTTCGAATCAGGGACTTCATCGATCGTGTTGATGTCACCGGCGCGAACGTCCGGCGTCGGATCCCCGGGGCGGCCAAACAAATTGATCGTGAGATCAACGAACAGGTCGATGTCCCACGCTGTCACTTTCGAGGCGTCCTGCGTCTCAGGCTCGCGCGTGAGCGGGTCGTCGTTGTAGAACCGAGGTCCCTGCGCTGCTGTCGCCGCGGCGATCAAGACCACGGCCGCGACGACGGTGAGCAGGCGTACGAAGCTGCGAAGCAAGGCAGACAGGGTCATTAGAAGGCTGCCTTTCCTGAAAAGACGATGTTGAATCCCTCGCGTCCTCGCGCCAGCTCAATGCGGAGCGGCGTCGCGACTGGCGAATGGAACCGCACGCCAATACCGACGTCGCTTTCCATGTTGCTGAAACCGAGATCGCTGCGTCGGGCGGCAACGGTGCCGGCGTCGTAGAAGATCGCCATGTCCATGGCCATGCGGTTGACCACCCAGCGCCACTCCGCTGACATCAACAGGCTGTGGCGATCGCGAAAGCGCCACGACGTATACGCACGGAGCGTGTCGCCGCTGCCGAGTGACGGCAGCAGGAAATAGGGCACGATGTCTTCGTCGCCGATCGTCGTCTGCATCTGGCCGCGCAGCGACAGAATCCAGTTCTCGCGCAGGATGGGAAGGTGCTGCACGAGCGTGCCATCAACGCGATCGAACGTGTACGTGTCGTCGGAATCGTTGTAGCGGTGATAGGCCAATTCGTAGAGGCCGCCCTGCCTGGCGTAGCCGGCCGCGGGCCGCCAGTCGATGCCCGCCGACGCGACCGTGTGGAAATAGGTCGGACTCGCCTCGAGCCCTGGTGCCGTGGCCGGTGTGTGCACGTCGAAGATTGACGGCGCAGTCCCGCGGCCGTCCTCCATGTTGTAGTCCTCATAGGTAGCGGCACCCCTCAGCACCGTCCACCACAGCGGCCGCACCGACAGATTCCCGCCCACGTAGGTCTGCTTCAGACGGAAGTTGCTACGCGATTCGGGACTGTCGATGCCGAGACCGTAATACGCCACTTGCGTCGCATCGCGCCAGCCTGTACTCAGCGAATATTCAACGCGCCCGGTGGGCGAGCGTGGTGAGTTAAAGGTGAAATCAATCAGCTTGTAGCTGCTGAGGGAGTAGAGCCCGAGCAGGTTGATCGTGTTGCGGTCGCTGACAAACCGCCGATAGCCTGCCCCCAGCGTAAATCCGCCGCCGCTGTAGACGCTGCCGGCCGCTGGATACACGCCCTCATACGAGCCGCTCATTAGCTTTTGCACGTAGATTAGCAGCGCTTCACCCTTGCCCGGCGTGTAGGGTGCTGCCGTTTTGGCTTTTTCCGCCTGTTCGCGGGTGATGACGTCTGTGCGAGAGTCCTGAGCGGTCGCGATCGCGGGACACGCGAGCGCGGTGGCAACAACGCACACGAAAAGTGATCGTCCGGCCAATAGTGTGCCTCGTCCGAAAAGGAACGCCGAATGGGTTCCGCGGTGGTCAGAATCATACACCGACAAAGCCTGCGCTTTGTGGTCTGACTTTCGGCAGTACAATCTGGCCGATATGACTGCAGTCTTCCTGTGCAGCCCCGCTCGCCGCGCAATCGCGTTTCTGGTCATCATCGGGGTGGTCGGTGGAGCACCGCGTGCTTGGGCACAAGCCGTGCAAACGACTGGTACAGGTCGTGTCGTGGCGACGATTACGACCCTCGAAGGCAACGTGCGGATGCCGGGAGTCGAGGTCGACCTCCGCACCGCCCCGGACATGACAGTCATTGCGGAGACCACCACCGACGCGGCCGGCCAAGTCACGTTCGCCGACGTGCCCCCGGGTCGATATGTGGTGCATACCGCCCGCGAGGGGTTCTTCAAGAGCGAGTCGGCGCCGTTCGAAGTGCGCGGCAGTGAGAGCGCGGAAGTGCTCCTCGACATTCGCTTGACGTTCGTACTGCCGACCGAGGAGGTACGAGCGCCGGTGCCCACGCCCACGCCGTCGCCGACGGACAGCGTGCAGCCCGTGTCGATGAGCGATCTGCTGTCGGGGTCGGTGCTTGAGCTCGCGCCCCTCCAGGGCGACGACTTTCAAAGCTTGTTGCCGCTGCTTCCCGGAGTCGTTCGTGGCAGCGACGGCCGGCTGCGCATCAAAGGCGGCAATCCGACTCAGGGCGCGCTGCAGGTCAGCAGTGCGAGCCTGATCGACCCCTCTACCGGCGATTTCGATCTGGAGCTGCCGGGACAAAGCATCGACTCGGTTGAAGTGCTGGCGAATCCGTTCGCGGCTGAGTACGGCCGCTTTACGACCAGCGTCACGCAGATTCGTACGCGGCGCGGGACCAACGAGTGGGAATTCAAGCCTGGCAATCTGATGCCGCGCTTGCGCTCGGGTTTCCGCATCCGCGGCTTCGAACCGCGGTTTTCAGTGCGCGGGCCGCTGAAGAGCGATCGCGCCTTTCTCGCCGAAGACGTGCAGTTTCGCTATCTGTTGACGCCGGTGAAAAGTCTGCCCGACGAGCCGGACATCGAGTTGCGCAGCTTCGACGCGTTCACGCGCATCGACACCGTTCTCTCGGCACGGCATATCTTTGGCGGCGGCATCGTCATGTTTCCGCGCGAGGTCGAGCACGCCACGATGAACACATTTCGGCCGCCCGAGGTCGCGCCGGACTTCGACCAGAACGGCGCGTCGCTCGGCATCGTGGATCGCCTCGCGTTTGCTTCCGATATCGTGCTTGAAACCACCGTCGCGACGCGCTGGTTCGAAGTTGAGGTCAGCGGCAACGGCGCTGGGCCGATGACCTATGCACCGCAAACCCAAAGCGGCAACTTCTTCAACGATCAGGAACGCAAGGTCAGAAGCACACAGATCGTGGAGGCGCTGAGCACCACCCGGAACTGGTGGCGCGGTCAGCACGTGGTGAAAATCGGCATCGATCTGCAGCGTTCGTGGTTCGATGGCACCAGTTTCAGCCACCCGCTCGAGATCCGGCGCCTCGACGGATCACTTGCAGAACGAACGGAATTCAGCGGTTCCACCGAACAGGAGATCTACGGTACGGAGTGGGCGCTGTTTGCCCAGGATCGTTGGCGGATCGGTTCACGCGTCACGCTGGAGCTCGGGATCCGTTCCGATCGCGACGGCATTGTCGAGCACATCAACTATTCCCCGCGCGCCGGTGTTGCGATTGGCGTGCTGCCCGAAGGGCGGGCAATCCTTCGCGGCGGTTACGGCAAATTCGTTCAGCGCACGCCGCTCAACGTGGACGCATTCGAGCGGTATGAGACGCGAGTCGTTTCTCGCTTCGATCCTAACGGTGCACCGCTCGGTCCGCCGGTTGCGTTGCGCTACGACCTCGAGGAGGACCTCCACACGCCGGAGGCACAAGTCGGTAATGTTGAATGGGATCAGCGGTTTGGACGTCGCATGCTCTTGAAGGCGGCGTTCCTCCGGCGCAGCGGTACGCACGAGTACATCCTTGTGCCGGAGCCAGCGGCCGCGCGCCTGTTCGTGACCACCACCGGCCAGTCGCGCTACAAGGAACTCGAGTTGACCGCCCGCTATCTTGGCGGGGCGCGGCGCGACTTGACATTCTCGTACGTGTGGGCGAAAGGGGAGGCCGATCTCAACAACTACGATCAGTTTTTCGGCAACTTCCGCACGCCGATCATCCGCCAGAACGAATTTGGATTGATTCCGACCGACGTTCGTCACCGCTTCATCGCGCGCGGGACGATCGGCTTTCCCGGCAAATGGGACTTCTCGCCGGTGGTCGAGGTACGATCGGGGTTCCCGTGGTCAGCCGTCAACGAGTTTCAGGATTTCGTTGGTCCGCGCAACACCGCAGGGCGGCTGCCGACGGTGCGAACGTTCGACTTCTCGCTGTCGCGTCCGTGGCACTTCAAGAAGTATCGATTCCGCGCGGGCGTGAAGGTGTACAACGTCTTCGGCTCTTCGTCTGAGCGCGACGTGCAAAACAACGTCACCTCGCCCAACTACGGCAGCTTCTACAATCCGCTGGAGCGATCGATAGGAGTGATGTTCGGCTCGTCGAGGTAGTGCGTGCGTGGCGGGTGAGCATCTCGTGCTGTACGACGGCGTGTGCGGACTGTGCAACGCGCTCGCGCAGTTTCTACTCCCGCGGGATCGTCGTCGCGTGTTCGATTATGCATCGCTGCAAAGCGCAACCGGACGGTCGTGGCTCTCGCGCTTCGGCAAAGACCGCGACGATCTCGACACGTTTGCCGTGGTCACCAACTATCGTCGCGACCGCCCGGCGATCCTGATGAAAGCGCAGGGGACGCTGTTCGTCGCCAGACTGCTCGGCCAGCCCTGGCGCTCGGCGACGGTGTTGCGCATCTTTCCTTGGGCCCTCCTCAATGCCGGTTACGACCTGATCGCGCGCTACCGCTATCGGATCTTCGGCCGCTCCGACGTGTGTCTGCTGCCGCCGCCGACGGAGCGGGAACGGTTCATCGACGTTTAGTCATCTCCGCATTCAACGCAAGATCTACTGCGAACTTCAACGCGCGGCAGGGAGCGAACGCGCGCGGCGATGCGAGGCGAGCGGAGGCGGACAGGTCGCTAAGGCCCACTCGCCAGCTTCCGATACTCGACCCACATCCACGCCCGCCAGCGCGCAATCATCCCAAACGCCAGTATGAAAAAGACGCCCGCCGTCTGGCGCGCCGGCAGGATGTGACCGACGTAATTGCGAAGCAGCAGCCTCACCGCCACCAGCCCGAGCAGGATGCCGAGAAACGCGCGCGACCGCTGCATCATCACTGCGTTGCCTTGCCGCGCCAGCCGCGTGGAGCGCACCAACGGAACCGCGAGCAGGAGCGCGCCCGCCACGAGCGCGCCGAGCGCCCATGCCCATGAGATGCGGAAGTCGGGCATCAGAAACATGCTGAAGCCGGAGCTCATGCCGAGCGGCGGTAACAGAATCGAACGCGGAGAAACGGGCCGCCGGGTCTCGCGCACGCGCCATGCGAGCAGGAGCGCCGCGGCGGCGGCCGTCGCGAGACCGGGCAGCCAATAGGAGAGATCGCGCATGGATGCGTCGGGTGGGTAGGGCCGGTGGGCCACCTGCCCGACCGCCCTCACGCGGCGGTCTTCAGCACTACCTTCAGGCAATCATCCTGTTTTTCATTGAACAGCGCAAAGCCTTCCGGCGCCTCGTTCAGGCTCAGGCGATGTGTGATCACGAAACGCGGGTCGATCTCGCCGCGCGTGATGCGATCGAGAAGAGGACGCATGTAGCGATGCACGTGCGTTTGCCCGGATCGGATCGTCAACGCCCGATTCACGATCGCGCCCATTGGGAACTTGTCGATGAACCCGCCATAGACGCCCGCCACCGAGATCGTGCCGCCGCTTCGGCACGACAGAATCGCCTGGCGCAATGCGACCGGCCGATCCGTTTCCAACATCAACGTGGTCTTGATGCGATCGTACGCGCCCATGATCCCCGGCGCGTGTCCTTCGAGGCCGACCGCATCGATGCAGTGATCGGGACCACGCCCGCCGGTCATCTCCTTGAGCATCTCGGGCACGTCGACTTCTTCGTAGTTGATGGTGTCGGCCTTTGCGCCCTCGTGCGCAACGCGCAGGCGGTAGGGAAAACGATCGATGGCGATCACGCGCTCGGCACCGAGCATGTAGGCGCTCGCGATGGCGAACTGGCCGACAGGTCCGCACCCCCAGACCGCGACCGTGTCGCCGGGCTGAATGCCGCACGCCTCAGCGGCCATGTAGCCGGTCGGAAAAATGTCCGACAAAAACAGCACCTGCTCGTCGTCGAGATGATCCGGCACCTTGATCGGCCCGACGTCCGCAAACGGAACACGCGCGTAGTCGGCTTGACCACCAGCATAGCCGCCGAGCATGTGCGAGTAGCCGAAAATGCCGCACGGCGAGTAGCCCCACATCTTCTCGGCCATCCACGCATTGGGGTTGGAGTTTTCGCACAGTGAATAGAGCTCGCGTTCGCACTGCAGACAGTGCCCGCACGCGATCGGGAACGGCACCACGACCCGATCGCCGGGCAAGAGTTTCTTGACGCCGCTGCCGACCTCGACCACTTCGCCCATGAACTCATGGCCGAGCACGTCGCCGCGTTTCATGGTCGGTATCAAACCGTTATAGATGTGCAGATCCGATCCGCAGATGGCGGTACTCGTGATGCGGACGATCGCGTCGCGGGGATTGAGGATTTTCGGGTCAGGTACTTGCTGTACCTCGACGGTCTTCGTGCCCATCCAGCAGTTCGCTCGCATGGCTACACTCCGGAAAATGCTGAGAGTTGGTCTGGCGTCGACGGAGGCTGTGCGGCTCGCCACAGCCCCGGCCCATCCGATACCGTGATCTCGCCGGCCTCGAGCAGCTGCTTGAAGCGGCGGAGATCTTCGCGAATCTGCTGATCCGGCGCCATCCCAAGCACGCGCGCGATCCCCTGTCCAACTGCACGCGGCTTGTGGAGCAGCTCAACACGCACTTCAGTGCCGCGCGCACCGGGCGCGCGCTCGAATCGCACCGAGCCAATCACGCCGGTCGCGGAGCACCATGCGCACATCTCCTGTTCGCGCGACTCGGTAATCTCGGCGCCGCGCATGAAGGCCAGGCTCTCGAGCTCGAGCCACGCGTCGTAAACGCATTCGATAGGTTGATTGATTGTGATCGATTCGATCTGATACGGGTCCGGTTGGGCTGCGGAGTGACGCTGCGTGCGCGAACGCTGCGCGCGAAGGATATACACCGCGCCGACGCCCAACGCGGCACCTGCGGCAATGCTCATCCAGCTTGGACCTCGATACGATGCGCCTCGATTCATAGCGACTCCTTTGCGGTGCGCCTAAAGGCGCGCCACTGCCAGCACGTGGGTGGCGCGGCTTTGGCCGCGCCGTCTGGCGCGTGCAATGGACGGACCAGTTTTCCATGTATGATTCCGCCCTTCGGCGCGGTAGAGCACGCGTCGCGGGGAGCGTCATGCGCAAGCCGGTACTTGTTCTCGTCGCACTGTTGGCGTGGCCATCGAGCGTGTTTGCGACCTGGTCCGTCATAGCGGTCGATCGCAGCACCGGCCGCGTGGTCATCGCGTCGGCCACATGCGTCGATCGCGACGATCAGTTTCTGATGGGCGTGCAGGCGGTGGTCGTTCCCGGCAAAGGCGTCGCGGCGTGTCAGGCCGCGGTGGACAACACGCATCAGAATCAGATGCTGGTATTCCGCGAGCTGCAGAAGGGCACCGATCCCAACGCCATCATCGAGCTCCTCAGTAACGACCCGGCGTATCAGAGCCGGCAGTTCGGGATTCTCGATCTGCAGGGACACATGGCGGGACACTCGGGCTTGAGCAACGGCTACGTCACGCAGGACATCCAGGGGCAGGTCCCGGGTACCGAGATCTTCTACTCAATTCAAGGCAACATCCTGCGGCCCGGACAAGTTGTGCCGAAGGCCGTGCAGGCGTTCATCAACACACAGGGAGCCATCACCGATCGCGTGATGGCCGCCATGGAAGCCGCCGACGGGTCGGGCGGTGACAGCCGCTGCACGTGTCCGCCGTGGCCGGCGGACGAATCGAAGCCGAAGATTCCGTGCGACCAGAAGACGTCGCACGTCGCCTACATTCTCATGGCAGAGAAGGCCGACACCAATGGCGACTCGCACAACAACGGCAAGTACACCATGTACATCACGGTGTCACAGCCTGGAGCCGACAAGGGCCCCAACGCGATCAAGGAAGGCGAGAACCTCAACCCGGTGAAAACGCTGCGCATGCGATACGACCAGTGGCGCAAGAGGCAAGCGGCGTCGTTCAGATAGGCTGCACGGCTCATGCGACTCGCGACCATCATGGCGCTCGTGTTTGCGGCCGTATTCGCCGGTGCGGCACAGAACCCACCGGGCGGCAATGCATCCCCAACGGCGCCTGGTGCGCAGCCCGGCGGCCGAGGCGGGCGGGGAGGCGGCCGAGGCGGCGTGCAGGTGATGACGTTGAGCACAACAGCGTGGCCCGACGGCGGTCAGATTCCCGCAAAGCATGCGCAGACCGGCGAGGAAGCCTCTCCTCCGCTGACGTGGGCCAATGTGCCGGATGGGACGATGAGCTTCGTTCTGATCGTCCGCGATCTCGATGCGGCGATCGGCAGCGGCACCGATGACCTCCTGCATTGGATGGTGTGGAACATCCCTGGTGAGGCCCGAGGCTTGCCGGAAAAAGTGACGCAGGAATCGCAGTTGCCCGACGGTTCGCGCCAGATCAGCGCGAGCGGTCCGTACTATCGCGGCCCCGGCGCGCTGGCGTCCGGGCCGGTGCATCACTACGTGTTCGAGCTCTTCGCGCTCGACACGATGATCGATGTCGCGCCGGTTGGACAGTCGCCGCCGCTGACGCGCGCAGCGGTCGTTGCCGCGATGGCCGGACATGTCCGCGGCAAGGGTGTCTATACAGGTTTGTTCAAACGACCCTAAGTGATCACCTGAGGAGGCCGGTCTTTAGACCGGCCGTCGCCGGCTTGGGCACTTCGCTCACTGTCCCGAAAAACCCGATCATCATTTCATCCCAGGTCTGATCACCCCAGCGGACTTCTTTCGTCGGATCGGGATTGAACTTGTTGCCCGACGAGTTGTCGTAATGCGCGATCACTTCGAGCTGCGTCCCTTTCGGTATCACCCGCGGCTCGGCGAGCTGATACGTGATCTGCCAGTCGAAGTTGTAGCGCGGCACTGAGAGCAACGCCTCGCTCGTGCCGTCCGGGAACCGTGCGATGTAGGTCATGTCCTTGCCGCGGTAATGCATGTGCGGCGTCATCGACGTGAGCACCGTGTCTTCGTTGAAGGTGTAGGTGGCCTTCACTTCGTGATTGGGCGCGCCCGCCGGAATGCGCAGGCGGAAGTTGAGCGCCATGCCGCCGCCCGCCATTTTCGCCGGCGGCTCCTTCGCGAAAATCAAGCCGATGCTCGTGCGATCAGTTGCTTCGACGCCGTTGGTCGTGTAATGCATCTGCAGCACGATGTCCGAATCGGCGCGCAGAAGCCGCGCAATGCCGTCGCCGAACACAACGCCCGGTTTGTTCGGCGTCGTGCCACCGATGTTGGTGCGCCCGAGCGGACTCCCGCGTCCGTCTGTGCCGCGTGGCTGGGTGTAGGCAATCACATGATGCACGTGCGTGCGCGAGCCAGGTTTGATCTCGATCGCCTTGATCCACCTGTCTTCGGTGAAGTTGGTCGGAATCCTGATGTATTCGTACGGAATCGTCCCCGACGCGGGAATGCGATAGTCGTCGACCATCGTCAGCACCACGTCCGGTTGGCCAATCGTCCAGCCCTCGACGAACTCGGGAGGCTTCGGCAGATCGTAGTCGTTGCCTTTGGGCGCACCGCCGTCAACCCACGCGACGATAGTGTCGATCTCGGTTTGTGACAGGCGCGGGTCGTTTTTGAAGTGACCGACGGCAGGGTCTGCACCCCACGGCGGCATGTCGCGCGCGACCACGCGCTGTTTGATCGCGCGCGCCCACGGCCGTGCCTCGTCGTACTTCATCAACGACATCGGCGCGAACATCGTCGGGCGATGGCACTCGACGCAGTGCTTGTAAAAGATTGGCGCCACGTCTTTCGTGAACGTCGCGGTCGCCCGCGCTTCGCCCGCTGACGCGACGGATGCCACGAACAACACCGACGGCACGGCGGCGGCAACCAGCATGCTTCGCATGGGGAGATTCTACTGCTGCTTCGGGAGGACGAGAATGGCGTCGCTGACCGGGCGTTCGCCGGTCGGATCCGAGGGGCGATTCACTACCGAGCCGTCGACAACCATCGTCGTGGAGCCGCCGCCATCGAGGTTGATCGCGTCGACTGCCCCGAACTCGAGCATGAGGCGGGCGAGCTCGTCGAGCGACATGCCGATGCTGAGACCGGGCTGACGGCCATCGACGGCGGCGAGCAGCACGCGGCCGTCGCTGAGCGCGGCGATCGCCGTGCGGGGATGGCGATCGGTGGCAAAGTTCGGCGCCATGCTCTCGCGATGCGCCGTGATATCGATCCGTCCGGCAGTCACGATGATCGGTCCTGCTCCGAGAATGTCTTCGGCGTTGATCCACGGATTGTCGGCGGCGGAGTCAACCGGCTTCAGTTTCATCGAGACGGTCACGTGGGCGCCCGGCACGAGCTGCTTGCGCGCCCATTCCCGCGCCCTGCCGGTGGCGGACAACACGAAACCATCCGCTGGAATGCGGCTGCTGCCAGCGTTCTCGCGGATCGTTTCGACCCGATTTCCACGAACAATCACTTCGGTTCCGCGTCCGTCGGTGAGCGTGGTCGGGTGAAACTCCGGTGTGAAGACCACCACGTCGTTCGGTCCGCGTGCGCGATTCACGCCGTTGAGCGCGCGCTTGCGGCCCTCGACATCGACGTCGGCTTCCCATGCGACATGTCCCATGGCGAGCCGAGTTGTATTTCCGGTTCGCACCAGACCGACCGCAGCGCGCCCGCGATCGGGCTCGCTCAAGATCTTACCGTCGATCTGCAGCGTGCCGGTGGAGTCGCCGCCGAACGTACCGGTCATGCGGAAGTAGCCGCCGTTGATGGCCGCGATCGCGCCGTGCCGCTCGGCCATCGACTTGACCGTCTCGAGGCCAACCGCGTCGTCGAGCGCGTGCACCACGTCGAGTCGTGCCATCGCCGGATCGACGCGCACCAGGTTGATGTTCCAAGGACCGGTCGTTCCAGCGGCGTCTGTTTCGCGAGTGATTTG
>JBKPAJ010000099.1:0-17360 GCA_046726375.1 Acidobacteriota bacterium
CGAACCGAGCGTTGAAGAAAAACGTCGGTGTCACCACGCTGTGCCAGTCGAAGCCGCCGTAGGGCGAGATGCTGTCCTGCTTGTAAACCGCATCGAGATAAAGGGTACTGCTCGCACCCCGGTGCGGCTGTTCCTTGCGCCTGAACTGCATCCACTGCGAGATCTTGTTGTTCTGATTGATCTGGTACGACAACTTGTCCGTGAGCCCGGTGAGCCTCGTGACGAACTCGAGCGAGCCCGGCGCTTCGATGGGGAACCCCGTCACCGTCGTTCCAATACGCTGGCCACGGAACGACACGAAATACCAGAATTTGTCGCGTTTGATTGGGCCGCCCACGGTGAAGTTCGGATCCCAGTATTTCGTGATCCGACTGCCTTCGCCCACGCCCTGCCGTCGCAGTTCGTCGGTGACGTTGTGCGCCTGCAGATTACCGTGCTCGTAGTCGAAATAGATGTCTCCCTTCAGCTCGTTGCCCCCGGACTTGATCACAGTGCTGATCATCACGCCCGGTGTGGGCATCGACGCGTCGTTCGAACTCGTGCCAAGCTGAACTTCCTCGAAGGCGCCGAAATCGAAATACGGCTCGCCGCCAGTGTTCTCGGTGAGGTTGGCGCCGTCCGCCATCACCCGCACCTGACCGGACAATCCGTACGCCTGGTAGTCGGTCTGCGTTCCCGCTCGCGAACCGCCGACGTCGAAGCGCTCGACGGTGACGCCGGGACTCAACCCGATGACCGACCAGATGTCCCGCGCGCTCGGGATCGAATACAGTGTCTCGGCCGTGAAGTTGTTTTGGATATTCGTGTTCTGAACGTCGACAACTGGCGACGCACCGCTGACCGTGACCGTCTCGGTCACGCTCGCGACCTGCATCTGCACCGGGATCGTGGCGGTGA
This sequence comes from Acidobacteriota bacterium, assembly GCA_046726375.1. Lineage (GTDB taxonomy): Bacteria > Acidobacteriota > Vicinamibacteria > Vicinamibacterales > UBA2999 > DASPWV01. The sequence goes on from JBKPAJ010000099.1 coordinate 898, forward strand.
AGCCGACCTGCACGACAATCCCTTCGCGCACCACGGTGTTGAATCCCGCCAGCTGGTAGCTGAGGCGATACACGCCGGGCGGCAGCGTTGGAAAGCGGTAAACACCTTCCGCATTGCTCACCGCGTTTTGCACGCCCATCAGCGCCGCGCCGCTCACTGTAACGGTGACACCCGGCAAAACCGCGCCGGTGTTGTCGGTAATGGTGCCGTTGATGCTGCCGCTGACCTGCGCAGTGGCAATCGCCGGGGCGCTAATGGCGAGGACGAGACCAAGGAAGACTCCGAAGAGTCCAGTGAAGCGAGTCATGCCATCCTCCAAGACAAAGGATTACGAACCGATCGGCCGGAGTATCGCACAAGGAAAAACGGCGCGTCGGCGTTTTTTCTAGACGCGACCGGAGACAGCAGGATTGCCGCGCAGGATGCAGCGCCAGGGCTGTTCGGTACCAACGCTGATACCTAGCCGACGCGTCCACGCGAGATCGCTCGCGCGAAACCCGTCGTCTTCGATCGTGAGCGGCCGGCGCGTCAGCGGCAGGCGATTGTGAGCCAGTGTGATGCCGAGCGCGGCAGTGAGGTTGCCGGGACCGCGGCACAGTTCGTGATCGGGCGGCACCGGCTTGCCCCTTCGCCAGCGCGCCTGCGATCGACGGTGTCGCATCAATGCGACCCCATCAACCGGTTCGAGCGCGCGAATCAGGACAGCCGCGGGCGAGCCCTCTTCTTCGGTGACGGCGTTGACGAGGTAATGAAGGCCGTAATTGAGGTAGACGTACGCGACGCCTGGCGGTCCATACAGCGGCTGGTTGCGGGTCGTGGGACCCGGCGCCGCATGACATGCCGGATCGGCTTCGCCGATATAGGCTTCAACCTCGACAATTCTTCCTGACGCAAGGCCCTCGGGCGTGTGATGCACCAGCACTTTGCCGACCAGATCGCGCGCGACGTCTAATGTCGGCCGTTTATAGAAGTCCTGTTTCAAAATCACGAGTCTTTGACTGCCGACCGTCGACCTATCGCGAGACCGTCTTCAGCATCTTGCCCGAGGAAAGAATCTCCTGCAGAAAGCGACCGGTATGCGACTCCGGCACGTGCGCGACCTGTTCCGGCGTTCCCATCGCAACGATCTGACCGCCCGCGTCACCGCCTTCGGGACCGAGATCGATGATCCAGTCCGCCGTCTTGATGACGTCAAGGTTGTGCTCGATCACCACGAGTGTGTGTCCGGCGTCGAGCAGCTTGCGGAACGCGGCGAGCAGCTTCGCGATGTCGTCGAAGTGCAGCCCAGTGGTCGGCTCATCGAGAATGTAAAGCACGCGCTCGCCGCCTTGCGACGTGAGATGCGCCGCAATCTTGATGCGCTGCGCCTCCCCGCCCGAGAGCGTCGTCGCGGGCTGACCGAGCCGCAGGTAACCCAGCCCGATTTCGTCGAGCACCTGGAGGCGGCGCAGCACCTTGGATGAACCGCTGAAAAACGCGAGCGCTTCGCGCACCGTCATGTCGAGCACTTGCGTGATCGACTTGCCCTTGTAGCGGACCTCGAGCACCTGCTGTTTGAACCGCCGGCCGTCGCACTGCTCGCACGGGACGAACACATCGGCGAGGAACTGCATTTCGACGCGCACTTCGCCTTCGCCCTGGCAGGCTTCGCAACGTCCACCCGGCACGTTGAACGAAAAGTGGCTGGCGGTAAGGCCGCGCGACTTCGCGTCCTTGGTGGACGCGAACAGCTCGCGAATCGGATCGAAGGCCTTGAGATACGTCACCGGATTCGATCGCGGCGTCCGGCCGATCGGCGCTTGATCGACGAGCACAACGTCGCTCACAAACTCGTGGCCGTCGAGCCGAGCATGTGCGCCGACCTTGCGATCCCAGTCTCCTTTCGCGCGTTTGATCGCGGCGTAGAGAACGTCGTGCACGAGTGTGGACTTGCCCGATCCGCTCACGCCCGTCACACAGGTCATCGTGTTGAGCGGAATCTCGATGTCCACGCCCTTGAGATTGTGCTCGCGCGCGCCCCGCAGCCGGATGCGCTGCGGCGAGCCGCGGCGTCGCATCTGGGGCACGTGGATCGTCAGTTCGCCGCGCAGATACTTGGCGGTGAGCGATCGCGGCTCCTGACGCAACGCGTCGAGCGAACCGGTAAACACCACGCGCCCCCCGTGCTCGCCCGCGCCCAGGCCCATATCGATCAAGTGATCCGCCACCGTGATCATGTCGGCATCGTGTTCGACGACGAGCACGGTGTTGCCTTGATCGCGCAGCTGGCGCAGGATGTCGATCAGGCGCTGATTGTCACGCGTATGCAAGCCGATCGACGGTTCGTCCAGCACGTATAACGTGCCGACGAGCGCCGAGCCAAGCGATGTCGCCAGATTGATGCGCTGCGCTTCGCCACCCGAGAGCGTCGACGACAAGCGATCGAGAGTCAGATAATCGAGACCGACGTCGCTGAGAAATCCGAGCCGGCGCCGAATCTCCTTGAGAACCTTGTCGGCAATCGCGGCTTCCTTGTCGGACAATGCCAAGTCGGCAAAAAAGCGCTGCGTCTCCTTGACCGTCAACGCCGACACGCGATCGATGGTGAGTCCGCCGACTCTCACGTCGCGCGCTTCGCGGCGCAGGCGCGTGCCGCCGCAATCGGGACAGGTGAGATAGCCGCGATAGCGGCTCAGGAACACGCGGACGTGCACCTTGTATTTCTTGCGTTCGAGCCAGCGGAAGAATCCCCGGATGCCCTCGTAGTCTTCGCCGTCGCCTTCGACGACAAATCGTTTGTCCTCGTCCGACATGTCGCGCCACGGCGTGTCGAGGCGCATGCCGCGCGCCTTTGCCGCGCGTTTCAGTTCGGCGAGATGCGAACGGTAGTGCGGTTTGCTCCACGGCTCGATCGCGCCTTGCGCGATCGATTTCGAGGAGTCGGGCACGACCAGATCCATGTCGAGCTCGATGATGTTCCCGAAGCCGTGACAGGTCGGACACGCGCCGAACGGGTTGTTGAACGAAAAGAGGCGCGGCTGCGGATCCTCGTACGTCAGGTTGCAGCGCCGGCATTCAAAGCGCTCGGAAAACTGGTGCGTGATCGAAGCTCCATCCTCGACCAACTGGATGGCCCACGCCGCGCCGCCGCCTTCCTGATAGGCAATCTCGATCGAATCCGTCAAACGCGCGCGCAGATCGCCTTCGATGCGAACCCGGTCGACGACGACGCGAAGGCACGATTTGTCAGCAAGGTCCGCCGGATTGACATCGTCGAGGCCAATCGCCTCGCCGTCAACGAGCAATCGCGCAAAACCCTTCCGACGGAGCGACCCGACCATGGCGGCAATCGCCGCCGATGACTGACTGCCGGCCGACACATCACGAGCAGGCTTTGGCTCGACGATGTCGTCCGCCCCCTCGGCAACGAGTTCAAAGTCAGCGTCTTCTGTCTCGTCGGCTGCTGCCGTCTCGGCAGTGTCGGAATCGAGCGCAACAACGGGGAGATCGAATCCGAGGAGCAGACGCGTGCCGGCGGGCAACTGGAGCAAGCGCGTCGCGACCACTTCGGCTGTTTCCCGGATGACTTCCTGACCGCATTGACGACAGAACGTTCGTCCCACCCGAGCGAACAGCAGCCGCATGTAGTCGTGGATCTCGGTGACCGTTCCAACCGTCGAGCGCGGGTTGCGCACGCTGTTTTTCTGACGGATCGCAATCGCGGGACAGATACCCTCGATGCGATCGACGTCCGGTTTCTCCATCCGCTCGAGGAACTGTCGGGCGTACGCCGACAGCGATTCGACATAGCGTCGCTGTCCCTCCGCATACACCGTATCGAACGCGAGCGACGATTTTCCGGATCCGCTCACACCGGTGATCACGATGAGCTGGCCGACAGGCAGAGTGACGTCCACATTCTTGAGGTTGTGGGTGCGGGCGCCGCGCACCACGATGGCGCCGGATTCTGGCGCGGCAGAAGACATGATTCTTCTTGAGGTCCACAGTGCGGCCCGCGGCCGTCCTGCGAACATCCGATCCTAACGCACTCCAGCCCGTCAGCAAAGTCAGCGGTCTACGTTTTGCACCCGCCGCCCGCGTCAGCGCATTCTCAACATCCCCCCACTGGGTCAGGAGGAGTACTAACGATGAGATCACGCTCTATAACCGTCGCGCGGGTGTTTTTGGTAGTCGCAATACTGGGATACGGCGCCGTACCTGCGTCTGCGGACTGGCTGTTCACGCCCTATCTCGGAATGAACTTCGGTCACAGCGCCGATTTCGGCGACGTCGGCGACTTTATCGACAACTTCGAGAAGAAGGCCGTCTTCGGCGGTTCGCTGGCGTGGATGGGTGCTGGGATTATTGGCGTCGAAGTCGATCTCGGGTGGTCGCCAAATTTCTTTGAGTTCACCACCGGAGACGTCGATTTCGACTTCGGCGATAGCAATCTCACAACGTTAATGGGGAATTTGGTCGTGGGCATCCCGATCGGCGGCCAGACCGGCGGTGGCATCCGGCCGTACGGCGTCGGCGGCATCGGCCTGATGCGCAGCAGCATCTCGGCCGGCGACGTGTTCGACGACATCGACTCGAACGATCTCGGCTTCAATGTGGGAGGCGGTGTACACGGATTCTTCAACGACAATGTCGGTCTGCGCGGCGACATCCGCTACTTCCGGTCGCTGGCCGACGACGAGCCGGATGATGACCTCGATCTCGGTCTGTCCGACTTTCAGTTCTGGAGAGCCACCATCGGCGTAACGATTCGATTCGGGAACTAGGGCGTCGCGGACCTGAAAGCCCGCGCTACACGCAACCCATACGTGAATGATGCAACGGCGGCCCCATCAGCCCGTCGCCGTTCCGGCCTACTTGCTCACCTGCGAACATAACGGGCGGCCGAATTTCAGGCCGCCCCTTTTTCAACACAGGTCGCGAAGTGCTGCTCGCGTGTTACGCACATGACACCGTGATCGGATTGAAGGGGTTTCGACGACGCAGATCGAATAAGTTCAGCGAAGAAATACGGAAACGGCCGCGCGAAATTCGCCCGGCGACGTCAGATTCAGGAGGTGGCCGCCGCCCGGAACGACAACGAGGCGCGCACCAGGAACACGCGCCGCCAGCATGTCGGCCTGCTCGCGCTGGGCCTCGTCCTTCTCACCGATCAGGACGAGCGTCGGGATGCCGACTTCTGCAAGCCGATCGATTGCAGGCTTCGCTGGCATGCGCAGTAAGGTGCGCGGCACGGTCCAGAGCCGATCGTTCTCCATCACCATCTGTCGTACGAGCGCCTGTAATTCCGGCGGCGCGGCAAACGTCGGCGTGGCGAGCAGCACTTCGCCGGCCTTCTTGAAGTCGCGTGCCTGAAGAGCGGCGGTGAGATCCGCGACGAAGGGTGGACGATCCTTGGCCACGTACCCGCTAATCGCGGGACCTGCAAGCACCATGCGCTCGACGCGCTCGGGCGCCTGCAGCGCGAGATCGAGCGCGATGGTCGACCCGGCAGAACGGCCGACGAACGCGGCCCTGACGATCGAGAGCTCGTCGAGCAGCTCTAGCAGATCGTCCAGGTGCGAGACGCGGTCGTGGCGCTGTCGCTCTGCCCGTGCGCGCGGAGGTCGTAGCGGATTACCGTGTGATCGGGCGCGAGCCACTCCGCCTCGCGCGTCCACATCCGCCGATCGAGATTGGAACCGGTGATGAGCACCACCACCGGCCCCTTTCCTTGCACGTCATATGCGATTCCCGATTTGGTCTTCCCTGCGCGCAGCGCTGGTTGTGCGAGGCAAACGGCACCGGCGTACAGCACGATCGCGCCCCACCGGAGCGCGGCCTGCCCCACCCGCCCGACCAGCCTCACCTGCCCGACCAGCCCCACTTGCCTACCAATCAGGCCGAGCTGAATTTCGCGCGCGCTCGGGTGTTCAGGATCTGGCCGAAGCGATCCGTCGAGATCGTGCAGGTCGTCGTCGACACGTTGCATGTGTTGTCGATGTCATTCGTTGATGTACTGCGTGCCTTTCTGAAACTCGCCGATCGGGAGCAGCGGCGCGGTATAGAGGCCTTCCGCGCTGGTCACGCGTTCAAAGGTCTGGTTGGTGGCGACTTGCCGCAGCGTCACGGTAACGCCCGGAAGCACCCCGCCGCTTTCGTCGCTGACCGTGCCGATAATTGTCGCGGTGGTCTCCTGGGCGAAGCCGGCGGGGGAAACTGCAAGCAATCCGAGGATAACGGTAAGAAAGAGCGGGATAGAGCGGCGCATAGGCGCTCCTTTTAATTTTCAACCCGACAGCGTAGCATGACGCGGGAACCGGGGAGGCCGGAGGAACGTCCGTCAATTAATGGGGGGCCGCCGGAAGTTACAAGTTCAAAGTTCAAAGTTCAAAGTTGAAGAGCTCTCACCCCGATTGTGGCGTTCCACTTTGAACTTTGAGCTTTGAACTGACAAGGAGCACGCAGTGATCTTTCAAAAGCTTTGGTCCGCGTTTGCCGCCCAGATGAACAAGATCGCCAACATCTTCTTCGAGGCGGATCCCATCGCACAGATGCGTTACGAGTACGACCGCGCGGTCGAACAGCTCAAGGAGGGGCGCATCGGCCTCGAGCAATACCGCGGACTGGTCGAGAAAGTCTCGCGCCAGGTGGCGGCCAATCGCGGGCACATGCAAACGCTCGAAGCCGAGACCAAGGCCTATCTCAAAGCCGGCGACCGCGCCACCGCCGCCAAGTTCGCGCTCGAATTGCAGAAAGCCAAGAGCGAGCTCGCGGCCAACGATCAGCAGTTGCAGATGCACGAGACCGCGTACGGCAACAACCTGACCAAGATCAAACACGCCAACGAAAAGCTGATCGAGCTGCGCGACAAGATCCAGAAGTACGACGCCGAGCTCAAGATGAGCGCCGCCGAAGCCGAAATTGCGAAGCTGTCGGAAAGCTTCGACATGAACCTCACCACCGACTTCGGACAAATCGAGAGCGTGATCCAGCAGAAGATCGATCAAAACCGCGGCAAGGCGCGCGTGGCCGCCGATCTCTCCGAGAAAGGCATCGCCGAAATCCGCGCCGAGGAACGGATGCAGGCGGAGCTCGCCGAACAGGCGCTCACCAACTTCGAGGTCGAGCTCGGCCTGAAGTCGCCCGAGACCACGCCGATCACGCAGGCCGCGAAAGACCTCGGACCGGCGGAGAAGCAGACGAACTGAGGAAGTTACAAGTTCAAAGTTCAAAGTTCAACGTAGTTGGACAGTGGGAAGTTCAAGAGTGAACCGGGCAACTTGCAACTTGCCAACTTGCCAACTCACTTTGAACTTTGAACTTTGAACTTTGAACTGAAGGAGTCACCGACACCATGGCCCAGCCGAAACCGGCATTCTTCTTCGCTGTACTGCTCGTCATCCTTGGTCTGATCGGCTTCGCGGTGTACCGCTATGCCGATCTGCGGACGTCGGACGAAAGCGGGCGGATTTCCGACGAGGAAATGAAGCAGATGAAAGGCAGCGCCGAGGCGCCCGACAACCAGGGCATCACCACCGTCAAGGAATACAACTACGTTCCTTCCGCGCGGTTGCCCGAAGTGAAAGGCATCTCGAATTACACGCCGATGGCGAACCGGACAGTGCGGCTCGCCATCAACGTGTGGGCGGGCTGGGGACCGCTGATCTACGCCAACGACGGCTTCCGTCCCGGCAAGACGTGGAGCGCACCCGGCGGCAAGGACTTCCGCGTCGAACTGGTCCTCATCGACGATCCCGTCGCGATGCGCGACGCCTACGCCGCCGGCAACATTCACGTCGGCTGGGCGACGCTCGACATGCTGCCGCTCTTCCTCGAAGGGCTACGCAAGGACACGCGCGTCATGCCGCGTGTCTTCCAGCAGGTGGACTGGTCGAACGGCGGCGACGGCATTGTCGTGCGCGACTCGATCAAGACGATTGCCGATCTGCGCGGCAAGACGGTCGTCCTCGCACAGAACTCGCCGTCGCATTTCTTCGCCCTGAACGCGTTGATCAACTCCGGCGTGCAGCCTGCCGAAGTCAACTTCAAATTCACCCAGGACGCGTTCCAGGCGGCGGCCGCGTTCAACGCCGATCGCAGCATCGCCGGTGTGGTGAGCTGGGCGCCCGACATCTACAACCTGGAGAAGGTCAAAGGCAACAGGTTGATCGTGACAACAGCGACGGCCAACAAGCTGATCGCCGATGTGTGGTTCGCACGCGCCGACTTCGCGAAGGACAACCCCGACATCATGGAAGGGCTCGTTCGCGGCATCTTCGATGCGATGGAAGCGCTCAAGGCGCAGGACGCGAAGCAGAAGGTTGCCAAGCTGATGGCGGCAGGCTACTCGATTCCCGAAGGCGATGCCTTGAGCATGCTGGGAGATGCACACTCGACCAACTACGCCGAGAACCGCGACTTCTTCCTCAACCAGAACAACCCGACCAACTTCGAGCGCACCTGGAGCACGTCGTACTTCCTCTACAGGAAGATCAACGCCGTGAGCCAGCAAACGCCGTTCGACCAGGTGATGGACTTTTCCGTCATCCAGAAGCTCGCAGCGGAACCGAAGTACGCGAGTCAGAAGAACGAATACAACATTCAATTCGCACCCGCGACGGCGGGCAGCATCCAGGGCGAGAAAAACGAGATTCTCACCAAGACGGTCGTCATTCACTTCTACCCCAACTCCTGGGACATCAATAAGAAGGTCACGCGTCAGGTGAGCGGCAAAGACGTGGAGGAACTGTACGATCCGAACGTGGCGTTCGTGGTCGAAGAGGTGGGCAAGCTCGCGGGTCAGTACGGCGCGGCGCGGATCGTGATCGAGGGCCACACCGACGGGTCGATGAAGGGGCAGATTCCAGGCACGCTGGTGCACGAGCTGTCACTCAATCGCGCGAACTCGGTGAAGGAAGCGATCGTCCGCAAGTTCGGCGGTCTGCAGCCCAACCAGTTCGCCACGTCGGGCGTGGGCTGGGATCGTCCGGCCGACGCGTCGGATCCGGACAACCACGCGAAGAACCGGCGCGTCGAGATTAAGGTGTATCCGGCCGAATCGGCGTCGCCTCAGTAATGCGGCGGACTTCGCTTCGATCGCTCCTCGCGCTGCGGCTTCCGCCGCCGCGCATGACCCGACGCTTGCTTGGACTGGCAGGCGTCGTCGTGGTCGTGATCGCGTGGTGGTTTGTCACCATCGGCTCGCCCGAAGCGCGGATCATCTCGCCGGTCATTCTTCCCAGCCCGGAAGAAGTGCTGCGCAGCGCGCCCAGTCTCTGGACCGAGCGCGCGCTCCTCACGAGCATCGCCGCGACACTGCGACGCGTGCTCATCGGGTTCGGACTTGCCGCCCTGATCGGCGTGCCGCTCGGCGTGCTCGCCGGCTCGTGGCGTGTCATCGAATCGGCGGGCGCACCGCTGGCACTGTTCGGACGCAACCTGCCGGTTGCCGCCCTCATCCCGCTCACGATTCTGTGGTTCGGCATCGACGAGACGCAGAAGATCGTGTTCATCTTCATCGCGTGCGTGCCGTTCGTCTATTCCGACGTCGCGTCAGCAATCACCGCCGTGCCCGAGCGTTACGTCGAAACGGCGCAAACGCTCGGGGCGTCGTCCATCCAGATCGTCTGGAAGGTGCTGCTCGGTCTTGCACTGCCCGACATCTACAGCAGCCTTCGCCACCTGTTCGGGCTTGCGTTCGGCTACATCATGCTCGCCGAGCTGATCAACGCGCAGCATGGCCTCGGCTTTCTTCTCATGACCAGTCAGCGGCGCGGCTTGTCCGAGCACATCATCCTGATTCTCATCATCATCGGCCTGCTCGCCTACGGCATCGATCGCGTGCTGCTGTTCTTTCAGCGCGGACTGTTTCCGCATCGTGTGATCGAGGAATGATCACCGTGAGCGAAGCGCCGTCCCCGCCTGCTCGACCCCACGTCGTCGAGTTTCGCAACGTCACCAAACGCTTCGGTCCGCTCACGGTGATTCGCGACGTCACCTTCACGGTGGAAGATCGTCCCGATCACGGAGAGTTCATCTGCATTCTCGGACCATCGGGATGCGGGAAATCAACCGTGCTGCGGCTCATCGCCGGGCTGCGCCCGCACCATCCGGCGACGTCTGGCGAGGTGCTCGTTCTCGGTCAACCGGTAGCCACTCCCGGGCCGGATCGCAGCATGGTGTTTCAGGACTACACTTCGTTCGACAACCGCAGCGTCGAGGACAACGTCGCGTTCGGACTCGAATGCCGCGGCATGCGCGCCAGCGATCGGCGCAACCGCGCGCGCGAGTGGATCAAAAAAGTGGGGCTCAACGTCGACCGTGACGCGCGGAAGTACCCCAGCGAGCTGTCCGGCGGGATGCGCCAGCGCGTGGCGATTGCCCGCACGCTCATCCTGTCGCCGCGTATCATCCTGATGGACGAGCCGTTCGGCGCCCTCGATCCGACGACCAGGCTCAACATGCAGATGCTCCTGGTCGACCTTTGGCGAGAGGCGCAGGCCACGGTGTTCTTTGTCACCCACTCGATCGAAGAAGCCGTCTATCTGGGTGATCGCGTATACATTTTCTCCTCGTCTCCGGGCACGATCCTGCGCGAGATGAAGATTCCGCCGCCGGATCGGCCGCCGAAGGAGATGCAGCGCGAGCGCTCCTTCGTTGATATGGTGTTTGATATCCGCGATACGATCGATAAGCTCGAATCGTCTACGCGGGCCGGTGATGACTGAGCCCGGCTTGCGGCTTGCCTCGCCGTAGCAGGGAGCGAAGCACTCGGCGAAGGCGGGATCTGTATCCACGATGCCCACTCCGACGCGCGACAATCGCGTGCCGACTCAGGCGGAAGGCGCCGGACTTGGCCAGTATCTCCGTGAAGCCTTCCTGTTCCGGTGGAATCTGCTCTTTTTTCTCGGCGCAACCACGGCGGCGGCCATGGCTCCGTTTCCGGAAGTGTTCCTGCCGATCGTGGCCGCGGGCGAACTGACGTATCTCACGAGCCTGATCGCGATTCCTCGCTTTCGCGCGGCGATAGACGCAAAGGTGCACGCGGCCAGTCAGGGAGCGCCAGGCGGCCGCGTCCAGCCGCCACCCCTGCCCATCACCGCCGTCCTCGCGGGCCTGCCGCTCGAGGCACGGGGCCGCTTCGAACGGCTGCATGCGCGTTGCCGCGAGATGCGGACGATCGCCGCCGGCGTTCGCGGCGCTGCCAGCGGCGATGTCGTTTCAACCGATGAGATCCGCACCCCTGGCCTCGATCGCATGCTGTGGCTATTTCTTCGGCTGCTCGTTTCGAAGACCGCCCTCGAACGGTTTCTCAAGACGATGAACGAAACAGAGATTTCCACGCGGCTCGACGAATTACGCGCGTCGCTCGCCACCGCGCAGACCGCGAACGAGGAGCGCACCGTTCGTTCGCTCCAGGACAGCATCGCGATGACCGAGCTTCGTCTCGACAACTACGGCCGCGCGAAAAAGAATGCGGAGTTCGTGTCGCTGGAGCTCGATCGCCTCGAAGGCAAAATCCAGGCGCTCGCCGAGATTGCAGTCAACCGCCAGGATCCCGATTTCCTCAGCAGCCAGGTGGACTCGGCAGCCGAGAGCATGCGGCAAACCGAAAAGTCTCTGAGCGAGCTTCAGCACTTGACCGGTCTCGCCGAGCAGCTCGAAGAGCCACCGCAAATCCTCGAATCCGACCTCAAGGAAGTGTTGCGACGTGAAGCCTGACACGACGGTCTCGACAGCGATTCCAACCTGGTTTCCGGGATGGGCGGCGCAGGTCGCGGATCTTTATTTTGCAGGGACAACATCGGCCTTCGTGCTGCACGGCAACACAAACGACCTGTTCCGCATCGGCGAAACGGCGCCGCCGCGCTACGGCGTACTGCCAGAGTTTCTCGCCGAGCAACTGTTTGGCCGCTGGTCGCTCGTGCTCCATTACGACCTGGGGCGCGGCCTGCGCGTGCTCGCGGGACGTGACGAGCAGCGGCTCAGAGAGATGGTGTCGCTTGCCGGTTTGAAGCTCGGCGATCTCATGACGCTGCCGAAGGAGCCGGCGGGCACCCTGGCCCTCATTGATCGATTCATCCGCCACAACGTCCTGGCGAAGGAAGACGATCGCGTGAGCTTCGCACTCATTATCGATCAAGCGTCGTACGTGTTCCCGTCCGGCGAGCCGGGCCGATTGAGCCTGCAAGCCTCGTCTCAGCTCGTGACGATGCTCAATTGGGCGATGAGCCCGCACGTGAAGAGCGCCAACATGGCGTTTGTGCTGATCGACGAAAAACTCGCCGATTTGAGCGAGCGGCTGATTGGCAACCCGCATGTCGCCGCCATCGAAGTGCCGCTCCCGGATGAACCCGAACGCGAACGGTTTGTCACGATCACGAAGGGCACGTCGCTCAAGGAATTTTCCGATTTCGACGCGCCCTCGCTTGCGCGGTTGACTGCGGGGATTTCCCTCACCGATCTCAACGTGCTGCTGCAATCAGCCCGCGAGCGAGGCAAGCGGCTTGACGGGGCCACGTTCAAGGGGCTGAAAAAGCGTCTGCTCGAGCGGCAAGGACAGGGCCTCCTCGAATTCGTGGAGCCGCGCTGGACGCTCGACACCGTCGTGGGTCACGAGGCCGCGAAACAGCGATTGCGCGAGGACGCGGCGCTTCTCAAGCGCGGCGCGCTCGACGCGTTGCCCATGGGCTATCTGTTTTGCGGCCCTGTCGGTACGGGCAAGAGCTTTCTCGCGCAGTGTGTCAGCGGCGAACTCGGCGTGCCGTGCGTCGTCCTCAAGAATTTCCGATCGAAGTACGTGGGGGAAACGGAAGGCAATCTCGAACGCGTCCTCACAGTCCTGCGCGCAATGGGCCCGGTAGTGGTCATCGTCGACGAAGCGGACGCTGCGCTCGGCAATCGCGAGGCGGAGGGCGATTCCGGGACCTCGAGCCGCGTGTTTGCGATGATCGCCTCGCAAATGGGCGACACGCAGTATCGCGGGCGCATCTTGTGGATGCTCCTCACCGCGCGTCCCGATCTCCTGCCGATCGACATCAAGCGGCAGGGCCGCGCCGAAGTGCACGTTCCGCTGTTCTATCCGACCGAAGAACAGGAGATCCGGCAGATGTTCGTCATCCTGGCGAAGAAGCTCGGATCGAAACTCGCCCCCGAGGACGTGCCGGCGATCCCGCAGCGGGGCCACCTGTCGGGGGCCGACATCGAAGGCATGGTGGGACGCGCGTGGCGGTCCTCGTTGATCGCCGGCGAGGATCACGTGACGGCGGAATCGCTCAAAACCGTCGTCGAACAATTCATGCCGTCGACGCAGGGGCTCGAGCGTGAGCTCCAGGAGATCGCCGCGATTCTGGAGTGCACCGATCGTCAGTTCCTGCCTGCGACGATCGCGGCCAAGGTCGACGCTGCCGGCGGCCGCGCTCAGCTGCAGGAACGTCTGACTGCCATCAAGCAACTCGTGAAGGAGCTCTAACCCCTCAGTTCACTTGTGTTGACAATCGCGGCGCCGTGGCCCCGCGCAATTTTGGGGCATCATAGCAGCACCGTTCGGGCGGTATCGCGCCGTTGGCGTTGTAGACACAAGTGAATTCTGGGGCTAAGGCTCCTGGATCCTCTTTCCACACCCGCTTCTCCTAAACAGCCGTTCAACGCAAAGTTGCCGGCTCGACCGACAACTTGTCGGTGCAGATGAGCTATATTGGCGCCGCCGGTCACGAGAGGACGGAACCTGGGAATACGCGCTGCTTCTCTCAACACAACCGACCTCCCATGCCGAAATGCCATACTGCGCCCTCGAAAGCTGCTATCGGTCCGCGTCCGCTCGGTTATCGGTCGGCGCTACTGGCTCTCGCGGTTGGAATCGCGATCTCGACAATAGATACCAACGCGCAACCGGCACAATCGGCGCGCGACCTGTCCCGGACGTTCGACATTCGAAACAACAAGCAGGCTCCCGAGGCCGCGGCCTACCTCGAACGCGTCCATACGCGGGCCGACGCCGTTGCTGACACCGGCATCAAGGCGCAGGCCCTTGCGGAGGCAATTGCGGACCTCCGAGCAAATCGCGCCATCGACACGGCGATGAGTCCCGAGCTCGGCACGTTGGAAGTTGTGAGCGCGAAACCTGGGTCCGCCTTCCTGACGGGCCCGTCGAGCGATCGCGTGGGGTCGCTGCGCTCGTTCCTCTCGAATCACGCCGCGGCGTTCGGTCTCAATGAGGAGCAGGTGAATAACTTCCCTCTGGTTGCGAACTACGAGAACCCGAGCGGCACTATGGCCTGGGTCGAATTCGAACAGCGAATAAACGATATCCCGGTGTTCCGCGGGTATGTTCGCGGCGGCTTCACCGCCAAAGGCGAATTGGCGCGCACGACCGGTCAACTCGCGGCCGGTCTTGACGCGGTTTCGCTATCCACGCGGCCCGCCGTGAACGCCGCCGACGCGGTGTCACGGGCGGCCGTGCACGTGGGGTGGGATGTGCCTGCGAGCGCGCTCGCTGAAAAAGAGGTTGAAGCGGGCGGACGCCGGGTGACCTTCAGCGGCGACGCGATGAGCGGCGACGCAACCGCATGGCAGGTCTATTTTCCGTTCGCGACTGGCGTGGCGCGTCTCGCGTGGGCCACGCAAATCTGGGGCGACCCGGACGCGTTCCTGATCGTGCTCGATGCTGAAGACGGTACGGTGTTATTCCGCAAAAACCTGACCGACCACCAAGCGCTGGCGGTCACATTTTCGATTTACAACGACGATAGTCCGGCGCCGGCGTCACCCTCGATCGCAACGCCCGACAACCATCTTCAAGCCGCCTCCATCACGCGCACGACGCAGGTATTGATCGGCAACGAGGCACCGTACACGTTCAATAACCTGGGCTGGATCCCAGACGGCGGGAACACGACAGCCGGCAATAACGTCATCGCAGGCGTCGATCTCGGTCCACCCGACGGCGTGGACGCGCCAGTTACGGGAAGCAGTTTTCGCGGGTTCAATTTTGTGTACGACCCCGCAGTCGACAGCCCTGCGAGCGCGAATTACCGCCGTGGTGAAGTCACCAACATGTTTTATTGGACCAATCGCTTTCACGACTTCACATACCAGCTCGGATTCACAGAAGCGGCGCGGAATTTCCAGCAGGATAACTTCGGTCGCGGCGGACTCGGCATGGACCGCGTCAGCGCTGAGACTCAGGATTATTCAAGCACGGAGAACGCCGACTTCACGACAGGTGTAGACGGCTCGACGGGACGAATGCAGATGTACTTGTGGCCGGGCCCGACGCCGGATCGATCAGGCGGGCTCGATCGTGACGTGGTGCTGCATGAGTTGACGCACGGGATGTCGAACCGGCTTCATGCGAACGCCGCGGGGCTGGCCACCAATATGTCGGCCGGCTTGGGCGAGGGTTGGTCCGACTTCTACGCGCGTTCGCTGGCCGCCACGGCAGACGAAAACACCAGCGGGGTCTACACCATTGGCGGCTGGCTGACCAACCTCGCTGTGTCCAGCTATACCGACAACTACTACTACGGCATTCGCCGCTTCCCGTACGCGTTGATCACGTCAACGGGCGGGCCGTTGAACCGACCATTTAATCCGCTGACGTTTGCGGATACCGATTCCAACGATTTCAATGTTTCCGACGGCGCCTATCCGCGCGGGCCGTTCGGATCGGTCACGGTCGACCAGGTGCACAACCTCGGCGAGATCTGGGCAAGCGCGCTCTTCGAAGTGCGCGCACGCTTCATCGCACGCCATGGCTTCGCCACGGGCAATCAGCGCATTCTCCAGTTCGTCACCGACGGAATGAAGCTGGATCCGGCGAGCCCGTCGTTCCTGCAGGCGCGAGACTCGATCATTGCGGCGGCGAATGCCGCAGGCGCCAGCGCCGAGGAAATCGGCGACATCTGGGCCGGATTTGCCACCCGCGGCATGGGTGTTTTTGCGAGCATCCAAAATGCGGGTACCGGCGCGAACAACACGCGCGTCACCGAGAACTTCAATGTCCCTGGCGATCCTCCGTCACCGACGTCCGCGGATGACGCCTTCACGGCACTTATCAACACGCCATTGAACATCGCGGCACCGGGTGTGCTCGCCAACGACAACACGAACGGCGGCGGGGCGATGTCGGCTGTGCTCGACAGCGCGCCGTCTTCCGGAGCGGTGACGCTGAATGCGAACGGGGGCTTTAGCTACAGCCCCGCAAGCGGGTTCATTGGACCGGCGACGTTCACGTACCACGCCTTGAACGTGAATGGGCCCGGCAACGTCGCGACGGTGACGATCAGCGTGAACGCGCCGCTCGCGCCGACGTCGAACGCGGATTCATATGCCACGGCGTTCGAGACGCCGCTCGCGATTGCGGCGCCAGGCGTGCTCGCGAACGACAACAGCAATGGGGGCGGCGCAATGACGGCTACGATCGTCAGCGGCCCATCGTCCGGCGTGCTGTCGCTGAATGCCAATGGAAGCTTCAACTTCACACC
>JBKPAJ010000100.1:0-15034 GCA_046726375.1 Acidobacteriota bacterium
GCAGAAGAGAGCCGGCCGGCGGTATTCGAAGTGCTGTGCGACGAGTGCGAAACAGCTCTTGATTTCGAGCAGGTCGAAGACACACTCCGCAAAGAAGTTCTGTTGACGATCGGCGCGCGCTGAGCGCGCTCAGCCGCGTTCCTCCTTCTCGGCCCCGCCGAGATCCTCCGCTTCTTCGAAGTAGTCGCATTCCCGGCACACCCACTCCCGCACGACCGTGCGGACCTGTTGGTTGGTGCCGGGCACCTGCGAAATCACTTCGCGCGTCTCCATCCGCATCATGTCGCCGCATAGCGGGCATTCTCGGCCCATGGCTGCGGAAGTCTACACAGTTCCAAGTTCAAAGTTCAAAGTGAGTTGGAAGTTGGAGGTTGTGAGTTCAAAAATCAGAACTGCGCAACTTTTGTCAACTTTGAATTTTTGTCAACTTTGAACTTTGAATTTGTAACTTACCTTGACAACCCCCGATCCGCCTCCTACGCTACGAACAAGTGTGATCGTCGCGTGAAGAACTATTGGCGCGTAGAAGATTCGTGGATCGCCGTTGAGCGTTCGCCTGGTATCGAGCGGGAATTCGACCACTCGTTCGCCGACGAGGTGGCGATCGACTTTCCGGCCGTCCGCGACAAAATCGAACGGATGCGGCATGCGTTCGACAGCGACGCGGATGCGACGGTTGAACGTCTGCGTGCCGAAATCACTCTGTCCCGTCGCCAAGCCGGCGCCGGCGCGGCGGTGCCGCTGGAAGTGCCGCTGCGCTGGACCTGCCGAAGCTGCGGCGGGCGCGGCGAAGTGTGGGGCGATCCGTGCGACACGTGCGCGGGCACGGGGCACGCGCTGCGCCGCCGAATGCTGACCGTGTCGGTGCCAGCCGGCGTGGTGGACGGGGCGCGATTCAGCTTCAGCGTGACACCGTCGCGCGGACCGCGAACACGCGTCGATGTGCGTGTCGCGGTGACCTGAGATCGCAGCGTAGACACGCGTCGCCCACTGCCATGTGAAACGCCACGCAGATTTCCTCGCGCTGCTGTATCTCGGCTGGGGGGCCATCTTTGCGCTCGTTGGACTTGCCGGCCTCGCACTGATGGCCGGCGCGCTTGCCATTGCTCAATCAGACGGAACCAGCGACGTCCCGTCGGAACTCGCCGCGCGTGTGACCGCGTTTAGCTTTGGCGTGCTCGCGGTGCTGGCGCTGCTCTGGGGCGTGCTGCACCTGTGGCTCGGCGCAGCGCTGCGACGCTACAGGCACTGGGCGCGCCTCGCGGGCCTCGGCCTCGCGGTGATCAACGTCGTGCTGTTCCCGTTCGGCACCGCCCTCGGCGCTTATGCGTGCTGGGTGCTGATGACGGAGGAGGGCAGACGATTGTTCGAAACGCCGGTGCCCGGCGGCGGGTCGTAAGTGCCCATCGGCGTCCACGGGCCGCAGCGCAACACGCGCTTCATCGCCATCCATCCGCCGCGTAGCGCACCGAATTGCCGGACGACGGTTTCGCCGTAGTGACTGCAGCTCGGCGTGAACCGGCAGCGCACGCCCATTCGGGCGTACATGGGCGAGAGCGTTGCTTGATAGAGGTGAATCGCGGCGAGTGCGCCGCGTGTGCTGAGCTGCTCTGCCGGCGCTCGCCGTAAGTCGACGACGAGCGCCAGCAACAGCAATCCGACCGCGAGAGCAAGCCTGGTGAAGGCTCGGCGGCGAAGAAAACTTCCTGCGACCTGTCGCTTAAGCCCAAAGCTCAATTGAATTCGGAGCGCCAACGGCGCGAAACGCTCGAACAATGCCGGTTTCGGCCCGAGCGTTGGGATCGGCTCGATGCCACGATTGCGAACACAAGTGGATTGAGGGGCTAGAAGCGGTCTGCGTACTGGCTGATCCCCGGAATGATGAGCCGCTGCCCGTTGATTCCCTTGATGATCGCGAAGATATGGAGCACCAGGAACAAGAGCCCAATGATCGGCGCGAAGATCGCCACGAGGCAACCCAGAAACGATCCGAGAACGAACGTCAGCACCTGGAAGGCGACCCAGAAGATTAACTCGGCCACCGTCAACACAAGTCCATGTTTGGCATGCCACTGGACTTCCTGGTCCTCTTTCTCTACCACCAGCGGGATCAACGCCAGCAGCCACAGATAGGACAACAGGATCATCACATTCCGGTTGCTCGAGGGGACAGAACTCCCCGGGGGCGGCGGAATCGCGTCAGGCATCTAGGTCTCCTTCAAGGGGGACATGCGTTTGGCGGGCAGTCTACAAGGGTTTCCATGCCTTGTCACTCCCCGACAAAGCCGTTAAGCTGAGAGTTTGAGCCGCTCGGCTCACAGGTTCTCCATGTTGTCCTCCGACGCGGTCCTCAACGCGCTCAAAACCGTCATCGATCCCGACCTGCGTAAAGACATCGTGTCGCTTGGATTCGTCAAGAATCTCGCGATCGAGGACGGCCGTGTGACGTTCACGATCGAGCTCACGACACCAGCATGTCCGGTGAAGGATGTGATGAAACAACAGGCGCTGGCGGCGGTGTCGGCGATCGAGGGCGTGACGTCGGTGGAGATCGCGATGACGGCTTCTGTCCGGTCGGTCACCGCGCCCGAACACGGACGACCGCCGTTGCCAGGCGTGAAAAACGTGGTCGCTGTCGGAGCCGGCAAAGGTGGCGTGGGGAAGACCACCGTCTCGGTCAATCTCGCGCTCGCCCTGGCCACGTCAGGCAGCCGAGTGGGGATTCTCGACGGCGACATTTACGGTCCGAACATTCCGCTGATGCTCGGCCTCAAGACGCAGCTCCAATCGAACGGCGAGCAGATCATCCCCGCTGAAAAGTACGGACTGCAAATTGTTTCGATCGGTTTTCTCACCGACGAGGATGCCCCGGTGATCTGGCGCGGCCCGATGGTCCACAGCGCCATCCAGCAGTTTTTCCGCAACGTCGCATGGCGCGATCTCGATTACCTGATCATCGACATGCCGCCGGGCACGGGCGACGTGGCGCTCAGTCTGAGTCAAACCGTTCCGGTCGCCGGCGCGATCGTCGTCACCACGCCGCAGCACGTGTCGCTCTCTGACAGCCGGCGTGCGGTGCGGATGTATCAGAAACTCAACGTCCCAACGCTTGGGATCGTCGAGAACATGAGTTATTACGCGTGCCCGAACTGCCACCATGAGAGCGCCATCTTCGGATATGGCGGCGGCGAGCGCATTGCAACCGATATCGGCATTCCGTTTCTCGGACGGTTGCCTGTGTATCAGCCGATCAGCACGGGCAGCGACCGCGGTATTCCAATCATGGTTGCGGAGCCCGAGGCACAGGCAACGCGGGCGTTCCAGACCGTTGCCGAGCGCGTCGCGGCGCAGATCTCGATCGCGGCGCACAGGAACGCGATGGCGAACAAGGGAAAGATTCCGTTGATCCCGATCGGGAAGGTGGGCAGGTAGACAGGTAGCGCAAGTTTGCACGCAACACGCAGCGGTTTAATGTAGTGGCGGACCCTCAGGTCCGCCTAAGCACAGGGAAGAGTACAAATGAAAAACCGGATTCTGTTGTTCGTCTTGGCGATAGGGCTGAGCGCGAGTGCGGCATTGGCGGCTGAATTGCCGAAGGCGCTGATCGACCCTTATCTGCAGATTCAGGCTGCGCTCGCAAGCGACAAGTTCGACGAAGTCGCGGTGCAGGCGAAGGCGATCGAAGTCGCCGCGACGGCTCTGGGCGGCGACGCCGACAAGCTTGTGGCCAGCGCCAAAAAGCTCAGCGGAGCCAAGGATATCGCCGCCGCGCGAACGGCGTTTGGCGAATTGAGCGAAGCGTTGATCGCGTACGCCGAAAAGACCAAGAGCGAGCTCGGCGCGGATGTAAAGGTGGCCTATTGCCCGATGGTCAACAAGCCGTGGCTGCAGAAGGACAAGGACATTAAGAATCCGTACTACGGCGCCTCGATGTTGACGTGTGGTTCGTTCAAGCAATAGGGCTCGCGAACCTGAAGGTTCGCGTTACAGCGTGCTTGTTGGTGCCAGATTCGCGCTAACCTGTTTGTACCAGGTAGCGCGGACCTTTACCCCCTCAATTCGCTTGTGTTCGCAATCGTGGCATCGAGCCGGTTCCAACGCTCGGGCCGAAACCGGCATGGTTCGAGCGTTTCGCACCGTTGGCGTTCCGAATTCAAGTGTAGCTTTGGGGTTAAGTCCGCGACCTCCCCAAACCCCGCATCGCGACGATCCCGAGGACCGGTCCAGGCACAAGCAGCAGCGACGCGTATCTCCAACCAACGACGTGCGCCACGCGCGGCAATAACTCGATCGTCACGGTCGTGAGCAGAAATCCGAGACAGGTCTGCAACGTGAGCGCTGTGCCGACATGATCAGGCGGTGAATGCTCGCTCACGAGCGCTGAGAATTGCGCGGAGTCGGCGACGACAGAGAATCCCCACACCATCACCAACGCAAACAGGACGATCGGCTGACCGCCAAACACGATCGCCGTGAGCGCGGCGCATGCGGCGCTCGTCCACATCGCCCAGATCGCCACGCGCGCGCGGCCAAGGCGATCCGCTAGCCATCCCGCAACGACGCATCCCGCCGTGCCGCTTCCAATCGCGAGAAATGCGGCCAGCGAGCCCGCCGCGCCCGCCGCGCTCATGCCGGCGGCGGCGAAGCTGGCCGTTGCGAGCACCGCAATCCATGTCCACATCGCATAGAGCTCCCACATATGCCCGAGGTAGCCGAGCGTCGCGAGGCGCGCGCCGCGGATGCGGATGATGCCCCGAATGGCGTGAGGATCGAACGCCGCTGTCGCCGCAACGAACGGGCCGTCGCGCACCACCGCGAGCACGAGTGCGCCGCCCGCGATTGCCAAACCCGAGACGAGCAGCATCGGTTCCCGCCACGCCCGTCCGTAAATTGCCGTCAGCAGATGTGGAAACGCCTTGCCGAGTGTCAGCGCGCCGATGAGAATCCCGAGCGCGAAACCCCGTTGTTCGCGAAACCATCCCGCCGCGATCTTCATCCCCGGTGGATAAACGCATGCCAGCGCCGCACCGGTGAGAAACCGCAGCAGCACGACCGTCGTCGGTGAGCCGGCCAGCAACACTGCCGCGTTCGCGGCCGCACCAACGAGCGCGCCTGCAAAAAACAGCACGCGTGCGTTGAACACGTCGGCGAGATTCGCAAGCGCGCTGCCGAGGGTGCCGGCGACGAAGCCCGCCTGCACCGCAATTGTGAGCCACGACGCATGCGCGGCCGACATGCCAAACTCTTCGACGAGCACAGGTGTAACGGCCGTCGCTGAGAACCACAACGTCATGCCGAAGAACTCGGCCACGGCGAGCGCCGCCAGCATCCGCCAGGCGGTATTGGAATTGGCCGTATTCAAGATAGGATCGATCGAAGCATCGGGTGCGATCGGTGCGATCGGTGCGATCGGTGCGACAGGTTCGGTGCATCGGCACCTGCACCGCACCTGACGCATTCAACGCACCTGCCGCACCTCAGCACCTGATTATGGACATACCCTACCTTAAGCAGACCCTTTCAAACGGCCTCGACGTCATCGTGCACGAACATCGCCAGTTGCCGATGGTCGCGGTCAACGTCTGGTATCACGTCGGCTCGAAGAACGAGCGCCCCGGCCGCACCGGGTTCGCGCATCTGTTCGAACACTTGATGTTCGAAGGCTCCGTGCACTACGACAAAGGCTACTTTCAGCCGATCCAGCAGGCCGGTGGACTATTGAACGGATCGACCAACCCCGATCGCACCAATTATTGGGAGGTCGTCCCCACGGGCGCCGTGGATCTCGCCCTCTGGATGGAATCCGATCGCATGGGATATTTGCTCCCTGCGCTCACGAAAGACAAGTTCGAGAACCAGCGTGACGTGGTGCTGAATGAGCGCCGCCAGAATTACGAGAACCGCCCGTATGGCCTTGCCGGCGTCGCTCTTGCGGCAGCGCTCTTCCCACCTGATCACCCCTATCACTGGCTCACGATCGGATCGGCCGACGATCTTCGCGCCATGGCGCTGGATGACGTGCGCGACTTTTTCTCGACCTACTACCACCCGGCCAACGCGTCGCTCACTCTTGCCGGCGACATCGACGCCGAACACGGCTTCGATCTCGCGGAGCGCTACTTTGGTGAAATCCCTGCCGGTCCCGTTCCTGCGCACGTCACCGCAGACGGTCGACTGCGGTCGCACGCGCGGCTGCTGCTGGAAGATCGGGTAGAGCTCGCGCGCCTCTATCTGGCGTGGCATGGCCCGGCGATGTTCGCCGCCGACGATGCGGAGCTGGATCTCGCGGCCGACTTGATCGCGCACGGCAAGACCTCGCGCCTGTACAAGCTGCTCGTCTACGAAAAACAGATCGCGACAGACGTGGTCGCGTATCAACACTCGCGCGAGCTGTCTGGCGTCTTTCAGATCGCGACCACGGCGGCGCCCGGTGTCACGCTCGACGACTTACACACGCTGGTGATCGACACGCTGCGCGAGCTCGCGTCCACGGGTCCGACTCCGGCCGAACTCGAACGTGCGCGCGCGCAGACCGACGCGCAGTTTATCTATCGCCTGCAGACGATCGGCGGCTTCGGCGGCAAGTCCGATCAACTGAATGCCTACAACGTCTTCCGCGGCGATCCGAGCTACTTTGCCGCTGACCGCGCGCGCTACGAGCGGGCGACGCCCGACTCGATCGCCGGCGCCCTCCGGCGCTGGATTGTCGAGCGGCCGTACGTAACGCTGAGCGTCGTTCCCAAGGGATCGAACCACGTTGCCGTCGCGAATTCTACCGAGGTCCGCGTTTCGTGACCGGCGTCGACCGATCGAGTCTGCCCACGCCGGGACGGAGCGAGACGTTTCGTTTCCCGCAGGTACATCGGCGCGTGCTGTCCAACGGGCTCGAAGTGCGTGCGATCGCGCACCATAACGTGCCAGTGCTGTCCGCTGTGCTCCTCGTGCCGTCCGGCACCGCCGCCGATCCACCCGAGCGGCCCGGTCTCGGCGCGTTCACCGCGGATCTGTTGGATGAAGGCAGCGGCGGGCGATCGGCGCTCGACGTGTCGGATGCTCTCGCGCGGCTCGGCGCCGACCTCGACGTTGACGTTGGTCCCGACGCCATCGTGTTGTCCCTCACCACCATCACGCGATTTACACGGGCCGCACTTTCGCTTCTGGCGGAGATGATCGCGACACCGAATCTCGCGGAGGCGGACGTCGAGCGTGTGCGCAAACTGCGGCTCGAGCGGCTGCGGCAGCTGCGCGATCACGCGCCGGCTGTCGCCGAACGCGCGCTTGCGCGTGTCTTGTATCGCGATCACCCCTACGGTCACCTGGGGCTCGGGACCGAGCCCGCGCTCGAGGCGACGACCAGCGGCGAAGTGCGTGCGTTTCATGCCGGAGCGTTCGTGCCCGGCGGATCGACGCTGGTGGTCGTGGGCGACGCGCCGCAGGAAGCGTTGGTTGCCGTCGCGGAAGATACGTTTGGCGGGTGGAAGCCGCGTCCCGACGGCGCCGCGGTCAACCGCCACGCCGGCCTCGCACCGCCGCCGCTGGTGCCCGACGGCCGCGTCGCGGTCGTCCCGCGCCCGGGTTCTGCACAGTCTGAACTGCGAATCGCGCAGGTCTGCGCATCGCGCGAGACCCCCGACTACCACGCGTTGGTACTGCTCAACATGATTCTCGGCGGGCAGTTCGTCAGCCGTGTGAATCTCAGGCTGCGGCAGGACAAGGGCTACACCTACGGCGCGCGCACCGGGTTCGACTTGCGTCGCGGGCGTGGACCGTTCGTGCTGCAAACGAGCGTGCAGACCGAAGTGACGGCCGCCGCGATCGGCGAATGCCTGCGCGAGCTCGCGGACATCCGCGGCGCGCGTCCGGTGACCGCCGACGAAATCGCGCTCGCGCGCGCCTCGATCACGCGCGGGTATCCACGCGGCTTCGAGACCGCCCAGCAAGTCGCGCGCGGCGTGGCGCAACTGGCACTGCACGGGCTGCCCGATACGTATTTCGAGGAGTTTGTCCCGAAGGTCGAAGCGGTGACCGACGCCGACTTGAGCCGCGTCGCGGTGCAGTATCTCGATCCCGCAAGAATGGTCACGCTCATCGTCGGCGATCACGAGCGCATCGCATCGTCTCTGGGAACACTCAACCTCGGGGAGCCTGTCGTCCTGAGTGCCGCATGAAGGCCGTCCGCTTTCACGCGCATGGCGGGCCGGAGGTTCTGCGCTGCGAAGACGCTCCCGATCCGCGGCCGAAGTCGGGCGAAGCGATCGTCCGCGTCCGCGCGTGCGCCCTGAATCATTTGGATCTGTGGAACCGCCGGGGGATCGAGCGCGTGACGTTTCAGTTTCCGCACATCTCCGGCGCCGATGTCGCGGGAGAAGTGGTGTCCACCGCCGACAACAGCATGGCGCCCGGACGTCGCGTGATGCTGCAGCCAGGTCTGTCGTGCGGACGCTGCGACGTGTGCCTCGCCGGCTGCGACAACGAGTGCCCGCGTTACGACGTGCTCGGGTCGCAGAGCGATGGCGGCTACGCCGAGCTCGTCCGTGTGCCGTTGCCGAACCTCGTCGCGATTCCCGACACGATCGGTTTTTCCGAGGCGGCAGCGTTTCCGCTGACGTTTCTCACCGCGTGGCACATGCTCGTGACGCGCGCGAAGATTCGTCCTGGTGAGGACGTGCTTGTGATCGGCGCCGGCAGTGGAGTGGGGCAGGCCGCAATTCAGATTGCCTGGCTCCACGGCGCTCGCGTGTTGGCGACGGCCGGGACCGACGCCAAGCTAGCGAAGGCCCGCGCGATCGGGGCTTACGACGCCATCAACCATCACACGCACGATATCGCGGAAGAAACGAGGCGGCTCACGAACAAACGCGGCGTCGACATCGTGATCGAGCACGTTGGTGTTGCCACGTGGGACCGAAGCCTCAAATGCCTTGCCAAGGGCGGCCGCGTCGTGACCTGCGGCGCCACGACCGGCTACGACGCGAAAATCGATCTGCGCTTCCTCTTCGCTCGACAGTACACGCTCATGGGTTCGTACATGGGGACGAAAGCGGAGCTGCTGCGCGCGGCGCAGTTCTTTTTCGCGGGGCAGGTCCGTCCCGTCGTTGATTCGACGTTCCCGCTCGAACAGGCAGCCAACGCGCAGCGCCGGCTCGAAGCGGGCGAGCATTTTGGAAAGATTGTTCTGACGGTGTGATCGCCGACCCGCGATCGCGGACCTAACGTCCGCGCTACAGATACTTGAGTAGTCCACGCAACGCTTCATACAAGCGCGTCGCGAGCGTTGCCACCAGCGGCGACACCTGTCCCGAGTCGACCGATTCGGCGACGGTGATGGGATCGGTCAGCAACAGCCATATAGTGGCGCCCGCGATCACGACCGCAAGCACGCCGACGATACTGACGAGACTGAAGCTGAGGCTTCCCAGAGAGCTGGGACGAGAAGACGGAGCGTCCATTACCGCTCGAAACGGGATCTTACACCCCGTTTCATATCATTTGTTGGACGCCAAACCCCGCCGCTAGGTTCCCCGGGCTCTACAGGTGGCGTCTCAAAAACCGCGCAAGGTAGTAGCCGTCGAGAAACTTGAATGGTGCAATTCCCGTGCTGTAATGACCGCACGGCAGAACGGCCACTTCTGTTGGGATCTTGCGCCGGCGGAATTCGTCGATCAAGGTGCGCGACAGATCGACCGGAAAAGTCAAATCGTACTTTGCATAGACGAGCAGCGTCTGCCGCGTGTGATGCCGATTGAGGTACGACCATGGGCTGATCGGGCGCCACAGCTCGCGCAGGGTGTCGAGCTCGATATGCCCATCGAGTCCTGTTCTGACGTGAGATGTCGAGACGCCACGCCACACAACGTCAGCAAAAAACGGCGACACGTGATTGAGCGCCTGTGCTCGCACCAGCGGTTCGTGCGACGCGGTGAGCATGGCCAGACACGATCCGAGGCTCGTGCCGAGCAGCCCCAGACGGTCGTAACCCTGATCGCGCAACCACCACAACGCGCGGCGCACGTCGAGCACGGCCTGGCGGCACACCTGCACCGTGCGCGCGATGTTGGCGCTGACGATGTAATCCGCGCGCGAGAGCTCGACCGGCATACGCCGATCGTGATACGGCAAGCTGATGCGCAGCGCCGACACGCCCACTCGCGCCAGCAACTCCGATAGTCCCACGTGACCCTGCGCGTCGGAATTCCACTGCGGCAGCACGACGACCGCGCGGCGACGAGCTCGGCGCCGCTCGCGCGCGGGAAAAAACCGGGCGTGGACGACATTGTTTTCCCGATGCGGCGTCGCGAGCGCGCTTGGAAAGGTCAACCTGGCGTCTTCGAAGTGGTAATCGCGGGTCGGCGAGGGTGTGAAGAACGCGTCCGTATCGTTCATCACGTCGTCGACCCAGGCGCGCACGCGATCGAGCGGTTGCGTGGACGGGGGATGACCGTTCGCGGGTACCCAGTCGAGTCCCCATTCGAACGGCCGAATCACGCGCGTCGCACGGCCGCCCTCGGCGAGCCGTTGCTCCCAGGCATGAAAGAAACGCTGAATCATCGCTGCCTGGCGAACGCCGCCTCGATCGATCGCGCAACCCGCAGCAACTCCGCGGTGTGGCCGCGCTTGCTGACGACTTGCAGTCCAACGGGCAAGCCTGCCGGTGTAGCGCCGCAGGGCAGCGAGATCGCGGGATGGCTGGAGAGGTTGAACAGCTGCGTGCAGCGGAGCATCACGTTGCGGACCGGCTCGTCTCCGCCCTTGACCGAAACCGTTGCCGCGCCGATGGGGGGCGCCGGAATCGCGAGCGCCGGCAGCAGCAGCCCGTCGATGCCATCGAGCGCTTTATCGATTTCGCGGGCGATCACTTTTCGCCCCTGCAGCGCGCGGACGTAGTCCTCGGCGAGGATGTAGCGGCCCATCTCGAGCCGTAGCCGGACATTGGGCGTGTATGCCGCGGGTCGCTCCTGAAGCATCGTCGCGTGATAAGTGGCGCCGTCTGCGAGCACAAGATGCAGATAGACCGGCGCGATATCAGCGGCGTGTGGCAGCTCGATCTCTCTGATGCCGGCACCAGCCTTTCGCAAACGCTCGATCGCGGACAGAAACGATGCCTCTACGGCGTCGTCGATGCGATCCAGGAAATACCCGCCAAGCACGCCGAACCGGCACCCACGCACCGATGTCGTGTCGATTGGCTGCGGCGGCTGACCGCGCAGGATGTCGTACATCAACCCCGTATCTTCGACCGATCGCGCGAGCGGACCGACGTGATCGAGCTGCCGGCTGAGCGGCACGACACCTTCGGTCGAGATCTCTTCCCAACCGGCTTTGAGGCCCACGACTCCACATGCCGCCGCGGGAATTCGAATCGACCCGCCCGTGTCGGTGCCAACAGACGCGAGCGACATTCCGGTTTTCACCGCGATCGCTGACCCGCCACTCGACCCGCCGGGCGATCGGCTCGGATCGAGTGGATGGCGCGCGGGACCCCACGCGGAGTCTTCGTTGGTCGTGCCAAAGGCGAACTCGTGAAGGTTGGTTTTGCCGACGATCACAGCGCCGGCCTGTCGCAAATGCGCGGTAACGGGCGCATCGTGCTCGGCGACATGTTCCGCGCGCAGACGCGAGCCAGCGGTGGTCGGCACGCCCTTCATATCGATCAGATCCTTCAAGGAGAGCGGAATTCCGTGCAGCGGTCCCCGGTGCCTGCCGCCCGCGACATCCTTATCGGCCTGGCGCGCGCACGCCAGCGCCTCGTCAGCTGTGACCGTGATGAAGGCGTTCAGTTTGGGTTGTAGCTCGGCAATGCGGTTCAGCGCGTCTTCGGTCAACCTCTCCGACTTCAACTCGCCGCGAGAGATAAGCGGCGCGATGGCCGTGATGGTCGGCATCTGGTCGACCATCACCGCTTCTCCTGTTCTTTTCGGCCCGACGCATCGTCATTCCACGGGGCCGCGCGCAGCGCCGCCGTCGATTTGGCCAACGTTTCCAGCAACGCCGCGAGATCCGGCAACTGACGGCGGTAGGCGTCCATGCGTGCATCTTCGAGCCATTGTTCGAGTGTCATGCGTTCACCGCTTGAGGGGCGCTACTGGCCGATCGGAACACTCGATTGTAAGCTGTGCTCGTGCGGCATACCAAAATCATCGCGACGCTGGGGCCGGCTTCTCGCGACATCGCGACGATCGAAGCGCTCATCGTCGCGGGTGTCGACGTCTTCCGTTTGAACTTCTCGCACGGCGATACGCACGCGCACGACGCGACGATGAAGCGTGTTCGACAGGCAGCGAAAAGTGCAGGACGGCACGTCGCGATCCTGCAGGACTTGAGTGGTCCGAAGATCCGCACCGGAGCACTTGAGGGACGCGTGCCGCTCAAGTTGAACCCTGGCGATCAGTTCGAGATCGGTATCGGATCGTTTCCCGGCAAACCGGGCATCGTGTCGACGACCTACGCTCCGCTTGCGCAGGCGCTCAAGCCGAACGATCGCTTGTTGCTCGACGATGGGCGAATCGAGTTGCGAGTTGAATCGGTATCAGGCGATCGCATCGTCACGCGCGTGGTCGATGGCGGCGAGCTCGGTGAGCACAAGGGGATCAATGCGCCGAACGTGCCGCTGCCTGCGGCTGGACTGACTGAAAAGGATGAAGCCGATCTGCGGTTTGGACTCGCAGCCGGCGTCGATCTCGTCGCCATGAGTTTCGTGCAGTCCGCGAAGGACGTTGTGCGCGCGCGGCTCGTGACCGCGGACATGGGCCGCTTTCGCGTCCCGATTGTGGCGAAGGTGGAGCGACCCGAGGCTATCCGCTGCCTGTCCGACATTGCGGCCGCGTCTGATGCGTTAATGGTGGCGCGCGGCGATCTCGGGTTGGAGTTGCCGCTGGAGGAAGTGCCACGCGTTCAGAAAGAGGTGTTGCGTGTCGGACGCGAGCGCGGCGTGCCAGTGATCGTCGCCACGCAGGTGCTCGAATCGATGGTCACCGAGTCGCGTCCGACGCGAGCGGAGGTGTCCGATGCGGCCGGCGCGGTGGACGCCGGAGCCGACGCGATCATGTTGTCGGGCGAAACGGCGGTCGGTGCGTATCCCGTACGTGCCGTCGAAGTCCTGGCGAGCATCATTCGGCACGCCGAGGCGACACCGCCGATCTGGTCGATTCCGAGTCCGACTGTGGAACGGCCTGATCACCTCCCCCCCCTCTGCGACGCCGCAGTCACGCTTGCCGCTCGCGGCGGCGCGGACGTCATCGTGGCGCTCACCCGCGAAGGGCGTACCGCCCGTGTGCTGGCGGCCCGCCATCCGCAGGCGCCGATCTACGCGGCAACCAACAAGGACGAAGTGGCTCGACGACTGTGCTTGTGGTGGGGAGTGAATCCCGTAATCGACCAGTTGAACGGCGACGCTGATCTCGTCACACGGCGAGTGGTCGAGACGCTGCGCAGCCGCGGCGTTCTTCCGACACCCGCCCGCGTCGTGATCGTGAGCGCGAACCCGAACATCGAGCAGACCAGCGTCAACTTCGTTTCCATTCGACAGTTGTGAATCGATGAAGATTCAATTGCCCGCGGTGATGCGGCAAATCGTTGAGTTTCCGGTTGCTTCCATATGTTCCACAAGGCGACCGCCGGCCCGCGTCTCCTGCGTACATTCCGGCGCCGCTCTCACTTACAGCGACAGCTGGCAGGACAAGCTGTCGTGGGGAACACCGTTGAGGCGCGTTGCCGCGACGTTGGCGCTGGACGGCGCTATCGCTCAGTTCGGCATATGCCGGCCGCACGGGACGCTCTGGATTGTTGCTATTCTTTGCGTCGTAGCAAGCTTCGAACACCTCCTCTCGTCGAGGCCTGTGTGCAAAATCGTGGATCTCCTCGCCGAGTAACGCGCACTGCAACGATGGGCTCAGATCACGTCGCCGACCGTTCGTACCTTGCCGAGGCCGACGATTATGCGCGTCAGGCGCAGGCGCTCTACGACGCCGTCCGCTCGCACGACAACAAAGCGCTGTGGAGATTCAAATGGGAGCATCCGCGCTTTCGCGGCAAGACGGTGACCGACGTCGATCCCGCCACCCTCGACTTGGCTGACGCACAGCTCGTCGTGGCCAGCCAGCATCACTTCGCAACCTGGGCCGACTTACTGAACTTCAGCGTCGCGGTTCAAACCGTGCCGGAGGTCACCCGTTTCGAGGAAGCGGCCGAAGCCGTCGTCTCTGGCAACTTGGCGGTGCTTCGCTCGATGCTGGAAGCGCACCCTGAGCTTGTGCACGCGCGCTCGGCTCGAAGACATCACGCCACACTGCTGCACTATGTCGCCGCGAACGGCGTCGAGGACGTCCGGCAGCGGACTCCAGCGAACGCGCTCGACGTCGCAAAGACGCTGCTCGATGCCGGCGCTGAGGTCGATGCGCTCGCCGACATGTACGAGAACAAGTGCACGACCATGGGCATGCTCGTGTCCAGTTGTCACCCGGCGAAGGCTGGCCTTCAGGCCGCGCTCGCCGAGACCCTGCTCGATTTCGGCGCGGCGCTCGACGAAGGCCCCGGCACCAAGTGGCAGTCACCGCTTATGACGGCGCTGGCGTTCGGTTACCTGGAAACCGCGAACACGCTCGCGAAACGCGGCGCGCTGGTTGAGAACGTCGCCGCCGCAGCGGGTCTGGGCCGTGCTGAGGCCGTCACGCGGCTGCTCCGGCACGCTGATAGCGAGACGAAACAGATCGCCCTCGCGCTCGCGGCCCAGCACGGGCATGTGAAAGCCGTGGAGTTGCTGCTCGAGGCAGGCGAAGATCCGAACCGCTACAACCCAGACGGCTTTCACGCACACTCCACGCCGTTGCATCAGGCGATCAGTGCCGGCCATGACGAGGTCGTGCGCCTGCTCGTCGCGCGCGGCGCACGCCTGGACATCAAGGACACGATTTACCGCGGCACGCCGCTCGCATGGGCCGTCTACTGTAAAAAACCGGCAATCGCGGAATACCTTCGATCGCGCGGCGCTCCGGAGTGACGATACGACCGGCCCGCGGCCATTGATGAGGCTACTCGC
>JBKPAJ010000101.1:0-34360 GCA_046726375.1 Acidobacteriota bacterium
GAGGCGGTGGGCGTTCCGGAAACCGTACGCGTAGATCTCGCCGAGCGTTTTCGGGTCGCCGTCTGACGCGAACTTATTCGTCATCGGAACCGTGTAATCTCCGAGGCCCTTCAGCCCGCCCGTTGCTTTCGGACTGCGCGGATCGAACCGCAGGATGGCCGTGATGATCGAGTCCAGGCGCTGCGTTTGGCTCGCCGTATTCGCGTTTGGGCCACCACCGTTGCTGAATCCATGATCGCTGCCGCTGGTGTAAAGCAATGCGTAGTCGGGATCGCCCGGCTTGGCGACCGGATTGAACTCCGCCGCGCCCATCGGGTGCGTGAGATTTGCGACGACGTGAGCCTCGCGAAGGAGCTCTCGTCGTGTGCCGGCAAACGTGTTGGCCGCGGGGTTTGTCGTGTGCCATTCCGTGATGATGTTGTGGTAGGTCACGTCTTTTTCAGTGAACCCGGGCGGGATGAAGTCGGGTGTGCTTGGGTTCCCCGGACCGCGCTCAGCGTGCACGGTGTAGAACAAGCCGTTTCGCGCGAACTCTGGATGAAAAGCGAATGAGATGAATCCGCTCTCCAGGCGGTTGTAGACCGCATTCGGAAACACCGCGGCGACGTTCGTGTACACCTGTGGCTGGTTGTTCGCGTCGATGACGTAGAGCAAGCCGCGCGAATCATTGACGAAGCGGCGGCCATCGGGAAGATCGCGCACATAGCTGATACGCGCCCAGCCTGAGGGCGTCACGTCCTGATCGCCGGGACGCATCGAGCGCGTATCCGGAAGGCGCACGAGGTCCTTGATCTCGACCTGCAGTCCGCGTTTCGTAATCGGGGCGGGAATGGGATTACTCGTGATCTGCGCCGCGACCATCCTCACGGTGCAGATCGCCATCACGAGCACGATTACGAGCCGTATCTGCTTCCGCATGAGAACCTCCCCGCGAACCTGACTAGAATACCGCCCGACAGCCGTTTTCTGCGTGATCGATCGGATGAGTCGGCGTTCACCAGGAATCTATCGGCTGCGGTTGTCCGTGCGGAACAGGCATGCTGACGAAAATCTTCTGGAGCGGATCGAGCGTCACCCTCAGCGGGCTCATGCTCTCTCGTGCCGTTTTGGCCGTGCTCCTTTGGAATCGAGAAGGTGGGTTCTTCTGGCTTAGCGGCGATGATGCCAGTCGGATCGAGTTTGCGCACGCCTGGAGTCGGAAAGCGTTTTTCAACGATCCCAGCAATGTGTGGCCGCCACTTGGAATCTGGATCCACGGACTGGTCCTACGAGTCTTCGAGGATCCAGTAGCGGTCTCCTCCACAGTCAATGCGATTTTCTCAATCGCGACGATCCCGCTGGTCTACGGCATAGCACGCAAGTTATTCCCCCAGAAGCCTTACGTACCCGTGATCGCGGCCGTCATCTCCGCGTACTCTCCATTGATCATCTGGCTGGGACTATCTGGATTATCTGAACCGATCTTCCATTTTTTCTTACTGCTTGGCGTCTTCTTCTGGATCTCCGCATATCGTGACGACCGGCCGGCGTTGAATCTTGCTGCAGCGATCGGTTTTCTCGCGGCCTCCATGTGTCGACTCGAAGCGTGGATAGTAGTCGGACTATTTTGCTGTGTTTGTGTGATTGTCTCCGCTCGAAGCGAACATCGACTGGTGCTGTTATCGAGCGCCGCCTTGTCCTCTTTATTCATCCCGGCGTGGCTTTGGTGGCATTGGCGTGTATTCGGCGATGCTCTTGCCTTCGTGCGCGTCTATAAAGCTACGAGTCCCACAGGCGGCTTCGATCTTTATTTGCGATTGCTCTGGAGCAACTCCCCTGTCGCTGTCGGCCTTGCGCTACCAGGTATTGCCGCTGGGGTACGGAGTGACCAGGTCGTCAGGCGCTACGTGTTGTTGCTCGGCGCGTTTCTCTTGGCGTTCACATTCATGTCGACGGTCGCGCAGAATTTACCGGCACGGAATCTGACGAGCGTGTTTTGGCTCCTCGTGCCATTCAGCGCGTATTTCGTCACGCTGGTTTCGGAAAGGCTGCGTGTTCCGCGAATCGGCACGGTCGTGGTGGCCGTGACGTGGGTGGTCATCGGAACGGCGCAAGCATTCGACTACCACTTGCAGGCGAACGATCGCATCGTGGACCTGATTGTTTGGTCGCGGCATACGATGCAAACCGAACCATTCCGTACGGGCAGGAGCAAAATCCTCGTCGAACTCCGGCACGGTGGCCCGGCTGAGCAGGATGTTATCTGGGACAGCCTGTTCATTCACGCGGTTAATCCTCACGTCGTTCTCTATGACCGTAGACCTGATTGGACAGTGCAAAACACCGCGCAATGGACGTTGCAGCAAGCGGACAACCCCTCCATTTTGAACGGGTCGGCCGAGAAAGTTGCCGAGCAGCTCAGATTACGACGTGTGCAATTTGTGATTGCGTATTCGAGGCCGGCACGCGATGTGCTCGCTGCGATCATGCGGCCGATCGACCCATCTGAGGTGCATCCGACCGAGACGGCAGCGACGGTGCCGCGCCATGCTCCGGCAACGAGTGCTGGGGCATCGATCGCCGCAACGCCGAATCCCGTTCCGCCAGGACCTGCCTTCGGAGTTACGACGATAACTTGGACAACCGGAGACGGGCAAAACGGCAATGTGTACGTTTCCGTCGATGGCGGTCAGCCGAAACTATTTGCATCGGGTCCGAGTGGGTCGCTAGAAGCTCCATGGATCGGCTTCGGCAGCACCTATCAGTTTCAGTTGTATTCGGCGGACAACACTTTGCTATCTACCGTGAAAGTCGAGCGACGCACAGAAGGCCAAGAGTACGAGGTCTACACCTGGCCGTCCCGTTGAAGCGGCAGTCCTAACGGTGCAACCGCAATGGGACTAATTAGGGGCCGGGTAGCTGAATGCCGAAAGTGTTGGTCCTCAGCAAGATTCGAATCAGATGGACACAGACGCGATCGATGTCGGATCGGGGGGGAATGCCCGTCACCGCATCCACGGCACACCACGACAAGACTCCAACAATCGTGCGCATCACTCCACTTTGAGTCAACGTTGGTCCGGCTGCCTCGCAGGTTGGGCCGCGCTGAATCAGCGTCGCGCTGTTTTGGCCAGCCCTTTCGCCTCGGCGTCTACGTCCTTTTCCCAGTCGAGAATTCTCTGCCGCAGATCGGCGACGAGATCCGTTCGGGTCATCGCGAGGTCATTGCGCTCTCCCATAGCAGCGTGCGCTCACCTTCCCTGTGATCCGATCGCACTCGTAGTACTCGCGCAGCAGCGCGACCTCATCGTCCAGCGGAGGGTGCTGAATCGCGCGGCCGCTCTCCCGTGGACCTCCACAAGCAGGAATCGCGCGTGATACGCTCCGCGCACGCATGCCCGCGCCCGTGTTCGTGCGCCTGTTGGGTCTCGTGATCGGCGCGTCGTTCTTCCTCTGGGTCGCAGGTCCCGCGGTCGTCTCACCAGTGAACGTCGACTGGACGATGAAATTCGACTGGCGCATCCACTTCCTGGGCTGGCACATCTTCCGTGGCGAGCGCTGGTCGTGGCCCCCCGGCCTGCTGTCCGGCTATTACCACGCGCCAAATGGCACGTCGATCGGTTTTACCGATTCGATTCCCCTCGTCGCACTCCCGCTTAAGACGTTCGCATCCTGGCTGCCGATGCCGATGCAGTACCTCGGTCTCTGGCTGCTCGCCAGTTTTTCGCTGCAAGGGTACTTCGGGGCACTTATCGCGCATCTGTGGACGCGGGACTCTGTGGCGACGTTGGGGGCGGCTGCGCTCTTCGTCCTGATGCCGGCGCTCCTCAACCGCGCCGAACATCCCGCGATCTGTGCACAGTGGGTGCTGCTCTGGGCCGTTTGGCTCTATTTGCGGTGGCGTCCCGATCATCCGTTGCCAACCGCGCAAATCCTCGTGCTGGCGGGGATCGTCAGCCTGATCCATCCATACCTGGCGGTGATGACAACCGCGCTGCTGACGGCGCTTCTCGTGCGCTCTGTCATCGAGGGCCGTGGCGAGAACCTTACCAGCACCGGCGCCGTCGCGTTCGCAATGGCCGTCGTTATCCTTGCCGGATGGTGGACGTCGGGCCTCTTCATCGTGACCGGATCGTCGATGACGCGGACCGGCATGGCGATGTACTCGATGAACCTGCTGGGGCCCGTGATGCCGCAGGGGTGGTCTGCGCTCCTCCCAGAGATCCCGATCGGCAGCGCTGGGCAAGCGTTCGAGGGGTTCCAGTATTTCGGCGCCGGCATACTTGCCGTCGTTGTCGCCGGTATCGCCCTCCGTCTGATCGGCGGACGTCTCCCGATCGGACGGATCTGGCCGCTGGTCCTGATCAGCGCGATGATGACCGCGTATGCGCTGACCCCGCGCGTCACCCTCGCCGACCGCGTGCTCGTCGACTGGAGCTCGCCCGCGCTGGATCGGTTTGGGGTCTTCGCTGCCGCAGGCCGCTTCTTCTGGCCGGGGGCCTATGTGACGCTCACGCTTGCGATCGGCGCCATCCTGTGTCGATGCTCGCGGCGAGTGGCGGCCGTTGTCCTGTGCCTCGGCGTGATGGTGCAGCTCGCCGATCTTCGCCCTGCGATTTCCGGGCGGCGTGCCTTGGCGAGGAGCGCCGCCTTTCACGTCTGGCCCGCCGCCCCGCGATCACCCGTGTGGGCCGCCGCGCTTCCGCACTATCGACACATCGTGCTCTACTATCCGGCCCAGTGCGGCGCGGCACCGGTGACCTTCGAGATGCCCGGCTATCTCGCCGGGCTCTACGGTCTGACTATGAACGTGGGTCAGGTAGCCCGGTTCAGTGAGACTGAGCGGCAGGCGTATTGCGCCGAGCTGGGGCGCACGGTCACTGCCGGACAGGTGCACGACGATTCGATCTACGTCGTTCACCCGGCCTTCGAAGCGGCATTCAAAGCAGCGGCGCCATCCCTCGTGTGCGGCGAAGTCGACGGCCTGCGGGTCTGCGCTACGGCCACGTCGTACGAGCCATGGCGCGATGCTGCCAGCTTCGAGTGACACGAGCGAGGACAGCCAACGGACGGCGTCATCCTTCACGAAGTCTCTCTGGTTGCGCTGCTTGACAGCGCAATTCTGGACGTGGCATTCCGTCGCAGAACGGCGGACTTCAAATTCGATTCAAGCCTCGCGAACGACCTCCGTAGGATCGACGCCCGATGCACGGTATAGGGGCAAAGATTCCCAGCGCCGGCGTTCAAACAGTCGGAAACGCAGGCGGCTACGGATCGTCCGGGCACTCCCGCCCCTCGCGAAACGGACATACGATGTCCCGCACGACCGCCGCTTCAGTCTCGTTTGGAACCCGCATCGTCTGACTTTTCGAGATGCGCTGGTTGTCGTAGCCGAACACTTTGCCACCGGTCACCAAGCCCGGCTCGGCCTTGCGGCGATGCGATGCCCGCGTGTGGTTTCCGGACCTTGTCGTGCTCCTCCTGTGAGAACTCGGCTCCGAGATTCATCATGAAGGCGCCGTCTCCACGGGCACAGCGGGGCGGCCGAGCGGATGGTCTGTCTCGACCATCCGCGAAGTGCTCAAGCGCCCACTCTATCGTGGCGAGATTATCTACGGCAAGACGGCGAGCGCCTACGGACGCGAAGTCGGCAGACTCGTGACACGCAACGAGCGTGTTCGTGAGAAGGCGCAAATTCAGACACCGGAGGAGACGTGGACACGACTGGCCATCAACGAATCGCTCCGCATCGTAGACTCTGAGCTGGCTGCTCGCCTCGATACGCGACGGACTGACCGTCGCACACGCTACCTCACGTCGCTCGGCGCAAAGAACGGCAAGATGCCGGAGAAGGCGTGGGGCAAGTATCTGCTGACGGGTGGCCTCCTAGTGTGCCCAACGTGCGGCGGGCAATTCGAGGGGCTGACGTTTCCGAAGGAGGTGTACGTCTGCTCCACACCACGCCGCAAGCGCCCAGCTCTTGCACGAACACGTTGACGCTGCCGATGGCTTTCGCTGACGACGTGGTGCTGGACATGGTCGACGCAAGATACTCGGCACGAAGTTCATCGAAGAACTGCTGGCGATGGTGGACCAAGGCGGTCGGGCAACCTTGCCCGCCTCACGGCGGACCGCGATCGCCTGCGCGGTGAAGTCGAGAACCTTGTGCGCTCTATCGCAGCGGGTGTGCCCGCCGAGACCGTCGCTCCGAGCATCCGCGAGCGCGAGCTGGAAATCGCGCGCCTCGAGGTCAGGTAGCACACGCCAGGGCAGCAGCCGAACATCGAGAAAGTGCGAGATGCGCTGACCCGGCCGGCAGCCGAATGGAGGGGCACGCTGCGGTCGGAGCCCGAGGTGGCCCGTGTGCTGCTCCGTCGCTTGATGGTCCGCTCTTGCTGTACGACGAGAGCACGCGGCCTGGTTTCATCAAGGCGGACGCCGTCGTCAAGACGGGGCTGATTGAGGGTTTAGCGGAAATACAAGATGTGGCACGTCCCCAGAGAGCTTCAATCGTTGCGGCACCGCGCTGGCGCGTGCGCTGCGTGCGGCGTAAAGCACGCCTCAGTCGTTTTCCTCGTCCAACGTTGACGCGATCGACGTCCAGCCTCCCGGAAGTGGGTCGCACGTGGCTTGTACTTGATGTGGGATCGTAAAGTCCTCTGCGGCGGGGGCCAAACGCCGCCGGCGCCCATATGGCTGTTGTTGCGACGACGCGGCAGTATTTCGACAATACTCGTGGGGTCCCTCAAACCTGGTGGAGGCGTGGTCATGACGCGTTCTACGAAGGTGCTTTACGTCATTGCGGCAGTACTTGCGTTGGCATTCGTACAAGGATTTTTGCCAGAGACTCCGGTCGGTTTCGGAGTTTTTTGGCTAGTGATGGCTCTATTCGCCCATCCGCTAGTCGGATGGCGACATTGGGGACCGGTGCTGGTTGGAGCCGTAGTGGCGATGGTCGTTTTCTACATCGTGCGGCGCGTATCAGTGCCGCGAGAAATTACGTATTTGGCGTTTGCGGTTCTGACCATCGTGGCCGGTTGGGAACTAGTAAAACGACGGCGCAGACAGCAGCAGTGAATTGTCGACCTGGGAGAGGCAGCGGCGGGGATCCCGGCCTGTGGGCCCGCCGCAGCCATCGTTTCTGTTCCCCATTGTGCCCGCTCCGTATCGTGCCGGGATCATTTTGGGCGTCGCTGTCACCGGCGGCGCTGAATTTGCCGCACGCTCCGGTCGCGCGCTGGATTCCTGACAGGGCGGACACGGTATGCCAGGACCGGCGCACTCATCGTGCGGCCCACGATCGCGCCGGATGCTCGCAGACGAACCGTTCGCCGCAACACCACCGACACGCCAGGGTCCAGCCGCGCAGGCACGTTGTTGCTGTTGGGCGAGCTCGCTGACGTCGCGACCGTCGGTCACGACCTCGGACCAGAGAACGTCGAACGTGCCGTCTGACCTAAAGACCAAGATCCGCAATTCGGGACGCCCATCGTCGAGCGGGACGATCCGTGTGCGCGCTTCGATCGCGCGGCCGTCCTTCGTCATTCGCCACAGGACGAATTCAGGAAGCTTGCGCGGGTCGCGAGTTTGCTGAACCGATAGACACGCTGTCACTGTCGGCTGAGGCGAGCCGCGCTGTCAACTGTTCGCACGGTCGGGCTCAGCGTGCCTCGGCAGGTCGTCCGGGTCGTCGAGCACGTCGTGTGCGGCAGTAAGCGCGGCGTCGCGGACAAACTCGGCTGAGGGTTTGGTGCTGCGCGCGCGCCGCGAGCTGGTAGAGACGTGCTCGCGCGGCGTGAGTTTCACCGAGACGGGGGCGCCGGCCGTCTCGGCTCTCGGAGGCCTCGCCATCAGGATCTTCCGGCCGATCCAGCGAGCGCCGCGGACCGCCCGCCGCGAGGCGGAGCGCGATATCGCGTGAGGCTTCCGCCGCCAGGCGCGCGCGATCGGCTTGTGCCAGGTTCCGGCGAAGTCTGTGAATGGTCTGGTCCCGAGCTCCGTCTGCAAGCGCTGGATCTCGCGCAGCAACGGATCCATAGCCCCGCATGATACTTCGAGCACGCGCGTAATCTTGGCACTTGTCGCTGGATGCTGCTGGTATCTATCCAATCGCGCGATGTCGGTTTGGAACCAGGTTGTTGCTACAAACAGTCCACATCTGTATCTCACCCACATGGTGTTCACCGGCGTTGCCGCATAACTGAGTGCTCGGAACTCTAGCGAAGGTTCTGCCCAGCGCAGCCTCGCTAAGCACACGGCCGTCGCTCGCGATCGAGGCTGTCATCTGACGTTGGCAGGTGACGACATATCGCCATCCACAACGATGACTCCCTGCGGTGGGCCCAAAATCGCCAGTGTTTTGGCGATTCCCACAGGTGCCGCGGCCGGAACGGTCAATGCACAGACGGGACTGGGCACTCGGATAAAGCGATACAGAAGGCAGCCTGCAAGGGACAGCCGGGGAACGGTACCGGGTCAGTGTGAACGGGCCATCGCCGGGTCGGGAGATGATTCGCCGCTTATGGCAGTGCCCGGTTCCTTATGGGCGACGCCGTGCGATGGGAGGCAAACAGCTTTCTACCGAACTTGGAACTCATAACTCGTGTGAAAGGACAACGACAGTGAAGAAGGCGATGACGACGGTGATGACGGCGGTGGTGTTGACGATGGCGGGAACGGTATGGGCACAGGAGCCGGCAGCTCCGACGGCGGTGCGGTTCGCGCCCGGCGTGAAGCTCTACGTCGACAAGATGGACGGCGGGCTGGATGGGTTCCTGGTCGCCGAGATCATGAAGAAGAAGGTCCCGGTGCAGCTCGTCATGTCGGCGGACGCAGCCGACTTCGTGATGAGCGGGGCGGTGGCCGAGCGCAAGGGCTCGTGGCACGAGGGCTGGCTGTCGGCCGACAAGGACAAGGCCGGTGGGTCGGTGACGATCGTGTCCAAGACCAACGAGCTGGTCTGGGCCGAGGAAGCGGGTGATCGCAGCCTCATGCTCGGCGCGTTGGCACGCGGTGGACCGCGGAAGGTTGCATCGCGCATTGCCGACCGGCTCAAGGACCATCTCCACAACGTAGGCAAGCAGAAGTAAGGTCGCCGACCCGAGTGCTGGTCACCACCGGGCTCTTTGAACGGAGCATCTCGTAGATGGCCCGACGAAAGCGGGACGGTGTGACCGTCAGCGCTCGTGTGAAGACGGCCTAGATTCATGGCATCTTGACGTTCTCTCGCCTCCACGGTGTTAACTGAGCCCGCGTGTACATCCCGATGTGCACGTGGGCTATGCCGGGCGCACGGTGAATCAGCCGGTGTTCGCCTTGGTCGAAGTGGCCGACGTCCCACCGGAATGACTCGCGCCGGGATGGCGGAGGAAGGGAGCGAATGACTGAACTGATCGCAGGTCTGGCGTTCATGGCCGTCCGGCTAGATCGAGCATCGGCATGACCCGGATTGCGCGAAGCACGTCTGCGGCAACGTGGCGGCGATCATCGGGTTTCTGGTCGCGCAGACGTCTTCCAAAGATGCTCTGACAAACTACGGAGCGCGACGGATGTGCCCATTGCTCTAACGTTCAACAGACCATATGTGAGAGAGAAGGAGTTCCAGTCTCATGAGTGTGCAACTGATTGAGGGAATGATCGGATTCGGATTCGGGGTTGCGATCTACGGGTGGCTTGGCGGACTATTGTGTGCGTTGATACTGCCGCTTGCGTTTCTGACCCTTCAGCTCGTCGTGGCGTTTCTCATGGTGAAACCTCTAACAGCGAGTTGGGCTTGGAATGGGCGGAACTCGGCAGCGCAGCACATTTTGATGTCGATCATTGGTTGTTCGCTTGCGCCGTAGATAACGGCAGCGTGGGTGCCAAACCTATTGGTCGCCGCGCAGGCCTGCACGGTCTTGGAAGCTGTGAGCGCGGTTGTATTTGCGCTGCGGCTAGCGGTCCGCTAGTTGGCTTAGCCTCGAAGTTCGGGTAACCGTTAGAGCGATTGACGCTAGAGCACCGACGCGTGCTCTATTACCAAGCGAGCGGTCATTCTTGGTGGAGGTGGTGAAAACGACGCCACACCGTCGTGTCAGGCACCCGCGAATGGGCTGCTGGTACTACAAGACTCGCGGCACGCGTGTCTGTCGCAACCACTGGGAGCCCAGTTTGAGCGCACTCGATGATGTGGTGCTCTCGGCGATCGAAGAGGACATTCTCGCGCCAAACGTGGTCAAGGCGTCAATCGCGCGGGCGATCGACATCCACACAACGGACCAGACACGCGAGAGCGACGAGGGTGACCAGATCGCGCGGGAGATCGCGAAGGTCGATCGCGAATTGGAACGGCTGACCGCACTCGCCGCAGCCGGCGGAAGCGACATTCCCACCGTCCTCGAAGCCCTGAGAACGCGTCAGGAGCGGCGACGGCTCTTGATAGCCCAGGTCCCGCGATCGCCGCGCTCGCGTCAACGTGGTGCCTCCAAGCGAGAATTAGAAGCCCAGTTGCGATCGCAATTCGCCGATTGGCGATCGATGCTGCGCCAGGACGTCACCGAAGCGCCCGTGCTCGAGCGTTTACTCGATGGCCGCATTACGGTGACACCGCGGCTCGATCAGAACACGCCGATCTTCGACGTCCGGATCCCGACCAGCACTCGTGCACTTTTCGAAGGAATTCGCGGTTCCCAGGCGGTAGCGTCCCCAGCGGGATTCGAACCCGCGTTACCGGCGTGAAAGGCCGGCGTCCTAGGCCTCTGGACGATGGGGACGCAGTGGGCGAACATAAAACTATAGCACGCGGATTTCTGCGGCCCTGCAAGCAAGCCGGGTATGCTACCTGCACTTGGAGGACTGATGCTGATCCGCGCGATCATGCTGGCGATCCTGTTCGCCGGCGAAGCCACTGCATTTCAATCGGAACCGGCCGCCTTCGTCGCCTACTATTGGCGGGCGCGGCCCGGACGCGCGCAGGAATACAACGACTACATCACCAAAGTGGCGGTGCCGATTGACGAGGACGCGCGCCGCGCGGGCGTGTTCGAAGAGGTCCGAACCGTCATGCCGTCACCCGGGCCGGATAGTGCGCTCCCGGATTGGACCCACCTGCGTATCTTCCGTTTGAAAAACATGGCGGCGGTGGAGAAGTTGAGCGCCGGACTCGATGCGGCAACCGCGCGCGTGGTGCCGGATGACGCGCAGCGCAAAGCCAACAGCACGCGGTCGACGGAGTTGCGCGATCTCGTGAGACGCGAAGTGTGGACCGAGCTGCGTTGAAACGAGGCGCTTCCGCGCGGCTACACCGGCGCCACTCCGTTCTACTGTTGCTGCTCCTCGCCTCGCCGTTAGAGGCGCAAGCGCCCCTCCGGTGGGGCGGCGATGCCGAAGGCGGCGCGCCGTTTGTCGAAGCGGACCCGAGCGATCCACAAAAGCTTGTTGGCTTCGACGTCGAAATCGCCGAGTTGATCGCCCGCGAGCTCGGGCGGCGCCCACAGTTCGTGCAGGTCGCGTTCACCTCACTCGATCAGTCGGCCATGCGCGGCGATTTCGACATCGGCCTGAGCGGGATCGAAGACACTCCGGCTCGGCGCGCGACGGTGGCCACGTCGATCCCGTATTACCGCTTTCGCGAGGTGCTGACCGTTCGCGAAGCCGATCGCGACAACTATCGAACGCTCGCCGATCTGCGCGGCCGCCGCGTCGGCACGCTCGGGGGCACGATTGCCTACGACATCCTGCTCGGGGCCGAGCGCGCGCACGGCATCATCCCGGTGTCGTACGACGATGACGTGCATCCGTACAGCGATACGCTGATCGGCCGCGTCGATGCGGTGTTGCTCGACAACGTCCTTGCCGCCCGCGCTATGACGCGCAACCAAGGTCTCTACACGCAGCCTGACGCGGTTGAGCTCGGCCACTACGTCATCATCACCGCGCCGCACAATACGGAACTCCGGGATCGTGTCAACGACGTCCTTCGCCGGAGCATGGCCGACGGCCGGCTCCAGGCGATTTTTCGAAAGTGGAACGTCTGGAACGAGGATCAGCCTCAGTTGTACGCAAGCGTTGCGGATTCACGTACGCTGGAGCCGAAAAGGGGACAGGCCCCTGCGCAGAATCTGCGGCCAGAAGGCGCGCGTGTGCCGGCCTGGGAGCTCACCAAACGCTACCTGCCGGCCTTGTTTCGTGCCGCGGCCGTCACGCTCGTGCTCTCGTGCCTCGCCATGGCCGTCGCAGTCGCCCTCGGCATCGCCATTGCCGCCGGGCGGGTCTATAGCAACGTCATCACGCGAGGTGTGTTGACCTTTTATGTCGAGGTCATGCGCGGCACACCCGTGCTGCTGCAGCTCTTCGTGATCTATTACGGCCTGTCGGCCGTTGTCCTGTTGCCGGCGTTTGTCGCCGCCCTCATCGGTCTCGGTCTGAACTACGCCGCGTACGAAAGCGAGATCTACCGCAGCGCGCTCGAAGCGATCCCGCGAGGTCAGCTCGAGGCAGGCCGGATTCTCGGGTTCAGCGAGCTGCAGATCCTCCGTCTGATCCGCGGGCCGCAGGCGCTTCGCATTGCGCTGGCGCCGATGATGAACGACTTTGTGGCGCTGCTCAAGGATTCGTCGCTGGTGTCGGTAATCACGGTGGTCGAGTTGACGAAGCAGACGCAGATCTTCGCCGCCAACATCGGCAGCTGGGTGATACCGGGCGCGCTTTGCGCGGCGCTCTATCTCGCGCTCTCGCTGCCGCTCGCGCACCTCGCGCGCCGGCTGGAAGCGCAGTGGAAGGCGGGGTCCGAATGAGTCTCGTGCAGTTACGGGGCGTTCGTCTCGCTCGCGGCGCACGCGAGATTCTGTGCGGAATCGATCTCGCCGTCGAGCGTGGCGAAGTGGTGGCGCTCATGGGGCTGTCCGGCTCCGGCAAAACCACGGCATTGCGCTCAATCGCCGGACTCGAACGGCTTGACGCCGGCGAAATTCGCGTGGACACGGCCACCATCGGCGCACGCATGGACCCGCGCCGCGCGCGGTACGCCTTGCATCAGCGCGTCGGCATGGTCTTTCAGTTCCACTTTTTATTCGAGCACCTCTCCGCGCTCGACAACATCTGCCTGGCCCCGGTTCACGTCCAGCGCAAGCCGCGCGTCGAGGCCGAACGACGAGCGCGGGACTTGCTCGACGAGCTCGGCGTGGGCCACCGCGCCAAGGCGTTTCCGCGCGAGCTCTCTGGAGGCGAAGCGCAGCGCGTCGCCATTGCGAGGGCGCTGGCGGTGGATCCGCCGGTGCTGCTGCTCGACGAACCGACGGCCTCGCTCGACCCGGCGAGACGCAATGAGTTGAGCGACTCTCTTCGGCAGCTTGCGTCGGAAGGACGCACGCTGATCATGACATCTCATGACGACGAGTTCGTTCGCGATACGGCGACGCGCGTAGT
Organism: Acidobacteriota bacterium; assembly: GCA_046726375.1. GTDB lineage: Bacteria > Acidobacteriota > Vicinamibacteria > Vicinamibacterales > UBA2999 > DASPWV01. The sequence continues at coordinate 13,384 of JBKPAJ010000101.1, forward strand.
CGTACTGGCGGGAGGATGTGTCGTCGAAGAGGGCGACCCGCATCGGGTGCTCACCGCGCCACAGCACGCCGCAACGCGGGAATTGTTGCAGCTCGAGCGGAGCGCAAACCGCCCACGGTAGCTCATTCGGGGAAGGCCGCCGACGATGCTCACTCAGGCAGCCCGCGATCGGCGCGAGCGCCTCTAGAAAACGCAATCGCCGAGATCAGCGTGCCGATGATTGCCAGGGTGATGATGAGGGCAACCACAACTTCGAACGCGGTTGAATCCATCCAGGCGAGCAGTCCACGTCCGAACCGTGCGGCAAGTGCCGCTTCGATGCCGAAGCGAAGCAGACGCACTCCGGCCAATGTCGAGAAGAAGCGCCAGCGATCGAGCTTGAAAGCGCCGCTGGTGAGCACAAACGCCGTAAACGGAAAGGGCGGCGGGATGACGGCGAGCGCGGCAACCGCCGCGGCCGCCGAACGGTTGACGCGCTGCTGCACGCGTTTGAGCCGTGACGGCTTGATGAAGCGGACAAGCCCCGCGTCGCCGATCTTGTGACCTATCCAGTATGTCAGCGCGGCACCGATGACGGAACCAGCCGTGGCGGCGAGCGTATACAGCCAAAACAGGTCCGAGCGCCGGGCCGCCAGGATGATCAACGCGACGTCGATCCCCAGCGGCAGAAAGAAAATGACCGACGAGTCGAGAACTCCAAGCGCGACGAGTCCGGCCGTCGTGAGGAAATACGCAAAAAACGACGAGAACAGGCCGCGCATGGTCCACGCGGGGCTACGGCGTCTTCAACTCTTCCATCGCCTTACCGAAGGCCGCGTGTCCCTCTTTCATCATGCGCGCGGCGATCGGAAAGCACAGAGCAACGTACACACGAAGGGCGGCTTCGACGCGTTTGTCATTGATTCACTCGCGGGACGAATCGACTGTCAGTACGCTATCCAACGGTGAAAGGAATGCTCGCGCGCGTCGCGCCCCAGTCGATGTGGAGCGTGCCGCCCGCGGGTGTGTCGTCAATCGAGATCGTGAGTTGGTCGGCGGGACTCGCCGGCTTGCCCATGGTCATGGGCACGCGACCGAGATCCTGGCCCGAAGGATAGGGGATGCCCCAGCCCTTCTCGCGCTTGCTGACAATCAGCTGCCACTGACCCTTGACGGGAATGGTGTGCAGCCCGTAGCGGCCCGCCGGCACCGACACATTGCCGAACTTGAGCGCCTTGTTGGTGATCAACGTGGTCTGCTCGTCAGCGCCGGTTCGCCATTCCTTGCCTTCGTACGGATCGACGTCTTTACCAGGCGTGCGACCCTTCAGCAACGGGCGGCCGTACTCGATGGCGATGTTGGCGCCGTCAATGGTCCACTCGGTGCGAACGTGAGGGCTGCCGCCCCCACCCTTGCCTAATTCGCTGGTTTTCTGGGCGAAAGCCGTACTGACGAACACTGCGGCAATCAGGGCAGCAGCGGAAAGGACGATGCGACGCATTTGAGCTCCTTCGCGATCGCGGACCTGGGGGGTCCGCGCGACATGTAATTAAAGAAGCCGCGTTCGACTGTAGAAGGTCGAATGGCTTGCCAACCGGAGTTCTGGAAGTGCGACGGCCCACCGTCGCGTCGCTTCGCGACGCTATGGTGAGCAGCCTTCACAGCAACCAGAGCGAAGGTTGATGGGCCGCGTTGGGATCGAACCAACGACCCTCTGATTAAAAGTCAGATGCTCTACCACTGAGCTAGCGGCCCCAGACCTTTGTATTGTAATAGCCGCCCGCCGGAATCCTGGCATCGGCGGGCAGGTCCGCGTCGTCATCGCGCGCTTTTCTGCCAAATCGGCGCGCGATCGACGGACGTCCGCGGCAGTTGACTTGCGTCGGATCAGTTTCGTTACACAGTCCCCGCACACCTGATGTTGAGCGGTCGAACCTGCAAGAGCGAGTATGAAGGCTGCCGCGCCCATGCCGGAGACCCCTCCAGGAGTCGAGACATGACTGCCGTGTGCCGTGCGTGGAATGCGTAAACGTCGAACGATCGACTGTCAGCCGCAGCACCTCCCCGCTCGGGAGAGTGGTCTCGAGGAAGAGTCTTCATGGCACATCAAACAGGTGTCGAGCTCGATCCGGCCATTGCACGGCCCACTCTTCGCGTCCGGACGGTGTGGGCGAAAGCCACGCCACTACGGTGTGACTGAGCACCACTACTTCGTGACGCGGGCTTGTACGTCGTTCTCTGCGTGCTTTGCGTCGTGTACCAGAATCGCGGCTTTGTCGACGACGGCCTTCGCCATCAGTGCCAGCCCGATAAAGGACAGGAAGATCACGAACGCTAAGCTCAAGACGCGCGCGGCCACGAGCATCATCACCATCGGAAACGCGAGTTAGCGTGCCTCGTCTCCACCAGGCAGCATCTCGCCTCCACGCGACACCACACGCATGGTCCAGTCGTGAGTGTTGAAGTAAAAGCCTCCAGTCACTCGCTCGCCAGCTTTTATAGGTTTCAACATGGCCGACCTCCTTGATCATCTCCGCGTACAGGATGCGTCTCGCACGCGGGTGCGCCAATCGGGCGACCTGCTGAGAAGAAGCGTGAAAATTCCGTATGACGGGGGAGTGTTTACCGGGATGGACTCCGGAGCGTCACTGGACGATAATCGGCGCGTGGAACCTGCTTCGCCAACGGTGCTGGTTGTCGAAGACGATAGTGCCGTGCGTCAGCCGCTCGTGAAATTTCTGCAGATGCGGCAATACAACGTGGTGACTGCCGAAACAGCGGATGAGGGCCTGGACGCGATTCGACAGCATCATCCTGATGCCGCTATTGTCGATCTTCGCTTGAAGCGCGGCTCGGGCCGCGAGGTCGTCGTGTCGATGCCACCCGACGTTCCCGTCATCATCTTTTCGGGACTGCGGTCGGAATCAGCCGACCTCGAAGTGATCCGCCCGCGCACCCGCCTCGTCGAAAAGCCATATTCGCTGATCATGCTGATGGACACGCTCGAAGACATGCTCGAGCAGGCCAGGGGCAGCCACTGAACGTGGAGATTTGGAGATGTGGAGATGTGGAGATTTGGAGTAAATCTCGAGATTCTTAAATCTTCAGATTTCCAAATTTTCAAATCTCCAGATTTTCTCCAAATCTCCACATCGCGAGATCTCCAAATTCAGAGGATCTGCTTACCCATAGCCGACAGCGCCAGCTCTGTTCCAAGCTCCGCCGTCGTATTGCGCAAATCGAGCGTCGGATTCACTTCCACCAAATCGAGCGACATCATTCCGCCGGCTTCGGACACCATCTCCATGACAACGTGCGCCTCGCGATAGTCGAGGCCGCCCTTGACGGCCGTTCCGACACCAGGCGCGATGATCGGATCGCAGACGTCCATGTCGAAAGAAACATGGATTCCGCCCGTACCGCGGCCGGCGATGACGATCGCGCGCTCCATGACCTGCGAGATTCCGAGGCGATCGATATCCTTCATGGTAAACACGTGCACGCGTGACTCCTTGACCAGGCGCTTTTCCATTTCGTCGAGGTTGCGGATGCCGACGAGCACTGTGAACTCCGCAAGAACGGCCGGTCCGTCGCCGCCAATGCGGGCAAGCTCCGCGGGCTCAGGGCCAAGCAGGGCCGCGAGCGGCATACCGTGCACGTTGCCCGAATCGCTCGTGTCGGGCGTGTTCATATCGCCGTGCGCGTCAACCCAAATCAATCCCAGCTTCTTATCGGTCTTGCGTAAGAAGGCGGCCGCAGCCGCGACCGAACCAGCGGCGAGGCTGTGATCGCCGCCGAGAACGATTGGGATGGCGCCTTCCTCCAGCGAGGCGAGCGCGGTTTGATACAGCTTCAAGCAGACGCGCGCGATGTCTCTGACATATCTTTTGCGCGGATCGCCTGCGCCTTTGATTTCGGGGATCGGCGAAGAGATATCGCCTTTGTCGATGACCACTCGATTGAGGCTGGCAAGCTGCTCGCGCACGCCTGCAATCCGGAACGCCGACGGCCCCATGTCCGTACCGCGCCGGTTGCCGCCGAGATCGAGAGGGACTCCAATGATGTGAATAGGCTGCGACGGCATCCGTTAGAACGCGGTCGATTGTACAGCGTTCCTTAATTCGTCGATTTTCTCGATCACACGACGAACAAAGGCTTCGGCCTCTTGCGGCAACGCAGCAGCGGTTTCAAACGCCACGCGCACTTGTTCCAGACGAAGCTGTCCCGCGAGCTCCGCAAACCATTTCGCGTGTTCGATCGGAATGGGCCCCGAGCGGGTCTCATGGCCGTTTCCCCAGAACCTGTCGCGCGTCTCGACCGATCCAGGATCGCGCCAAATGACTGCGCTCCCCACCGTCGCGCCGGCCGGTTGATGGGTTTGCGACGTGCCAGCGGCAAAGAGCAAGAGAAGTAGAGTCGAGCAAGCGACAGCGACCGGTTTCGAACTCACGCGCGAACCTCTGCCCGGCTCAGAGATGCAAACCATTGCACGCGAGATGACGAGCTAATGCCGCTTCTTGTATGTGATGGAAATCCCCTCGTATCCGGCGGAAACGATTGAGTTCAACGCATCAGGGTGACGTTGAATGGCTGAAAGGAAGTCGCGCATCTCTCCCTTCTTGTTGATGACGTTGTGCGCGAGAAACAACCCTCCGGGTGTCACCCTCGGAAAGACGAGATCGAAGAATTTCTTGTAGTCCGGCTTCCACGCGTCGAGAAAGACGACGTCGAAGTTGCCTTGCAGCTTTGGAATCTCGGTGAACGCATCACCCGCGATCACCTGCACCACGTCCTGTAGCCCTGCGCGGCGCACGTTGTCGGCGGCCTCTTTCGCGCGCGTCGCGTCGTACTCAATGGTCACGAGTTTGCCGCCCGTGTCGCGCAAACCGAGCCCCATCCAAATCGCGCTGTAACCGCTGGCCGCTCCGATCTCGAGAACACGCTTGGCGCCGGTGGATGCGACCACCAGACGCAGGAAACGGCCGTCTTCCTCAGAGACCGCAAGCTGACCTTTATCCGCGGCGCGGATCTGCTTGAGGACACCCTCCACATCCTGCGCCTGGGCCGCCGTGCCAAGAAGCGCGGCCACCAACAACGTCGTCGATCTCATGTCGAAACCTTCTCGAGAAACGCGGCCGCCCGCCCGGCAGTCGCTCGTCCGTCGAACACACAATCGGCGATTCCGGTCCCGCGGAACCCGCTCCCCGTGACATAGCAGCCAGGGTACGCCGACAGTCGACGATCGATCTCAGCCATGCGCTCGAGATGGCCAACCTCGTGTTGTGCGCTCGCGCGACGCCAGCGATACACGTGCGTGAGTCTCGGCTCGCCAGTAATCTGCAGCATGCCGCGCAGTTCGTCGAACACTGCCGAACCAATGGTGGCGTCGTTCTGATCGACGATCGCCGGATCGTGCACGCCGCCCACAAAGCCCCGCAACAGCGCGTGGCCGTCCGGAGCGCGGTGCGGCCACTTCGACGACACCCACGTCGCCGCCATGACAACGTGGCGCTCCGCTTTGGGTACGACAAAGCCGGAGCCCCGCAGCGGATGACCGACTTGATCGCGGCGAAGACCGATTGCGACAGTGGCGGATGAGACGTAGCGCACCTGTTCAACGAGCGCGGCAATCTCGGGATCGATTCCTTGCAGGAGCGGCGCCGCCACCCATGCGGGGGCCGCGACGATGACGACTCGTGCCGACAACGATTCTCCGGATTCGAGCGAGACGTTGTACTGACCGCCTCGGCGAATCGCCGCGACACTGGCTCCCGTACGAACCGTACCAGCAGGGAGACGTTGTAGCAACGCATTCACCATCTCCTCGAGGCCGCCAGGGAGCGACATAAAGGCGCCGTGCGAGGATCCAGCCTTCGCACGCATCGACGATAGCGCGCGCAGCACGCTTCCGCGGCTGCGCTCTGCCTCCACGAGGCGCGGAAACGCAGCTACCATCGAAAGGCGATTGACGTCGCCGGCATGAATCCCCGCCAGCAGCGGTTCGGCCAGGTACGTGACGGCCTCGCTTCCGAATCGTCGTCCGACGAAGCTGCCGATCGATTCGTCGCCGGAGTCGCGCCGCGGCGGGATGAGCAGTTCCATTGCCATGCGCGCCTTGCCCCTCAGCGAAAAGAGCGGCGTTGTGACGAACGGTCCGATTGTCGTCGGAATGCCAAGCACGGACGCTTCGGGCAACGGGATGAGGCGGCCACGGCGGACGATGAAGGCGGAACGAGGTGTCAGGGTGGGGAAAAGGCGATCGCCAAGGCCAAGTTCGCGACATAAGTCGAGCGCCGCCGGTTTTTGAATCAGAAGCGCGTCGGGGCCCGCATCGATGACGAAGCCGTCCACGATCTCGGTGCGAATCACCCCGCCAGCCCGGTCCTCGCGCTCGAGCACGAGCGGCCGCAGGCCGCGTTGGACGAGCTCCCATGCCGCCGACAGGCCCGCGATGCCTCCACCGACTATCAGGACGTCATGCACGCGCGGAGGTCTGGTGCACGTAACGAGCGAGCGCCTGCACGTTTTCGAGCGGAATCGAGGGAAGGATGCCGTGACCGAGATTGAAAACATGTCCTGGGCGTCCCGAGGCCCGCCGCAGGACGTCGGCTGCGCCCGCAAAGAGCCGCTCGCGCGGACCGAGGAGCAAGGTGGGATCGAGGTTGCCCTGCACACCGCGATCGATGCCAATGCGATCCCAGGCCTCGTCCAGCGGAATGCGCCAGTCCGCGCCGATGACGTCGCCACCGGCTTCGCGCATGTCGCGCAGAATCGATCCCGTGTTGACGCCGAAATGAATCGTGGGCACGCGGCGTCCCTGAATGGCGGCAAAAATCTTCTTCGTGTGCGGCAGCGCAAACTCGCGATAGTCCTCGGCGTTGAGCGCGCCCACCCAGGAGTCGAACAGCTGAATCGCGTCGGCGCCGGCGTCGATTTGCGCGCTCAAGTAGTCGGCCACGATCGTGGCGAGCTTATCGGCAAGGCGATGCCATGCGTGCGGATCGGCATACATCAGCGCCTTGGTCAGAGCAAAGTTGTTCGAATGACCGCCTTCGATCGCATAGGAGGCGAGCGTGAACGGCGCACCTGCAAACCCGATCAACGGCACTTTGCCATCGAGCTCGCGTTTCACTTCCCTGATGGCGTCGAACGTGTACGGCAGTGCCTCGCGCGGGTCGAATACTCTCAAGCGATCGATGTCTGCGGCACTGCGAATCGGCGTTTCGATCGCAGGTCCCTCGCCTTTCACGAAATCGAACGGGATGCCCATGGGCGCGAGCGGAAGCAGCAAGTCGGAAAACAGAATCGCCGCGTCCACTTCGATGCGCCGTATCGGCTGCAACGTGACTTCGGTGGCGAGATCCGGTGTGCGACAGAGCTGCAGAAGTGTGTATTTCTGGCGGAGGGCACGATATTCCTGCATGTAGCGCCCTGCTTGACGCATGAACCAAACCGGCGTCGCGTCCACGCTCTGACGTCGGCATGCGCGCAGAAACCGATTCTCGCGCCCGGAAGCCACGATCATGCGTGCTATATTATCGAGTTTGTTTCTGACCCCGGAGGTCCAGTGAGCCCGATCCTCGTGCGGCCGGTCCGCGAGCAGTTCGAGCACGACCGCATCATTCGCCTCTTGCAGGCTCGCTACAAACGGAAATTCGACGTCGTCATCAACCCGGCATCGGAACAGAACGCATCGGTCACCTCCGGCGATCTCGCTGTCTATCCCGATCTTGTGCTTTTCAGTCAAGAGCGCGGACGGCGTCTGCAAGGCACGGTCGAAGTCGAAACGAGTGAATCGGTGAACACGCTCGAAGCGATGGCGGAGTGGGGACCGTTCAGCCGCCTGCGCGCGCCGTTCGTGCTCTACGTGCCGCCAAACTCGCTCGATACCGCGCGGCGGTTGTGTGCCGAACACCAGGTCGATGTGTCTGAGATCTGGACATATCACACGGCGGCGGATCAAGTGCGGTTCACGCTGGTGCATCGCGCGCCCGAATCGCAACAGGCACGCCTGAAAGCGCCCGTCAAAGCGGAGAGGCCGGAAAAGAAACCGGAAAAGAAGGCGGCCGCTCCTGGGAAGCCCGCGAGAAAGGCGGTCGCGAAAAAGGCCGCGCCGGCCAGGAAAGCTGCGCCGAAGAAAGCCGCGAAGACAAAAAAGAAAGGCAAACGCCGATAGAAGGAGCGTCGCGACGATTGTTCCGCCACGAATGTTCGTCACGAGCGCTTGCCCCGGAAGTGCCATGCCGTTTTTGCGGCTCACGCGAGATCGCCGAGGGTACGAAAACACCTTTCTCCTGCACGCCGCGCATCCCGGTGAGCCTCCACGCGTCTTGTACTGGTATCGCAGCGCACCCGGCGTGCGCGTCGGGCGTCCGGCGCTGGACGAAGATGCGATCCGCACGATCGAAGAGCAGCACCCTGATGTCGACTTCGATTGGCCGCATATCCTCGAGGTGGGTGCGGTCATGGAACCTGAAATTGAGCGACCGCTGCGTCCAAAGCGGCGCCCAGCGCGCGAGCAGCCGTCAGGCGTGAAGGAGGAACAGCGCGCGCCGTCCGCGCCGGCGCAAGAAGAAGAAGAAGAAGAAGAAGGATTGCCGCCCGCGCGCCCCGAAGAGGAACTTGCCGCGCCACTTGAGTCCGTCTTCAGCAACGGCGAGATGATCAGGTTCGAAAACGAAGTGGTCGAAGAAGGCACGCCGCCGGCGCCACGCGCGCACGATCTGCTCGAGGAGCTCGTGGGGCGCGAGATCGCCACGCGCCTGCGCGCGCGCTACGCGGAGGTGATTGCGCGCATTCATCGCGTCCCGCTCGAACACGCGCAGCGCGAGGCGTGGGAAGCGCGCGCCGAACGTCTGAACCCGGACAATTGGGTGACCCCGGACGAGGTGCTCAAAGGCGTGCAGCACGCCGACGCATTGTTTGATTCTCTCCGGCGCGAACTGCTGGCACACTGAGGAAGTTACAAGTTCAAAGTTCAAAGTTCAAAGTTAGTTGGAAAGTGGAAAGTTCAAGAGTCAACTTGGCAACTTGCCAACTTGAACAACTCACTTTGAACTTTGAACTTTGAACTTGTAACTTTGAACTGCCCCATGGGAAGTGCAGTGAAAAAACTGACTTTACTGTTTTTACTCGCGATATGTGTCCTTCCGGCGCAGGCGCAGCTCCGCACTGAACTCGTCGCCTCGGGCTTTACCGACCTCGTTGCGTACGTTCCGGATCCGGTCATCCCCGGCATCTCGTACGCTGTCCAGCAAAACGGCCTCGTGCATGTCGTGCAGAACGGGATGATCTCGAGCACCCCGTTTCTCGACATTCGGACTGTCATCAGCGCCGAGGGTGAGCGCGGCCTGCTGGGCATGGTGTTTTCGCCTGACGTGTTCTCGCAGCGGGTGTTCTTCAACTTCACGAACCTGGACGGGCATACGGTGATCGCGCGCTTTCGCCGATCCGGGTCGAATCCGCTCGTCGCCGATCCTTCGTCGCGCTTCGATCTCGTGTGGCCCAACGAAGACGGCCAACTGCACCCGTTTATCCTGCAGCCGTACGCCAATCACAACGGGGGCCATCTTGCTTTCGGCCCTGACGGTTACCTTTACATCGGCCTCGGCGACGGCGGCAGCGGCAACGATCCGCAGAACCGCGCACAGAATCCCAGTACGCTTCTGGGCAAGATGCTGAGAGTAGACGTCAGTGTGCCTGACAGCGATGCGCGCGGATACCGCATCCCGGACGACAACCCGTTTCTCGACGGCAATCCGATTCCGGCCCTCGGCGAGATCTGGGACTTCGGTTTGCGAAATCCATGGCGCTACACCTTCGACAACCCCGCGCACGGCGGCACCGGCGCGATGTTCATCGGCGACGTGGGGCAGACGACGCGCGAGGAGGTCAACTACGAGCCCGCCGGCAGCGGCGCCCGCAATTTCGGATGGCGGCTGCGCGAAGGTTTCATCGACACGCCTGGTGTGCCCGCGACGACGCCCGCCTTTACGCCGCTAACCGATCCGTTGTTCGATTACCCGCGCTCACTTGGCACGACGGTGACTGGCGGTTATGTGTATCGCGGGCGGGCGCTAGGGCCGCAGTACGTGGGCCGCTTCTTCGTGGCGGACTTCGGCTCGCAACGTGTTTTCTCGATATCGTGGGCGCCGAACGGAGGGGGAGGGGCGGTTGTGACTGGTGTGCTCGAGCACACCGCGGAGCTCGGTTCGCTCGGTCCGATTTCTTCGTTCGCTGTCGATTTGTCCGGCGAGCTTTACATCCTGATTCACGGATCAGCGGGACGCGTGCTTCGCATCGTCCGCAACGTGCCTCCGCCGGCGGCGCCGAGCAACCTTACGCACGGGATGTCGGGCCGCACCGTGTCGCTGCTTTGGAACGGGAGCGCTGGTGCAACCCAGTACCGCATCGAAGTCGGATCGCAGTCCGGTCTTACAAACCTCGTGAATTTCGATACCGGTTCCACTGCGACGTCGCTCTCGGTGGCGAACGTGCCGGACGGCAGGTATTACGTGCGGATTCGCGCGATCGGACCGGGCGGTGTGAGCGGCCCAAGCAACGAAGTGGTGATTAGCGTTGGCGTGCCGCCATGCACCGGTCCACCTCCTGCGCCAACTGGATTGACGTTCTCCCGCACCGGCCGTCTCGTCTCTCTGACATGGTCCGTGCCGAGTGGTCTCACGGGCCTGCAACTCGAGGTCGGGAGCGGTCCGGGTATTACGGACGTCGCGATCTTCCCGCTCGATCCGACGTCCGCGGGTGTTGCTGCGAACGTGCCGCCTGGAACGTATTACGTACGGCTGCGCGCGATTAACAGTTGCGGGTCATCGCTCGCCGCAAACGAACTAGGCATTGAGGTTCCGTAAAGATCTCCAAATTAGCTCCAAATCTCCACATCTCTAGATCTCCAGATTCACGTGATCGATCGCCCTCCGCGCGGCCCGGGTGATTAGCGCGGTCGCCACCACCGTCGCCGCCAGGCCCAGGGCGATCGATACGTACCAGATCGTTCCTCGCGGTGTCGCCGATCCGCCTGCGAGCAAGACGACATCGCCCGCGACCTTCCCGGCATACACATACGCCACGACAGTCGGCAGCATCCCAATCGATCCGGCAAAATAATCCCGGAAGCGGACGCGACTGATGCCGAGGATGTAGTTGAGCAGAACGTACGACACGACAGGGGAAAGCCGAAGAAGAAGGATCAATCGAAACCCTTCCGTCTCCACAGCGCGATCGATTGCCGCAAGTTTCGGGTGCCGGGCCACGTAGTGCTGGACGAGCTGACGAACGAAATACCGCGACGTGAAAAAGGCGAGTACGGCGCCAAGCGTCGCGCCGACCATCACATAGAGGACACCCATGAATCCCCAGATCGCGCCAGCGGTTATCGTGAGAAGAAACGCGGGGGCGAGCACGACCGCCGCTACGCCATAACCGGCGACGAACGCCAAGGGTCCCCAAAGACCGAGACTTTTGACCCAGGCGGCGAACTGGGGCAAGCGCGCCGCCATGCCGCGCCCGAACACGAGCAGTGCCGCGGCCGCGGCGAGCACTATGACGATCGTGAGTGCGTTACGGGCTGACGGAAGCTTCTGATCGAAGCTCTCTTCGGAAGGTCGTACCACTACTCGCGGGTGAATCTGGATTCGATGGCTTCGATCATGGCCACGCGGCGCAAATGGCGCTCTTCTGGTTTGAAGCCGGCGGAGAGAAATGTTTCAACGAGTGTTCGCGCCAGTGCGGCACCAATCACCCGCGCGCCGAGACACATCACGTTCACGTCGTCGTGCTCGACCGCCTGGCGCGCGGTGTAGCAGTCGTGGCATACCGCGGCGCGGACGCCCGGAAACTTGCAGGCCGCCACGGCCACGCCGGCGCCGCTGCCGCAGACGATGATCCCGCGGTCGACCTGACCGTTGCGGATGGCGGTGGCAACGGCTTCCGCAATGTCGGGATAGTCCACCGGCGCGGTCGAATGCGTGCCGAGATCCAAAATTTCGTGCCCCTGCTGGGCCAGAGCACCGGCCAAATCCCGCTTCAACTCGAAGCCCGCGTGGTCAGCACCGACGGCGATGCGCATGGCGAATGATCGTATCACCCGGATGGAGGACAGCGAGATCAGGGAGATCAGGGAGATTGGGACGAAGCCACATTTTCCTCCCTGAACTCCTTGATCTCCCCTTTCTCACCTTCGTCTTATACTGGCAACATGCGATTTCACCGATTTCGTCTGGGCCTCGGCCTCGTCCTTGCCCTCGGTCTCGGCGTTGCGCTGGGGGCACAAACACCTGCCGGGCAACCCGCAGCGCAAGCTCCGGCAGCCAAGCCGGATGCCCAGCGTCAGCCAGACTTCAGGGTCAACATCGATCTCGTCAACATGGACGTGATCGTGCGCAACGCCCAGGATCAGTTCGTTGCCGACCTCACAAAAGACGATTTCGAAGTTTTCGAAGACGGCGTGCCGCAACAGGTCACTGCGTTCACGCTGGTGCACGGCGGCCGCGTGCACAACCTGCTCGCTCCACCGCCGCCGCCGACTCAGGAAGGCATCATCCTTCCGCCGTCGCGGCCGCGGAACGATGCGGCCGGCCGCATCTTCCTGATCATCGTTGACGACCTGCACCTCGACTTCCGCAACACGGGACGCATTCGCGATCTGTTCAAGCGCGTTTCCAATACCCTCGTCCACGAAGGCGACATGTTTGCCATCGTGTCGACCGGGCCGTCCTCGCTTGCGATCGATCCGACCTACGACCGCAAGATCCTCGACGATGCGATCAAGAAGATCACTGGCAATGGATTGAAGCCGTCGGACATTATTCAGGGGCCGGAGGGTGCGGAAGGGCCAACCGAAGTGCGCTACCGCGCGCATGTCGCGTTTTCCACGGCGTACGACATCCTGACGCAGATCGAACGGATTGGGAATCGCAGGAAGGCGGTCATCTGGGTGAGCAACGGCTACGATTTCGACCCGTTCAACAAAGCCCGCCTGGGCGAGGATCCGGTGTTTGGCGGCCGCTTCGGCCAGACGCGCGAGGAAGGGGAAGCCGATCGCCAGCGCTTCAATCAGGGTGCTCAGTTTGCCGACGCCGATCTCGCGCGCGAGCTCGCGGAGATCACGCGCACGGCTAACCGCGCCAACGCGACGATTTACACCATCGACCCGCGCGGGCTCGTCGCCGGCGCCGATCTCGACGAGCAGCTCGATCCAGTGGAATACAACGAGTACGTGCGCAAGTCGCAGGACAGCCTGCGCGTGCTCGCCGAGGAGACCGGCGGGATCGCGGTCGTTAACCAAAACGACTTCAGCAAAGCGCTCAAGCGCATCGACAACGAGACAAGCGACTATTACGTGCTCGGCTATTACTCGTCGAACCCCGACCCGACCAAGCGGACGCGCCGGATTGAGATCAAGGTAAAGAAGCCGGGGTTGAACGCGTGGTCACGCACGTCGTACAGCCTGAAGCGGCCGCAGGCGGGGAAGTGAAGCAGCCATGTTCGATGTCGCGACATCGCCACGTCGCGACATCGCCAGATGACTGCAAGGTGCTCCGTTAGGCGACCGATGCGGGTTCCGCTTTCTGTGCTTCCGCGGGACGGCGATCGGCGTTGATACGCTCCTGAATACGCTCACGGATCCAGGTGACGGGCTCGGGCTGCGCCTGGAGAAACGCTCTCCACTCCTCGTCGGTGAGCACCACTGAGATCACGTGTTCGCGGTCGTGCATTGGGATTGCCTCTGCGATTGGATCGTAGCAGGCCGCGCGTCATCGAAAAATAGAATGATCGAATCGGATATATGAGCCTCGCTCATAGTTAAGTCCAAGATTCAAAGTTCAAAGTGTGGGAACTTCCCAGCTCACTGCAAAACTTGCCCACAAACTTTGAACTTTGAACTTGTAACTTGTAACTCCTAAGGCGCCAGGCGCAGTCTCGGCCGGACGCGGTCGAAGGCGTGAATCACCTCCTGTACCGCCCGCGGAGTGCGGCTCATCTTCGGATACACCCACCCGGTCTCGCGCCCGAGCGAGCGCCCTTCGATTCGCGCGCAAAACAGATGGCCGCTGGCCACGTCACGCGAGACCGCCTGGAACGGGATGATGCTGATGCCGATGCCGTTGCGCACCATGGCCTTGATGATCTCGACGTTCTCCGTCTCCATGACGATCTGCGGCTCGATGCGCGCGGTCATGAAGAATTCGTCGATCACACGGCGGGTATTCGACCCCGGCTCGAACAGCACGAATGGCTGACGCACCAGGTCCTGCGATAGGATTTTGCGCTTGCGCGAGAGCGGATGCTTGGCCGCCGTCACCACCATCAGCTCCTCCTGCATTACCGGCACGGTCACGAGATCGGGCTGATCGACCGGCAGCGTCAGAAAGGCGAGATCCCCGGTGCCCGCGCGCAGGTGCTGCACCAATCGCTCGGAACTGCCGGTGATCAACTTCAGCTCGACGTCGGGATGCTGGCGTTTGACTTCGGCCAGCAGTGGCGGAAACACGTAAAGGCAGACCGTCATTCCGCCCAGGAGCCGGATCTGCCCGCGCAGCGACTCCTGGCTATCGGTGATGCCGGCGATCGTGTCCTTCAGATCCTGAAAGACGCGATGCGAGAGCTGGAGCAGCGATTCACCGGCCGGCGTGATCCGGATGCGGCGGCCGACACGCAGGAACACCGGCTCCTTGAGCTCGTCTTCGAGCAGCAGAATCTGGCGGCTGATTGCCGACTGCGAGACGTGCAGCTTGTTGCCGGCGGCAGTGAACGAACCCGTCTCGGCGATGGCGCGGATAATTTCGAGTTGGCGGAGGTCCAAGGGTGGACCCCAGATTACATCTGCGGAGGAGATGCGTTCAAGGCAAAGCAACTGAAAAACGAATTTAGAGATCTTACGAAGCTGAGATTTGGAGATGATTTGGAGGTATCACCAAATCAACTCCAGATCTCCAAATCGCAAGATCTCCAGATTCGCTATTTTTTCTTGATCAGCGAACACGCCCCAATTGCGCCCGCGGGATCCAGAGCGGCCTGTGCGGCGTCGATGTGCCGCAACACACCGTTTTCGTCGATCACAAACGTGAACCGCCGCGCGAAGCCGGAAGTCTCGTCGAGAATTCCGAGTTGGCGCGTGTAGTCCTTCTTTGAATCGCTGAGCAGGGGGAAATCCAGCTTCATCTGTTCGCGGAAGGCGAGATTCGCCCAGGTCGAGTCGACGCTGACGCCAAACACCTTAGCCTGGTTCGCGTTGAACTGAGCGTAATTGTCCCGGTACCGGGACATCTCGGTCGTTCAGCCCGGTGAGAATGCCGCCGGGAAGAACGCGAGCACGACAACGTTCCCCTTGAGATCGGACAGTTTCTGAGTTGTCGGAGTGGGGCGGCCGCCGTCGCGCGCGGGTTCGAGGTACGACAACGTGAAGTCCGGCATCGGCTGCCCTTCCTTCACCGCGGGTGGTGGAGGAGGAGGCGCTTGAGCCGCTGGAGCAGCGCTGCCCTGTGCCGCAGCATCCCCGGGGAAGGCTGCGATAACAAGAACGGCCACCGCGCCCAGTACGAGAAGCGCGCCTTTCATGCGAGTGAATATAGCAGGTTCGTGGACCGCGGCCGCCTAGATCGTACGGAATTCGCAACGTGGGGATTGTCCCGGCTGTCGCCGTTGCGTACAAGAGGGGTTCAGGTGCGAGCGATCGCTCGAACCCCGGAAGACACGGAAGGAATTACGCGTGAAGCGACGTCGTCGCGGCCGCATAGCGCTCGCGCTCAGCCGTAACCGTGTGGTTGCGCCGATGCGCCGCGCTCTCGCAGCCCGAGCCCTTCTCTTCGACGTATGTGATTTCGCGAGTACTTCCCACGTCGCGATAACGGCCGACAACGCATCCGCAGGCCAGCGTCGAGAAGCCGAGCAGTCGAACCACGCTCATATTCGTTCTTTAGACCTCGGTGCGTCGGCAACAGCAAGTTTGGTGCCCGAACGCACTAGCCGTGCACACGCGTAGAGACGGACAGAATCATGAAGTTTTCCCTACCGTTGAAGGCTTCACGCCAGCCGGTCACCAAATAGATCTCGATTGGTTGGATCAAAGTTCGTCACTTTGGATGACATTAGGTGACAGAGGGTGTCTATTGACGTCCTACCCTCGCGATCGTACCCGCGCGAGCCCGTCGCGAGCCGGTTCGGAGGAGGGATCGATCGTGAGCGCCTCGGCGAAGTATTCCGCCGCGCGATCGGCGTTGCCGGTTTCGAGCTCGAGCATAGCGAGATTGGTGTAGGTCGCCGATTCCTTGGGGTCCGCAGCGATCGACGCTTGAAACGCGGCCCGAGCCTGATCGGGCTGTCCCAGGTTGGCCAGGCACGCTCCGGCGATGTTCTGCGCTTTGGCGTGCCCGGGATTTTTCTCGATCACCGCCCGCGCCTCCCGGAGCGCGAGATCGGTGCGACCTTCGATGAACAGCAGCGCGGCGCTGTAGTAGTGCGTCGCCTCGCTGTCGGGCGCTTCGGCGCGCAGCCGCGCCACTACTGGCGCCATGCGTTCCTTGTCGCCGGCGTCCGACAGGATTGAGGCGAGCTGTTCGAGCGCGGCGACGTTCCCGGGGTCCGCTTGCGCGAGGCTGAACGCCACCGCCGCGGCCTCGTCGTAGGCTCCTTCCGACGCCAATAACCGCGACAAGGCGATTTTCGCGGGACCATTTCCAGGATCGTTGGCTAAACGCGTGAGCATGTTGCGTGTTTCGGTCTGCCGCTCGGCCGGGGCACTCGCGCGCAGCAACCCGTCGAGCGCGTGCGCATCGCGTGGATCACCCGCCACGGCCCGACGAAAATCGTCATACGCGGGGCGGAAGCCATCCGCCTCGAACAGCATCCACCCGCGATCGCGCCACGCGGCGGGAGATGCGGCAGCGACCACGCTTTCGACGACTCGCGGTCTGCCAGGACGCGATGCCAGCTCGCGCAGCAGCGTCGCGTTGTCGTCGCGCGCGCGGCCAAAAATGCTTTGCGGGCCGGAAAACTCCAGCTCCGCCCGATCATCCGTTTGAATCGGCGCTCCCCTGGTCCACTCCCGCAGCCGGTCACCATCGGCCACCAGCATCGAGAGCAGGTGAAACGGCTCCTTCACTCCGACACTCGCCAGGTCTTTGGCCACGCGAGGCCGCTGCCATGCGGTCGCCATGCCGCTCAAGCGGCCTTCGATTGGCGCATCCGATCCGATCAGCAACACGTCGCCATCGCCGATCAGCCAGAGCGTACCGTCCGGAAAGACTGACGTGAAGGTCGCGGCGATCGACTTCAAATCGTGGGTGCTGATGTCGTAGGTGTGCGCCCACTGACAGAGCAGGCCGCCTGGCGCCAACCGCTCGCGCGCGGCGGCGAAGAACTCCCGGGTGAAAAGCGACGCGATGCCCGCCATCCACGGATTCGACGGCTCCGAGACGATGACGTCGTACGTTTCGCGCGTGAGCAGCAGATGCGATCGGCCGTCGCCGAGGATGAGCCGCGAGCGCGCGTCCATCAGCGCACCGTGGTTTTCAGTGTCGAAGAAGCGCGACGCTTCGACCACTTCCGGAGAGATTTCGAGCACGTCGGCGGCGTCGATCGGATGCGTCAGCGCGGATCCAAGCGTGACGCCGCTGCCCAGTCCAAGGATCGCAACACGTTTTGGATTCTCATGGAGCAACAGCGGCACATGAGCGAGCAGCCGCTGCGTGAGCATGTCACCGGAGTTGGACGCGTCGACCTTGCCATCGATCGCGAGCGATGTCGATCCCGTAAGGCGCCTTACCGCGACGGTCCCGGACGGGCCTTCCCGGTAATAAAGCAACCGTCCGGCTTTGAGCGCCGTCGAAAGATCGGGCCCGCGAAGTGCGGCGGCGTATTTGTAGGCGCCGCTCGACAGCAGCAGCCGATCCCAGTCTGGCAGCCAAATACCGACCGCGAGGACGCTCAGGGCCGCTCCAACTCCGAGCGTACGCGCGCGGCCCGACGCCCGACCGAGCCACAACACAAGGAGCGCGCCCGCCGCTGACACGATCGTGATCAGCCGGATCGTGCCGTGCAGGCCGAACCACGAGATGAGTGCAAACCCGCTGAGCAGAGCACCCGCGATGGCGCCGGCGGTGTTGACCGCGTAAATCACGCCCAGGTCAGCGCTCACCGATTCGTCCTGCCGCGTGGCGAGCGCGACCGCGAAAGGGAATGCGATTCCGAACGCAATCGTCATCGGCGCAAGCAGCCCTACAGCCATCGTCGCCTGACGCACGAGTACCTGGTCGAAGGTCACCCCAGGCTGCGCGACGAAGGCTGCCAGTGACAGCAGCTCACGATCGATGAAGACCGCCGCGAGCGCGGCGCAGCCGGCAGACGCGGCCAGACACGCGGCGAGGCCAGCTGCCGGTTGGCGCGCGCGTGACGCCAGCCGAGCACCCACCCCCGCGCCGATCGCGATTCCCGCAATAAACACTCCGACGATCGTGCTGAACGCGTACGTCGTTGGACCGAGGATGAGCGCGAGCAGGCGCGTCCAGACGATTTGCAAGGTCAGCGACGCGAATCCTGATAAGCCAAGGGCCGCTGCGGCGAGGGCGCGCTGCGGAGGCACGGTCTGTGTTCGCGTCAGCGATTTGCGAACGCTCGCGGCATGTTTGACGTTCGCAGCCGAACCCGTCTGCGGCGCGACCCTCGTGCTCAGCGCCCACGCACCCGCGGCCGCCACGATGTTCAAGCCCACGCCAATCCACGTTGCGCCACTCAAGCCAAACGCCGGCAGCAGAACAAACCCGGTGAGCAACGCGCCGAGCGCCGCACCGACGGTGTTGGCGGCGTAGAGCGCGCCCGCTTCGCGCGCCGCGCGGCTGGCCTGCTTGACGAACCAGCGCGAGGCCACGGGGAAGGTCGCGCCCATCGCTGCTGCCGGTAAAGACAGCAGCAACAGGCTGGCGCCGAACCGGAACAGCGCAAACAGCGCGCCGCTCGTGCCGTCGGCATAGACGCGGGTCAACAGCGGATCGAGCGCGCGCAACTCGAAGGGCAGAACCAGCGCGAGGAACGCGATAGCTAATTCCAGGCAGGCATAGATCTGCAGCGCGCGTGGAGGACTCACGCACGCGCCGATACGCCCACCGAGGGCCGATCCTGCCGCCAATCCGCCCATGAACGCGGCGAGCACGGTGCTTGCCGCTGCGACGCCGTGACCCAGCTGCAGCGTGAGCAGTCTCGTCCACGTCACTTCGTAGACCAGCGCCGCCGCTCCGGACGCTGCAAAGATGGCGGCAAACGCGCCCCTCATGAAGGGAGGATATCAGCAGGAGGGCCGGAGGGCAGGCTCACTGCGGAACTAACGCAGGCCAAGAACAGGGCGATAGAGAGTCAGATTGCCGGAGCGCTCAATCTCCTCGAGTCGCCAGGCTTCGATCACGAAGTCAGCGAGGACGCGTGGAGCGGCCGCTTGGTCGATGACGACGTAACCGACGCTCGCGCGGCGGAGAAACCCTGGTGCGCGTTCGCGGATGCGCCCCGCGTGTTCCGGTGCGAGCGCTTGCCCTTCGCTGAGTGTCAGAAGCGCGTCGAGAGTCGGCTGCGCGCGCATGGCGGCGAGACGCTTCTTCGAAATTCGTGAAAGATAGCCGCCTATCAACCTCTTGCCGTGCAGCGTCTGGTAATACTGATATCGCGCGCTGAAATTGCCCGCACTCGAGACGCCGTCGCGCAAGCCAAAGGGGAGCTCGACGACGCGCACGGCGCGCGGATCGGCCGCGATGGTTCGATAGAGCGCAGGAATCTCGGCCGAGTACAACGTGCGTGGTGCGGGGAACAGCTCGACAAGCACTAGCGTCCCCGTCCTTGGACGCCGCGGTCGTTACTTCATCTCGGCGCCTCGCGCATACAAAGCCACGGCGCTGACGCCATCGCCGTCATTCCAAAGGAGTTTGGGGTGTTGCCAGAAGAATACGTTGGCGGCGATTTGTATGGCGAGGAGAGCTGCGACTGGCACGTTCGGTTTGGGGGATGTGCCCGCGTAGGCGAATATCGCGATTGCCAGCAGCGGCACGATTGGCACCAGGAAGCGGGCGGCGGGCGACCAGCCGCCGCGCCAGCCATGCGGATTGATGCTGGGCATCGCCATGCAGCCAACGTAGGCCACGGCGACAAGGGTGAGCGCGATCGCGAGCGCGCGGTCTTTGCGATAGAGCGCCACCCATCCAAACGGAAGCAGCGCGTAAATCGGCGCGTAGGGCAGCAGACCGTGCTCCGGATCGAACAGCCATCCGAGCAGGCGCGTCAAGAGCTCGGTGATCCACGCGACGCCGCCCGGCGCGGAACCAAACCATGCGATTGGTGTGGTGAGCCAGGTTCCCCAAAAGTGAAACGTCACCGCCGTTCGAACGGCCAGCGCCGCCGCTGCACACGCGGCAAAGAGTCCCAACGCGATCCGATCGCGACGGAACCATTGCCAGACCGCGATCGCGCCGAGACCGATGACGAGTCCCGCGTTGCGCGCATGGATCAGGAATAACAGACCGGTTGCGCCGCCGGCGACCGCCGCAACCGTACGCGGGACGGGTGAGCGCAACATGCTCCGAACAATCCACAGCGTGATCGCCGCGGACAGGATTTCGGTGAAGAACAAGAACGAGTGCGAGAGGAGCGGCGGTGTGAGCACGAAGAGCGCCGCCCACCACGCGGCGCGCGCCGGACGCCGCGAGATCGCGTCGAACACCGTGAACAGCTGCATGGCGATCCATGCCGTGAGCGCGATCATCGCGAAACTCAAAAGGTGTCGCAGGATGACGGTTTGATTGAGCTTTGCGCGCTGCAGGAGCCGCGGCGGAAGATGCGCGCCAGCCTGCTGCGCCGCCCAATATGCGGCGGCGTAATACGGCGCGAACACGATCGGCAGGCCAACGTCGTGCACCGGTCGCAGCGTGCCGTCCTTGCCGGGTAGCGCGTGGTTGCCGGGATCGAGCTCGCCGCCGAACACCAGGTTGTGCGGATCGGCGTA
>JBKPAJ010000102.1:0-18191 GCA_046726375.1 Acidobacteriota bacterium
TCGGTCCCTTCAGCGCGCGCACCGACGCATCGTCGTTGATCGCGACAATCAGGCGATCGGCTTCGCGGCGGGCGGCTTCGAGATACCGCACGTGGCCGACATGGAGCAGATCGAATCCGCCATTGGCAAAGGCATGCGTCAGGCCACGCGCGCGATTGCGCGCCACCTGCTCCACCAGCCGATCGCGATCCAGCACTTCTCCCATCACTCACCAGGTTTTTGCGGCGCCCACCCGCGAATCTTCTCGTCGAGCGTGCGCACGAACACTCGTGTGCCGCCCAGTGCGATCACCATCGCGCCCCACGCGGCGACGAGCAGGCGCGGTCCAAGCCGATCGGTGCGAAAGATCGTGGTATCGAGCAGCCAGGTCGCCGCCAGACCCATCGCAGCGCCTGCGACAATCGTCCGCACTTCGCGCACGCCCATGTCCTGCCAGTCCACGCGATACAACCCGCGCGCAAACAGCGTGAGCAGCACCACGCCAACGGTCACCGGCGCGAGGCGTCCGGCCTCGAACAACGTGCCGGCATTGGCCGCGGGATCGGCGACGAGCAGCGCCGAGGCGTACAGGGCCAGCACAATCGTGAGCAAATCGAGAATCACCCACAGCGACTGGCGCTTGTAAAGCACCTCGGACGGAAGCAGAAAGCCGGCGCCTTTGGCGGCGCCTGGATCGTCTTCGGCATAGACGCGGACCCGGCCGAGCACCACGCCGAACAGCACCAAACCGAGGACGAGCAGCGCGCCGACAAACCAGGCGTACGAGAACCCGACCTCGTAGAGCACATAGGCGATCGTGCCGGCCGCGATCGAGATCGCCCAGAGGATGATCACCGCGGCTGATTCGCTCAGTCCGACCGCGACCAGGCGATGCGACGTGTGATCCCGCCCGCCCTGGCTGACCGCGCGCCCGGAAAAATAGCGAAGCACCGACACAAACGCCGTGTCGAAAATCGGAATGGCGAGAACCAGCACCGGGAAGAGGAGCACCGAAAATACGCTTTTCGTGAAGGCCTGGCTGCTCGTGAGATTGAGCGCGGCGAGGGCAAACCCGATGGTGAAGCTGCCGCTGTCGCCCATGAACACGGTGGCGCGAGGAAAATTGAAAATGAGGAATCCGGCCACAGCGCCAACGAACACGGCTGATGCGACCGCTCCGTCAGGATTGTCGGTGCGCAGATACAGCAGCAGGCGAAACACGCCGGCGATGACGGCGGTGCCCGCCGCCAGCCCGTTCATGTTGTCGAGAAGATTCATCGCGTTGGTGATCGCCACCACCCAAAAGACGACGAACCCGAGATCGATCCACCACGGGATCGCGTCGTTGAAGTGATAGCCCGATGTGTACAGCAGCAGACCGCAGGTGAGTTGCACTACCAGCTTGCTTTGCGGTTTGAGCTCGCGAATGTCATCGATGAGTCCGGTGACAAACATCACGGTCGTCAACAGCAGCAGCCCCGTCAACGCGCGCGATGGGGAAACGAACACGACGAGTCCGGCGGTAAAGGCAAGATAGATGGCGATCCCGCCAAACAGCGCCGTCGGCTCCCGATGCCAGCGATCGGCCCGCGGCGGCGCGAGCCAGGCGCGGCGCCGCGCAATCGACCGGACGATCACGGTACTCGCCGCGGAGGTGAGAAAGGTGAGACTCGCTGACGCGATGAGGGCCGGAAATGCAGTCATCCCAGCGTGCGGCGCAACTCGGATACGGTGACGGTAGCCGTGCCCCGCTTCATGACGACCAGCCCGCCGGCGTAATTGGCGAGGCGCGCCGCGTCTTCGAAGGTGCCGCCGGCCGCAAGCGCCAGCGTCATCGTGGCCATCACGGTATCGCCGGCACCAGTGACATCGGCGATCTGGTCGGACCCGTAAATCGGGATGTGCACGGTAGGCTTGTTCGCCTCGAACAACGCCATGCCGCGGCTGCCGCGCGTGATCAGCACGCTCTGCATCCGCGTGCGATCGAGCAGCGTCCGCCCGGCGCGCTCGAGCACGCGCATATTGTCGTTGATCCGCACACCGAGCACGTGCTCCACTTCAGATTCGTTGGGCGCGCAGGCGGTAAGACCTTTGTAACGGGTCAGCGCGTAGCGCGAATCGATCAGCACCGGCATCCGCCGGCGCGAGGCCCGAGCGGCACGCGCGAGCTCCGCGACAAACGCCGGGCGCACCAGTCCCGACCCGTAATCGGAGACAAGCAGCGCATCGACGCGCGCGAGCGCGCCCGATGCTGAGCGTTCGACCGCCGCACGGTGACGATCGGTGATGCCCTCGTTCTGGCGATCGATGCGCACGACCTGCTGCTTCGCCGAGTGAATCCCGCCGGCGAGGATGCGCGTTTTGATCGGCGTCACGTAATCGGCTGGCCTGATCACGCCATCCCGGTCGACGCGACGCGGCAAGGCTGCGAGCAGACGCCGCCCGGCTTCGTCGCGGCCGGCGATGCCGGCAACCGAGACGCGCGCGCCGAGCGTCGCCGCATTGTGGGCGGCATTGCCCGCCCCGCCGGGGAGGATCTCGGTGGAGTCGTATTCGAGAATCAAGACCGGCGCCTCGCGCGAAATGCGCGCGACACGGCCGTAGACAAATTCGTCAGCGATCAAATCGCCGAAGACGAGAACCCGCGTCCTGGCAAATCGATCGATCAACCCGCCCAGATCAGGCATGCGCAGCCATTGAGGTTATCAAGACGCCGCCGACTCGCCCAAAATCAGCGACACGGCGCCCATCAGGTTGTCGCAGGTCGCTGTCGGGGGCGCCACGTCAGTCGGCCACGATGATTCCTGAAGGATGCCGTGGCCGGTACGCACCAGCACCGACCGGCAGCCGGCGACGTGCGCGAGCTGCACGTCGCGCCATTGATCGCCGACGACCCACGACTGCTCGAGATCGAGATTGAGATCGCGCGCCGCGTCGTGCAGCATGCCCGGCGCGGGCTTGCGACAACCACACGTGACACGGTATTCCTCGAGAACCGCTTCAGGATGGTGGGGGCAGTAATACCAGCCGTCGATCTCCGCGCCTGCCTCGGCAAACCGCCGGGTGAGCATGTCGTGAGTGGCGTCGACAAACGCGTGATCGTAGAGACCGAGACCGATGCCGCCCTGATTCGTGATGATCACCGCTACGAAGCCGGCGTGTTTGAGCAACCGAATCGCATCAGCACTCCAGGGATAAATAGTGATCGTGGACGAGGGCATGACGTAGCCGAGCTCGTCCAGAATGGTGCCGTCGCGATCGAGAAATACCGCTGGTCTCATAAGAGTTTGTCAAACACGTCGCGCGCCCGGATTCCGGTCATGCAGCGATGATCAATCGGGCACTCGCGCAACATACACGGACGGCACCAGACATTGGTGGCGACGACTGTGGCTGCCGGCCGATCGGCGGCAAACGCCAGCGGCGCCGTCTTCTTTTCGTTCGTGGCTCCAAACACTGCCACCACGCGTGCGCCCACCGCGGCGGCCAGGTGCATGACTCCCGAGTCGTTTGCCACCACCGCATCGGCCAGCGACAGCACCGCCGCAAGCGTCGGCAGATCGGTGCGGCCGGCGAGATCGACGGCTCCCGTTGCGCCGGACGCGATGGCGGCGCAAACAGCGGCGTCGACCCGCGAACCAATCACCACCGACCGCAGGCCGCGTTCGTCGGCGAGCAGGCGCGCGAGTTCGGCAAACCGCTCCGGCAACCATTGCTTCGCGCGTCCGTACGCAGCGCCCGGCGCCATGGCCACAAACCGGGCATCGCGCTCCATCCCTGCGCTCTCCAGCAGGGCGTGGGCGCGCGTGCGCGCGTCGGCGCGTACGGTTACACGCGCGTACGGCGGACCCGGTACAAGGCCGAGTTCCGAGGCGAGCGTCTGATAATACGTGGCCTGGTGCACGTTCTTCGCCGGCCGCGCCAGCGCGCGCGTCAATAACGGACCGCGCAGGTCGGTGCGGAACCCCCATCGCTCGGGAATCGCGGCGCTGAACGCGATCCATGCCGACACAAACGAATTCGGCAGCAGCAATGCCGCGTCGAAGTTGCCGTAGCGCAGCGCCCGTGCGTTCCTTGCGGCCGCGCGAACCGCTCCAATCCCACCGCGTCCCTCGAACGCGATCACGTCGTTCACTTCGTCAACCATCGCGAACAGCGCCGCAACCGACGGTCTCCCCGCAACCGTGAGATGCGTATCCGACCATTCGCGGTGAAGGTCGGCGACGAGCGGCAACGCCATGACGGCATCACCTAGCCAGGTCGGCGCGACTACCACCAATCGGTCCGGCCGGGCGATCATGTCTCCCGGATCTCCTTGATCTCGCTGTTCTGCTCCTCCCTGATCTCCCTGATCTCCCCGTTCTCTTCGTCCCTGATCTCCCTGATCTCCCTGATCTCCCCGTTCTCTTCGTCCCTGATCTCCCTGATCTCCCTGATCTCCCCGTTCTCTTCTTCCCTGATCTCCCTGATCTCCCTGATCTCCTCGTTCTCTTCTTCCCTGATCTCCCCTGCCTCATCGTTTTCTTTCCTCCACCGTCGATGCATCCACAACCACAAGTCCGGACGCCGGCGCACGTACATCTCGAGCACGTCGGTGCACCGTTGCGTGAATTCGCGAATGGCGTCGGGACGGTCGCTCGCGGGCGGCTCGACGGGATGCTCGTAAATCATGCGGTATCGTCCGGCCGGCAACGGAACCGCGAACACTGGCACAACCGGCGCGCCCGTACGCAGCGCGAGCGCCGCCAGCGTGGACGTCGTGGCCGCTGGACGCTGGAAGAAGTTGACCCAGATCGCATCCGGGCTGTGCATGTGTTGATCGATCAGCAGTGCCACGCCGTCGCCGGCGGCCAGCGTCTTCAACACGCGCCGCACCGCGCCCTGACGATAGATGACCGAGTTCCCGGTCTTCGAGCGCACCTGCTCGAGCAGCCGATTCAGATTCGGGTTATCGAGAGCACGCGCGAGCACGCCGATCGGGCGCAGGCGCAGACCGTGTACGAGCGCATGAAGTTCCCAGAAACCAAAGTGGCCAGTGAAAAACAGAACCCCTTTGCCTTGCGCATAGGCGAGACGCGCCCGGTCCTCACCCTCGAACTCGACGCGTCGCATCATCTGCGCGGGTGACAGCGTGCTGAACTTCAGAATCTCGAAGAGCAACCGCCCGAAGTGGGCAAACACGCCGCGCGCGATGGCACGGCATTCCTGCACCGAGCGCAACGGGAACGCCTGCATGAGATTCGAGACCGCGATCCGGCGATGCGCGCGGTCGAGGGCGTAGAACGAGAGCCCGACCGACGCGCCGAGTGCGCGAACCGCGCCGTGCGGCAGCACACTGAGCAGCGCCCGTACGGACGCCACGGCAAGAAATTCGATGCGGTATCTCACGCCGCATTCCTCGCGCGCGCGAGCGCGGCGTCGATCGATGCGAACAACACGTCAGGCGGATCGAAGCGGAGCGACAGCGTAACGGCTGAGACCTGAAACGGCAGCTCGCCGAGCGCTTCGAACCGAACCAGATCCTTGGCCGTCGTCACGACCAACTCACCGTTGACCGCGCGGAGCGCCCGCGCGATCGCGTCGAGATCCTTACGCGTGTAGCGATGGTGATCGGCAAACGCGTTGGTACCGCGCACGTCCCAACCGGCACTGCGCAGTCCGTCGAAAAACTGTCGCGAATCGCCGATGCCGGCCACGGCAAGCACCCCTCGACTCGCTACCGCGCGCTCGGGGCAGGCCGCGCGGGCCGCACCTACCGACTGACTGATTCCCAGCGTCCAGGCTTCGCTGCGCGCCGCCGCCGCATCCGCACCCATCACGACGACCACGTGTGCGCGGGCCGCCGCATCGCGCGGTTCACGCAAGCGGCCGAACGGCAGCACGCGTCCGTTGCCGATGTCGCCAGGAGCCGTAACGAGCACGTCGAGATCGCGCGCGAGGGCAACGTGCTGGAACCCGTCGTCCAGGATATGGACAGTCGCGCCAAGCCGGCGCTCTGCTAGCGTTCCCGCGAGGTACCGATCCTCACAAACCGCGACGATCGCGCGCGGAATCGCGCGCGCAAGCATCAGCGGCTCGTCGCCAGCCATGTCGAGATCCGCCTTCACCTCGGTGCCGTCCGACACCACCACGACACCGACGTCGCGCACGCGTCGTCCATAGCCGCGACTCAAAATTGCCGGCCGCTCGCCGCGCGACAGCAGCCACTCGGCGACTGTCGCGACGAGCGGTGTCTTGCCCGTGCCTCCAACGGTGAGATTACCAACGCTGATCACCGGACGCCGCAGACGACGACGGGCCTCAGGCCGGCGCTCGTACCAACGGCGGCGAGCCCAGGCGGCCTGTGCGTAAAGAAGGTCAAGCAATGGGTCTGAACGGCCGCACGTTCGGCGGATACGACGTCGTCGGATCCCGGGGAAGGAGCTCCGTGAGCACCTGGATGGATTTGTCTTTTGCGCCGCGATTGGCTTCGACGAGCGCACGCGCGGCGGCACCGAGACGCGCCCGCCGCACTGAATCGGTGATGAGGCTGTGGAGCGTGTCTTCCAGCTCGCGCTCTCCGCGCACCTGGACCGCCGCTCCGTTGCCGATAAACGCTGCCGCGATTTCGGCAAAGTTCTGCATGTGCGGGCCAAAAACGATCGGCTTACCGAAAACGGCGGGTTCGAGAATGTTATGTCCGCCCGTCGCAACCAGACTCCCGCCGACGAACACGACGGTTGCAATCTGATAAATCGTCGCAAGCTCGCCGATGGAGTCGAGAATCACCACATCGGCACGCGGCTCGGCATCAATGGGCAACTCGGTGCGGAGGACGGTCTTCAGCCCTTCCTCTCGACTCATTCGCGCCACGTCCTGAAAACGTTCGGGATGCCGCGGCGCCAGCACGAGCAGCGCGTTGGGCGCGGCGAATCGCAAGCGGCGAAACGCCCGCAGCACGGCCGCTTCTTCGCCTTTCATGGTGCTGCCGGCGACGAGCACCGGACGAGACGCGGGAACGCGGAAGTGGCGCAACACGCGATCGCGCGCGCGTGTGTGAATGCTCGGCGCAAGCTGCAGTGAGTCGAACTTGAGACTGCCCGTGACCGTCACCGTCGACGGATGTGCACCGAGATCGATGAAGCGGCGCGCCGATTCCTGGCTCTGCACGCAGAAACGATCGATGTCCGACAGGACGCGACGCATGAACCCGCGAACCAGCCGATAGCGCGGATAGGAGCGTTGCGACAAGCGACCGTTCACCACCGCCGTCTTGATTCCGCGACGCCGGCATTCGCGCAGCAGGTTGGGCCAGATCTCCGTTTCCATCATCACGAAGAGCCGCGGCCGCACCAGGTTGAGTGTTCGGCGGACGAAGATGTCGAGGTCGAAGGGAAAATAGAAGACGGCGTCAACGTCTTGCACGCTGCGCCGCGCGAGCTGCTGGCCGGCGAGCGTGGTCGTGGACAGGAAAATTCGCAGCCGCGGATAGCGCCCTTTGAGATCACGCACGAGCGGCCGGGCGGTCAACACTTCTCCGACCGACACGGCGTGAATCCAGATCGACTGCTCAGCGTCCACGTTGAACGAGACGGGGAGGTACCCCATCCGTTGACGGAGGCTCGCGACGTACTTCTTGTAGCGGATCGCCTGATAGAGGAACCAGGGCGAGACCACGACGAAAAACGCGAGCACGAGAACACTGTAAAGGAAATACATTGAGGGACTTACAACCGCTGCAGTATAGAACGCCGATTTGACCAGCTGCAAGGCGCGCCATATAGAATGGTCTGCTCTGAGCTAATTCTCGGCCGCGGCTGGAGGAGCTGAATGGCAATCAGAGTGGGGATCAACGGGTTCGGGCGCATCGGACGCAACATCATGCGCGCGGCCCTCGGCTACACGGACGTTGATTTCGTGGCCGTCAACGACATCACGGATGCCAAAACGCTTGCGCATCTCCTCAAGTACGACTCGGTGCTCGGGAATCTCGACCGCACCATCGAAGCCAGGCAGGATGCGATCAGCGTCGATGGCGACGAGTTCAAGGTGCTGGCCGTCAAGGATCCCAGTCAGTTGCCATGGAAGGACCTCGGCGTCGATGTGGTCTTTGAATCGACGGGCAAATTCACGAAGCGCGACGATGCCGCCAAGCACCTTGCTGCCGGCGCGAAGAAGGTGATCATCACGGCCCCCGCCACGGGCCCCGACGTGACGCTCGTTCTCGGCGTCAACGAACCGTGCTACGACAAGTCGAAGCATCACGTCATTTCCAACGCGTCCTGCACCACCAACTGCATCGCGCCGCTCGCCAAAGTCGTGCACGACAGCTTCGCGATCCGCAAAGCGTGGATGACAACCGTGCACGCGTACACCAACGATCAGAACCTGCTCGATTTGCCGCACAGAGACCTGCGTCGGGCGCGCGCGGCGGCCCTGTCGATTATTCCGACCACCACGGGCGCAGCCAAGGCGGTCGGCGAAGTGATGCCCGATCTCAAGGGCAGGATCGATGGCATCGCGATGCGCGTGCCGACGCCGAACGTGTCGGTGGTCGATCTGGTCGCGCTGGTCGACAAGAAAACGACCGGCGAAGGCGTGAACGCCGCGCTCAAGGCCGCGGCCGACGGTCCACTGAAGGGAATCATGCAGTTTATGACGGAGCCGCTGGTATCGATCGACTTCCGTCGTAATCCACACTCGTCGATCGTCGATGCCGACTACACGAAGGTGATGGACGGCGACTTCGTCAAAGTGATGGCGTGGTACGACAACGAGTGGGGCTACTCGAGGCGCTGTGTCGATCTGCTCAAACTCATCTTGTAGTGGCGCGGCTTTAGCCGCGCCGTAGCGGCTTCAGGCGCGCCGTTGCCACCATGCAGAAATACACCATTCGCGATCTGCCCCTTCGCGGTCAACGCGTGTTCATGCGCGTCGACTTCAACGTCCCGCTCGAGGACGGCCGCATCAGCGACGACACGCGGATCACAGCGTCGCTGCCAACGATCAATTACGCGCTCGAGCAAGGGGCGACGCTCGTTCTTGCCTCGCACCTCGGCAGGCCGAAGGGAAAGCCAACCGCTGAATTCAGCATGAAACCGGTTGCGGCACGCCTGGGCCAGCTCCTCGAACGCGAGATCGCGTTTGCGAACGACTGCGTCGGCGAGACGGCGCGCGCCGCCGTGGAGAATGCGCATGGCGGGTCGCACCTCGCGCTGCTCGAAAACCTGCGCTTTCACCCAGAGGAAGAGAAGAACGAGGACGGCTTTGCGAAGGAACTTGCTTCGCTCGGCGACGTCTACGTCAACGACGCGTTTGGCGCGGCGCACCGGGCGCACGCATCGGTGGCCGCGATTGTGCCGCATTTCACGCATGCCGGCGCCGGGCTCCTCATGGAAAAGGAGCTGCGCTATCTGGGCATGGCCGTCGGCAATCCGGAGCGTCCGTTTGTCGCCATTCTCGGCGGCGCCAAGGTGTCCGACAAGATCGAGGTGATCGAGAATCTCCTCGCGAAAGTCGATCGGCTGCTGATCGGCGGGGCGATGGCCTACACGTTTTTCAAGGCGCTCGGCCTGCCGACGGGCAGGTCGCTTGTGGAAGACGACAAGCTTGACGCGGCGCGCGACCTCGTGTCGCATGCGAAAGCGCGCGGTGTGCAGTTCTGTCTGCCGGTGGATCACGTCGTCGCCAGCAAGATGGAAGAGGGCGCCGCCACGGCTGTGCTCAAGGTGAACGACCCCGCGATCGGCGATCGGATGGGCCTCGATATCGGTCCTGAAACGACGCAGCTCTACACGCAGTTACTCAGCGACGCGAAGACCGTGGTTTGGAATGGGCCGATGGGCGTCTTCGAAATCGACGCCTTCGCCGCCGGTACAATCGGCGTCGCGAACGCCGTGGCAAACGTGAAAGGGACGACGATCATCGGCGGCGGTGATTCGGTTGCCGCCGTGAACAAGGCCGGCGTCGCCGATCGGATCACGCATATTTCAACCGGCGGCGGCGCATCGTTAGAGTTTCTTGGCGGGGAGCGTCTGCCTGGCGTCGAAGCGCTGCCGGACAAGAATGGGTAGTTGAACTTTGGACTGACATGCGACAGCCCCTAATCGCAGGAAACTGGAAGATGTTCAAGACGGTCCAGGAGACCGTCTTCTTCATCAAAGAGCTCCGCAGCCTTGTCAGTAACGTCCGCGACGTCGAGGTCGTGGTTGCGCCGCCGTTCACCTCGATCCACGCTGCTGCTGAAGCCGCCCGCAGCAGCAACATCGCCATTGCCGGGCAGGATCTTTACTGGGAACGCGAAGGCGCGTTCACCGGCGCGGTCAGCGGCCCGATGGTTCGCGACGCGGGCGCGGAGCTCGTGATCATCGGCCACTCCGAACGTCGCACGCTGTTCGGCGAGACCGATCTCACTGTGAATCGCAAGCTCGGCGCGGCGGTCGCCGCCGGCCTGATTCCGATTGTTTGCATCGGCGAAACGCTCGAGCAGCGCGAGGCGAATCAAACGCTCGACGTGCTCGACGGCCAGGTTCGCGGCGGCCTCGACAACGTGACTTCCTCGCAGCTGGCCGAACTTGTTCTGGCGTACGAGCCGGTATGGGCGATCGGCACAGGCCGCAACGCTACGCCCGACCAGGCACAGGAGGCGCACGCGCACATCCGCACGCGTTTACGTCAGTGGTTTGGTGCCGAGGCCGCGGATCGCTGCCACATTTTGTACGGTGGCAGCGTCAAGACCGACAACATCGCTGCGCTGATGGCGCAGCCGGATCTCGACGGCGCGCTTGTGGGTGGCGCCAGCCTCGACGTGCGGACGTTTACCGAAATCATCAAGAAAGCCCGTCGCTAGTCCCGTCGCAATCAAGAATACGTAAACGGTGCTGACGATGACGGCAACGGCGTGCGCGGCCCGCGCGGTCTGCTCAACTGTGGTCTTTGGCGCCGGCGAGTCGCACCGCGGCCGCTTCTGCCGAGGCGCGGCGCTCGATCCATTCGTGCGAACATCGCTGGCACTCGTAGGCCATTCTCGTCCCGCGCATGATCACGTCGAACTCTCTGTTGCCACAGCGCGGACATCGCGTGTCGTCGCGGCGACGCTCGTGAAGCGATGGCGTTTCGTGATCTGTGTCCGTGGGCAGACGTAACGGCGGGCCTAAGACGCGTCCTCGTTTGTCTGTGTTCTCGCGCCAGACGCAGCAACCATCGCGAAGTTGCCTGGCCGCGGTAAGTGCGGCATGCAGCGACGGAAACATTCCGCTCAGCGGGCGGCGAGTAAGTGCATCAACGAGCACAAATTCATCGCGCTGCGATGCAGCAGCATCGGTGATGAGCACGTCACCCGGTTGCGGTGCGGACATGACCAGTCGTTGTTCCGAAGCTGCGATGCCTAGAGGAAGGATCGTAGCCGTTCGCGGCTGCGTCGTCTGTCGGGTTTAGACGCAGTGTAAAAGTGTGACGTATGCAACAGTCTTGTAACGAGCGGCCGTTCGCGTCATGCGACAGTTTTGTAACGACGACAGGCAGCTGTCGTGGGTTTGGCTGCCCGATATTCGCTCGAGCGGCCGGTCCCAAATGCAAGGGATGCCGGGACCAGCGCCGTCGTCACGAGGCCACGGTTGCTCGGAATGTTCTTTACACAGATGGAGAGTGAAGCGGCAACGCGTGCGGCCAGATATTCAGTGCTAAGCAGATGGCGCGTGGTGTCAAGCGAGGCGCGTCACTTCATCCGCGGGCTTGTCCTCGCGCACGCCGACAAACGATGCGTGCCGGAGATTTCCTCCCGCGGTCCATTCGGTGAAGGCCACGTCGATCACGACTTCCGGCTTCACCCACCGCAGTATCTTCATGTCTTCGGCGGTGATACCTTCGCCCCAGTGGCTCTTGCCCGTGCTGTTCGGGAGGTTGACGAAGGGACAGCGCGCGATTGTCAGGAGGGAGATACGCCGCCAGACATTCGCTCGCGTTTCGGACGTGAAGCCTGCGCGTACCTTCCCGGCGTAGAAGAATTTCCGGCGCTCGTAGTAGCCAACCAACACCGAATCGAAGGTATTGCCGGCGGGCTTGTAGCCGCCGATCACGAACTCCTGGCGCTGACTGAACTTCACTTTGCGCCAGGCGAGGCTGCGGCGGCCCGGCTCGTAGATCGAATCGTCGCGCTTGGCAACGACGCCCTCGAGCCCAGCGCTGCGGACCGCGTGCTCGATTTCCTCGGGCGTGCCTGGCAATGGAGAAGACAGCAGGATCGGCGATGCGAACTGCAACCCGTGCAGCGCTCGACGCCGTTCGCGCAGCGGCTTCTTGCGGTAATCGCTGTCGTCTAGGTGCAGTAGATCGAAGGCGTAGAACACGATCCCCGCTCGCACGACGCTGCGATGCTGAAGCGCCTGAAAGGATGGGACGCCATGCTCGTCGAGCGCGACGATCTCGCCATCGACGATCGCGTCCTCACGAGTCAGCGACGACGCGGCGGCGGCGAGGTGCGGGTAGGCAGCGGACAGGTCCTTCAGATTGCGGGAGATGACTTGAACGCGTCGACCGTCTTTGACGAGTTGCGCGCGATACCCGTCCCATTTGATCTCGTAGGTCCAGCGATCGCCCACGGGCAATGCGGCTGCGTTCGTCGCCATCATCGGCGGCACGGGAGCGAGCGCCACGATTGACAGCCTAGACATTTCCTAAGGCTGAGAGCGTGCGAAATGCGGCAAGTTTTGCGAGCGCCTTAGGGGGTGTCTAGCGTCCGCGGAGCGGGGGCAAACCAACATATGGCAGTGAAGCGGAGACAACTTCGCAGTCCTTGGCGGTTTGAGGCGGAGCTTCACTGCCAGCCCGACTGAAGGGCACGGCTTATCAATTGCGGCCTATTCATGCGCCACTCCGGCGCGCGCCGGGCCCGCCAGTGGAATCACATCGAATGTCTTGAAGCCCACGCCGCCACGGCCTACGCGTACGATCACAAGGTCCGCTGACGCTCCGACCGTCGGAAATCGGGGTGTCCTTCGAGTTCCCGAATCTGTACGAGAAACTGACGGCCGATGAAAACCTCGGCCTCTATCGGGATTTCTTCGCCGTCGCGACGGATGATCCGCGGCGGCTGCCCGCGCTGTTCGACCCGCCCGTCGGCGATTCGCGCCGCGTCGGAGAATTCTCCAAAGGCATGAAAATGCGGCTTGTCCTGGCGGGTTCGCTCATTAACCATCCAAAGCTCTGGTTCTTGGACGAGCCGACCTCAGGCCAGGATCCGCGGCATGGCGCGCGGATCCGCGAGCTGATTCGGCAGCAGCCGATTCTTAGGCCGTTGCCGTGACTCGCACTGCTCTGATCGTCGGCGCCGGCGTCGGCGGCCTGTCCGCCGGCCTCGCATTGAAGCACGCAGGGTGGCGGATCCGCATCTTCGAAAGGGCGCCCTTGGCGCGCGAGCTTGGCTTTGGGCTCGGCCTCGCACCAAACGCGATCGAAGCACTGCGCGAGCTCGGCATAGCCGACGTGGTAGTGGCGCGCGGATTCGCGCCCACGAGCGGCGAAGTGCGTCGCATGGACGGAGCGGTGCTGAAGCGGGCGGAACTGCCGTCTGCCGATCTCGTGATGACACTACGCCCCGCGCTGCATGGCGCGCTGCTCGACGCTGTTGGAACTGCGGAGGTTTCGCTCTCGAGCGAGGCGACCGTATTCACGGTGCACGGCAATCGCGTCACGCTATACCTAGCGAACGGCGACGCGGTCGAGGGTGACCTGCTCATCGGCGCGGACGGTGTAGGTTCTTCCGTCCGCCGCGCGCTTCACCCGTCGGAACCTCCCCCGCCGTCGAGCGGCATCGTCGCCGTGCGCGGGGCGGTCCATGGTGTCCTGCATCAACTCGGAGATCTCTCCGGCATTTATTACCTGGGTCGCGGGGTGGAATCCGCCATAGTGCGCGCCAGCGATACCGGCATCTACTGGTATCTCTCACTGGCGAGCGAGCTGGTTCCGCCAGACATGCGAGATCCGGCGGCGATCGTGGCGCACATGTCGCCGAAATTCGATGCGACGTTCCGCGCGGTCACGTCAGCCACTGAAGACTTGCGCTGCGACGAGCTCGTCGACCGCGATCCAATTCCCTTCTGGGGACGGGAGGTGGTGACGCTGTTGGGGGACGCCGCGCATCCGCTCCTTCCGCACACCGGGCAGGGAGCCGCACAGGCGATCGTCGACGCGGTGACGTTGGGAAGAATGCTCGGCGGCGGCGGCGACATCGAGCCCGCGCTGAGGTCGTACGAACGCGAGCGGCGAGCAAAAACCGCCGCCCTGCTCGGTCAAGGACGCCGGATCGCGCGCATGATGCGGACGACGAATCCCGTAGCGTGCTTCATCCGAGAACTGACGGTCCGGTTGATTCCGACGAAGTTGATGCTGAAGATCCTGGCCGGCACTGACGTCAGGCGCTAACCGCTACTGGCGGGGACGCCTCGTTCGATCAGGTTGCCTGGGCGCACGGCGCATTGAAACGTTAGCTGACATCGTGGCAGCCTCACGATTCGTGGCGCGGGACTTCGCTTCATCCTGGCAGCTCGCCCCCGGATGGACCGTAGAAGATCACCCAAACGGCGAGGTCATCACTGAAATCCTCGAAGTGGTGCTCGGTTCCAGCGGCGACGAAGAGGCAATCGCCTGCTTCGAACGAGTCGCGCTTGCCATCGTGGAACAGCACGCCTCGACCGCGGATGACGACGTAGACTTCGTCTTGTGCGTGAGACGTCTGCCGGTTAGGGCGCAGGGGACGCGCGGAGAGCTTCACGTGGAGAGTACCGCGCCGTGAGACCGTGATCGCATGCTCGCCATCGGCGCGAGGGATGCTCATGTCGATCTCTTCGAAGTGAAAAATACCGCTGCGTTCGGGCTTGGTCATATTCGCATTCACGTGTCACGCACGCTTTGAAGTGAGTCAAAGGCACGGCGAAGCAGCGAGCGTGTTTCGAAACCGATCCCTGCCGCCTCCGGCGAGCTCCGCGGCGGGCAAGCGCGCCGCTACGTCAGCTGGCACCAACGCAAGGATGAGCGTCTTGCGCATTCTCGTCCAGGAGCCTCGCACTTCCATGCAGCTCTTTTCGGTACTGAACTGCGATTCGCGGCGTCGGCGTTCATGAAGCGCACTCGACCGGACACGATGCGTCAGATGATCGCGATATGGTCTTAGACGGACCGATCGTGAGCCGCGCTCGTGACATGAGCCGCGCTCGTGCTTGACGGCACGGGCCGGGGAGCGTAGCGTCTATCCATCGTTGTGGCGTCTGCCACAATCCTTCACGCGGGCTTGTGTCTCGTGCCGGCTTGCTCACGCTGCTCGCCGGTGGCCAATCCTTGAGGTCGCAGCCCAGAAAGTGTCGAGCGGGGGTTCTATGCGTACGAATCAGCCAATCGCGCTCGCGCGCGGCGATGCTCGGTCTTCACGTCGGCTCGTCCTGTCGTGTTTGTGTGTCGCGGCCATCTCCCCGGCGCTCCTCGTTGCGCACTACCCGAAGCTGACGACCGACTTCGACCGCGATGGGTGGGCGGATGGCGCCCTCTACGACACCGCGGTCGATCCCGGCAGATGGCTGATCGCGCAGAGTTCGACGAACTACGCGACCGTCCGCACGGTGCGTTTCGGGTCGGCGCAGGACATTCCAGCGCCCGGCGATTACGACAAGGACTATCTCACTGACCTCGCAGTCTACGTGATTGCCGGGCCCGAGGCAGGCACGTGGCGGATACGGCGCGGGGGCGATGACTTCGGCAGCGAGTTCACGGTGGCGTGGGGTGGCCCGGACCGCGTGCCTGTGCCGGAAGACTACGACACGGACGGATGGATGGACATTGCGGTCTACGACGTGGCCGGCGCCGACGCGGGTACCTGGTTGATCGCGCGCGGCGGTGACGACTTCCACTCGTCGTTCTCTGTGGCGTTCGGCGCACCGGACCGCCTTCCGTTCCCCGGCGATTTCGATAAGGATGGCTGGACCGACCTCATCGTCTATGACATCAGCGGTCCCGACGCGGGTACGTGGTTTGGCTTGAGCGGCAAAAGCGGCTTTCAGGATCCTCCTGTCTCGGGTCGTTTCGGCAGCGAACGGCACGTGCCGGCGCCTGGCGATTACGATCGCGATGGTTTTCTGGATCTCGCTGTCTTCGGCACCGGGTCTGACGCCGGTACGTGGTACATCGCGCGGAGTCGCGATAACTTTGGCAGCAGCTTCAGCGTGCGTTGCGGCGAAGCGGATTCCATCCCGGTGCCTAACGACTACGATCACGACGGATTCAACGATCTCGCGGCATACGTTTTTCGCGGCCCCCGCGCCGGTACGTGGCACCTGTGCTTTTCGAGCAGCGAATTCCGGAACGACATCACCTTGCGATTCGGCGGAGGGGGAATGATCCCGATCTCTGAGGCCATGCCGGTGACGCTGCTCTCACGATATCTTCCCAGTATCTGGCCCTGATCGTAGCCAACGACGGGTTTACGCCGGGTTTCGTCGGTATCAAATCGATCAACGTGCGTCTGCATCACATCTGGACGCGCGACCACAACTTGTTGTTGACAGTCAAGCAGTTAGTGTCGGCAGCCCCGCACCGTCCGTAGGCAGCGCGACCAGACATGCGTGGCGTCGTGACGCGAGTATCGCTGTCTGGGATTGCAAGCGCTTCTACGACTACGTTCGTCCGATCACGGCGAGCCGCTTCGCGTTTGCGGGCCAGGCAATCAACACGGCGCAACTGCTGTTCGCGGACCATGCGCTGCTCGCAATGGACAACGTTGTCTGCACGCCGCACATCGGCTATGTGACGCGGGACGAGTACGAGGTCCAGTTCTCTGATGTGTTCGATCAGATCCTCGCGTACGCCAAGGGACATCCAATCAACGGGGTGAATCCGGCGGTGCTGGCGCAATGACGCTGAACAGCGGAATCGCAATCGAGTTTTTTGTTGTCATCGCGTGGAAAAGTGGCGTGGCTTCGCCCACGCGTAGACGCGAACTGCGCCCCCCGTCTGTCTTCTCCTAAACCCCGCAGGCGGCAGCCTGATCGCACACTATTATCGAAGCATGGAACGCACGGTTGAATCCACGCTCGTTCATATCGCGCGCGTCCGGTTGGTGAACGACTATCCGAGTCAGATCAATGCCTGCCTGGACGAACTCGACGATCAGCAGGTCTGGTGGCGCCCGGACGAGCGATCGAACGCGTGGTCCCGCCGCTTTAGATCACGAACGAGGAATAAGAAGGTTACAGTGGTCCTCCGTCGCATGCTCGAGCTTTCGACCGGCCGCAGCAACAAGGAGATCGCGAAAGAGTTGTCCGTCAGCGAGCAAACGATCGACCGTCACGTCACGAATATTCTGACCAAGCTCGACGTGCGGTCGCGCACGGCCGCCATCACGTACGCCTTCGATCACAAGCTATTCTGAGTCGTGTGATCTGGCGGAAACTACCCAGTCCCTACAATGGGTGTTTTCGCCGAAGCGCCGGAGGCCGCCTTCGTCGCACAGTCGAACTGCGAAGGACAACGCCGCAGATCGAAAGGGACGAGGCATGTACGATGCGATCATCGTCGGCGCGCCGATGCGCCGGCGCTCCGACAGCGATGCTGCTGGCCCGAAAGGGCTATGCTGGTCGACAAGGCCACATTTCCGAGCGACACGATCTCCACGCACATCATCTGGCCGCATGGCGCCGAGATCATGGACGGCTGGGGACTGCTCGATCGTCTGGCGGCGACCGGCTGCCCGCCGGTGGCCCTCCAACTGATCTTCGATGTGGGCCCGTTCGCGATCAAGGGCGGCGTGATCGACACCAACGACGGACGCGGTGGATTCTGCCCCCGGCGTACGGTGTTGGACAAGCTGCTCGTGGACGCTGCCGTCGAGGCCGGCGCGGAACTGCGAGAAGGGTTCACCGTGGAGACGCTCCTGTGCTACGACGGTCGAGTCGCCGGAATCAAGGGGCACAGCCGGACTGGCGGCATCATCGACGAGCGGGCACGCGTCGTGATTGGCGCTGACGGTGTGCACTCGTTGGTGGCCAGGGCCGTTCGAGCGGCAGAGTACGACGTGAAGCCGCCGCTCACCACGAACTACTACAGCTATTACAGCGGATTCGGCAGCAGCTGTTTGCCGCGCTGCGCGGAAATCAGGAGGCCACGAACCAGTTCTATTCGGCCATGACCGGCTCGCGTCCGCTACCGGCGTTCATGAATCCGGAGAACCTTGACCGGATCATCGCGAG
>JBKPAJ010000103.1:0-22780 GCA_046726375.1 Acidobacteriota bacterium
CATCGTCCGCATCACTTTCGCCTCGCGAATCTGTTCCGGCGGGATCGACCTGAGGTCGCGATCGATCACGACGAGATCGGCCAGCATGCCAGGCGCGATCACGCCCTTCTGCTGCTCGTCGAACGACGCGTAGGCTGCGCCGCGAGTGTACGCGGCCAGTGCCTCCTCCACGGTAATCTTCTGCTCCGGGACCCAGCCGCCGGGATTTTGATCATCGATCGTACGACGCGTGACAGCCGCGTAAATGCCTTCCAGCGGTGTCGGCGGTGCCACGTACCAATCACTGCCGAACGCGAGTTGAGCTCCGGCATCCAGCAGCGATCGAAACGCATACGTCGTCCTGCTTCGCTCGGGGCCAATGACTTTTGTCGCCCACCGGCCGTCGTCTATCGCGTGGTACGGCTGCATGCTCGCAATCACGCCAAGCGCTTTGAATCGCGGTACGTCGGCTGGCGACAGGTGTTGCGCGTGTTCGATGCGAAACCGCCGATCACGTCGGCCATTCTCGCGCTCGACACGCTCGTAGATGTCGAGGAGGGTCGTGTTAGCGCGGTCGCCAATCGCATGGACGATCACCTGCAGCTGCGCCCTGTCGGCGTTTGAAATCCAGGTATAGAGATTTTCCGCCGTGTTGACGAAGAGACCGCGGTCCTTGGGCGCGTCGGTGAACGGCTCGTGAAATGCAGCGGTGTGCGATCCGAGCGATCCGTCGACGAACCCTTTGAGGCCGCCGACGCGAAACCACGCATCACCGCGGCCATCCGGCCCGTAGGTTCGCTCGGCAACGGTCCGCCGCAGGCGATCCCACGTATCGAGCGGCACGACAGCATACATACGCGTGGTTTGCCGGTGCGCTCGCCAGGCGCGCGCCATGGCCTCCAGCTCCCCCCACGTGCCCATGTTGTGGATCGTGGTCACGCCTTGTGCATTGACGTATTTCATTGCCTTATCCAGCGCGCGATCGGTCAACTGCTCGGATGGCGCCGCCACCTTCTCGCCGACGAGCGGCATGGCGTTGTCCTTCAGAAGCCCTGTGAGCTCGCCTGTGTCGTCGCGCACGATCTCGCCGCCAGCGACCGGCTTGACGTCGCGGTTCAGCCCGGCGGCCTTGAGCGCCGCACTATTGGCAAGCGCCATGTGACCGTCGAGGCGGTTGACCCACACCGGGTGATTTGGCGTGACGGCATCAATCCAATCGCGACGTGGCAGCTCGCCGCCCCACAGCGTGTGATCCCAGTCACCACCGGTAATCCATGTGCCCGCTGGAACGCTCTCGGCGTACGCCTTGATGCGTGCCGTGAACTCCTGCGGCGTGTTCGCGTCGCGCAGTTGCACGGAGCTGAGACGGAATCCGCCATCAAGGAAGTGGACGTGCGCGTCGATGAATCCAGGCGTGACGAATGCGCCGCCCAGGTCGATGACCTCCGCAGTCGGGTGTGCTTGGGCCTTGACTTCCGCGGAGCCGCCGACTGCGGCGATGCGATCGCCGGCAATTGCCACCGCTTCGGCCTCTGGACGCGTGCGGTCGCCCGTCCACACCCGTCCGTTCACCAACACGAGCGAAATGGCCGCTGCCGAAACGACACGTTCCGATTGATCGGGCTCAACCCCGCACCCGATCGAGAGCCCACCGCCGCATGCTACAGCGATGATGAAGACGGCGAAGGTGAGGAGGAGGCGAAAGCCAGGTGGAATCATTTGGGTAAAATCTAACTCTGATGACGCGATCTGCGAACGTCTCATGTCTAAGTGGCGTGGAAAGCCGCTTTGGCGCCTTTGTCGCCGAGCAGATTCCGTTCGCGCTTGCTGCGGCGCTCGAAGCATTCGAGTCGGCACGCTGCGGCGGGAGCGAAGACAGCGAGGCAGCTCTCGACCAATTGCGGCAGGCATTTCGAAAAGAGTTCACGCGCCGCATCTCACAAACCGAAATCCCTGACGGTATTGCCGAGACGACGCCCGGCGTGAGCGTTCAGCAGCGGCTCGATCTCGCCCGCGCCGCGGCCGTGGACGCATGCGATGGGTTCTTCCGCCGGGAGGCGATGCGCGCGTCGCTGACACGCGACGAGCGGATGGAGATTCTGCGCGGAATGGTGCTCACGCGCGCTGTCGACAATCGCTTGAAGCAGTTTTTTACCGGCGGCGACGTGCGCTGGGGCGATATGGCCTTTCAGGGCAAGGGCTTTCGCTCGCTCGGACAGGAAGCCGTCTACGCCGCGGGCATTCGTCTGCGCCGCGGTCCCGACTATCGCAAAGATGGCGTGTGGATGGGCGACGTGGTCGCCCCTGTGATTCGCGACCTCGGGGTCGCGTTGGCGATGCGTCACGACGAAGAAGCCGTCCGCATGGTGCTGAACGCGCAGATGGGCAAGGCCGGCCCCCCGATGCAGGGCAAAGATCTGCACCTCGGCGACTGGAGCTGGGGTGTGCTTCCCGCGACAGCGCCGCTCTCGATCGGGACGATGTCGATAGCGGGATTGGCGATGGCGTACTGGCGCGATGGATCCGGTCGCGTGACGATGTCGTTTATCGGGGAGGGCGGGTCGTCGCTCGGCGAATGGCACGAAGCGATCAATTTGTGCGCCGCGCGCAAGCTCCCTGCCATCTTCTGCATCGAGAACAACCAGACCGCGCTCTCGACGCCCGTGCGCGAGACGTCCGCAGTGCGCGTGTTTGCCGACAAAGCGATCGGATACGGCGTAGCTGGCATCACGCTCGATGGCACGGACGCCGATGCCATCGCGGCGGGTTTTGCATGGGCGGTCGAGCGGGCGCGCGCGGGGCTTGGCCCGGCACTCATCGAGCTCGTCTCGATGCGCATGTGCGGCCACGCGCATCATGACGACATGTTGTATCTCGGCAAGGATCCGCAGCCGTCATGGGATTACGCCCCGCTGCACGACGCCGGTTACGCCAACCGCGAGCTCTACGAGTTCTGGTCGAAACGCGATCCGATTGCGCTCTATGCCGCAACGCTCGAAGCCGAAGGCGTCATCAAGAAAGGCGAGCTCGATCAGATGAAGACGGCCGCCGAGATGCTTGTGACCGCGCAGGCGCAGGCAGTGATCGACGCACCATGGCCTGAGCCGCAGCAGGCGGGTGTCGGCGTGTTCAAGGATGAGCCCGCGCGAATGCGCGTCGAAGTGTTGGACCCGCAAAGACGATCGGCAGTGGAGCTGGCGCTCAGGCCGGCCGATCCTTCCGACACCGACCCCGGCCCTCCGTTCGACAAATCCGGCAATACTTTTCTCGAAGCCGTGATGCTCGGCGTCGGCGATGCCTTACGTGGCGACCCGCGCGTATTCGTATACGGCCAAGACGTGGGCGGCCCGTACGGCAACGCCTTCCTGCTGCTGCGGCCGCTGCTCAAGGAGTTCGGCGATCGCATCATCAATTCTCCGCTCGCCGAAAGCGCCATCCTCGGCGTATGCGTCGGCGCGGCCCTCGGTGGACAGCGGCCAATCGGCGAGATGCAATTCAACGATTTCGTGGCTACCGGCTTCAATCAACTCGTCAACAACGCGGCAAAGATTCGATATCGCTGGGGCGGAGAGGTGCCGATGGTAGTACGCATGCCGTGGGGTGGTTTGCGCTACGCAGGTCCGTATCACAGCCAGAACACCGAGCCGTGGTTCTATCGCACGCCCGGTCTGAAAATCGTCGTCCCATCAACGCCGCACGATGCGCGCGCGCTCATGGCGTCGGCGGTAGCCGATCCGGATCCTGTTCTCTATTACGAGCACATCGCGCTTTATCGTGAGCCGCGTATCAAGCAGGTCTTGAGTAAAGAGCCTCCCGCGCCGCTGCCCATCGGCAAAGCCGCGCTGCGCCGCGCCGGAAGCGATCTCGCGATGATCTCATACGGGGCGTACGTGCACGACTGTCTGCGCGTGGCAGA
Organism: Acidobacteriota bacterium; assembly: GCA_046726375.1. Lineage (GTDB taxonomy): Bacteria > Acidobacteriota > Vicinamibacteria > Vicinamibacterales > UBA2999 > DASPWV01. The sequence continues at coordinate 3,896 of JBKPAJ010000103.1, forward strand.
GAAACTCGCCGCCGACGGTATCGAGGCCGCCGTGCTCGATTTGCGGTCGCTCGCGCCGCTCGATAAACCCGCGATCCTCGCCCTCGCGCGCCAATGCAACAAGGTCTTGATCGTGCACGAGGACTCTCGCACCGGCGGGATTGGCGAGAGTTTGGCAGCGATTATTCAGGAAGAAGCGTTTGAGTCGCTCGACGCACCCGTCCGAATCCTGGGCGCGCTCGACACGCCGGTGCCGTATTCGCCGCCGCTGGAAGACTTTTTTCTGGTCAGTGAAGAGGAACTGGAACGCGCGGCCCGGCTGTTGGTCGCTTACTGAAGATTTCTACATCTCCAGATCTCTAAATCTCCAAATCTCTAGATCTCCAGATCTCTAGATCTCCAGATCCGTAAATCTCCAGATTTGCTCCAAATCTCCACATCTCCAAATCTCCAGATTCGGATCATTTCCGTTTTCCACTAAAATCCCCAGTCCCCTGACCGAAGTCCAAGGTCCCTTTCATCGAGTCGCCGTCCACTTCTCCGGCGAGCGCGATGGAGAACGTGCCGTTCGGTGTATTGACTTCCATCGTTACGTTAAACGTCGTGCCTTTCGTCGTCCCGGCGAAGGCGACGTCACCCTGTTCTGAACTGAGTGTTCCAGTGACCTTCTCGCCGTCGACCTTGAACACCGCGGACGCGTCGCGCGTGCCGCCAGGGGTGTTGAACGAGAGCGTCCAATCTCCGGCGACCGGTGATTGAGCAGACGCAACGACGGCGACACAGACGACGAACGACAGAGCGGCAAGCATCGAACGCATGTAAGCCCTCAATGCGCGGATTCGAAACCCCGCGCGCCAGATTTTGTGGGGCACAAGAGTATCACGCGGCTCAGGCGGCAGGCGGATTGAGCGCCGGACTGCGTGCGCGTCGGCGAAGGGACTCGTGCACACTTAGGTGTGACTACTTGCGCGCTGCCGGCGTCAGCGTCGTCTCACGCCGTTCGTTGCCGCGCATGTACACGACCTTGACGGCCTCGCCGATCTTCAGCGTCTCGAGCGCGTAGGTGTAGTCGTAGATGTTGGCAATCGTCTGCCCGTTGATCTCGACGATCACGTCACCCTTTTGAAGACCGGCCTGCTCCGCCGGTCCGCCTCCGATCACCCCTCCGAGCAGCAGGCCCGTGACGTTGGTGGCATAGTCCGGAATCGTCCCAGTGAACACTCGGACGCCGGCGCGCCCCGCACCCGACTCGGTGGGCTGATCGACTTTGGTGAATTGCGGCGCCTCCGCTGTGTCTCCAACGCGCTTGACGATCGCGGCGACAAAGCTGACGACCCGATCGAGATCCTCGAAGTTGACCTTGTCGGCAGTGTCGCTCGGCCGATGGTAATCCGTGTGCGTGCTCGTGAAAAACGTCAGACATGGCACGCCGGCCTGATTGAAGCTCGCCACATCAGTTGGCTGATAAGGATCCGGCTGAATGACCAGTTCGAATCCGGCGGCGACATTGGCCTGTTCGAGAATCCGCCCCCACACCGGGCTCGTGCCCGTCGCCTGCACGGTGAGCTTGTTGTCGACCATGCGGCCGACCATGTCGAAGTTCAAATACGCGGCGAGCTGCGCAAGCGGAACCGGCGGTGAGTTGACGTAGGCCGCAGATCCGAGCAGTCCGATCTCTTCACCAGACCAGAACGCCAGCAGCACATTGCGGCGCCGCGGTTGCTGCGATAACAGCTCGGCGACCCCGAGCACTGCCGCGGTGCCCGACGCATTGTCGTCCGCGCCATGGTGGATTTGGCCGGCCTCTTCCTTTCGTGCGAGCGAGTTGCCGTGGCCGCCGCGGCCAAGGTGATCGTAGTGCGCCCCAAGAGCCACCCACGGTTTATCCACGCCGCTGGTTGGGCTCGTCGCCGGCAAATACGCGACCACGTTGCGGGCGGTTCGACTTTCACGAGCGACGGCCGCGCGAACGGTGACGGTCACGTCGGGAATCGCAAACCCCGCGACGTGCGGGTTGCCCGAATCGAATTCCTTTTGCACGGCCTCCAACGGCTTGCCGGTTGGTGCGAGAATCTCCGCGCCGGCCGCGCCGCTGATGCTGGCGGCGACGATGCCCGAACCGGCAATGGCCGCGTCGAAACTCATCGGAATGGTTTCGCCGGCGTTGGGCGACCGCGGCCCGGTGACCACCAGCATCGCTCTGGCGCCACGCTGCCGCGCGGCCATCGCCTTGTAGCGCAGATCGGAGTAGCGCGCCAGGATCGCGCGGGTCTTCTGATCGGCGTCTTCCGGAAAGTAGCGCAGCACGAGAACGACCTTGTCCTTGACGTCGAGTCCCGCGTAGCTGTCGTACCCGAAGTTCTGCGCCTCGGGCACGACGAGACCGTAGCCGGCGAAGACGACCGCGCCCGAAACCTCCGACGACTCGGAAAACGACAGCGCTTGAACGTGCGCAGTGGTAGTGAACGCTCGCGGCGCGCCGCCCTTGGCTACGGAAAGGGTAGAGCCGGCATCCTTAGTGCCGGCCGTGAAGTCGAACGGCTGCAAGAAATCGCTGTGGCCGGGGAGCGGCTTCGCGCCGAGACGCGTGAGCTCGCGGGCGATGTAGTCGGAAGCGAGACGCTCGCCTTCAGATCCTGCGAGACGTCCTTCGAGCTTGTCCGACGCAAGCGTCTCGACGTGCGCCTTGGTGCGGGTGGGCGCCTGCGCGCTCAGCGCAGCAGTCGCGATTGCGACCGCAAAGACAGAGAAGAGTTTCGTCATCATCGTCGTCATGTAGTGGCCCCGGTCCAGCAGCCCGTGGTAAAAGTGGCGACGGCATTCGACCCGCGATGCATCCCCGATGGCTGCGTTGCTCCTTCCTCAAATATCGCCCGATGTTCTCGGTCGTCGCGCCTTGCCCTCGGGGCGCCTCGCGTGTCTCGGTGCTCGCCGCCACTTTCACCACGGGCTGCTAGCCCAAGCCTAGCCGCGCCCGAAACGCGGGGGGTAAATCCCGCTACTGGTCTGGGCGGGGGTCAGGTCCGCCATTATCGTGACGGGGAAGCCGCGAGCGCTTTCTTCGCCGCCTCGTGATTCCACTGCGCCAGATAAATCTGCCCGCCGCGATCGCCACCACGGCTCGACGTCCACGCGAGCTGCTTGCCGTCTGGTGACGGCACCGGCAACCCATCGAACCCGTCCGAGTACGTGATGCGTACAGGCTCTTTCTTGCCCTCGATATCGACCATGAACACTTCGAAATTTTCGAACCCGAGCTTGTTCGATGCGAACAGGATGTACTCGCCGGACGGATGGATGTACGGCGCCCAACTCATCGACTTGAAATTGGTGATCTGCCGCTGGTCGCTGCCGTCGAGATTCATCATCCAGACGTCGGCGATCAGGCCCTGCTCGTCGAACCGCCGCCAGATGATCTGCTTGCCGTCGGGCGAAAAGAAAGGCCCGCCGTCGTAGCCGTTGACCGTCGTGAGCCGCTTCTGCCCCGAGCCATCGGCCTTCATGATGTAGATGTCAGCGAAGAAACTTGGATCGGTCTCGAGCTGCTTCCTTTCGGCTGCCGTCAGAGAACGACTGTAAGCCTCGCGCATGGACGTGAAGGCGATCCACTGACCATCCGGCGAGTAGCTGGCTTCGGCGTCGTAGCCGCGGGCGTTGGTGAGCCGCTTCATCGCGCCGGTTTTTTCAGCAAACGTGTAGATCTCCATCTCGGGGTCGTAATCCCACGAGTAGCGCCGCTCCTTGCCTGAGGCGCGAAACGCAAGCTCCTCATCCTGCAGCTTCTTCGAATTGGGATCGTGATGCGTCGACGCAAAGAGAATCTCATCGCTCCCTGGACGAAAAAACGCGCATGTCGTCTTTCCCATGCCTGGCGAGATGCGTTTGGTGTCGCCGCTCGCGAGATCGAGCACGTAGATCTGATAGAAGGGATTCCCCGGCTCGCGCTCGCTCTGAAACACCAGCCGCGTGCCATCGGGCGACCAGTAACCCTCACCCGCGCGCCTGCCCTCCACGGTAAGCCGCCGCACCCGCGACAAAAAGTCGCGCTCGCTCGCGGGAGCCGCAGATTGCGCAGATATCAAAGCCGCAGATAGGGCGCAGATAAGAAACAACGCAGATGAACGCGGATGCCGCAGCTGTGGTTTTGATCGTGCCAAACCGATCGGATGGATTGAACGCCCGGACGCTGACCAGCGCACGAAAGCTCTCCACGATTTAACGTGGTATCGGCGTTCATCCGCGTTCATCTGCAGTTTCTTCATCTGCGTTACACAACTGAAAGGGGCCTGTCCCCTTTTTAACCTCATCGGAGATTCTGAGTACCTGTGCGGAATCTTGCAACCGCCGCTTGCACTTTCTGCGCGCCATCGGCAGTTAAGATCGGGAAGATCGCCACGACGCGTCCGCCGAAGGCGTCGATTCCATTGTAGTCCCCGAAAAACGTGCTGCGCTCGCAGCATTCGAACGCCGGCACCGGCAGTTTGTGATTCACAAACGTTTTGCCGCCATCCACACTCCGAGCGAGCGTCACCGTGGTCGCTTTCCCCGTTTGCCCGCGCCGATCGTGAAACACGACGTTCAGCGATCCGTCCACCGGATCGACTGCCAGCCACGTGAACATCTGCACGCCGCCCTTGGCATCGTCGTTCACGCGCACCGGCGCCGACCACGTCGCGCCGCCATCGCGCGACGCGGCAACAAACACGTCGGGATCGCCGTTACGCTCGTCGATCCAGTTCACGTACACGCTGCCTTTGTGCGGCCCGCCGCTGAGATCGACGGCGGTCACCGGCATCCCGTTGTGCCGCTCGAGTCCGGCCACCGGCAGGTCCCAGCCGCCCGCCAGGCTCGTGATCACGAGATCGCGTCCAAACGTCCATCCGCCGTCGATGGATTTGTCGAACACGAGTCCCTTCGGTCCTGCCCACGTGAGATACACCTCGCCGTTGGGACCCGCAACCGGCACGACGCCTTCAACGGTGCCGTCACTGTCTTTCGCGTCACCGGTTTCGTCCGAGATTTCGTGCGGCGTCGAGAACGTGCGACCGCCGTCACGCGACCGCGAGAACATGATGTGACTGCGATGCGCGGGATTGTCGCTGCCGTAGACATCGAAGCGCGTCCAGGCGACATACACATTGCCGCGATGCGGTGAACCTTCGGATTTATCGATGCCAATCCCTGGTTTGTCTTCGAACGGAATCGCCGTGTTGATGTGATCCACAACAGGCACTGGCGGCGCCCACGTGAGTCCATCCTTCGACGAGGTGACGAAGATGCCGCTGCCCGCGCGCTCCGGACGTTCGACGCGGATGCCATCGAACGAGATATAGCTGTGATAGGCCGTGCCATCGCGGCTGAACGCGACCGCGTCGTCACCTTGCACTCGACCGTGTGGGTTTGCGGTTGCCACCGGTTTCCACGTCAGTCCGCCGTCGAGCGATGCATATGAATAGTTGACGACGCGTGGCTGTCCGGGCACGCCGCCCTGCAACATCACTGCGACGACATGCTCGGGGTTCGAAGGGTTGATCGCGACCGACACTTCACCGGGGCGGCGCGCATCATCGGGCGTCACGGTGACAACGCCAATCCCGACAGGCGGCTGGGCTAGCGACCCGATCATGCGGACGCCGGTCATCAGCGGGAGTGCGCAAACCCAGTTCAACCGTGACATCACGTGATCATAATAGTCATCGCCATGCGGTATCTCGTGCTGCTCGCAAGTGCTCTTCTGCTCGTGTCCGGTACCGCGCGGCTCGCCGAAGAGCCCCGCATGATCGAGGTTGCCGGCGAAGGCGCGAAGTTCTGGCCTCGCTGGCGCGGGCCATCGGGGCAAGGGCTTGTCGCCCCGGGCAAATACACGAATACCTGGACGCCCACGAGCAACGTGAAATGGCGAGCAGCGCTGCCGGGAAGCGGCAACTCCTCGCCGATCGTGTGGGCCGATCGCATCTTCCTCACCACCGCGTACGACCGCGGCGGGCGGCTCTCGATGATCGCCTTGCAGCGCACGGACGGTCGAAAGCTTTGGGAGACATTCGTTCCGCAAACACGTGCGGAGGGGGTTCACGAGAAGAACGGCCATGCGTCAGCGACGCCCGTCACCGACGGGCAGCTCGTTTATGCGTCGTTCGGCAGCAACGGGATTGCCGCGTTCGAGTTCAGCAGCGGCAAGCTCGCATGGCATCACTCCTTCGGCGCCATCAACAACTATCACGGGCCCGCGGGCTCACCCGTGCTCTACAAGGATCGACTTTTCCTTTTTCAAGATGGCGAGGGATCAGGGGGTCAGCGAGCGTTTGTCGCTGCGTTCGATGCGAAAACCGGCCGTACGCTGTGGGAGACGCCGCGGCGCGAAACCGTTGGGTGGGGGACACCCGTGGTCATTCGCGTCGGCGATCACGACGAGCTGATCGTCTCGAGTCAAGGACGGGTCGCCGCGTACGATCCAGACACCGGGCGCGAGCTCTGGACGGTGCGCGGCAACACCTATGAAGTGATCCCGACGCCGGTCGTGGCACACGGCCTTGTGTTCTGCTCTTCGGGCCGCGCCGGCCCGACGATTGCGATTCGTCCTGGCGGCAAGGGAGACGTGACGAGCACACACGTCGCGTGGAGCACGCCGCGCGGATCGCCGTTCGTGCCGTCGGGGCTCGTTTACGATGGGTTGCTTTATCTGATCAATGACATGCAGAGCATCCTCACCGTCTACGATGCGCAAACAGGGACGCTTGCGTATCAAGGCCGGCTTGGCGTAGCGCAACGCGAGGGATTTTCGGCCTCGCCTGTGGTGGTGAACGGCGAAGTATTCTTCACGAACGACGATGGTGAAACCTTCGTGGTAAAGGCGGGGCGTCAGTTCAATCTGCTCCACACGAACACGCTCGGCGAACGCACACTCGCGTCGCCTGCGCTGGTCGATGGAGTGTGGTACTGGCGGACGGCGAGTTCGTTGGTCGCAATTCAATAAGCGCGCGATTGGCGCACGTAAAGGTGCGCGGCTGCCCGATGCGCGCGTGTGTTATTTCAACTCGAAATTCACTGCTGCGCTCTGACCTGCGGTCACGGTTACCTTCTGCGGCGCGCCTTTCAGCGTCTCGTGCCACACGCGCAACTCGTACGTGCCAGCGGGCACGTCCTGGAGCGCGAATTTCCCGTCGCCGCCGCTCACCGCCGTCATATCGTCCGACACGATGATGTAGCCGCGCATCCAGGGGTGCGTGTTGCACACGAGCCGGACCAGGCCCGGACCGGCGATCGGTTTGGGAATGTTGATTCCGGGCACCGGCACAGCAACGTTCCAGAGACCCTTGCCGTTGTCCATGGCGGCGTTGGTCGTGTGAAGAATCGGGTCTTTGCTCGAGGTCGTGATCGTGGCGTTGGGACGCACGACTTGCACACGCGGCGAGAAGCGGCATTTTTCGTTCATGATGCCCGAGCTCGAAACCCCGCGACTGCTCTTCACGCCCACCAAAGTGACGACGGCGTTCGCGAGATTGCCATTGCCGTCGACGACGATGGCCTCGTCTGGCAGCTCATTGCCACACACACGTTGATCCATCGTCACGCGCAACGGCCTCGAAGCCGCGGCTTTGGTGGTGATCGCGCCTGTGATCGAACCGGTGCCGCTCTGCGCATCCGTCACCGGCGGCGTGACGAAGCCAACGAAAAGCGCGACGGCAAGCGCCGCATGACGGATTTCCTGAACGAGTCGATCGATCATCGATGATGTTCCGGCGATCACGGACGCGCCCGTACGGGCTCGAGGTACTCCCACAGTAAATAGCCAACGACGCGCGTGCCCTGCTCATGCCGCTCGTTGATCGGCAGGCGCACGCCAAACGCCGCACCGATCGCGCCTGTCTTCGTCAGCCCCTTCCGCACCTGCGGCGTCAGCGCGATCTCCTCGTTCTCGCCATTGACCTCCAGTCCGAGCGTCCACGTTGTCGGTTCGATGGATGTGTCGCGTCCGGCATACAGGTTGTAAACGAACGCGCGATCGGCCTTGGCGGTATCCGCCGGAAGCTCGATTTTCGTCTGCGCTTGAAGGTAGACGACGCGCCAAAGCGTGCCCGCGGCTAAGAACGGCTCGAAGACCACGGTGCCGCTTCCGAGTCCGCGCTCTTCGCTGCCCGTTGGCAGCGCCACTTCGACACCCGCGCTGACGATGCGCGTTCGCGCCGCGTCGGCGCCAATCACATACTTCAGCGCGAGCTCTATGTCGCCGATGCCGCGCCACGGCATGCCTCCTGTGTCGTGGCGTGATAACGGCACGGCGGCCTCCCACATCGCGCGACGTCCGATGCGCCGCTCGTAGAGCGCCACGAAATCCACATCGGTGCGCCCCTCGTTGGGCGGGGACTCCGTGTTGCGATGCGTGATGAACGGCAGCAACAGGAATTCATTTTCGGGAAACGCCTTCTCCGTAAAAATCGGCCGCGGAAAATTCATGTTGCCGTGCGGCCAGCCGCGCTCTTTGCAGAAGCCGCGAATGTGCTCCACGAACTCGCGCACTTGCTCAGCATTGAGCGTGTCACCAAACGCAGGCATCTGCGATGACAGCCCTACGGCCGGGCCGCCCTTCGCGATCGCGAGCTCCCAATCCGCGTCCGGCTCGGCCGTGGCGATTTTGCAGTCAGTGAAATCGAGCGGCTCGACCGTGACTGTGGGTTCGTTGACTTTGCCGGAACCGTCGAGTGCGTGACAGCGCGCGCACCACTCGTCCCACATCTCGGGAATGGTGGTGGGCACGGCCTGCGCAGCCGTGAGAAGTGTTGCAAGCGCCGTCGCAGCGATCACCTTCGAGAATATGCCGGAAGGTGCGGGGAGTCGCCAAACCTGAGAATCAGTTGCAACACCGCCGGTCGCGCTGGGCGTTACCGTTTCAAATGAAACGGAACACTCGTGACGATCACATTTGGTCGAAAGAGCAGTGCGCCCTTGATTAGCAGTGCGCTCTGGTTGTGAAACAAGTGATGCCACCATCGAGCCGGGATGAATTCAGGCAGGACGACGGTGATGTAGTCGTCAGGGCGCTTCGCATCGATCCGATCGATGTATTCGAGCAGCGGCTCCATCAACGATCGGTAGGGCGACTCGAGCACGACAAGCGGCACACCTTGTCCCCACTTGCCCCAATCGCGCTGCAGCTGTGCGGTCGTGTCCGGGTTGAGACTCACATAGATCGCGTTCACGTCGGCCGATAGTGTCTTGGCGTATTCGACGGCCGCTGTCACGGCGCGGTGCACGCCGCTGATTGGAACAAGCACCGTGTTGTGCACGCGGCCACCAGGCGTCCAACCGTTGAGCGACAGCTGCTTGGCCACGTGCGCATAGTGTCGGCGCGTCAAGCGGAAGAAGACGACGTGGATTGGAATCAGCAGCAGGATGATCCACGCACCCTCACGTGACTTCGTCACGGCCACCACGAGCAACACCACGCCGGTGACGATGGCGCCGATCCCGTTGACCAGCGCACTGGTCTTCCATCCCGGCCCACGAAGCCGCCGCCAGTGCACGACCATTCCCGCCTGCGACAGCGTGAACGATACGAACACGCCGATCATGTAGAGCGGAATCAACGCGTGCGTATCTCCGCCGAATGCAATCAGGAGCAGAGCCGCGAAGAAACTCAGGCCGACGATGCCGTTGGAGAACGCAAGCCGGTCGCCTTGATTCAGCAGCTGTCGCGGCAGATAGCGATCGCGTGCGAGGATGGAGGCAAGGCGTGGAAAGTCAGCGTAAGCGGTATTTGCCGCCAGTACGAGGATGAGCATCGTGGCCGCTTGCACAAAGTAGTACGGCAACCCACGTCCGCCGAAGACGCCACGCGCGAGTTGGGAGACAACCGTCTCCTGATCGCTGGGGAGGACGTGGTAGGCGTGCGCCAGCAGCGTAATACCTGTGAACATGGTGATCGACAGCGCCGCCATCATCAGCATCGTCGCGGCGGCGTTCTTGGCTTCCGGCGGTCTGAACGCCGGGACTCCATTCGAGACCGCCTCGACACCTGTCATCGCCGTGCAGCCGTTGGAGAACGCCGTGAGCAGCAAAAGCAGCGTCAACGGCTCACCGGTCGACGGCACGGGTGCAGCGGCAATCGCCGGCGCGATGTTGCCGCTGGTGACGCGCCAGAGGCCGACCGCGATCAAACTGACCAGGCTGACGATGAAGAAGTACGTCGGCGCTGCGAAGATGCGGCCGGACTCGCGGATGCCGCGCAGGTTGCCGAGCATCAGGATCAAGACGAATCCAAGCGTCAACTCGACGCGATTGATGTGCCACTGCGGAAAAGCCGACGTGATCGCCGCGACACCGGCGGCAACGCTCACGGCGACCGTGAGCACGTAGTCGACGAGCAGCGCGGCTGCGGCGATGAGACTGGGCAATTCGCCGAGATTCTCGTGCGCGACGATGTAGGCGCCTCCGCCGCCGGGATACGCGTGAATCGTCTGGCGATAGGAGAACACCACGATTGCGAGGATCGTCGCGATGACGAACGCGATCGGTGAGGCCAGCCCTAACGCCGCCACGCCCGAGAGAATCAGAACGCGGAGAATCTCCTCCGTGGCGTAGGCGACCGACGAGAGCGGATCCGATGAGAGAACGGCAAGTCCAGTGAATCGTGACAGGCGCTCGTGATGGGCGAGATGTGACGGAATCGGACGGCCGACGAGGATTTGTTTGAGCTGCGAAAGAACGCCTTCTTCTGCCACGCGATTTCACTGATATCCCGAAAGCGCATAAAGAAACCGTAAGAACATTACGACTTCTTTACGTCGGGCTTTCCACTTTCTTACGGCCACCTGCCATAGCCTCGTAATGAGGCCAAACGTTGCGGTCCTTCCCATGTTTCCCGCTGCAACACGATCCGCCCTCCGCATTCGTCTCGATCGGCACCTGCTGAGTCCTTCGCAGTCGCTCGCCACCGGCTTCGCCGTCATCACGATTGTCGGCGCGCTGCTTCTGCAACTGCCGGTCGCGTCGACCGCGGGCGAGCGCCAGCGTTTCGCGGACGCGTTTTTCACGGCTTCGTCGGCGGTCACGACTACCGGGCTGGGCGTGGTCGATACCGGCACGTATTACTCGCTGTTCGGACAGCTCGTGATCTTCGCACTGTTTCAGCTCGGCGGTCTCGGTTATATGGTGTTCATCGCACTGGTGGCGTTCGTCGCCGGTCAACGGCTGTCGGTTCGAGTCGGCATCACACTGCAGGAATCGATCGCCGGTCTCGAGCGATCGCAGCAGCGCGAATTCGTCAGATGCGTGTTCGTGTACACGATCGTGTGCGAAGCGCTCGGCGCGCTGCTGTTGACACTGCATTGGCTGCCGCAGTACTCGGTTCCGCGCGCGCTGTATTACGGCGTCTTCCATTCGGTTTCGGCGTTTTGCACGGCAGGCTTCGCGCTTTTTTCTACCAGCTTCATCAGCGATCGCGACAACGTGCTGGTGAACGTCACGATCGGCGCGGTCACGCTGGCGGGGGCCGTCGGCTTCTTCGTATTGCGCGATCTGGTCACGTACGTGCGGATGGCGGCTAACCAGCAATATCCCCGTCGCCTTTCCTTACACACCCGCATCGTCCTGGCGTCGTCTCTCGGTCTTGCCTTGGCCGGAACGGTGTTCATCGTGCTGCTGGAACCGCCGGAACTCGCCGGCGCGGCGTGGCCGCAGAGAGTCGCATCAGCCTCATTTCAGGCGTTGTCTGCGTCCACGACGACGGGATTCAACAGCGTTGATGTCGGTGCGATGCGCGCCACGAGCTTGCTCGCACTCATCATTCTGATGTTCATCGGGGCGTCGCCCGGCGGTACTGGTGGAGGCATCAAGACGACCACGTTCGCCGCCATCGTTCTCGACGCAGTCGCGGTGTTGCGCGGCGGCGAGGACGCGGTCGCATGGAGGCGCCGTCTCTCGCAACAGACCGTGCGACGAGCCGTCGTGATCACGTCGCTGGCGCTGCTGCTCGTCGCGCTCGATCTGCTGGTTCTGACGGTCACCGAGCGCGCATCGTTTCTCCAGCTGTTATTCGAAGTGACGTCGGCGTTTGCGACGGTGGGACTGTCGACGGGCATTACCGGCAGTCTGACGGTGGTTGGCAAATGGGTGATCGCAATCACGATGCTGGTCGGAAGAGTGGGACCACTAGCGATTGGATTCGCGCTGCTTTCACGTCCACAGCACGCGCGCGTCCGCTACGCCGACGATCAACTCTTTATCGGTTGAGCGCCATCGGCGCGGGCGCCGGCCTGATCGCACTCATCGTGGCGGTGCCAGGAATAATTGCGTTCGCAATAGCGCTGACGATTGCGATAGCTTGGTGTGTATGGCTCGAAGCAGATCGCTGATGGCGCTTGCCGGCGGCATCGCGGCCATCGGCGCCCTCACGACGATCTACTTTGTCGTGCTCGAAGTAACGAATCCCACGATCGTCGCGTTGTCGTTCCTGCTCGTCGTGATGATCGTCGCGACGTTTGCCACGCAGTGGGCGGCCGTGGTCGTCTCGTTGGCGGCATTCGCCTGTTTTAACTTCTTTTTTCTCCATCCCATTGGCACCTTCACTATCGCTGCGCCGCCCGATTGGGTGGCGCTGTTCACCCTGCTGGCGGTCAGCCTGATTGCGAGCCATCTCTCGACGGAAGTGCGGCGGCGCGCCCAGGAAGCGGCGGAGCAGCGGAAAGACATGGAACTGGCGCGACGCGCGGCGGAGCTCAAATCGGCGCTGCTTGCCTCCCTCGGCCACGGCCTCCGGACGCCGCTCACCGCTGTTACCGTGGCTGCCAACAACCTGAATGCACCGTGGCTCTCCGACGAGCAGCGTCGCGAACAGGCGGAAATCGTCCGGCTCGAGATCGATCGCCTCAACCGGCTGTTTCAGCACATCGTCGATATGGCGCGCATCGACACACACGCCGTCGCGGCGGAAGCCGAATGGGTTGAACCGGCAGAGCTCATCGATGCGGCGCGGCTACAGGTTGAGCCGGCGCTGGCGACGCACCGCGTTGACGTCAAGGCCGCTGCCGAACGGATGTTCGTATTCGTCGATCCAAGATTAACCTCGACCGCGCTCGCCCACCTGTTGGAAAACGCCGCACAATACTCACCGCCGGGATCGCGCATCGTCGTGACCACGTCGCTGTCGCAGGATGAACTCCAGATCGCGGTCGGGGACAGCGGCGCCGGCATCCCGCCGGAAGATCTCGATCACATCTTCGAGCGGTTCTACCGAGGGGCCTCTGCCAGCAAGCAGCGCTTCGGCACGGGCATGGGCCTGGCGATCGCGCGCGGTCTCGTGGCAGCCGAAGGCGGACGCGTGTGGGCCGCCAACGGCCTCCATGGCGGCGCGATCTTCACGATCGCAATTCCGACTGAGATCCGGAGCGCGGCCGCGCTGGAGGAGGTCGAGGCATGAGTGGACCGGCGCAGATACTGCTCGTTGACGACGAGGAGTCGATCCAGCGTGCGATGGCCCCGCTGCTGCGATCCCGTGGCTACAGCGTCACTGTGGTCGGCACCGGTCGCGATGCGCTCGAGGCTTTTGAAGGTCAGTCTCCGGACTTGATCATTCTCGATCTGGGATTACCCGACATCGATGGCAGCGAGGTGTGCCGTCGCGTCCGCGAGCGTTCGGAAACGCCGATTCTCGTGCTTTCGGCGCGCGCGGCGGAAAAGGAAAAAGTCGCCGCCCTCGATCAGGGCGCGGACGACTACGTGACGAAACCGTTCGGGCCCGAGGAACTCCTGGCCAGAGTGCGGGCGGCGCTCCGTCGAGCGTTCGGACGGGAAGCGGCGCTCTACGGGCAGATCACGCGCGGCGACTTGACGATCGATTTCGATCGCCACCGGGTACTGCGCGGCGATGCCGAAATCAGGCTGACGCCGAAGGAGTTTGCGTTGCTCACGCTGCTTGCGACCAATGCGGGTCGCGTGCTCACACATCGCGCCATTCTCAAAGCGATCTGGGGCACGCACACGGCGAGTCAGCCGGAACATCTGCGCGTGTTGTTGGGGCAATTGCGCAAGAAGATCGAGCCCGATCCGGCGAAGCCGCGGTACTTGTTGACGGAGCCTTGGGTTGGCTATCGCTTCGCAGAGGACACGGACGAATCACGGCGAGACTAGCCGAATCGAGCGATCCGCGACGACCGTCACCTGCATATCCGGAACGAGGTTGACAAGACGCTGGACGAAACCTTCGCCGAACCACGTGCGCAGGGTGCGTTCCTTCTGCCGCGCGATGAAGATTTGGGTGACGCCTTGCTCGTGCGCGAAGCCGACGACTGTTGCCGCGACGTCCTCTCCGGAGAGTACGCGGGTTTCGATCTGTAGTCCGCGAGCGAAATTGAGATGACGTTGGACGTTGTCACGCTCGTCGTCGCTCAGCTGACTCAAATCGCCGGTGCGCGAGACGAAGACAGCGATGCAGTCGGCGCGCAGATAATCCGCGACGCGGCGGCCGCGGCGAATCAGCGCGGCACTTGCGGGTTCGGGCTCGATGAGGAGCAGTAATCGCTCTCGCGGCGCGGGCGCTGCCGATCCTGTTAGCCCGGCAGGGCCGACGGCTCCGGTTGGTGACGGGTTTCCACCACATGTGCCGTCTGCCGCATGGCGAGCTCACGCAGCGCCACAAGCGTCGGCTCTCTGAAGAAATTCTGAAGCGCGGCCCGTGCGCGTTCGGGCGGGTAAACCACTCCCCGCTCGAGCCGGTTGAGCAGCGCACCCGGCGTGAGATCGACCATCACCACCTCGTCAGCTTGCTTCACCACCCAGTCGGGCACCGTTTCGCGCACGCGCACGCCCGTGCTCTGCCAGATCTGATCGTTCAAGCTTTCCACGTGCTGCACGTTCATGGTGGTCAGCACATCGACGCCTGCGTCCAGCAGCACGTGGACGTCTTCCCAACGTTTGGCACGCGGCGCACCGGGCACGTTGGTATGCGCCAATTCATCAACGATCGCGACTTGCGGCCGGCGCCGCAGCACCGCATCGGTGTCCATCTCTTCGAACCGCGATCCGCGGTACTCGATGGTGCGCCGCGGAATTGCTTCGAGTCCCTCGGTGAGCGCGATCGTGTCCTTTCGGGCGTGCGGCTCGAAGTACCCGATGACGACATCGACGCTCCGCGCCTTCAGTTCGCGCGCCTCGGTCAGCATCTGATAGGTCTTACCCACGCCCGCGGCATAGCCCAGGAAGATCTTCAACCGGCCCTGCGGCGCCACGTCGTCGGTCACGGCCGGTTGGGGAAGACCCGGACGTCCATGCCTTCGGCGCCGCGGATCAGCCGATCGAGCGGACTGCCCTGAAGGCGAGCGCGCCAGTCGCGCCGGAGATTATGGCCGACGAAAAGCTGCGTGATTCCCCGCTCACGGGCGTACTGCAGAATCGTGGCGACGGCATCTTCACCGTCGAGAACGTCAATGTGGGCACGCTCCGCACGCGCGAGGCTGACGTTGCGTTCGTTGGCCGTACGATCCGGTGGCGTGAGGTTCGGTTGATTGACGTAGATCGCGAACAGTTCGCCATGGAAGCGATCCGCGTTGCGCCGGCCGCTGGCGAGCATCGCAGCGGCGTTTGCGCGCGGTGTCATGCACACCAGAATGCGCTCCTGCGTGCCCCATGAGGATTGGATGCCGTGCAATTCGAGGTAGGTCTCGAGCTGATGATCGACGACGTCCGCGGTCAGCAAGAGCGTACGTTCACGCAGCTGTGACAGCTGCTCCGCAAGCCGCGCGCGAAAAACGACGCCATCGTGTTCCTCGTCGGCGAGCACCATGTCCGGCGGAGCATCGACGATCTCGACTTCGTCCGCCGACACGATGAAGCTCTGGGGCACCGTTGTCGCGGGTGTCTTGCCGGTGATTTGCCGTACGAATGCCTGCTGCTCTTCGATGTACTCGAGATTGATCGACGTAATCACGGAAATGCCGTTGTCGAGAATCTCCTGCACGTCCTTGAACCGCTTGGGGTGACGCCCCCCGGGCGGGTTGTCGTACGCCAGACCATCCACCAGGCAGACAGCGGGGTGACGCTGCACGACCGCTAATACGTCGATGACGGGAATGCCGGCGACACTTCTGGTCGGAACGACTTCCAATTCGCGACTGACTCGCGCGGTGTCCTCGTCGAGCGCCGGCTGCATGGCCGCAATGACGACGTCCTCGCCACGCTCGTGCCGGCGCCGGCCCTCGTCGAGCAGCTTGAACGACTTGCCGACGCCGGATGCATACCCGAGAAAGATCTTCAACCGTCCGCGGTCAGCCGCGCGCTCGGCTGCCTGCAGCCGGCGCAGGAGCTGCTCAGGGTCCGGACGGCGCGATTCGAGGCTCATCGCCTTCGCTCATGCGAGGCCTGCGGCGAGCAACAGGATATCGATCGCCTTGATACCGATAAACGGCAGAATCACGCCTCCTAGACCATAAATCAGCAGGTTGCGGCGCAGAACGGCCGCTGCGCCGACGGGCTTGTACTTGATGCCTTTCAGCGCCAGCGGGACCAACGCGATGATGATCACCGCATTGAAGATCACCGCCGACAGAATGGCCGATTCAGGCGTTCCGAGCCGCATCACGTTCAACACACCGAGCTGAGGAAACGCGAGGATGAACATGGCGGGAATGATGGCGAAGTACTTCGCCACGTCATTCGCGATCGAAAACGTCGTCAGGGCGCCGCGCGTCATCAGAAGCTGCTTGCCGATCTCGACGATTTCGATCAGTTTGGTTGGATTCGAGTCGAGATCGACCATGTTGCCGGCTTCTTTTGCCGCCGTCGTGCCGGTATTCATGGCCACTCCGACATCGGCCTGGGCGAGGGCAGGGGCATCGTTCGTGCCGTCGCCCGTCATCGCCACCAGTTTGCCCTCTTTCTGCTCGCGTTTGATGAGCGACATCTTATCTCCCGGCTTTGCCTCGGCGAGAAAGTCATCCACGCCGGCCTCGTTCGCGATCGACGCGGCCGTGAGGGGATTGTCGCCGGTAATCATGACGGTCTTGATGCCCATGGCGCGCAGCGCATCAAACCGTTCACGCATGCCGCCCTTGACGATGTCCTTGAGGTGAACGACACCCAGGGCGCGGGTGCGCTCTGCTACCACCAGCGGTGTGCCGCCGGAGCGCGCAATACGATCCACGATCGTCTGGACCTCAGGGGAGCTCGCGCCTCCATTGGCCGTCACGTATTTCGCAATCGTGTCTGCAGCGCCTTTGCGGATTTCACGGCCGTTCAAGTTGACGCCCGACATCCGGGTTTGCGCCGAGAACGGCACGAATGCCGCGGACTTCGCGGCCAGCTCGCGCCCGCGGATAAGGTACTTCTCCTTTGCGAGCACCACGATCGAACGTCCCTCGGGTGTTTCGTCGGCCAGGGAGGCGAGCTGGGCCGCATCGGCGAGCTCGGCGTCGGTGACGCCCGCCATCGGCACGAACTCCGTCGCCTGGCGGTTGCCCAACGTGATGGTGCCGGTCTTGTCGAGCAGCAGCGTGTCGACGTCGCCCGCCGCCTCGACGGCGCGACCCGACATGGCGAGCACGTTGTGTTGCACGAGTCGGTCCATCCCGGCAATACCGATCGCCGAGATCAACGCGCCGATCGTCGTCGGGATCAAGCACACCAGCAGCGCAATCAAAACCGGAATGGGAATCTCCGTCGATGCGTAGTACGCAAACGGCTGCAGGGTGACCACCACGAGCAGGAAGATCAGTGTCAACACGGCGAGGAGGATGTGCGACGCGATCTCATTCGGCGTCTTCTGCCGTTGGGCGCCTTCAACCAGCGCGATCATGCGATCGAGAAAAGTGTGGCCGGGGTTGGAGACGATTCGCACTTTGATCCAGTCGGAGATCACGCGCGTGCCGCCGGTCACTGCTGATCGATCGCCTCCCGATTCGCGGATGACAGGCGCGGACTCGCCGGTGATCGCCGATTCGTCCACCGATGCCACACCCTCGATGACTTCGCCGTCTCCAGGAATGAACTCGCCGGCGCGAACGAACACCAAATCGCCTTTTCGCAGCGTTGAGGCAGGCACGATGTCTGTCAAGCCGGCGGGCGTCAACCGGTTGGCTTGTGTTTCGGTGCGAGCCTTGCGCAGCGTATCGGCCTGCGCCTTGCCGCGTCCTTCGGCCATCGCCTCGGCGAAATTCGCGAACACAACGGTGAACCAGAGCCAGAAGGCAACCTGACCAGTGAACAGCGGGCTTCCGCTGCCACTGACCAGTTCCTGCACAAAGACGATCGTCGTCAGCAGGCTGCCGACCTCGACGATGAACATCACAGGGTTCTTCATTTGAACGCGGGGATCGAGCTTGCCGAACGAGTCGCGCGTCGCTTGCCGGATGATCCTCGGATCCCAAATTGAGATTCTGCGTGCACGTTCTGACATGATCACTTCGCTCCAAATGCTTCATCGAGCGCGAGGTTCAGCTCGAGCACGTTCACGCGCGCGCGACCGAGAAAGCCGAATGTCGGCGGTTCCGTGTACGTCTGAATAAGCTCACGCAGCCGCTCGACCGGCACTCCACGCACTGAAGCCACCCGTGTGACCTGCAGGTCTGCCGCTGACGGTGGAATATGTGGATCCATGCCGCTGCCGCTGGCGGTCACCATTTCCGATGGGACCTGGTCTGCCCGAACGCCTTCCTGTTTGGCGATGGCGTCGAGTCGCTCGGCGACCGCCTTGAGATAATCAGGGTTCGATGGTCCATAGTTCGTGCCGCCGGTGGATGCCGCGTTGTAGTCAACGCCTGACGGCCGCGGTTGGAAATACTCCGGACGCGTAAACTTCTGCGCGATCAGTCGCGAGCCGACGATGGTTCCATCCGCGCGCCGAATGAGACTGCCTTCCGCTTGCGCCGGAAACGCGACGCGCCCGATGCCCCAGAGAAGAAAGTTGTAGCCGCCGCCAAG
>JBKPAJ010000104.1:0-18683 GCA_046726375.1 Acidobacteriota bacterium
TTCGCAGTTGACCTGGCACGTGGGGCGGTTGCGGAGTACGCCAGCAAGGGTATCGATCTTTCGGGCTACACGGTGCTGGAGTGCGCAGACGACGTCAACGATCTGCGCCGTGCGCTCGGCTACAAGAAGATCACCCTGGTCGGGCAGAGCTTCGGTTCGCAATGGAGCTTTGCCATCATGCGGCGTCATGGGCAGATCGTCGAGCGTGCGCTGCTGTCAGGTGTGGAGCCGCTGGATAACGGCTACGACATGCCTTCGCACGTGTTTGCGGCTCTGCAGCGCATGGCTTGGGACGTGGATCGCGACCCGCAGTTGCAGCCCTACCTTCTCCAAGGCGGCCTGATGGCTGCGGTGCGTGAAGTCATGAATCGGCTGCGCACGGCGCCCATCAGTGTGCAGGTCACGGATCCCCAAACCAATCAGACCGATACCGTCGTGCTGGGCGTAGGGGATTTTCAGCTACTTTTGAGTGTATCCACTCGGCCCGAGACCATTCTTGCCATTTACCACGGTCGTTTTGACATGTGGGCCGCTCGAGTCCGAGACATGCGCTTGACTGGAAACATTGCAGAGGGCAACGAAGCGAAGTTGATCGGATGGCTCATCGATTCGAGTTTGGGAGTGACTCCGTTCCGTGAGCATCTTTTGCGGACCGATCCCGCGGTCGAGTTCTTGGGCACGTGGATCTTCGATCTCTTCATCGCCGCCGCCGATATCTGGCCGAGCGAGGATGTTGCCAATGAGTTCCGCACACCGGTAGTCAATCGCACGCCGGTCCTGTTCGTGCATGGCGATTGAGATACCTCCACGCCGATCGAGAACACGCTGAGCATGCTGCCGTACTTTCCCAACGCGCACGCCCTGATCGTGCATCGTGGTTCGCACGGGGCTCGCTCGGACATCGAGCGCGGCATGCCGGAGGTTATGCAGAAGGTGTTCGAGTTTCTGAAGACCGGGCGGAGGCAGCAGTTGCCCATCAACGTGGAGCTTCCGTACAAGGGGTTCCCGCTTCAGATGCTCGACACAAACATCCGGCTTAGCGGCGAACGCACGCCGGAAGTGAACGCCACGCCCGGGGAGGAGCGCCAGCCGCGCGGGAACGCCAATCCCGACGAGGAGGAGCGGGGGGTGCAAGGCGAGAGTGTCGACTCGAGCGACTTCGAAGTGTGGGCGACGGATCAAGGCGGAACGGCGGGCAGGCTGTTGATGTACCACAGTAATACCCTTACAGCCGATCCAGCGGATGCTCGCCCCGAAGTAGTTGACTTGGCGGGCACTCTGGCGGCGCTGTGCCAGCAGCAGACCGGCACCGCACCCGCCGGCGCACACATGCTGGCTTCAATTCCTCTGGCTCGCACGCCATCGTCGCGTTTGTGGCGAAAGGCACGTTGCGTTTCTCGACGCGCGCTCTCGCGCGCCGGTCGCATGCATCGACGTTGGCGTCCAGCCACATGCCGCCGTGCCCGCGCCAAATGATCGATACGTGATCGTGGCAAACCAGAATGGCAAGCTGCTGCAGCGCATCGCGACCGACTACGCGACGAACAGGTTCAGGCTCGAAGACGCGGCGACGCGGAACCTGGCGATCTGCACGACCCCGGCGCCCGCTGTGAAGACGACGGGATTCTGCAGACGGACGTGCGGCCCGACAGCGCACCCATCTGTCCGGTGTTCGACCCGGCGAGCCGTCTCGTGTTCGTCACACTGCGCGGCGGAGGCTTGCTCGTTGTCGACGGCATCGCCACGCCGCTTCGTATTGTCGCCGAGTACACAGGATTGACCGTTCGTGGCAACGGCTGCGGTGGAATGGGTGCCGCCGACCGGCCGTTCATCAATGCCGGCGCGGGCACGGCTGGCAATCCCAGCGAAGCGGGCATCTATAGCTTCGTCCTCGATCAGTTTTCAGCGACGGCTGCCAGGCCGGTCGGTCAGCCGACACCATGGCTGATCCTGTCGCGAGACACAGGCGACCACGACTCGCATGGCATGACCGTGACAGGCGGCCGGTTCATCTGGGCCACTGATCGATTCGCGAATCAAATCGAAGTCGTCGACGCCGTGACGGATACGGTCGTCAGCACGTTTGTGCTGCCGCGTGGCAGCGAGGATCCTGCGCCGGATTCAATGGTCACCTCGCCGGACGGCGCCTACGTCTTTATGACGTTCCGCGGCCCGTGCCCGCAGACGGGCAACACCTCCAGCAACAACGCGGTGGGCAACACGCCGGGCATCGGCGTGATTTCAGTCGACGACGTTGGCCTTCCCGGTCGCCTGGTCGGCATCGCGCCGATCGTCAACGCGGCGCCCGCGGGATTCGACTGCCAGACGCGCGGCGACGATGCGCCGGGAAGCATCACCAATCAAGCAGATCCTCACAGCATCGGGGTGCGTCTCAAATAGCTCAACGACACGGCATCGTTCGCTGGCCAAAACCTTGCTCGTGCCGCTGCAGGCGGTCGCTTTGCCTACCGGACAGGATCAGTTGAGCGAGGACCGCATGGTCGCGGCGTCGAGAGCAAAGGCCGGTACACGCCACCCACGGATCGATGGCGACGTGCGCGAGTCAGCGCAGTCAGCGCGACGGCGCACCTACGGCAATCGGACGCACGGTCGATCCGGCGCCGCCGCGGATGCGCAGCGGCAGGACGATCGCACACGACAGGTTGACGCGATCGCGCGCCATCTGGTCGAGCACGAGGTTCTGGATCTGGTCGATGCCGTGCTTCGTCAGGTTATTGTGGTGCACGCTGAAAGGGAGATCGGGCAACGTGTCGGGAGGAAGAGGCGTTGGCACCGGGTCGGTGAATGGATTATCGAGCGCAACGAGCACGACCGTGCGCGCAGCCAAGTACTCCTGCGCATCGACCGACAGGCCCGGACCCTGCGAATAGTAGTTCGTGAACGGCGGGTTTTCCGACGGGTCGATCCATAGCGCACCCCATCCCGTGTGCACGAACACCGCATCGCCGGGCAGGATGCCCCGCTGCTGCAGCCCTTGCGCGTTGATCATCCCGCGGATGTCGTCGGCCGTTACGCGCTCGCCGGCATTGAGGCGCCGCCCGCGATAAGCCATCGCATCCAGCATGACCGCGCTCGTCACGATGGGGACCGCCTTGTCAACGCCGAGCCGTTGCAGTGGTGCGTCGTCCGAAGGCTTCACCTGCGCCTGTTTAACAAGTTGCACCGGTCGGCCCTCATCGAGCGGTTGGCGAACCCGGCCGAGTCGATCGCCGTTAAGGACTCTGGGCCCCGCCCAGCGGCGGGGCCGACAGAGTGGACGGGCGAAGTCAGTGTGCGCGTATACTTGTGCCACGTTGGCCGGCGGAGGATGTTCGAGTTCTTCGCGTTTTGGCCGGAGGACGATCATGAGAAAACTCATTGGGATGATTGTGGCGCTCGGCGTTGTCGTGTCGGTGTCGGTGGCAGCGCAGAAACCGAGCGAGCAGACCTGGACGGGCAAGATCAGCGATAGCATGTGCAACGACAAGCACCAAGCCGGAGAGCACGAGGGTAAAAAGATGACCGATGCCGACTGCACCAGGATGTGCATCAAGAAGGGCGCGAAGTATGTCTTCGTGTCCGAGGGCAAGGTCTATCAGCTCGCCAATCAGAGTTCAAAAACCATCGCTTCGCATGCCGGCCAGGAAGTGCAACTGACGGGGGAATTGAAGGGAGACACTATCACGGCGACGAAGATGGTCGCTGCCAAGTCGCCGAAGTGACGCCTGACTCCGTCTTGTCGAAGGCCGGTCAGCGACCGTAGACCGTAGAAACAGAATTTGGATGGAGTGGGCCTCTATACCATCACCGCGATCGCGATGGCGTCTACGGCGCCATCGCGCCGGTTTTGTTAGAGGCGCTTAAGCGGCCGCGGGCCATCAGTTGGGCACCAACTACGCCGTGATCCCCGCCGCGCGGTTTCCTGTCTTGTTGGTGCCCACCTTGACATTCTAGGTGACGCGGCGTAGTGTCTGACACCTAGGATGTCTATGAAGCGACACGAAGACCGAATCGAGCTTCTGCAGGGCACCTTGGACCTGCTCATTCTACGCACTCTCAGGTTTGGTCCAGCTCACGGGCACGCGATCGCGAAAAGCATCCAGCGGGGTTCCGATGACGTGCTGCAGGTTGAGCAAGGTTCGCTCTACCCAGCACTGCATCGCCTCATCAAGCGAGGTTGGATTGCGTTTGACGAGGGCGCGTCAGAAAACAATCGCCGCGCCAAGTTCTATCGGCTGACCGCAAAAGGTCGCAAGCAACTCCAAGTTGAAACCGGCAAATGGGACCGATTGGCCGGAGCCATTGCCCGGATCCTGAGGCCCGCCACTCAAGAGTGAGGGCAATCATGCGCAGCCGCCGAGCACTCGCCGATCTGGATCGGGACATTCGCGATCACATTGAGCGCGCGACCCAGGACAACATCGATCGTGGTATGCAGCCGGATGAAGCGCGGCGTCAGGCGATGCTGCAGTTCGGGAATATCGCGCTCGTGAAAGAAGACACGCGTGCCGTGTGGGGCTGGATGTCGTTCGAACAGTTCGTCCAGGACCTTCGGTACTCGTTTCGAAGATTACGCGCAAATCCCGGCTTTGCCGCCGTCGTGGTGTTGACTCTTGCGCTCGGTATCGGCATGAACACCGCCGTATTCAGCATGTTTAGTGCGGTGCTGCTGCGCTCCGTCTCGTATCCGGAAGCAGATCGTCTGGTGTGGGTGTCGCTGTCGGGGGAAATCCCTTTTAACGCGATCCCGCTGTCAGAGTTCCTGGCATGGCGAGACCACGTCACCTCCTTTGAGAAAATGGTCGCGTACGAAAACACGCAGGACCATACGCTCCAAACATTGGAGAACGGCACGCAGGTACGAGCCGTCTGGGTATCCGATGATTTCTGGCCGGTGTCTGGTGTACACGCCGCTCTCGGGCACCTGCCGACGACTGACGATCCAAATGTCGTCGTGCTGTCGTACCCATTTTTCCAGCGCTGGTTCCGCGGAGATCCTAATGTGGTCGGCCGTATTGTGACCGTAAACGGACGGCAAGTAACGATCGCGGGCGTCCTCCCGGAGAATTTCCGATTCCAATTTCCGCAGGAGGCGCTTGGCGCCGCATTTGAGCCCAAGCTGGTCGACATCTACAGACCGTACGCCGGCTCGAACGCGCAGCAGGCCGAGCGGCGCGTTGCCAGCGGGTCCAGACAGCCGCATGAAGATGTGAGCGTCGGAATCCCCGTGCGCGTCGTGGCGAAGCTCAGGCAGGGCGTCAGTCTTGACCGTGCGAAGGCCGAGCTCGAAGCAGTCCGAGCCGTGCTAGCGCAGACCAGTCCAGATCCGAGGCTGGATCAAGCAACGCTTAGCATTATTCCGCTTCACGAGAAGCTCGTGTCGGACACACGACTGGCGTTATTGATTCTCTTTTCTGCTGTCACGTTTGTGCTGCTGATCGCCTGCGCGAATATCGGCAATCTGCTGCTCGCCCGGGCGTCAGCAAGGCAACGGGAACTTGCGGTTCGCATATCTCTTGGAGCCGGGCGCGCGCGAGTATTGCGACAGCTCATAGCGGAAAGCCTCGTGCCTGCTCTCCTCGGCGGCGCATTCGGACTCATCGTGGCCCGATGGGGCATCGCAATGATCCTCCGCGTCGTTCCGCCAGAGAGAATGCCGCAACTTGCGGACGCCACGGTTATCGATGGACGCGTACTCGCCTTTGCGTTCGCGGCTGCGATCATCACCGCCTTGATTTTTGGAATCGTTCCAGCTGCTGTTCTCTGGAATGTTCAGCCCCACGATCTGATCCGCGAGAGCACGAGAACTGCATCAGCAACACGCGGTAGTCTGCGTGGTCGAAATGCGCTTGTCGCCTGTGAGCTGGCGTTGGCAGTGGTGTTGCTCAGCGGCGCCGGTCTCATGGTGAAGAGTTTCTGGCGCATGCACGCGCATCCACCCGGCTTCGACCCAGAAGAAATCCTGACGATGAAGGTGATCTTCACGCCGCCGCGGTACCTCGATCCTATGCAGCGGCTCTCTTACGTTGACGAGTTTCTCCGTCGGATACGGGTGGTACCAGGCGTTGAAGCGGCTGGGATCACTGCGACCGGCGGGGCTTCTCCGTTGGTCCACGTCATCTCGGAAGGAACGCCACATCGGATTGAGACTGAGCGTCTCGCTACGACACACCTTTATGCCACGTCGCCCGGGTATGACCGCGCGATGGGGCTGCGCCTCGTGCGTGGACGCTGGTTCACCGACAACGAGTCATCGGCGGCTGTCGTCATCACCGAAAGCGTCGCGCGGCGTGAGTTTGGCGACGAGGATGCGATCGGTCGGCGCATTCGACTGGATCCAGTGTCTGCGCGCGGTTCACAAGCGGCATCGGCCGTTCCGATAATAGGTGTTGTTAAAGACTTGAGGTATTCAAGGCTCGACGCGCTGCCAGATCCGCAGATCTTCATCCCCTACCGCCACTACTCTCGCGGATTTGCGCGGTTTACGGCAGTCATCAGGACGGCCGGCGACCCACTGAGCGCGGCGGATGAAATCAGAGCTCAGATCTCCGGTATTGACCGCACCCTACCACTCTTCGATGTGATGACAGTAGAGCAGGCGCTCGCAGACTCGATTGCACCACGCCGACTGAACTTGTTCCTGCTGTGTACCTTTGCCGTCGCGGCGCTGCTGCTCGCCTTGGTTGGCATTTACGGCGTGATGGCTTACGCGGTGATGCAGCGTACGCCGGAGATAGGCATACGCATGGCCCTTGGTGCGCGCCGGTTAGAAGTGGTTCGGATGGTCTTGCAGCAAGGTATGCGGGTCGTTGTGGTGGGGGTAGCCGCCGGACTGGTCGGGGCACTCGCGCTGACCAGGGTCATGTCGTCTCTGCTGTACGATGTTCAGCCGACTGATTTGCCGACATTTGCCGCTGTCGTTGCGCTACTGATATCCACCGCCTTCGCTGCCTGTTGTGGTCCGGCACTGAAGGCTTCAATCGTCGACCCAGTCGTAGCGCTTCGCTACGAGTAGACGCCTCGGATCGAGCACGTTGAAACGAAAGGGAAAACGGCGTCTCACGTGGCCGCAGGTCATCTTGCCGCCGGCATGGGTGATGGAACTGGGCCACGAACGTGCGCGCCGTGGGCGGGTTCGATGTCGCTCCGAATGCCAGCAAAGTGGCCGTGAGCGTACCTGTGGCATCAGGTGAATCGTCGAGCAACGCGCAATCCGTCGTTTTCGTCCTGAATTTTTTCGATGAACTCCGACGGCGCGCGCCAGTCGGGCGGTGAATAAGTTTTCGCGGGCGAGGTTCACGTGCCTCATCGGATCGCGGCAGCTGTAACGGTCGTCTCGGTGGTCTTGCTGTCCACGATTGACGCCGCGCCGCGCCGCGAATGTCGCTTTCATCATCTGCATCTCGTTGAGGGCCGCGACTTCTACGCGCGGCTGTTCGATCGGACCGTCACGCAGGAGACCACCATCGCCGGCTTTCATGCGCTTCGATCGGGTCCCATGCTCTTGCTCTTCGGCCGGCCGGCGGGCATCGTGCCGATGCCGGAGCGTTCCTCTGCGATTTGGCACTTCGGCTGGGGTGAGGTCGTGATCGGCGAGACGTATTTGCGACATGCTGCGCAGGAAGTCGATTGGGAGCCACCGTTGCCGGCGCGGAAACTGCATCTGCATCTCGTCAGCCCGTCGCCCGCGAGAGCGGCCGATTGGTATCGTAGTGTCCTCGGCGCCGCGGTCGATGTTCTGCCGGACGCAGCGAACGATCGTCGAGTCGCCGCGCGACCGGAGCTCCGGATTGCCGAAGCAGCCGTGCGGCTGGGCGACTTCGCCATGCTGATTCACCGGACGGACGAGGCGCTCGCCACAACGCGCGGGCAACGGACGGATCACATCGCGTTCGAGTGTGATGAATTCGACGCAGCCCTTCGCGACCTGCAAGACGTGGGCGTGCTGCTGCTGGAGGCTGTCAGCCCGTTTGGCGACGGCCGTCATGCCATGATTGAGGGCCCCGATCGCATCGCGATCGAACTCGTCGAGTCGGGGTCCGGCTTGCAAGGGATCCCAACGTCTCGTCCCGACGAATGAATTGCGTCGGCGCACGCGTCCTGGCGCATCCTCGCGCGAGATGCGTTCGTGATGCCCGGGCGAGTGGTAGAGTGCTGCGCGACAGGAGGCAATCGGGTGGCGAAACTCTCTCGTCGTGATCTCGGTCGTTTCGCTGCCGCCCTCGCGATAACGCCGGACGTTCCGGCCACGGCACGACAGACGCCCGCGCAACCGACTTACACCGGGCCGTTAACGGGCATCGATTCGGGTCTCGACGACAGGCGGTTTGATCCGGTGGCGTTCGCGCACGACCTGTATGCGACTGCCCCCCGGCGTCTGCGCTTTCGGGCGAAGACGCGCGCCGATGCGGAAGCCTGGCAGAAAGCCCTGCGCGCGAAACTGATTGAACTGCTCGGCGGCTTTCCGACAACTCGCGCGCCGCTTCGCCCGAAAGTACTTGAGACGCGGACCTTCCCCGGTTATCGCCGCGAGAAGGTCGTTTTCGACAGTCGCCCCGGCGTCAGCGTCCTCGCCTATATCCTCGCGCCCGAGCGCGCGAAATCACCGACGCCGGCGATGATTTGCGTTCCCGGCCATGGCCGTGGCGTCGACGACATTGTCGGGATCGACGAGCACGGGAAAGATCGGATAGACAAGAGCGGCTACCAGCACGACTTCGCCATTCAGGTCGCGGAAGCCGGCCTGGCCGCAGTTGCGATCGAGCCGATGGGATTCGGGTGCCGGCGCGATCCGCGCAACGCGACGCGCGGCCTTGCACAGAAGGGCTGTGATCCTGCTGCGGGTGGGGCGCTGATGCTTGGCCAAACGCTCATCGCCTGGCGCGTGTGGGATGTAATGCGAACGATGGACTACATCGCGACGCGTTCCGATCTCGACGCGGGCCGCGTCGGATGCCTGGGGATTTCAGGCGGCGGTACGACGACGCTGTTTGCGGCGGCGCTCGAGCCGCGGCTTCGCGCCGCGATGGTGAGCGGCTATCTGAATACGTTCAAAGACAGCGTCGGCACGCTGAACCACTGTATGGACAACTTTGTGCCCGGCATCCTCAATTGGGCCGAGATGCATGACGTCGCCGGGCTCGTTGCCCCACGACCGTTGTTCGCCGAATCAGGCGAGCAAGACAACATCTTTCCGATCGTAGCCAGCAAGGAGAGCTTCAAGCAGGTGCGCCAGATTTACGAGGTGTTCGGCGCGGCCGATCGGATCGAACACGAAGTCTTTCCCGCCGACCACTCGTTCTGGGGAAAGCGGGGAATTCCTTTCGTGGTGAAACATCTGTAGCGCCCTCGGGCCACCTTCAAATGAACGGTTCGGACCCGGGACTTCCCCTGAATTTTTTGCAGCCAGTTCCGTCTTTTCCCTGTGCCCATCTACGAGAGAGGCGGCGTGAGCGACCACAACATCAATCACACATGGTCGCGCGCGAGCGTCTCCAACAACGATGTTCCACGGGCGTGACCCTTATCTTTGTAAGCGCCGAGATCGCCTGACGATTAACGGTAGCCGCGGCGGGAATGCTCGTAGCGCATGCGTGCGTCCTGCTCCCAGGACACTGGATCCAGCCCTCAAGTCGCCGTCGGCGCGCTCATGTAACCGGCCCACAACTCGCTGAAGAACAGTCGAAGCTTCTTCGTCATCACCCGGGCGAGTGCGCTGAGCCGATCAAGTTGCTGTCCAAAGCCCGCGCACCCTTCCATCATCTGCATTCGCGCCTCCCGCATCGTCGCGTATCGGTCGCATGCGCCGCACGAGCGCGACGGCCTACCTACGTGGAATCACCCATTCGTCACGGCAGCCGAAATGCGCTCCCGATGCGCGGTGTCTCCGCGCCCACCTATCCTCGGTCGCAGTACATCGCGTGAGGATCTATATGCACACATTTGAGACGAGAGGTCAATCGTACATTCTGAGGGGGCTGCTCCTGATCACGCTGACGTCCGCGGCAGCTGCGACGGGACTCGCACGTCAGCAATCCGCTGACCGCCAACCTGCCGATCAGGACGCTGCCGCTCGGACGCCCGACGATCAACAGCGCGGCCGTGGCAATGCCGTGACGCACTGGAACCATCTCGCCACCGAGATCTTCCCGGTGGAGGTCGGTCCGATCATCGACGTGCGCGCCATGGCCATCCTGCACGCCGCCATTCATGACGCGATCAATGGCATCGAGCGCCGGTACCAGCCGTATACCGCCGATCTGTCCGCGCCCGGCGCATCGCTCGACGCGGCCGTCGCGAGCGCCGCCCGCGAGGTCATGATCGCGGTCGTGCCGGGTCAGCGGGAAAAGATCGAACAGGCGTACGCCGCCGCGCTGGCGAACGTGCCTGATGGTCCGAGCGAAGACGAAGGGGTAAGCCTCGGTCAGCGCGCGGCGCGCGCGAACCTGGATCGGCGCGCGGACGATGGGCTCGAGCCGGGTCCGTGGCCTCCGCGCCAGGGACCGATCACGGAGCCGGTATATGTGCCGACCGGCACGCCAGGGGACTACGATTTCACGCCGCCCTTCGATGCGCCACCGTTGGGGCCGATCGCGCTATTCCCGGGTCTTGGCCGATTCAAGCCGTTCGTGATCGACCTCGCCCGTCATCGCCTCGATGGCCCCGACTCGCTGCGCAGCCGCCAGTACGCGCGCGATTTCGCGCTGGTCAAGTCCGTCGGTCATCTGAAGAGCACGACGCGCACGCCCCGATCAGACCAACACGGCATTCTTCTGGTTCGAGCCGTTTGCCATCTGGAACGATATCGCGCGGACGCTGGTGGAGCAGCGCGGCCTGAGTCCTTGGCAGTCCGCCCACGTGCTCACGTTGGTGAACTTCGCGATGATGGACAGCGGCATCGCGTGCTTCGACGCCAAGTACCACTTCCATTTCTGGCGCCCATACACAGCGATCCGCCGCGCTGGCGAGGACGACAACGACGCCACCGATCTCGGGTCTGCCGGACGGCAGCGTGGTGGCGCTTCGCTACTACGGACACCGTGTGGCGCAGGAGCGCAAAGACGAGAGCTGCAAGGACACGGAGCTCGTCGTCCAATTCGTACCCCTTGACAAGCCGCGGTTCCTGGGCGCGTTGGACAAGGCGGTGCCCCGCGGTCAAACGCCGATCGCTTACTCGCTTCAGCAGGCGGCGCAGGACTTCGGCGGCCCCAGCGACGAGGAGCGTGCGCTGATTCTCGTGAGCGACGGACTGGAAACGTGCGGAGGCGACCCGCTCGCCACTGTGCGCGATCTCGCGGCCAAAGGGTTCAAAGTCAAGGTCCATACCATCGGGTTCGACGTGGACGCCGCGGCGCGGGCGCAGCTCGAGGCGATCTCCGGCGCCACGGGCGGCGAGTACTTCGACGCGCGCAGTGCCTCGGCGCTGGCCGACACCCTGCGGCAGCTTACCCAGAAGGCGCTCGTCATTACGCGTGACTCGGCGTTCGGCGAAGAGATCCGCGGCGGCGCAAAGTACGACGAGGCGGTTGCCATCAAAACCGGGACGACTTACCACCTCGATCATCATCAGCGCAAGGATGAGTACGACTACTTCGCCGTCGACGCACGCGATGGGCAGAAGATCGTCGGGTCGATTCAAGCCTTCGACTACGGTGTCAGCATCCGCGGCGACAAAATCGACCGGTCACACGCCGCGTACACCGGCCTCGCTATTCATGCACCCGATCAGCGGAACGTCGCCGATAACTGGGTCGCCGGTCCGGGGGAGAAAATGAGCCTGGCGGTGGCAATTGGGGCCGGCCAGGGCGGACGCTTTTACATCCTCGTTGGAAATGACGCGGGCGACCAGCCAGAACAGTCGCTTCGATGTGACGCTCGTCGATCTGTTCGATGCCGACAGCGGTCGTGACGCGGGCTCGGACGACACCAAAGCGATAGACATCCAGCCTGGCGCCTACACGGGGTACCTGCACGCCAACGACGCCACCGATTTCTACGCCTTCACCGTCTCGCCGAAGACGAAGTACAACATCCGCGTGAAGCCAGGCGCGACGGAGAAGGTGATCGACCTCGAGGTCGTGGACCGCGACGCGGTCAAGGTGAAGGAGGCAGAAGCGGCGAATGCCGGCGCCGCGGTACGCCTCGAGAATCTCGAGTTCCCCTACGAGGGGAAGGCGTACTTGAGGCTAACCTCCCGCAAGTTCAGTGCCGATAACGTCGAGAGCCCCTACGCGCTCGAGCTCACGCGAGTCGGAGGCGATGCGCCACCTCCGGCGATCGCGAAGGCAGCCGCTGCAAGCGAGAAGGCAGCCGCTGCAAGTGACGCGGTGCCTGTGGAGGCACCGACATCGTCTTCGAGCGGGTTGCGGCCAATGTGGATCGGTTTCGGTGTCCTGGCCGTTGGCGTGCTCGTCCCCGGCGCATACCGGCTTGGCAGACGAAAGTGAGTGGGCGCGCGGTGACGTCGTCGCGAGTAGAGATCGGGCGCATTCCTCTCGACTGAAGAACGTGCAGATTTCAATAGGCCGTTGACAACTGCACGTTCGCCATCCCTTGACTTGCCGATCGAGCGGGCGTAGCCTTCCCGTCGCCGCCGCGGAGATCTGCGGCGGCACACCCCTGATTCCGCGCGCGTTGGTTTTTTGCGTTCGCCGTCGGTCGGCTCGTCGTCGCTTCTCGTCACCGCGTCGAAGGCAGCGTCCTATGCGCCGGATTCTGTTCGTGGCATGGACCTGGCTGCTGCTCTGCGCGCCGTGTTCGGCCCAGACGCTGGGCACTATCACGGGCGAAGTGCGAGATTCCACTGGCGCTCTCATTCCCGGGTCACTGGCACCGTCATAAACAAGGCGACCAACGCCACGCGAACGGCTGCGACCAACGCGGTCGGCTTGTTCGACGTTCCGGCGTTGCCCCCGGGGACGTACACGGTTAAGAGCGAACTCGCCGGCTTCAAAACCGCGACCCGCGACGTTGAGTTGCAGGTGCAACAGACGGTGTGCGTCAACTTCGCGCTCGAGCTGGGCACGATCTCCGAGATGGCTACCGTGACGGGCGTCTCGCCGATGGTCGAAACTTCGAATGCGACCGTCGGTACCGTCATCGAGAACCGGCGCATCGTCGAGCTTCCGCTCAACGGCAGAAACTATCTCCAACTCGTGGCCTTGAGTCCAAACGTCAGTGCCGAGTTTGCGGGTCCTGGTCAGGCGGGAGATCGGCAGGGCGGCTCGCACGCCAACCAGCAGCTCTCGATTTCAGGTCAGCGCCGCGAGTTCAACAACTACACCCTGGACGGCGTCGACAACACGGACGTCAATTTCAACACGTATATCTTCCTGCCGTCGGTCGATGCGCTTGAAGAATTCAAGGTGCAGACTGGCGTCTACTCCGCCGAATTCGGACGTGGCGCGAGTCAAGTGAACGTGGTTACAGCCAGCGAACGATTCAGCGCTGGTTCAACACCGATGCGTTGGTCGTACAGCCCGCGGGCACCTGGGGCAACGCCGGCCGCAACACGTTTATTGGCCCGGGCATCTTCAGCGTGGATGCGTCGATCGCCCGGAACTTCCCGATCGGCAGCAAAACGCTGCAGTTCCGGCTCGAGGCGTTCAACGTGCTGAACAATCCGATCTGGAACGATCCGAACACGACGTTGACCAGCCCGCTGTACGGCTCGATCACGAGCACGAGAAAGCCGATGCGGGAGCTGCAGCTCGGTCTGAAGTTCGTGTTCTGAGCCGCAGTTCGGACGATAAACCGGCTCCTAGAGAAGCTTCAGGAACGCGATGATGTCGACGTTGTCCTGTGGGGGGTGAATCCGACAAAGCCGAATCGAGCGCTGCACGCCGCAGGAAGAAGTCATAGTGCTCCATGGCGTCCTCGAGCGTTTTTGCCGAGTTGTCGTGGAAATCTCGAACGCGCCTATCGCATCTTGCGGGATCCGCGATTCGCTGCGTCGAGCATCAGCTCTGTCGCCTAGGATGTTGGGTTCGGCGACCTCTCGTACTTCAATCGCGCCTTCCGCCGGCACTATCACCGAACGCCTTCTGAGGTTAAAAACGGCGATTCGCTCTAATTGCCGGCGCGCGCAGCACGAGCTGCACGACACATCGTCTAGGCGCGTAAGGTTTGTTTCAGCGCGCACAGGAATTGACGGATGGATGCGATCTGCCTGTTCTCTGAAATGAAATCGAAGGCGGAGGCGCTGACCGCGCGTATCCCCGAACCTGGCGATGCGCTCATGCCCGCGTGGACGACCGGACATTCGTCAATCAATCCGAGCAGGGTGGCCCATGTGGGCATGTCCAGAATCGCAATCACATCGAACGCATCGCGAACGCGCCAGGGCGCTCCGGCCCGCCACTCCCTCGCGAGATCGCGACGAAGGGCATCGACGCTGATTTGAATGTGGCGATCGTCGCATCTCAGATCGTCGAGAACGTCGATCAGTCGCTCGGTTGCGTACACGCAGACGTTGTCATGGAGGACCGTCCAGCCGACTTGAAACACGCCCACCAGGTCGTGATGGACGAGAAAATCCTGGGCAAGCACCATTCCGCTTTGAGCGGCGGAGGATCGGCAGCCCGGTTGCTCGGACAGCCAGCGGTGAGGCCAGTTCTCCAAGCCCAGATTGCAGGTCGCAAGCGTCGCATCGGTCGCCTCCCGCTCCGTAAATGACCGTGCCTGGACGGAGCATCCGGCGATGAGCGTGTTCGCCAGATACGCGAACTCCTGCATCCTCATCGCGTAGGCGACGTCATCGAGATCGCGCGCGAACTGCATGTGCGCCCGGATCTGCGAGAACCGCGGCATATCGTCATGCAGTCCGTCGAGCAGTGCTCGAGGTTGTTGCGCCAGCACACGCGCCTGCACGAGAACATCGATGACCGCCGCCATCGCCCGAGCGGCGTCCGGAGGAGCATGCGGCGACTCTGATGCGGCAGCCAGATGCGTGGACCCGTAGCTCGCGGCTCCGTCCGCTGCCGGCGTGGGGTCAATCGCGTGGAGATGCGCGCGGGCGAGCGGACTGGGTGGTGGGCCAGCATCCGCGCCGAGCTGAAGGTGTCGCGCCGAGGAAAGAAACGCGCGCGCCTCCGCGGGCGTCACGTATCCCTGATGCTCGCGCCGTTCGTCGCGATCGATCGTGACATCGAAGATGTGTTGTTCGCTGTCATCGAGCAGGTCGTGCAATCCATCGATCTCGCGGTTGGAATTCGAAAGGCTCCGACACCCGCGCATCACGCGATGGAAATAGTCGGGATGTTCCGCGTCCAGATACAGCAGCAGCGCAACGATCGTGTCCCATGCTTCAGTGCGCTTCGCCTCGACGACGTAATTACCGATTTCGCAACCGACGCTTTGCCTGAGGTCGCGGCGCTCAATCGGCTCATCGCCGTCCGCCGATTCAAACGGCGATACCGCGGCACGGTCGAAGACCAACATATGCTGTGCAAGCGCAGCGACCATGAGATTGACGTCCGTGGCCAGGATTGTCGGCGCAGCGACGTTCGCACCACGCTCCATGAGCACTTCCAGCCACACGGCAAAGCGATCCGCGTCGAGCTGCTCGTCGCGGCCAGGCCGCCCGGCGCGCCACAAATCGAGGTCGAACACGCGCTGCAACTGCGCCGGCGTGGCCATGGCCACGAGATCGCCGCAATCTTCGAGGCCGGTGGTCTGTATGACTCGGTGGAGCACCTCGGGTTGCAGTCGGGGAACGACACGCGCGACCTGCGGTATCGCAAGAATCCGATCGAGCAGTCGGCGCTCGTCGCCAGTCTCTTGCAAGGCGTTCGCACGTTTGCGACGGCGACGATGAACACGTTGGCGGGACATCGGACCGGGAATGATACAACCGGGCGCGCACAACAAACAGTCTTGAACGGCGATGGAAGGTGAAGGACAATAGATGTCAGGGGAAAAGCATCTCACCTCGCGGTTCGCCGCCGTGCCGCATCACACCCGCCAGTTCGATCAACCCAACCTGCCCAGCAGCCTTCTCAAGTACGAATGGCCTTGCGAAGAATCGGCGTGCATTCGCGTTGCGAGTACCGAACGGCGGAGACCTTTGGAGGGATCACATCCGTGACGCGTCGCACACTGTTCTTGTTTCCCCTGGCGACCGTGGTGACCTTGGCTTCCATCTTCCTGTCGGGCCAGAACGCCGGCCGCGGCGGCCACCCAGACTTCGAGGGCATCTGGAACTCCGCCACCGCCACCCCTCTCGAACGTCCCGCGGGGTTGGAGGACAAACCGTTCTTTACGCCGCTGGAGGCTGCAGAGTGGGAACGCCAGTTCACCCGAAGCAACGAGGAACCGCCGCCCGACGCCGCAAGCAAGCGCACCGGCACCGGAACCTACAACACGTTCTATCGCGAGTTCGGCACGCGCACGGTCAAGACCCTCCGCACTTCCATCGTGATCGACCCGCCCGATGGTCGAATTCCCGCGCTCACGCCAGCGGCTGCCGAGATCAAACGTCGCCGTATCGAACGGCAGAGGGCCTTTGAGAACCCCGAAGACCTGGGGCTTCAGGATCAGTGTCTCGCGTTTTTGACAGCGGGTCCGCCGATGCTTCCATATTCGTACAACAGCAACTACCAGATCGTGCAGACCAAGGATGCCATCGTCGTGCACGCCGAGATGATCCACGACGCCAGAGTCATCTATCTTGACGGCCGTCCGCATGTTCCGCCGAGCGTCCGGCTCTGGATGGGTGATTCGGTCGGTCACTGGGAAGGCACCACACTTGTCGTCGACACAACGAATTTCAACGACGGCGGCGGCTTCTATGGTGATGCGGGCGGAAACTTCGGGTGGGACCAGAATCTGCACATGGTCGAGCGCTTCAGTCTTTTCGACGCCGATACTCTGCTGTATCAGTTCGAGATCGACGACCCGACCGCGTTTACGCGGCCGTGGAAGGGTGAACTGACCATGACGCGGTCCGCCGGCAACATCTACGAATACGCGTGCCACGAAGGCAACTACTCGTTGACCAACATGTTGAGGGGCTACCGCGTCGCGGAACGAAAGCGAGGCGGCGCGCCGATGCGCTGACCTCGCGATCAGTTAGCGGCTTGACCTGAATGTGATCACGTGTGTTGCTGACGACCTCGAGACACGGCGTCTTGCGGGCGCCGTGCGGGTACGGTGATCTCGGATCCTGCTGTTTCATAGATGCGTTCGTAATCTCTCGCCATCCGGTCGACGCTGAAGTGTTGTTCGACATGCTGGCGGCAGGTTCGAGCGCAGAATGCCGGTAGATCGCGGACGATCGCTGCCATTTCGTCGATGTCGTGACAGATCCAGCCGGTCGAGCCATGCGCGACAATTTCGGGAACGGATCCCCGGTCGAACGCGATGACCGGTGTTCCACACGCCATCGCCTCCAGCATCACAAGCCCAAACGGCTCATCCCACTGGATCGGAAACAGGAAGGCTTTGGCGGCTCCCAGCAACTCGTTTTTCAGCGCCAGGTCGGCTTCGCCGACGTACTGCACGAGCCTGCCGTCAATCCGTGGCTTCACTGACAACTCCCAGTAGTCCTGAAAGTAGTGCTGAACCTGCGCCGCAATCCGCAGCGGCACACCGGTTCTGTACGCCACGTCGATCGCGGTATCCACCCCCTTGCACGGTGCGATGCGTCCGAGAAACGCCACGTAATCGCTCTTGCGTTCAGACATGCGCAAGCCACCGCAGTCGATGCCGTGATGCACGGTCGTCAGTCGTGGTATCCGCTCGCGCCGGCGTTGATCGTCGCTGATCGCGACGTACGACACTTCCGGATAGCTGCGGTAGACCTCGGACAAATCGTCATCCTGCGCATGATGGAGCGTCAGGACCACGGGATTGCGAACGTAGGACGAGTAGAACAGACCAGACACGTCGTTGAGATGAATGACATCAGACCAGCTCGCGGCGTCACGAACGGCCCACGCGCAGTGCATCAGGTTGCGAAAGTGCCCGGCTGGACCAGACGGCGGGGGCCATTCGCTCCGCGGATACAGCGCGCGTACCTCGAACGCGCCGTGGGACTCGCCGTTGGCGTAGACGACGACGCGATGGCCGCCCCGGGTGAGCGCGTTCGCCAGATCGGCGACGAAGAGCTCGGTTCCGCCGTATCGTGGTGGAGGAACGGCAATGAACGGTGGTGCAACAATCGCGATGTTCACAGTGTCGTCCGCCTCAATTCATGACGGCAATTTCCAGGTCGCCGTGCCGGCGCAACACCGTCACAACGACCCTGTGAAGGTGGCGCTCGACCAGGACATCGACGATGGCATCGCCGACCGCAAGGTCGGTGATCTGGAGCCACTCAACCGCTTCCGGAAGCGTCGCGCGCGAAAAATGCACGCGCTTCGATGCGGCGTCGATCCGCATGGCGAGTGTGGCCTCGAGCAGCAGATAAACAGCGCCCGCCGCCCACGCCTGCGGTGTGCACGCGACCGGATACAGCGTTGGAAACTCGCCGCCGCGGCGAGAGAAACCGCAGAGCAGTTCCGGCAGCCGATGCAAGTCGAGCGCTTGACTCAGGTCGAACATCGCGTCGGACACGCGTGTCGCGGCCGCGCTCAGACCATATCGCGCGAGTCCTGCGGCGCCAAGAGCGTTGTCGTGCGGCCAAATCGAGCCGTTGTGGTACGACATCGGGTTGTAGCGCGCTTCGCCGGCCGCAACAGTGCGAA
>JBKPAJ010000105.1:0-54503 GCA_046726375.1 Acidobacteriota bacterium
GCCTGCTTGCGGCTGCGCACGCGTTTGCCCGATCGTCCGCTCTTGAGCGTGCCACGCTTGCGCTCGTGCATCGCGCGCTCGACTTTCGCGGACGCTTTTTTACCGTACTTCGCCATCGAATCCTCCTTTCTGGCGACGGTAACAACCGGTCCATGCAAGAATCTTTCCCTCGCGTCGATCAACCGGTAGCACTACGACCATGGCGATGCGGGATTCGGGGGCTCGATAGCACGATCCGACTAGCATCCCAGGACGCTCTCCGTCGATCGCCGCCGTCGTGAGTCAGCTTATTCAGCGCGCGCAGTCGTGATCGATGTAATTGCGATCGCTGTTCACGGCTGTGTCTACCCGTGCGTGCACACATATTCATCGTGACCCGTTCTTGACTTGCGGATGAGTTGGCCCGACGATCGGCTGCTGAATGAGTGCAAGCGCCGCAAGCGGTTGGACGTGTCCACAATGCGAACGCCGCGTACCCGGGCGGGTGCACCAATGCCGTTGTGGGTTCGAGTACGTCCGCGCGCCTGAAGTCGACAACAGCATCACAACCATTGCATCGGAGCGCGGGGGCAACCGCGTCACAACGCTGGTGCTGGCGGCGATCGCGCTCGTGGCGATCGGCGTTGCAGCGGGTTTGTACATGAATCGCCCCGCAGTGTCGGTTGCCACTGCAGCGGTCGAGCCGCTCACGTTGATTCCGCGGTCACATCCGCGACTCCCGCAACTGTCACCGCACCTGGCGCATCTCTCGTACCCAGCGCCCCCACCGCACCCGTCCAGTTGTCTCTGCCAGCGTCGGAAACAATCTCGCGTCCCGATTTACCCTGCGTGCTTCGCGAGGTACGGCGCAAGTACCGGATGGATTGGAGTGGATGGATCGCTAGGGGCTCCGGGTTCCGGGTTCCGGGGTTCCGGAGTTCTCGGGTTCCGGAGTTCCGCCGGTCCGGGGTTGAGGGGTTCCGGGCTTACGAAGTTCCAGAGTTTACGCCCTTCCTGGTTCTGAGTTACTCGTTCTTAGTGCTTTGCTCCCTCGGGAACTCCGGGACTTTCTAACTTCGGCGGCCCTGAACCCTTGTTGATTTCCCGCTCACGTTCGGGCGCGGTGGCTCGATCCACGCTGCGCAGGCTCGCCTTTCAAATAGTGGCCGAACCACTGCAGAATTCGCTGCTGGTGATCGAGTTGATTGAGACGCTTGCGCAGCCCATGATCTTCGCCGGCGTACGTGAGCAGCACGACCGGCCTTCCAGTGCAGGCGCATGATCAGCTCCTTTTGACCCTTCCTTCGGCTGCGCGCATGAGACGATCGTGAATGGCGAGCCCAATGTGGCGCGGTTCGGGCGCGGATGCAAGGATTTCGTCCACGCCCTCGGCGTCGAGCGATCGCAATGCCGCGAACAACTCGCGCGCCGCTCGATCCGGATCGCGGCGCGCGCCGTAATTGGCAAACCGCACGCGTCCGGCGGTCGCTAGCGGCACCAATGCCGGCGCCAGCGCCATCAAGTCCTCTTCCGGTGCGAGGATGCCGACGCGGGCGCCGCCGGCGGCGAGGGTTCGCGCGTCCGACCCGATTCGATCGATGACGTTGTTCACGATGCCGACGTAGA
The DNA here is from genome assembly GCA_046726375.1 of Acidobacteriota bacterium. Lineage (GTDB taxonomy): Bacteria > Acidobacteriota > Vicinamibacteria > Vicinamibacterales > UBA2999 > DASPWV01. The sequence continues at coordinate 1,606 of JBKPAJ010000105.1, forward strand.
GCGTGAGCCGCGCGCGTGGCGCATAGTGACGCACCAGTTGGCCGGGGGCGGTTTGCGCCGCCGACGCCCCACCCGCCCTCGACAGCACAGCGATATCGGGCATGACCGACCGAAGCTCCTCCAGCGACACGCCGCCGGGACGCCGCACCACAGGCGGCGATACCGTGAGGTCGAGCACCGTCGATTCGATACCCATGGTGGTCGAGCCACCGTCGAGAACCATGTCGATCTCGCCATCGAGATCGTCGAGGACGTGCCGCGCTGTCGTTGGGCTCGGGCGCGAAAACCTGTTCGCGCTCGGAGCCGCAATCGGCAGCCCGCTCTCCCGCAGCAACGCCTGTGCGACGGGGTGGGACGGCACACGAACGCCCACCGTATCGAGACCCGCCGTGATGGCGACCGGCACGTGAGCCTGCTTGCGCAGCACCATCGTCAGCGCGCCTGGCCAGAAGCGCGACGCCAGCGCACCCGTGATCTCCGGAAGATCGCGCGCAACCTGCCCCGTCTCCTCGGCAGACGCGACATGCACGATGACGGGGTCGGTTGCAGGTCGGCCTTTGGCGCTGAACAGTGCGTCGACCGCCGTGGCATCGAGCGCGTGCGCACCGACACCGTAGACCGTCTCGGTGGGAAACGCGACCAGCCCGCCACTCACGAGAATTGACGCGGCCTCGGCAATCGCGCGCGGATCCGGCCGAGCCGAATCGACAGCCACCACTCGAGTGATACGCCGTGCAGGAGGCGGCATCGTTTCACCAGTCAAGTGCGCCCGAGCCCAGCAGCAGTTCGACGACGCGGCTGTAGCTCTGAATGCCTTCGCGCACGCCTTGCGCCTTGAGATACCGGTCGTAAGTGGCCCAGCTCGCGCGCTGAACGATCTCGATGCGCGATTCGAGCCGGGCGAGAATCTCCTGCTGATCGCGACGAGGCCCCTCCTCGAGCATCGCGAGAAGCCGCAGGCGCTCATCGCGCGGCACCTGCCGCACCGTTTCGAACATGAGGGTCATCCACGCGCTGTAGCGGGCGCCGGCGTCCCCTCGGAGCGCCGCCAGCATCCCAACGAAGCTGGCGTCGTCCTCAGGCGCGTATCCAGCCAGATGCGCCCATTCATGCGTCAGGACGGCGGGCCGCTCCGGTGGCGTGAGATCCGGATTGAGCAGTGTCTCGAGCATGAACGGCGCGTGCATGCCATCGGTGCCACCGATGCGAAAGAGCGGAGCCAGAACGGTGTACTTTGGCCGGCCGGGTACTGTCGGCCGAGTGCGGCCCAACCGTTGCTCGATTTCGTGAAACGCACGCACGAGAGCGGGCGGGACCTCTTGCATTTCCGGGAACCCCGCTGCATGGCCGGCAGCATAGCCTTTATTCGTTTCAACGACCGCGCGCTCGGCCAGCGTGCGCACCGCGGCAGGCGTGACACGCGATCGATCGTAGCCAATGACGTTTTCCAGCGGCTCGCGCGCGTAGTTGAGCCCCCACGCAACGGCAAACCAGAGATACATCTGCGCCAGAAGCGTGGCCGTCGTCAGCATGCCGCGCAGAAACCGCGCAACCGATCGCTGACGCACTGCATGCGTTACGGTTCGCGACAGCAGAATCACGAGCGTGACGATCAGAAAGGCGAGAATGAAATCAAACAGCGCGACGGGCGTTTCGTTCGACCAGGACGTCAGGCGAGCCTGCAGGCGAGGATAGAACCAGTCGGCGTAGTAGCGCTCAATCAGCGCGGGCGGCAGCGGCGCGGTCGCAAGTGCCACGGCCGCTGCAACGATCAGAAGCTGCAGCGCGACGAGAACGCGCGCAATCACGGAACCGTGACGACAATCTCGTTTGAAGGCGCGCTGGTTCCGCACGCATTACGGGCAAAGACGCGCACGTAGTAGGTGGCAGGCGGCGCTTCGCGTTGGAACCTCGGTGTCGATCCTGGAACCACAAACGTTCCAACGTTGTTCGTACCGGGCGCGTTTCCGGCTTCGACCACGTAGGTGGAGACGGTGTCGGATGCGCTGGGCGCCGTCCAGTTGAGTGTGACCACGTTGCCGGTTTTCGTGGGCACGAGGCTGCTCGGCGAGCCGGGTGCGGCATCGCAATCGATGCGCCCCGACGTATTCTGCGGTCCGCTCCTCATTGCCCAGACACCGATCAGCACAACTGCAACAACGACGACGACGACCGCGATCACTCCGTTTTTGTTCATTCGATGACTCGGATTAAGTGCGGATCACGCGGAAAAAGGACCCACAGATTGCTCAGATTACTCAGATTCAAACACAAGGCGTGTCCAACGTGCGTTGATTCGCCAAGAACCAAACCTCAATCCGCGCAATCCGCGTAACCCGCGGATCGCTCTGCTCCGCGTAATCCGCCCCAATCTGTGTAATGAATTGGTCGGGATGCCGGGATTCGAACCCGGGACCTCCTGCACCCCAAGCAGGCGCGCTAGCCAGGCTGCGCTACATCCCGAAAACAAGATGCCTAAGGTGCCTACGGTGCCAAGTGCCTAATGTGCCCTTAGTGCCTTAGGTCCTTAGGTGCGTATCCTACGACGCACGGCGACGTTTTGCCGCTGCCGGTTTGGCCGCGCTCTTCGGCGATTTCTTGACCGGCGGGGGCACAAGCTGCAGGTCGGGCGCGCGCTCACCATCGCGTTCGAGCAGTTTCATGATCGCCTCGAGCCCGTTGCGCACTTCGCGCAGGCGCGCTCGCGCCATCCCTCCGAGCACATCGTCCACTGCAACCGCGGCAATCGACGGCTGGTCGTGCTCCTCAAGGCGGCGACGCGCGCCGGCAAGCGTCAACCCCTCCACGTATACGAGCTGCTTGATCCGTAGCACCATCTCCACGTCGGCCCGACGGTAGACGCGCGGGCCGTTGCCCGAGGCATGCCCGAGCGACGGAAATTCCGCCTCCCACGTGCGCAGTACGTACGGCTGCAACTGCGCCATCTCGCACACTTCAGGGGCTTTGAACAACTCGCGCTTGGCTGTAGCCATGCGGAAATGGGCCTCGATTATAACACGCTAGCTGGGCGGCTTTTGGCCACCAGCACGCTCGCGCAAACGTTTGCGGACCGTGATTCTGATTGGCGTTCCAACAAAGCCAAACGACTCGCGCAACCGGTTTTCGAGAAAGCGTTCGTACGAGAAATGAAACTTCGTGGCGACGTTGGTGAACAACACGAACGTCGGCGGCGCGATCCCGGTTTGCGCCGCAAACAGCACGCGCACGTTGCGACGACCGGGACTCACCGGTGCATGCTGAGCTGTGACCTCCGCGATGAAGCGATTCAGCTCCGGCGTCGAAACGCGCTGCTTTCGCACCGCTGCGACCCGATCGATCGTTTGCAGCAGCTTCGGTGTGCGCTCGCCCGTCAACGCCGAAATGTGCAGGATGGGCGCGTAATCGACAAACTTCAAATTGAAGCCAACCTTCTCGTCGAACGCCTTTGCTGCGTCCGGACCCTTCTCCTTCATCAGGTCCCACTTGTTCGCGGCGATCAGAATGCCACGCCCGGCTTCGTGCGCGCTCCCGGCGATCGCCGCGTCCTGATCGGTTGGCCCGGCCGTGGCGTCGAGAACAAGGACAACAACGTCCGCGCGTTCGATCGCGCGGCGCGCAAGCAGCACGCTCACGGCTTCGACCTGCCCTGCTTTTGCGACGCGGCCGGGCCGCCGAATTCCCGCCGTGTCGACGATGCGGAAACGCCGCCGGTGCCATTTCAACACGGTGTCAACCGGGTCGCGCGTCGTCCCGGGCACGTCTGACACGATCATGCGTTCTTCTTTGAGCAGCCGGTTGACAAGGGATGACTTCCCCACGTTCGGCCGTCCCACAACAGCTACGCCTGTTTCGTCCGCGCCCGTGTGATGTACCTGGTCGGGATCACGCAGTCGGGGGGCGTGTGGCAATTGCTTGACGACCTCATCGAGCAGCTCGCCCACACCCTGTCCGTGCTCGGCGCTGATTTCGAGAATGGGGTCGAACCCAAGACGATAGAGCTCGAGCGTGCCTGCGCGCGCGCGGCGGTCATCGGTTTTGTTGACGGCGAGGATTGTGGCCACGTCCGCGCTGCGCACCGCGGTGGCAATATCTTCGTCGCTAGGCACGAGACCTTCACGCCCATCGACCACGAACACGATCAAATTTGCCGACGCGATCGCGCGCCGCCCTCGTTCGACCACGAGTTGATGCAGCGGATCCTCGCTGGCGCCGAACATGCCGCCGGTGTCAGTCAATTCAAACCCAACGTCCTGCCACACCATAGGATGGGTCAGAACGTCGCGTGTGGTACCGGGCACCGGCGTCACGATCGCGCGGCGCGTGCCAGTCAATCGGTTGAAGAGCGTGGACTTACCCACGTTCGGCCGACCGACGAGCACGACCGAGGGAAGGCGTCCGCCGCTAAAGCCATGGCGGACAGGCCCACGGCCGCTAACGCCAGGACGGGCAGATCCGCCCCCGTCAGGGGAAGCGGGCTTTTCATCCACGGCCCTATCTTACACAGTCACAAGGGCTTGTGGTCCCGCCCGACGGTTGCCTCAACCCGCTGTAGCCGATAAACCCATACAGGAGAGTCACTTGCCGGTTTGACAGCGTAAGTGACACGAAATAAGATAGTTACACGTCCGAGGGGGTACCGGGCGCCCATGATCAAGGTCGACATCGTCAACGAAGTCTCGAAGATCGCTGAGATCACGAAGGTCAAGGCCGAGCTTGCGGTGGATGCGGTGTTCGAGGCGATGCGCGCGTCGATGCAACGTGGCGAACGTATTGAGCTGCGGGGCTTTGGCGTGTTTCAAGTGAAGCCGCGGAAACGCGGCATCGGGCGCAACCCCCGCACGGGCAAGGAAGTTCGCATCCCGCCCGGGCGCACCATTCGCTTCAAGCCAGGCAAGGAACTCCAGAACATCGGGTAAGACGTGGAAGAGCCACGCGGCCGACCATCGCCTCCGGCTGTGCCGGGGGATTTCCGGGAGTACTACGTTCCACCGCCACCGGTGCCGCGTGATCGCGTCTGGCTACACGCGGTTCTCTTGATCCTCACCATCATCACGACAACATTTGTTGGCGGGCTCCATTACTTCGCATTTGTCGCCGGTTTCAACGGAGACGAAACGCTGGGGACCGCCGCGCTGCGCGAGTTGCGGTTCTACGTCAATGGCTTGTGGTACAGCGCCACAATTCTGGCCATCCTCGGTTGTCACGAGATGGGACACTACCTGGCGTGCCGGCGATATCGCGTGGACGCCACGCTGCCCTTCTTCCTTCCGGCGCCGTTGCCGCTGACGGGCACGCTCGGCGCATTCATTCGCATTCGCAACCGTATCCCGTCCAAGAAGGCGCTCTTCGACATCGCGATCGCCGGTCCGATCGGCGGCTTCGTCGTTGCCGTGCCAGCACTGTTTCTGGGGCTCGTGATGTCGGTGGTTGAGCGAATCCCGCAGGACTTTGCCGGCGTCGAGCTCGGGGAGCCGCTGCTATTTCGCGCCGCTGCCTGGGTCATCTGGGGCGATCTTCCCGAAGGGATGTCGATCAACATGCACCCGATGGCTTTCGCGGCGTGGTTTGGTTTGCTCGCGACAGCGTTGAACCTCTTTCCGATCGGGCAGCTCGATGGCGGCCACATCTCGCATGCGGTCCTCGGACGACGAGCGACGTACGTCACGCTGGTGATGATCGCGTGCGCAATCGGCTTGACCTTTCTGTCCACCAGTTGGTTGGTGTGGACGATTCTGATGGTGGTCATGCTGTTCGCGATGGGGCCAGCGCACCCGCCGACGCTGGATGAGCAGACACCTCTCGACTCGACGCGCGTCGTGTTGGCGGTGATTGCGTTAGCGATGCTGATTGTGTGTTTCACCCCGGTGCCGATCGAGCCGTTCGTGATGGGACACTAGGTTCGCCTTGCCGACTCGCTTCGCTCGCTTACGGCTGGCACGTTTGTAGGTTGGCGCCGAACTTGCCAACTTGCGAACTTACAGCACCGTTAAAGGATCCACATCCACCGACGCTCTCCGCGCAATCTCCGGCAGTTCCTTGAGCGCCGCTCGAATCGCATGCCTCATTGCCGCCCGGGACGTGCCCTTTAAGAAGAACTGCGCGCGATGCTCGCCACGCAACTTCGTCAGTGGCGCCGGAGCGGGGCCGAGAATCACGAATCGACCGCGCGCAGGCGCCGAATTGGCGCTTGTTCGGCTCGCGAGATCCGCCGCCGCCTGCATTGCCGCGTCAAAAGTACGCCCCCGCACCACGACGTTGATCATCGCGACAACCGGCGGATAACGCATCCCGTTCCGATACTCGAGCTCTCTTGCGTAAAAGGCCGGGTAATCCTGCGCGCACGCCAGCTTGATGCTGTAGTGATTGGGAAAAAGCGTTTGGATGATCGCTTCGCCGACCTGATCGCCCCGCCCCGCTCGCCCGGCCACTTGCGTCAGCAGCTGGAACGTGCGCTCGGCCGCTCGAAAATCGGCGAGTCCGAGGCCGACATCCGCGGAGATCACGCCGACGAGCGTCACCTGGGGAAAGTCGTGACCTTTCGCGATCATTTGCGTGCCGACCAGCACGTCGAGCTCACCGCGCGCGAAGCGGCTGAGCGTGTCGGTGAGGGTGCCGCGGCGCCGGACGGTGTCGCGATCGATGCGGCCGACACGTGCCTGCGGAAAGAGTGTGGAGATTTCCGATTCCACGCGTTGAGTGCCAAAGCCGATCCGTTCCAAGTACGGCGCCGCGCAGTTCGAGCACGTTTTGGGGACGAGGCGAGCGTAGTTGCAGTAGTGGCACCGCGCGCGCCAGTTCTTCCCCGCTGAGTGCACCGTGAGCGAGACGCTGCAGTTTGGGCAATCGATCGTCGCGCCGCATTGACGGCAAAACACCGCCACCGCGTACCCGCGGCGATTCAGCAGAACCAGCACTTGCTCGCGCTTGTCCAGGCGTGCTTGCATCGCCGCGCGCAGCGCGCGGCTAATCACGACGTCTGGGCCTTCGGCCGCCATCTCCTCTCGCATGTCGATCACGCGCACGTCGGCCATGGCACGATCGAATATGCGACGGGTGAGCGTGAGCGGCGTGTAACGGCCGCGCTCGGCGTTGTAATAGGTCTCCATGGCGGGGGTGGCTGAGCCGAGCACGACGAGTGCGTCCGCGAATTTGGCGCGCATCACCGCCACATCGCGGCCGTGATAGCGCGGCGTCTCCTCCTGCTTATATGACGTGTCGTGCTCTTCGTCCACGACGATGAGGCCCGGGCGCGCGAGCGGGACAAAAATGGCTGAGCGCGTGCCAATCACGACGTCGACGTCGCCGCGGCGAATGCGGTGCCACTGATCGTGTCGCTCACCGTTCGAAAGCCCGCTGTGTTGAATGGCGACGCCTGACCCGAAGCGCGCACGGAACGTCGCAGCGACGGCGGGTGTCAGCGCGATCTCCGGTACGAGCATCAGCACGCCCCGCCCCTGCTTACGGACTTCGTCGGCGAGTTGCAGATAGACCTCGGTCTTACCGCTGCCGGTGACGCCGTGCAGCAGCGCAACGCGGAACTGGCGAGTCGCGGCCAGCGCGCGAAGGTGCGTTAGAGCGCGCTGCTGTTCGGCAGTGAGCGTGCGGATGGCGAGCGCGATGGCGGGCGCTGCCAGCGCGGCAGTGCCCGCGACAAACGGATCGCGATCGCGCCGGTCGCGCCGGATCGTTACAAGTCCCATCGCCTTGAGCCGGCTGATCACTGCGTGCGAAATTCCGCGCTCGGCAAGTGCGTTCGCCTCGATGCCGTCGGGACTGCCTTTCAGAGCAACGAGAACGTCGCGTTGGCGAGCGCCAAGCGACGGAAGGGAATCGTCAGGCGCACACCGGGGGCCAACAACAAGGCGTTCGGCAATGTCATGGCCCTCCGCCGTAAGCGACACGAGGCGGACGGTGCGGAATGCGTCGACGCGCGCTGTGAGTGCGTGCGGCGGCATGGCAGCGGCGAGCGCGGCCCCTGGGCCCGCGAGGTAGTACTCGGATACCCACTCCGTCAGCTGCCGCACGTCTGCAGGCAAGAACTCCTGCCCGTCGAGAATATGAAGAATGTCTTTGACTGCCACACTGTCGTCGAGCGGTGCGGCGTCGCCAAGGGCGACACCGGTGAGCGTCCGCTTGCCGAGCGGTACGACGACGCGTGCACCTGGGGCTGGAGTAGTAAGCGCGTCAGGTACGCGATACGTGAGGAGGTCGAGCGCGGGCACGGGGACCGCAACGGACACGAACCGGTCCGCCACGGTCTACTCTTCTGCAGCCAGGATGGTGCGCACCTTTTTCATGTCTTCCCAGACTTCACGTTTAGACGCAGGGTTGCGCAGCAGGTACGCCGGATGAAAGGTCGGGATGAGTATCGCGCCGCGATACTTGAACTCGCGGCCACGCAGCCGCGTAATCGGATCGCTCGTTTGCAGCAGCGACTGCGCCGCGAACTTTCCAAGGGCGACGATGACCCTTGGCCTGATCGCCGCGATCTGCCGGAACACAAACGGCTGACAGCTTTCCACTTCGTCCGGCTCCGGATTGCGATTGCCGGGCGGACGGCACTTGATGACGTTGGCGATGTAGACGTCTTCACGCTTCAGACCAATCGCTTCGATGATCTTGGTGAGCAGCTGACCGGCGCGTCCGACAAACGGTTCGCCTTGTTCGTCCTCGTCTGCGCCGGGGCCTTCGCCAATGAACATCAAATCCGCGTTGGGATTGCCGACGCCGAAGACCACCTGTTTTCTCCCGAGGCCGTGAAGCTTGCAGCGTGTGCACGCGGGGCCGATCTCTTCCTTGAGCAGCGCCAGCACCCGCCGCGAATCGGGCTGCTGCTCTTCGCCATCTCCGTCCCTGTCAGGCACCTCCGTCCCCGCTAGCGACCTCCGTCCCTCCCCCGAACCTCCATCCCCACTCGCGGGGACGGAGCTCCTTGGCGGGGACAGAGGTTCCTGGGAGGGACGGAGGTCGGGCTCGGCGCGTCGGCGCCACACCGGGTCGCGGCTGATGCCATCGACACCAAGCTCCTGGTAGTAGCGCAGATGATCGGCGATTTCGCGCGACATGGCTTACCGGCCGGGAATGGGCGCCGCGGTTGCGGCCAGCATTCGCTCGATGCGATCGAGGATCCGACCGGCGACAGCCGTCTTGCTCTGTGCCGGCACCTCTTGGATGCCGTCACGCGACACGAGCGTGACCGCGTTCGTGTCCGTCTCGAAGCCGACCCCGGGCTTCGCGACGTCGTTGGCGACGATCAGGTCCACGCGTTTTCGCTGCAACTTCTCGCGCGCGTGATCGAGCACATCGTGCGTTTCGGCGGCAAAGCCGATCAACATGGGGGTCTCGGCCGTTGACCGCGAGCTGAGGGCGCCGAGATCGGCGAGGATGTCCTGTGTCGACGTCAGCGTCAGGTCGAGCGGCTCACCCTTGGCCCGTTTGTACTGCAACTGCTTCGCAGGCGTGAAATCGGCCACTGCCGCCGCCATCACGATGATCTCCTGCTCCGCCGCGCGGCCCATGACCGCGGCGTGCATGTCGGCGGCGCTGCGTACGCTGACGAACTCGGTGACACGCGGCGGCGTAAGATGCGTTGGACCACTCACGAGCGTCACGCGGGCGCCACGGCGCGCCGCTTCGGCCGCGAGTGCGTATCCCATTTTTCCGCTCGATCGATTCGCGATAAAGCGCACGGGATCGATGTCTTCGTACGTAGGTCCCGCAGTGATCAGCATCCGTTTGCCACTGAGCGCGCCTGTCGGCCGCAGCATCGCGGTAACGGCTGCCACAACTTCGACCGGCTCCGCGAGGCGGCCCTTCCCGATCCAGCCGCATGCGAGATACCCTTCACCCGGTTCGACGAAGCGCACGCCGCGCGCCGTCAGCGTCTCGAGATTCCGCACCACGGCAGGATGCGCAAACATGTTGCTGTTCATCGCGGGGGCGATTAACACAGGAGCGCTCGTTGCAATGTACAAGGACGAAAGAAAATCGTCCGCGATGCCGTTCGCGAACTTGCCGATTACATTCGCGGTCGCCGGCGCGACCACCAGCAAGTCGATCGTGGAGGCAATGGAGATATGTTCGATATCCGCATTGGCGCCCGGCTTCCATTGATCGGTAACGACCTCACGCCGGGTGATGGCCTCGAACGTGACCGGCCCGACGAAGCGGCGTGCCGACCGCGTCATCACGGCGACCACGTCGTGCCCTTCCTTCTGCAGGCCACGCGCGACTTCCACCGCTTTGTAAGCGCCGATGCCGCCGCTGACGCCAAGCGCAATGAGGCCCATGGTTATGCCTGAAAGGTTTTGATGATCGCTTCGGCGACCGGTTTCATGCGATGCATCCGTGACCGCTCGGCTTCGATGATATCGCGCAACCGCGTCACGGTTGCGTCGAGCTCGTCGTTGACGACAACGTAGTCGTAGTCGATATAGCTGGCCGCTTCCGCGCGCGCGGTCGCGAGGCGCCGCTGCATTTGTTCTTCGCTGTCCTTGCTACGGCCGCGCAGCCGCTGCTCGAGCACCTGAAATGACGGCGGCAACACGAAAATCGACGTGTGATCGACTCCGCGCGCCTTGACCTGGCGCGCGCCCTGAACGTCGATGACGAGCACGACGTCCTGCTCGGCCGCGAGGAACTGCTCCACATCGCGCGCGCCCGTTCCGTAGTAATGGCCGAACACGTCGGCCCACTCGAGGAATTCACAGCGCTCGATCCGATCCCGAAACTCGCGCTGACTAATGAAATTATAATCGACCCCATCGCGCTCACCGTCGCGCGCGGCGCGCGAAGTGTACGAGCGCGACATCCGGAGATTCGGCAGCAGCTGCACGAGCCGCTCGACCAGCGTCGTCTTGCCGGTGCCCGACGGCGCCGACACGATGAAGAGCAGCCCGCGCGGCGGCTCACTCGACATTCTGAACCTGCTCGCGCATCCGCTCGAGCTCCGCCTTCGCCTGGATGATCAACTCCGAAACCTGCAAGCCGTCGGCCTTTGAGCCGATCGTGTTGATCTCGCGATTCATCTCCTGCAGTAGAAAATCCAGCTTCCGCCCGCACGGCTCCTCGCCCGACGCCAGCGTCGTCCAGTGGGCGAGATGGCCGCGAAAACGCGTGACCTCTTCGCTGATATCGGAGCGCTGGGCGATGCGCACGATCTCCTGCGCGACCGCAACGGGATCGGCCGGAACGGCCGCCATCAACTCCTTCACGCGTTCGCCGAGCCGAGCCTCCAGCTCCTGCCGGCCCGCGTCAGCACCCGCTTCGAGCCCGTTAATCAGGTGCGCCAGCGTTGCCTTTCGCGCATCCAGATCGGCGGCAAGATGCTCGCCTTCGCGAATGCGCATCAGCTCGAGTTCGTCGAGCGCCACGTCGAGTGCGGCTTCGACGGTGGCCCCGTACAAACGGCCGAGGGTTTCGGACTCGACAATGCGATCGCGGATGTTGAACGCCTGCGGAAGCCGCAACAGGTCACCCGGGGTCAGTTCGCCTTTGACCAGCCCGCTTTCGCGCGCCACGTCGATGGCGGCGGCGAGCGCACGCGCAAACTCCTGCTGCAACTCCACGATCGGCGCGCCGCCCTGCCGCTGCTGGAGCGCGAGCGTCAGCTCGATGCGCCCTCTGGTCAGGCGCTTCTGGACCAGCGCGCGAATTCTCGGTTCGAGATCGGCGAGCTGCGGAGGTAACCGCAGCTGCAGATCGAGAAAGCGATGATTCACGGCGCGGACGGTCATGCCAATCGTGCCGCGCTCGTCCTCGCGCGTCAGCGAGGCAAATCCCGTCATGCTCCTGATCAAAGTGGCGACTCCATCCGCGATGGTTGCACTTTGAAGCGGGAACTCTCGATCAGCTGCATCTGATGCAAGCGGGCGTAAACTCCGCCGGGACGATTCACCAGCTCTTCGTGGCGGCCAATTTCGGCGATGCGTCCGCGCTCCAGCACGACGATGGCGTCGGCCCGCCGCACGGTCGAGAGACGATGAGCGATCACGAAGGAAGTGCGGTTCATCATCAACGTGACCAGCGCGTCCTGCACGAGCCGCTCGGATTCAGAGTCGAGCGATGAGGTCGCCTCGTCCAGGATCAGAATCGGCGAGTTCTTGAGCAGGGCGCGGGCAATCGCCAGACGCTGCCGCTGCCCTCCCGAGAGCCGCTGCCCGCGCTCACCGATGCGCGTCTCGTAGCCCTCAGGCAGGGTAATGATGAAGTCATGCGCATGAGCCGCACGCGCCGAAGCCTCGATCTGCTCACGGGTCACACCCGGCGCACCGTAGGCGATGTTGTTGGCAATCGTGTCGTCGAAGAGCACCGTGTCCTGCGTGACGATTCCTATCTGATCGCGCAACGACCTGAGCGTCGCCTGCCGGATGTCGACGCCATCAATCAGGATGGCGCCGCTCGTCACGTCGTAGAACCGCGGCAGCAGATTGACGAGCGTTGTCTTGCCCGCGCCGCTCCGCCCGACGATCGCCAACATCTGACCGGCGCGGACTGAAAAAGAAACACCTTTCAACGTGTTGCGGCCATGGCCGTCTTCATACTGAAAGACGACGTCGCGAAACTCGATGGCGTCGCGGAACGCCGGCAAGGACCGGGCGTCGGGGGTTTCCTTGACCTCGGTATGCAGGTCGAGCAGCTCGAAGATGCGCTCGGACGCCGCGACGGCCTGCTGGAGGTTGGCGTTGACGCGGCTCAGCTTTTTGACCGGCCCGTACATCAGCAGCAACGCCGTTACAAACGAGGTGAACTCGCCCGCGGTGAGCCGGCCCATGGCAATTTCCCGGCTGCCGTACCACAGCGCGCCGGCAATCGCGGCGCCGCCAAGGAACTCCATCAACGGTGGCAGTACCGACAACACACCGGTGACCCTCAGATTGGTGCGATAGAGCTTCCACGACGCGCGTTCGAACTTCGCCGCCTCGCGGCCTTCTGCGCCGAACGCCTTCACGATGCGATGACCGGTGAACGCCTCGCCCGCAACGTGTGACAGATGTTCGAGCTTTTCCTGACTCCAACGCGTCACTCTTCGCAACTGCCGGCCAAACTTCACGAGCGGGTAAACGGCGAGGGGCGCTCCGGTCATGCAGAGAATGGCCAGCCGCGCGTCGTAATAGAACAGCAGCACGGCAAAGCCGACGAGCGCGAGCGATTCGCGCGCGAGATCGCCAACGGTTTCGGAAACGGCGCGTTGCACCTGACCTACATCGTTGTTGATACGCGACAACAACCGCCCGGTTGTACTTCGCGCGAAGAACGCCGCTGACTGATCGAGCAGGTGGCGGAACAGCTCATTGCGAAGCTTCATCACCACCCGATGGCCCAGGTCATCCATCAGGTAGCTGGAAAAATAGTTGCCGACACCCTTGAAGAAATACGCGGCCAGAATGCCGCCTGCCACAAACCCGAGCGAGGACTGATGTGCGAGGACGTCGTCAATGATCGGTTTGATCAACCACGCGAGCGCGGCTGAGGCTGCGCCGTAGACAATCATCGCCAGCATCGCGCCGGTGATGAGAACGCGGTGAGGCGCCGCGTAGCGCAGTAGCCTCAGGAAGACTTCCATCAGCTGGTTCGGTCCGACGCCCGCGGCTCTCGATCGCGCGCGTCATAGCCGCGCGGATGCGCCCGGTGCCACTGCCATGCGTGCCGCACGATCGTTTCGAGCGCGGGAAACTGCGGTGTCCAGCCCAGCTCGTGCTGCAATCGGTCGCTCGCGGCATACAGAATCGCCGGATCGCCGGCGCGGCGCGGGCCTAGTGTCCAGTGCACGGGTGCCCCAACGACATGGCCGACCGTGTCAATCACTTGCCGCACCGAGTGGCCGCGTCCGGTTCCCGCGTTGTAGGCCGCGGAGGACGCGCCGGCTTCCAGCGCCAGGAGCGCACGCACGTGCGCGTCGGCGAGATCGCACACATGAATATAGTCGCGGATGCAGGTGCCATCCGGCGTGGGATAGTCGTCGCCGAAGACCGTCAATGGCTGGCCGCCGCGGGCGGCCTCGATCGCCCGAGGGATCAAGTGAATCTCCGGATCGTGATCTTCGCCGATGCTGCCGTCGGGGTGCGCGCCAGACGCATTGAAATAGCGCAGAGCCATCCAGCGCAGCCCGTGCGCGCGTTCCACGTGACCGAGCGCCCGCTCGACCGCCAGCTTGCTTTCGCCGTAGGCGTTAATCGGCCGGGTCTCCACTGATTCCCCTATCGGAGCCGTCGCAGCCTCGCCGTAGACCGCACATGTCGAGGAGAACACCAGTCGCCGGACGCCAGCCTCGGCCATGGCGCGCAGCAGGGCCAGAGAGCCCACGACATTGTTGTGATAGTAGCCGAGCGGGTCGCGAACCGAGTCGGCAACCGCAAGCCACGCGGCGAAGTGCATGACGGCATCCACGCGCTGGTCGCGGAGCGCGCGCAGCACCGTGTCATGATCGTGGGTGGACGCCTGCACCAAGGTCACGTCGCCGGGGACGGCGTCGGCGTGGCCGGCGGACAAGTCGTCCAACACGACCACAAAGTGACCGGCGTCCCGCAGCGCTCGCACGGCATGACTGCCGATGTAGCCCGCGCCGCCGGTCACGAGAACCCGCGCCACGTTATCGCCCGATCGAGTAATACGTGAAGCCGTGGGCCTTCATCTGTTGCGGCTGATAGATGTTCCGTCCATCGAACACCACGGGGGTTCGCATCAGCTTGCGCATGCGGGCAAAGTCGGGCTCACGGAACTCGTGCCACTCGGTGACGATGGCAAGCGCGTCGGCGCCGCGGAGGGCGTCATAGCTCTTCGTCAAGTAGGTAATCTTCGTGCCGAAGATACTTCGCGCGACTCGCACCGCCTCGGGATCGAACGCTTGAACCTTGGCGCCTTTTTCGAGCAGCGCCTGCACGATCGCAATCGCCGGCGCCTCGCGCATGTCGTCGGTCTTCGGTTTGAAGGCTAAGCCCCACAGCGCAATCGTGCGCCCCTTGAGCGACCCGAAGTGGGCATCCATCTTACGCACGAGCGCGCGTTTTTGTGACTCGTTGACCGATTCGACCGCTTTCAAAATCTTGAAGTCGTACTTCTTGTCAGCCGAAAAACGCACGAGCGCTTTGACGTCCTTTGGGAAACAGCTGCCGCCGTAGCCGACCCCCGGGAACAGGAATGACGAACCAATCCGGCGATCGGCGCCCACTGCCTGCCGCACCCGATCGACGTCGGCGCCAAACAACTCGCAGACATTGGCGATCTCGTTCATGAACGAGATCTTGGTGGCGAGGATCGCGTTGGAGGCGTACTTCGACAGCTCTGCGCTGGCGCAGTCCATCACCATGATTGGCGCGCCGGTACGTGTGAAGGGCTGGTGCAGTGCCACCATGAGCTCAGCGCCGCGCGGATCCTCGGCGCCGATGACGACCCGGTCCGGCTTCATGAAGTCGTCGACGGCTGCGCCCTGCTTGAGAAACTCGGGATTACTCACCACGCTGAACGGATGCGTGGTCTCGCGCCGGATGATGGCCCGGACTTTTTCCGCCGTGCCGACGGGAACGGTACTCTTGTTGGCGATCACGCGATAGCCGTCCATCGCCTTGCCGATCTCGCGCGCGACGCCGAGCACGTGCTGCAGATCGGCGGCCCCATCTTCTCCCTGGGGCGTTCCGACGGCAATGAAGATGATTTGCGACGCTTTGACGGCGCGCGCAAGCTGGGTCGTGAAGATCAGGCGCCCTTCAGCTTTGTTGCGCTGCACGAGCTCGGTGAGTCCTGGCTCGTAAATCGGCACGCGGCCCTTGCGCAGCATCCGGACTTTGGCTTCGTCCTTGTCGACACATGTCACGTCGTTGCCGGTCTCTGCCAGACAGGCGCCCAGCACGAGACCGACGTACCCACTTCCCACAACTGCGATTTTCATGGCGGCTCAAAACTCGTCAGCGTATCACCCGTGGGTTGTGGTGTCAACACACTGAACCACAAGGACTTGTTGTCACGTGTGGTACTCTCTTCGTTCGTGCGGATTCTGCTCGACTACCGCCCTGCGCTGCGTGAGCGGACGGGCGTCGGCGAGTTCGTGCATCAGCTCACCAAGGCGCTCGCCACCGACCGCCTGCGTCAGCAGCGCGGCGATCAGATCGCGATTCTCTGCACCTCGTGGAAGGATCGTCCGGCCGCCGACCTCGCGACGGAACTCCCTGAAGTGGAAATCATCGATCGGCGGGTGCCGGTGCGGGCGTTGACGTGGGCCTGGAACCGCGTCGGCTGGCCGCCAGTTGAATGGCTTGCCGGCGATGCCGATGTGGTGCACTCGCAGACCCCGTTGCTCATTCCCTCGCGTGGTGCCGCGCAGGTCGTGACCATCCACGACCTCGATTTCCTCAGCCGGCCGGATCGCGCGCGGGCGGAGATGCGCCGCGATTTTCCCGCGCTCGTGCACGATCACGCCAGGCGTGCGGATCAGATTGTGGTCTCGTCCCAATACACCGCGCGCGAAGTCGTTCGGCAGCTCGGCGTGCCGGCTGATCGCGTCACCGTATGCGCCCCGGGAGCGCCGGCGTGGGCCCGTGATGTGGCACGACAACGTGCGTCGGCCGATCTCGGATCGACCATACTTTTCGTCGGGACGGTCGATGCGCGCAAGAACGTCTCGGGATTGCTCGACGCGTATGCCGCGCTGCGATCTCGGCGCGGCGACGTCCCGCCTCTCGTGATCACCGGCCGGGTGGCGATGCCAGCGACTCAACTTGTGGATCGCGTCAAACGCCCTCCGTTCGACGACACGGTACAGTTCCGAGGGTACGTGCGGGACGAGGAGCGTCCGGCCCTCTATCGCCACGCGCGCATGCTGGTGTTGCCCTCGTTCGAAGAAGGGTTCGGCCTGCCGGTGCTCGAGGCGATGGCAAGCGGGGTGCCAGTGGTGGTTTCCGATCGAGGCTCGCTGCCCGAAGTTGCCGGTGCAGCCGCTACACCCGTACCGCCCGATGACATCGAAGGACTCGCGACAGAGATGGAATACCTGCTCGACGCCGGGGCGGCACGCTCGGCGATTTCGCGCGGACATGCGCAGGCGGCGAAGTTCTCCTGGGAGAGCTGCGCGCACTCGGCGCTCGACGCGTATCGTGAAGCGATTCGTCATCAGGCCGGACGGCTCGCATGAAGATTGCGGTCGACGCGCGTGAGCTCGCCGCCAAGCCGACGGGAGTTGGGAAATATCTCGCCGAGCTGCTGGCCGAGTGGTCGCATGCACCCGACGCACTGCGCCATCACTGGACGCTCTACGCACCGCAACTGCCGCTCGTGCCGCCGGCATTCGATGCGGCCGTACGTGTCCTGCCGGGATCGAGCGGTACACAGTGGGAACAGTGGACGTTCGCGCGAGCACTCAGGGCCGACCGGCCGGATGTCCTGTTTGCGCCGGCCTACACTGCCCCGCTGGCTGCCACGTGTCCTGTTGTGGTGACGATTCACGACGTTTCCTTCAGCGCGCACCCGGAATGGTTTTCGTTGCGCGAAGGCACGCGGCGGCGGGCGCTCTGCCGCTTATCCGCCGCACGCGCGCGCCGCGTCCTCACCGATTCGCTGTTTTCCCGTGGAGAGATCGCCCGCCACCTGGGCGTTTCCGAGGCAAAGATCCGCGTGATTCCGCTCGGCGTACGAACACGGCCACCCGCCCCGGGATCGAACCACAGACCCGATCGCGAACCGCTGGTCCTCTTCGTCGGTTCAATCTTCAAGCGCCGCCGTGTGGACGCGCTCGTTCACGCGTTTGGGAAGTACGTCGTGCCGCGCGTGCCCCAGAGCCGGCTCGAAATCGTCGGAGAGAACCGCGCCCACCCTCGAGTGAACCTGGAGCGCGCGGTGACACTGCAATCGCTCGAGGCGCAACGGCGGATCGCCATCCACTCCTATGTGAGCGAGGAGGTCCTGGCCGAGCTGTATTCACGAGCGTCGGTGTTCGTGTTTCCGTCCGAATACGAAGGCTTCGGCCTCACGCCGCTCGAGGCGCTCGCGGCGGGCGTGCCGCCAGTGGTCCTCGACACGCCGATCGCGTCGGAGATCTATGGGCCGGCTGCTCGATACGTGCAGAACACGACGCTCATTGAAGAGCCTCTCGGCGAGGCCATTGCCCACCTCCTGGTGAGCACACCGGCGCGCGATGAGCTGCTGCGACGGGGGGATGAGGTATTGTCGCGCTACCGGTGGGACCGAACCGCCGGCGAGACGCTTGCCACACTCGAAGAGGCCGCGCGTGACTGACTCTTCACTGGCGATCGTGATCGTCAGCTACAACGTGCGCCAAGAGCTCCACGCCTGTCTCGAGTCGATTGTGGGACACTCGACCCCATTTGCCACGACGGTGTGTGTCGTGGACAACGCCTCCAGCGACGGTACGCCCCAGATGGTGCGTGAAACATGGCCGGCGGTGCAGCTCATCGAAGCCGGCAGCAACGTCGGATTCGCGCGTGCGAACAATCTCGGCATCCGCGCGACACGGAGCGAGTTCGTGCTGCTGTTGAACCCTGATACGTTGGTGCCGCCCGGCAGCATTCAGTCGTTGATTCGCGGCCTCGCCGCGGACCCCAATGCCGCCGCCGCCGGTCCGCGGCTGCGCGACGAACGCGGGTTTCCCGAGCTGTCGTTCGGCTGGACGATGAGTCCGTTCGGCGAATTGCGCCAGAAGCTGCTCGGCGCCTTGTACGATTGGCGCGTGCGCCAGGCCGTTCGGCTGGTGGATCGTTGGTCGCGCCGCGCCGGCGAGCGCGAATGGGTGAGCGGCGCCGCGCTCCTCGTCCGGCGTGCCGATCTCGAGGCCGTCGGCTTACTCGACGAACGCTATTTCATGTACACCGAAGACGTCGATTTGTGCGTGGCCCTGCGGCGCCGCGGACGCGCCATCATTTACGTGCCGCAATCGGAAATCGTGCATCTCCGGGGACGCTCGGCCGGACGGAACCGCGAAACGGAGCGACTGCGCCGGCGGAGTCAGGTGGCGTATTACGAGAAACATCACCGCACGTGGGTGCCTCTTCTCAAGGCCTATCTCAAAGTGACAGGCAAGGGCGACGGGACACCACGTACCGACAGTCATGCGCATCGCGATTGACGCACGCAAGCTGCACGACTTCGGCATCGGCACGTATATCCGCAACATCCTGCAGGGCTTGTCGCGCATCGATCGCCAAACCGATTACGTCGTGTTGTGCGGCCCGAAGGATATGGAGACGGTAGCGGCACTTGGCCCGAACTTCCACGCCGTCGCCGAAACCGCGCGACCCTATTCGGTTGGCGAGCAGGTCCGCATTCCGATCAGTCTCGCACGCGAGCGCGTGCATCTCGTGCACGAACCGCACTACGTTCTACCGGTGGCGACGCGGTGCCGATCGGTGGTGACGATCCACGACTGCATCCACTTGATGTTTCCGCAGTACCTTCCTGGTCGGCTGGCGCACGTTTACGCGCGCTTGTCGATGTGGAGCGCGTCGAAGAAGGCGGATCGCATTCTCACCGTGTCGGAAGCGTCGAAGCGCGACATCCTGCATTTTTTCGAGGTGCCTCCCGAAAAAGTCACCGTCATCTACAATGCCATCGACGAGCGCTTTCTCGCTGAACCCGACCACCAGCGGATGGAGCTCGTGCGCCAGCGTTTTCAGCTCGATCACCCGTTTGTGCTCTACGTGGGCAACATCAGGCCCCACAAAAACCTCGAGCAGCTGATGGAGGCGTTTGCGCGCGTGCGCGCGGCCGGTCTTGACGATCTGCGGCTGGTAATCATCGGCGACGAGCTCTCGCGATATCCGCCGCTGCGCCAGTCGGTGCACCGCCATCATCTCGAGAAGTTCGTGCGCTTTTTCGGCTTTCAGCCGTATGACACGCTGGCCGCGTTCTATCGCCTCGCGCGCGTGTTTGCCTTTCCCTCGCTCTACGAGGGCTTCGGCTTGCCGCCGCTCGAGGCGATGGCGTGCGGCACGCCGGTGGTCACCTCGAACGTCTCGTCGCTGCCGGAGGTTGCCGGTGGCGCCGCGCTGCTCGTCGACCCGCATGACGTTGCATCGATCGCCGAAGGCCTGCACCGTGCCGC
Organism: Acidobacteriota bacterium; assembly: GCA_046726375.1. Lineage (GTDB taxonomy): Bacteria > Acidobacteriota > Vicinamibacteria > Vicinamibacterales > UBA2999 > DASPWV01. Next base: position 21,653 of record JBKPAJ010000105.1, read on the forward strand.
CACGGATCCAGCGCTGCGCGCGGAGCTCGTCGCCAAGGGTCTGGTCCGCGCGCGACAGTTCTCGTGGAGCGAATCGGTGGCAGCGATTCGGCGAATCTACTTTGACGTACTGCAAGCGTGAATTTGGAGATCTCGAGATCTCGAGATTTGGAGTAAATCTGGAGACTTGGAGATCTGGAGATTCGGAGATCTGGAGATTCGGAGATCTGGAGATTCGGAAATCTAGAGATTTGTAAATCTGGCGATTGCACATTTTGCCGATCTCCAGATTTGCGCCAAATCTCGAGATCGCCAAATCTCCACATTCACGTCACATGAAAGTCGCCCTCATCCACGACTGGCTCACGGGCATGCGCGGCGGCGAGCGCGCGCTTCTCGCCTTTTGCGAGATGTTCCCCGACGCGGATCTCTACACGCTCGTGCAGGTGCCAGGTGCGACGGATCCGATCATCGAGAAACGGCGGGTGCGCACGTCTCCGATTCAGTACCTGCCGTTTCCGGGGCGACTGTATCGCCATTACCTGCCGCTCTTCCCGATCGCCATCGAGCAATTCGATCTCGACGGCTACGATCTCGTGCTCAGCACGAGTCACTGCGTCGCAAAATCGGTCGTCGTACCGGGACGTGGGCGTCATGTGTGCTACTGCCTGACGCCGATGCGTTATGCGTGGGATCAATTCGACGCCTACTTCGGACCGGAGCGTGTCGGCCGTATGCGCAGCCGCATGATGCGGCCCATCATGGCGGCGATGGCCCGCTGGGACCGTGCGACCGAGGGTCGCGTACACCGCTATCTCGCTATTTCACAATACGTTGCGCGGAGGATCGCGCTGTACTATAATCGCCAGTCGACCATCGTGTTTCCGCCGGTGGACACGGCGTTCTATACGCCGGACCCGGCGGCAACACTGGGGCCAGGCCTTGCCCCGAGCGAACAATCGCGAGTCGAAGGGGTTGGCCTGAGCGAGCAACCGCGCGTCGACGGGTTTGTCGTTATTTCGGCACTCGTGCCGTACAAACGCGTCGAACTCGCGATCGCCGCGGCTCGGCGCGCGCGTGTGCCGCTCACGATTGTCGGCGATGGACCCGAGCGAGCGCGGCTCGAAGCGCTCGCGGATCACCACATCACGTTTCTCGGCTGGCGTCCAAACGAGGAGATTCGCGCTCTGTATCGATCTGCGATTGCGACCATCCTGCCCGGCGAAGAGGACTTCGGCATCGTGCCCGTCGAATCCCAGGCCTGTGGCCGTCCTGTTGTCGCGCTCGGGCGCGGCGGCGTACTCGATACCGTGGTTGACGGCGAAACCGGCGTGCTGTTCCCCGAAGACACTGAAGCATCACTTGCGGAGGCGCTGCGGCGTGCGGCCGGGCACTCGTGGGACTCCGCCCGCATTCGGCGGCATGCTGAGCGCTTCAGCCGCGACCGGTTCGCTCGCGACATCATGACCATCGTTGACGAGGTGATGGCCGCGCCGGCGGGACAGCGATGCTGAAACGTCACAACCGCCTGCTCGTCGTGTTCCACCTCGCCGCCGACGCGCTGCTCGGGATGGTCGCGTTCCTGGCCGCGTATTTCATTCGCTTCGACACCGGCCTCGTCGCGATGCCCAAAGGGCATCCGCCGCTGCAGCAGTACATCGACGTGCTGCCGTTCATCGCGGCCGTAGTGCCGTTAGGGTTTCACCTGCAGGGTCTGTACCGGCTGCGCCGCGGACGTTCACGCATCGACGACTTCTTCAACGTCTTTGTCGGCAGCATCATCGCGGTCTTCTTCGGGGTCGTGGCGACGCTGTACTTTGGCACGTACTACGTGCCGCGGGAGTTCCGCGAGCTCGGCGCCTATCAGGTGTCGCAACCGGTCTGGGCGATCTTTCTCGTGCTCAACGTCGCCTTCGGCTACCTCTCGCGGAAATTCGTGCGCGAGGCGCTCGAGCGACGCTGGATTGCGGGCGTCGGCCTCCGCCGCATTCTCATTGCTGGCGCTGGCGATCTCGGCCGCATGGTCGCCGACAAGATTCTCGAACACCGCGAGCTCGGGTATCAGATTCTCGGTTTCGTCGACGATCGCGCCGGCGGCGATCACCTTGGCTATCGCGGGCTGCCACTCCTCGGCAGGCTGAGTGAAGCGGCCGAAATCGTGCGCCGCGAAAAGATTGATCACTTGTTCGTAGCGCTGCCGCTCGAAGAGCACATGAAGCTGCTCGATCTCGTCGAGTCAACGAGCCGCGAAGGGGTGGATGTGCGCGTGGTGCCCGACATCCTGCAGTTCATCGCGCTGCGCGCACGGCTCGAAGATCTCGACGGCGTCCCGGTCATCAACCTGAACGACGTGCCGCTGCAAGGATTGAGCGCCGCGTTCAAGCGCGTGATTGACATCTGGATCTCGGTCAGCGCGCTTTCCACGATGGCCGTGCCAGGTTTGATGATTGCGGCGCTCATCAAACGCAGCTCACCGGGGCCGGTGTTCTACAAGCAGGAGCGCATGGGCCTCGACGGCAAGCAGTTCGTCGTCTACAAGTTCCGGACCATGCCGCTGGATGCAGAGCCGGAAGGACCGGTGTGGTCGGATCAGGACGATCCCCGCGCCACGCCGGTCGGCCGCTGGCTGCGGCGGCGCGACCTCGACGAGTGGCCGCAGTTCTGGAACGTGCTCAAAGGCGACATGTCGATCGTCGGCCCGCGTCCGGAGCGGCCATTTTTCGTCGAGCAATTCAAGCACCGTATTCCTCAATACATGCTGCGCCACAAGGTGAAGGCCGGAATCACCGGGTGGGCGCAGGTGAACGGATGGCGCGGCAACACGTCGCTCGAGAAGCGGATCGAGTACGACCTGTACTACATCGAGAACTGGTCGGTCTCGCTCGATCTCAAGATCATGTGGCTCACGCTCCTCCGCGGCTTCTTCCCTCCGCGTCACGCGGCATAGCCCTCTTTCGTCCATGGCCAACCAACGCGTCGTCATCACCGGGGCGGCCGGCTTCATCGGTTCGCACCTCGCCGAAACGCTGCTGGATCGCGGCTACAGCATCATCGGTATCGACAACCTGTTGACCGGCGATACCGCGAACATCGCGCATCTCCGCAATCGCGATTTCGAGTTCATCAAGCACGACGTGACCAATTACATTTACATCGAGGGCCCCGTCGATTACGTGCTGCATTGGGCGAGCCCGGCGAGTCCCATCGATTACCTCGAGCTGCCGATTCCGACGCTCAAAGTTGGCGCGCTCGGGACGCATAAGGCACTCGGCCTTGCGAAGGCGAAGAACGCCAAGTTCGTGATCGCGTCCACGTCCGAGGTGTACGGCGATCCACTCGAGCACCCGCAAAAGGAGTCGTACTGGGGCAACGTCAACCCAATCGGCCCGCGCGGCGTGTACGACGAGGCCAAGCGATTCGCCGAGGCGATGACCGTGGCGTATCACCGCTACCATGGGCTGGACACAAAGATCGTCCGCATCTTCAACACTTACGGTCCCCGCATGCGCGTTCGCGACGGCCGGGCCGTACCGGAGTTCATCTCACAGTGCCTGCGCAACGAAGACGTCACTGTGTTCGGCGACGGCAAACAGACGCGCAGTTTCTGCTACATCAGCGATCTCGTCGACGGGATCATTCGCCTCATGTTGTCGAATCTGAACGATCCCGTCAACATTGGCAACCCGACCGAAATGACGATCGAGGAAATTGCGCAGGTCATCATCGAGATGACCGAATCGAAGAGCACCATCGTCTATAGGCCGCTGCCCACTGACGATCCCAAAGTGCGACGTCCCGACATCACGAGGGCGCGAACGCTGCTTGGGTGGGAACCGAAGGTGCCGTTGCGCGAGGGGTTGACGAAGACGATTGAATACTTTCGGACGAAGGTGAAGTAGGACCCTCGCTTCGCTCGGATAGGACCGGCTTCGCACCGTAGCAGGCGAACCTGAAGGTCCACCGCGATGCGCGGGACGCGGACCTGAAGGTCTGCGCGACAGGGATTAACAGAAAACGCGGTTTGCGGGTACTCCCGTAGCGCGGAGCTTCAGGTCCGCGTCTTACCGGCCGAAGGCCGGTCCCACCCGACCGAAGCGAAGGTCCATAGTGGCAACACACGTCGTCCTCGTTCACCCCGAGATTCACTGGAACACCGGCAACAGCGGTCGAACGTGTCTCGCGGCCGAGGCGACGTTGCACCTCATCGAACCGCTTGGTTTCTCACTCGACGAACGTCAGGTGAAACGCGCGGGCCTCGATTACTGGGAGCACGTCGACCTGCACGTGTGGCCAAGTTGGGAAGCATTCGAGAAAGTGCTGCCGACGCTCGGCGATCCGTACTTCTTTTCGACGAAGGCGAGACGACTCTTCTGGGACGCACCACTTGGGGCACACGATGACGTCGTTTTGATCTTCGGGCGCGAGACGGGCGGGTTGCCGGCTGCACTACATGAGCAATACCGCGATCGGTTCGTCACGATGCCGATCCTGTCGGCGCGTGTGCGGTCGCTGAACCTGTCGTCGAGCGTGGCGATCGCCGTCTACGAAGTGCTACGACAACGCCGGACGCAATCGCGGCCCTGAAGGTCGGCCACATGGGAATGCAAAGACGACGTATGTAGCGCGGCTCTTCGGGTCGGCGTCCTATCGGCCGCCGGTCTCACCGTGCAACGGTCCTATGCGTTCAGTATTCGCGCAACGCGCCAGACGTAGTCGAGCGCCGAAACGATCGTGATCGTCGCGGCCACCCACACAAACAGGTCGACCACCCACGAGCGCTCGCCCAGGTAATTGAAATACATCACCACGACGCACGTCACGATGAAGAACGCGGTGGCGAATTTGCCGAGCGCCGAAGGGCGGAACGTGCGCGGACCGATGGCGAGGTTCACGATCGCGACCGTCAGCACGATGCCCACGTCGCGGCTGATCGCAATCACCGTCAGCCAGATGGGCAGACGATTCACCAGACCGATGTTCGGCAGCGTGAGCGTCACGAATGCCGCCAGCAGCAGTAGCTTGTCGGCGGCAGGATCGAGCCACGCGCCCAAGGTCGTGCGCTGGTTGCTTCGGCGCGCGATAAGTCCGTCGAAGGCGTCGGTTGCGCCCGCGAAGATGAATACCAGCAACGCCCAGCCGAAGTAGCCGTAGACCACGAGCAGCACGAATGCTGGAATCAGCAGCATTCGGAGGAGCGTGAGTTGATTGGCGAAGGTGAAGATCGGCTCGGTCACGGCTTCGCGAGTGTTTCCAACCGACTGACGATCTGCAGCGCCTCGGATCCGGTGACCGGCCGCAGCAGATCGAAGGCGCCATCCTGGAGCGGCATGACGCCGGACGCGACTGCCTGCGACACCGCCGTGTAGTTCAGGTGAGCGGGAGGGACATCAGCGATCTTCGGCGTCGCGCCCTCCCAGGGCGTGGCGCGATTCGCGTTCTGCGCGGCGACGAGCGCGAGCAGACGCGATACGGTTTGGGCCATGTCTCCGCGGCGTACGCGAGCCGTGGGCTGAAACGTGTAGTTCGGTTGCGTGTCCATGACGCCAGACCGTACTACGTTCAGGATCCACTGCTGCGCCCAATTGTTTCGAACATCGGTGACCACGACCTGGCGGGGACGCGTCCGCGCCAGCAGCGACGGCAACCGCACTCCGATCAGTGCTGCCACGTCGGCACGCGACACGGCTGGTACCGAGGGGATGGCGCGATACTCCTGCGGCATCTTTTCCAACGCCACGCGATCGCGCGCGCGGACGAGCACGTCGTTCGGCACTTCGGCGGGATCGATAAGCACGGCCTTCTCGTATTCCGCGACGGCACCAGCGTAATCGTTTTGATCCGCGAGAATGCCGCCAATCTGCGCGTGTGCTCGGGCGTCGTTGGGATCGATTTCGAGCGCCTTGCGCAGGTGCTCCAGCGCCGCCGCGGTATCTCCGGCTTTGCGATCGACGATACCGAGGTCGCGATGGAGGAACGCTGAATCGGGAGATGCCGAAATCGCCTGCAGGTAAGCCGCGCGCGCTTCATCCCAGCGCCCGGCGTCGCTGGCCGCGCGAGCGCGCGCGACGTTGTCCTGCAGCGCACGAAAGCGCAGCACGTCGATCCGGCCCTGCAGGTCTTGGAGCGTCGGATCGCGCTTGAGCGCCGCCTCGAAGCTCGCTAGCGCATCACCCTCACGCTGCAACTGCAATAACGCCTGACCGCGCCCAACGAGCGCGGGTACGTACTCGCCCGCATCCTTGAGCGCGAGATCGAAATGGGCCACAGCATCCTTGAAGTCGCGCTCGAGTTGGTTGATGTAACCCAGTCCCGTTTCAGCGGGATGAAACCCTGGCTGCCGTCTCAATGCCTCCTGAAACGTCCGCTCCGCATTGCGCAGGTCATCCGCTTGCAGATAGCGCCAGCCATGTTCGATGAGCTCGGCATCCACAGGCGGCGTCGCATCGGGCACACGTGGATACAGCAACTCGGGATGGCGCGGCATGACCGGAGCCGCTGGGGCGACGACCTTCTCCGCGCAGCCGCCGAGCGCGGCGGTTACCATAACGATCAACGCCAACTTACGCACGGGCGCCTCCGGCACGTCTCGCTTCGGGCGCCGGCCGGATCCGATCGAGCATGCGACGCGGCACATCGGCCTCGATGCTCGCCCGATCGCCCATCGTGACTTGACTGTGAACGTGCCCGTTTCGATACAACCACGCCAGTCGATCGCGATCCTCGGCAAGAGAGAGATCGAATTCAAGCGAGACACGCTGCCGGTCCAGCGAGAGGCGTGACGCCACCATTTCGAGCAGCTCGCCGCACCCTTGTCCGGTCGCTGCCGAAATCAGGAGCACGGATGGATCCGCCTCCACCACACGACGGCGCTCGTCGGCGGAGAGAAGGTCGCCTTTGTTGAACACCTCGATGCGCGCCACGTTGGTGGCGCCGACTTCTTCGAGCACGCGCACGACGGCGGCCATATGTCGATCGCGCTCCGGCGAGGCGGCATCAATCACGTGCAGCACGAGATCCGCTTCGGCCGTTTCCTCCAGCGTCGCACGAAAGGCGGCGACGAGCGCATGCGGGAGGCGATCGATGAAGCCGACCGTATCCGAAAGCAGCAGCTCGCGTCGATCCTGCAACCTGACGCGGCGCACGAGCGGATCGAGCGTCACAAACAGGGCGTTGGATGCGACAGCATCGGCGTGAGTCAGCCGGTTGAACAGCGTGGTCTTCCCCGCGTTGGTATAACCGACCAATGCGACCGTCGGTACCGCAACTTTGTGCCGTCGCTCGCGCAACTGCGAACGGCGCCTGCGCACATCGTCAATCTCGTCTGAGAGTGTGTGAATGCGCGCACGGATTTTGCGGCGGTCGGTTTCGAGTTTCGTTTCACCGGGTCCGCGCGTGCCGATGCCGCCGCCAAGGCGCGAGAGCTCGAGCCCGGCACCAACGAGCCGGGGCAGCAGGTATTTCAACTGCGCGAGCTCGACCTGCAGCTTGCCTTCGCGTGTGCGCGCGCGCCGCGCAAAGATGTCGAGAATGAGCTGCGTGCGATCGACGACGTGCGTGCCGAGCCGCTGTTGCAGCTCACGCAGCTGCGCTGGTGACAATTCGTTGTCGAATACCACCACATCGACGTCGGCCTCCACGGCCGCGCGCGCGAGCATCTCGACTTTTCCGCTGCCGAGAAAGGTTGCGGAATCGGGCTTCGGCCGCTCCTGCAGTACCCGCAACACGACGTTCGCGCTCGCGGCCTCGGCCAGGCCGGCGAGTTCTTCGAGAGAATGTTCCGCGTCGATACGGCGGGCGTTACCGGTAACAAGGCCGACGAGTGCCGCCCGCTCCACCGGTGGAACCAGTGAGGGACGCCGAGGAGGCATGCTCTTTTGCAGTCTAACACGCACATATACGCGAGACTCGAACGTCGCGCGACTTTACTGCGTACTTCGCGCGTCGTCTGCCGAGGTGGCGAAGCATCTCGGCGTGTCGCTCCGCGCCGATAGCGACTGGGCACGTGCGTGCCTCCGGCGCGAACTGGCGCGCGCCGCTGATCATCCTTGACGAGCGCCACGACCGAAGCAATGATGTGCGCCTCCACGCGGTCTTGAGATTCTTTCTTGAAGGAGGACCCATATGAGACGCGTAGCCGCGGTTCTCGTGGCCACTGCTGCCTTCTTCGTGCTGACGGCGGACAGGGCTCCATCCCAGGGATTTGATACGCCACGCAGTTTCCAGCTCGTCGAAGCCACCATCCCGGAGCTGACCGCCGCACTCGAGACACATTTGATTAATTCCAAACAGCTGGTGAAGCTGTATCTCGATCGGATTGCCGCCTACGAAGGCACGCTGAACGCGTTCATCAGGCTGAACCCAGAGGCAATCGCCGTCGCGCACGAACGCGACGTCGAGCGGGCGCACCGCTACATCCGCGGGCCGCTGCACGGAATCCCAATCGTTCTCAAGGACAACGTGCACACCACCGACATGGTAACGACCGGCGGCGCGCTCGCGTTTGCCAACCTGCAACCGCCATACGAGTCGACGTTGTCGCAACATCTGCGCGACGCCGGCGCGATCATCCTTGGCAAGACGGTTTTGACGGAACTCGCGAACTGGGTGTCGGATCACATGCCGGGCAACTACAGCGCGGTCGGCGGGTATGGCATGAATCCGTACGACCCGCGCCCCGATCCGCGGCACATCCTTGCGCCCGATCCGAATCCGGGCGTGCCCGCGCACCATTTCTTCGACGACGGCCGCCCGGTCATGGCCACGGGAGGGTCCAGTTCAGGCATCGCCACGTCGGCGAACCTGGCGGCCGGCAATGTCGGCACGGAGACGTCGGGCTCGATCCTGAGTCCCTCGAATCAGACAATGCTCGCCGGCATCAAGCCGACGGTAGGGTTGATCAGTCGCTACGGCGTCATTCCGATTACTGCCGATCAGGACACTGCGGGTCCGATGGCGCGCGACGTCGCCAGCGCCGCGATCATGCTCGGCGTGATGCAGGGCTTCGATCCGAACGATCCCGCAACGACCGCGTGCCTCACGCTAGGCAACTGCCACGACGATTACACGCCCTATCTCCAGGCGAACGGGTTGGCAGGGGCGCGCATCGGCGTGCCGCAGGCGGGCTTCTACGCCACTTTGAATGCGTTCCAAAAAGCGGTGGTCGACGACGCAATTGCCATTCTGACAGCCCAGGGCGCCACCGTCGTGATGACTGACATTCCGAGTCAGGTCGACGGCACGTTGCCGGCGTGGGGCGTGTGTTCCCTCGCCTCGCAGAACAAGGGCAACGACACCACCTGTTCCGTCGTGCTGAAGTACGGCTTCAAACGCGACTTCAACGCTTGGCTCGACAGCCTGGGCGACGCCTCGAGTGTCGACACGCTCACGCAATTGATTCAGTTCAACCTCGCACACACGCCCCAGAATGCGATCCGATACGAACAGGCGCGCCTCGACATCTCCGACGAAATGGACGTCACGCTTGACGGTGCGCGGTACGCGCACGATCGTGCGATGGATATCTTCCTGACGGCAACGCACGGAATAGACGAGGTGATGACCGCGCAACATCTGGACGCGCTACTCTTCGGCGGCAGCAGCAGCGCCGCGCTCGCGGCGCGACCCGGTTACCCCACCGTGATCGTGCCGTTCGGCTTTGTCCCAAACACGCAAGCTGGCCTGCCGGCCGATTTCAACCCCCAACCGCAGCCGTACGGGATCAGCTTCACCGGCTCGGCGTTCGACGAGCCGACGCTGATCAGGCTCGCGTATGCATTCGAGCAAGCGTCACAACGGCGCACATCGCCGGCTAGCGCGCCGCCGCTCAAGAAGGATTCCAAGGGCCGGTAGTGGGACGAGCGACCCGCATTCAAGGGCGTCGGGCAACTCGGGCTTGACGCCCACAGAACTCACTAACTCGACGACGCTCATTCCGAAATCTTCAATTCACCACTGGTCCAATTCTCCCGTGTCATCTGCGCGTTCTCCCGTTCACTGCTTCTAAAGGGCGCGCTCCATGCGTGCTTCGCTCCTTACCGTTACACTCGTGCTCGCGTGATCGGCCGCGTCGTTCCTCTCACGCGTCACGCACATATAATCCGGTCGGTGCCGATCATTCCGATCGACTTCATCCTCTTTGCGCTGACGTTGCTCGGTGTCGCCGTTTTCCATCATCGGACGCTCGAGGTAGCGCTCACCGGACTCATCGTCATCACTCTTTACAAACTGTTTTTCAGTCAGTTCGCAGACGGACCTGGCCTGCTTGGCCTCACCGAACACCTCCAGCGCGAAAGCGTCGTGCTGATGAATCTCGCAGGACTGCTGACCGGATTCGCCTTGCTCTCCGCGCATTTCGAAGACAGTCAACTGCCCAAAGCGCTTCCGCGCTTTCTGCCCGCTGGCTGGCGCGGTCCGCTCGTCATGCTGGCTATGGTGTTTGTGCTCTCGTCGTTTCTCGACAACATCGCCGCCGCCTTAATCGGCGGGACAATGGCGCACGCGCTCTTTCCATCGGTTCATGTCGGCTACATCGCGGCGATCGTCGCGGCCTCCAACGCGGGCGGTTCCGGCAGCGTCATTGGTGACACCACCACGACCATGATGTGGATCAACGGCATCGCGCCCGGCGCTGTGTTCCACGCCTACGTTGCCGCTACAACCGCACTGTTCGTGTGCGCTATTCCGGCAGCCGTTCAGCAACAAAATCATGCGCCGATGAAGCGCGGTGATCTCAAAGCGGTTCGGGTCGATTGGCCGCGCGTCGCGATCGTCGCGTTCGTTCTCGCTGCGGCGATTTTCGCCAACGTCACGGTCAACACGAGGTTCCCTGAGAAGTCGGGTTCGGCTCCGTTTCTCGGGATCGCCGTTTGGCTAGCGCTGCTCTGCGCCTCGCCGTTACGGCGGCCCGACTGGCACGCCTTCCGCGCATCGCTGCGAGGAGCGGCTTTCCTGCTGTCCCTCGTCTTGTCCGCGTCGATGATGCCGGTCGAGAAACTCCCGCCGGCGTCGTGGCAAACGGCGTTTGCGCTCGGTGTCATCTCTGCGGTGTTCGACAATATTCCCTTGACCGCCCTGGCGCTCGACCAAGGCGGCTACGACTGGGGCGTGCTCGCCTACGCCGTCGGCTTCGGCGGCTCGATGATCTGGTTTGGATCGTCGGCCGGCGTCGCGATTACCAACGTCTTCCCTCGCGCGCGATCGGTGGGATCGTGGCTCAAGCATGGCTGGCACGTGGCGGTCGCCTACGTCATCGGTTTTTTGATTCTGCTCGCAACACTTGGCTGGAACCCCACTCCCAAAGGGATCAAGTGGTGATACCGATCGAGTTTGTTCTCTTCGCGCTTACCTTGGTGGGAATTGCCGCGTTCCACCATCGGACGTTCGAGATCGCGCTAGCTGGTTTCGCCGCGGTGTCGATTTACAAGATCGTCGCCAGTCCGTTTGACACCGGCCCCGGCGTCGCCGGCTTCGCTAGGCATGTCGAGCATGAGTGGGTGGGCGTCCTCAACCTCGCGGGTCTGCTCCTCGGATTCGCGCTTCTGTCGCGTCATTTCGAAGAGAGCCACATTCCGCATGCGCTACCGCTTTACCTGCCGGACGATTGGAAAGGCAGTTTTGCGCTGCTCGCGATCATCTTCCTGCTGTCGTCGTTCCTGGACAACATCGCGGGGGCGATGATCGGCGGCGCCATGGCGCATTCGCTCTATCGCCGGCTGTATATCGGCTATCTCGCGGCCATCACCGCGGCGGCCAACGCTGGCGGGGCGGGGAGCGTGGTAGGAGACACCACGACCACGATGATGTGGATCGACGGGGTGTCGCCCGCCACGGTCCTGCCGGCGTATGTGGCGGCATTCTCGGCACTCATCGTGTTCGGCATTCCAGCGTCATTTCAGCAGCAATGCTTTTCGCCGATCGAGCGCGAGCACGCCGGTCCGGTGATCATTGACTGGACGCGCGTCGGCATCGTCACCGCCATTCTCAGCGTCGCCGTTACCGTGAACGTCGTCGTCAATCTTCATTACACCGAATACGCGGACGGCTTTCCGTTTCTCGCTGCATCGGTCTGGGTCGTCCTGCTCGCGACGATTCGGCTGCGGCGACCGGATTGGAAGGCGCTTCGCCAAGCCCTGAGCGGCACGGCGTTCCTCTGCGCGCTCGTGATTACCGCATCGATGATGCCGGTTGAACAATTGCCTTTGCCGTCCTGGAAAACGACGTTCGGTCTTGGTTTTCTCTCGGCCGTGTTTGACAACATTCCGCTCACCGCCTTAGCGCTCGATCAAGGCGGCTACGATTGGGCCCTCCTGGCCTACGCGGTTGGGTTTGGCGGCTCGATGGTGTGGTTCGGCTCGTCGGCCGGCGTCGCGCTCTCGAACATTTACCCGGAGGCGCGCTCCGTGGGCGCGTGGCTGCGCAGCGGGTGGCACGTCGCTGTCGCGTACGTGATCGGATTCTTTGTCTTTCTTGCGGTGCTCGGCTGGCATCCGTCGACCAATGGCGTCACTAGATGAGCAACCGCAAACCGGTCCGTGCCAAACCGAAGTTGCCACGAGTGCCGCTCCCACGCCAAACCGGTGGACGGCACGAGGACAAGAGCAAGCGACCCTTCAGGAAAGAGAAGCATCGGAAACCGCCGACGGTTGAGGACTGACCTCGCCGTGCCGCATCCGCGCGGAAACGTAGATGGCCAGGAGCAGCAGCAACACGACGTCGAAAACAAAGACGACGCGTAATCCCGATGCGCCAAGGAACCCCGCGATCACGGGACTGACGGCGAGGCCAACGAGCGACGCGGTAGTCAACACCCCGAATCCCGTAACGTGAGCATCGGCCGGTAGCAAGCCACCGGCCACCGAATACGCCGCGGTCATCCCAACGCCGATTCCTGTGCCCGCGACCATCAACGCGAGCGCCATCGAGAACACACCCGGCCAGGCGAGCGCAGCCGAAATCGCAACGGCGGCGGCAAGCGCCGATCCGGTCACTAGTCGCCGCGGGGCGTGCCGTGCCATCAACCCGTGCGTAATGCGATGACCCAGCGCCGCGAAGATCGCCGAGATGGAAAACAGCACGCCCGCAATTGTCGCGACGCGAGTCGGTCCGATACCGAGCGCAACCACGTAGAGCGGAAGGATCGGCCCGAAGCTGCGATCCACGCTCTGCAGCGCGAAGATGACGATCATCAGCAGGATGAAGCCCGGCGTGCGCACTAGCTGCGTAAACACGCTGCGCAGACTTCTGGGCGCGCTACGGCTGCGCGAGGTGCGGGGCTCGCGATAGAAGATGGCAATCAGCAGCACCGCCACCATGTAGAAGCCGGCGGTCACCAGAAACGATCGGCGGATGCCGACGAGCGGGGCCAAGATACCGCCGAGGATTGGGCCAACTGCCGGCCCAAGGCGCTGCCCCATCTGGACGAAGCCGATTGCGCGCGGCATCTGACTGCGCGGCACCGATTCGGCCGCCATCGATACCGTGAGCGCACCATAGCCGGCAAAGACGCCGAGGAGGGCGCGCAGCCCGAACAACTGCCAGGGCGCCGTCACAAACGCCATGGCGCCTTTGGTGAGCACAAACGCGGCAAGCGATCGCATCACCAGAAGCTTGCTCCCGAAGCGATCGCCGACTCGCCCCCAAAGAGGGGCGCTCACCGCAGTGACAGCAGGAGTTGCGGCGAGCGTGAGACCAGACCACATCGCCACTTGCGCCGTGTCTTCGACGCCGAGTTGTTGAATGTAGAGCGGGAGAAACGGCATCACGATCGTGAAGCCCGTGAAACCGACGAAAGCCGCGCCCGCCGACGCAAGAACGTTTCGTCGGCTCTGGGCGGCGGTCAGTGAAGTGGGGAAATCCGAATCTGGAGATTTCGCGATCTCGAGATTTGGAGCTGATTTAGAGATCTCCAACTTGTCTCCAAACCTCCAAATTTCGCGATCTCCAAATTCAGAATCTAATCCTTACAGCCGGCCCCGGCCACACCTGGATGCTGTCGATGAAGCGGATCCGGTGAGGAGTGGTCTGCATGATCAACGAGCTCGTCCGAATCCCGTCGCCAAAGAATCGCACACCTCTCATCAATGTGCCGTCGGTGACTCCCGCGGCGGCAAAAATGATGTCGTGCCCCGACGCGAGATCCTCAGACTTGAACACCCTCTTCGTGTCGGTGATCCCCATCGCACGACATCGCTCTTCGTGTTCGGGCTTGCTGATGACCAGCCGTCCGAAAATCTCACCGTTCAAGCAGCGCATGGCCGCTGCGGTGAGAACGCCTTCGGGTGCACCTCCGGTGCCCATCACGGCGTGGACGCCGGTGCCGGACACGGCCGCAGCGATACCGGCTGACAAATCGCCGTCGCCGATCAGACGAATGCGCGCGCCAGTGGCACGAATGTCAGCGATGAGCTGCTCGTGTCGTGGACGGTCGAGGACCACAACTGTGAGCTCGTCGACCTGACGACCGAGGCTGCGAGCAATCGCGCGAAGGTTCTCGCGCACCGGCGCGTCGATGTCCACCAGATGCTTCGCGGTTGGCCCGACGACGAGCTTCTCCATGTAGATGTCGGGAGCGTGCAACAGCCCGCCGGCCTCCGATGCGGCAAGGACCGCGATGGCATTCGGTTCGCCGGTGGCGCACAAATTGGTGCCTTCGAGCGGATCAACGGCGATGTCCACCACGTCGAATTGACGCGTGTTGCCATTGGGATGGTGCGCCATACCGACTTTCTCGCCGATGAACAGCATCGGCGCCTCGTCGCGCTCGCCTTCGCCAATGACGACAGTGCCGTCGATCGGCACGGTGTCGAGTTCCTTGCGCATCGCTTCAACGGCAGCTTGATCGGAAAGGCGTCGGTCGCCCTGACCCATGGTGTGGGCACTAGCGACGGCCGCCTGTTCCACGACGCGCAGGAACTCGAGCGAGAGATCCGATTCCAGGGTCTTGCGCAGTTGCTTTTTCTCGACGGCAGTTTGTGTAGTCATATGTGCCCTTTGGGCGGACCTACAGGTCCGCCGCTCCATGAAGGGAAAATGTAGCGCGGAAAGTTGATTTCACCACGTCTTCTTAGTTCTTCGTGCTTAGTTCTTCGTCCCGCGTGTACGCCGGCAACTCACAACGCAACGGTTTGTCCTGCCTGAAACCGAGCACATAATCCGCCTGCATCAACGTGTGAATCTCGCGCGTCCCTTCGTATATCACTGCCCCCTTGCAATTGCGATAGAAGCGCCCTACGGGGTACTCGTCGGAATACCCGTTCGCGCCATGCACCTGCACGGCGTTGCCCGCCGCCGTCTCTGACGCGACCGTCGCGTACCACTTGGCGAGGCTCGTCTCGCGTGTGTTGCGCTGGCCGGCGTTCTTGAGCGTGCCGGATCGCAACCAGAGCAGCCGCGAGATTTCGTAGTCGGCTTCCATGCGCGCGATCATCTCTTTCACGAGCTGGTGCTCGGCGATACGCTGCCCGAACGTCCGCCGTTCGAGCGCGTACTTCACGCTGGCGTCGCGGCAGGCGCGAATGAGCCCGGTCGCGCCGGCCGCGACCGTGTAGCGCCCCTGGTCGAGCGCGAACATCGCGATTTTGAACCCTTCGCCTTCGCGGCCGAGCAAATTTTCGGCCGGCACCTCCATCTCGTCCATCTTGAAGAAGCCGGTGTTGCCCGCAAGGATCCCCCATTTCTCTTTGAGCGTGCCGCTGGAGAACCCCTTGAAAGCGCGCTCGATGATAAAGCAACTGATGCCGGAGGGATCGCGCTGCTTTTTCTTTTCCGCATCGCTCCAGGCAAACACGAGGAAGTGATCGGCGACATCGGCCAGCGAGATCCACATCTTCTCGCCGTTGAGCACCCACCGATCGCTTTTTCGCACGGCGGTCGTCTGAATTCCGCGCGCGTCGCTGCCGGCCGACGGCTCCGTCAAACCATAGGTCGCCAGTTTCTCGCCCTGCGCCTGCGGCACCAGATACTTTCGCTTCTGCTCCTCGGTGCCCCAGGTCAGCAACGAAAGACAGTTGAGACCGGCATGCACCGACATGATGACGCGCATCGAGGTGTCGAGGTACTCGAGCTCCTCACTCGCGATGCCCAGGCAGATGTAATCCATGCCGGCGCCCCCGTACTCCTGCGGGACCGAGATCCCGAGCAGCCCGAGCCCTTTCATGCCGCCGATGATGAGGTCCTTGTCAAAACGATGCTGGCGATCGAGATCGCGAATACGCGGCGCGACTTCTTTAGCGCCCCATTCCCGGATGGTTTGTTCGAGGAGACGCTGTTCCTCGGTCAGCTCAAAAGTAATCATGGCAGCCGGGAATAGTACCACTCACCCGCGGCGAATCTCCACCGTTGCCCCGCGACCGAGTCCGAGCGTGTCGGCCGCACTCCCTCCGTTGACCGCAATTTCCAGGTGATCGGTGCTGCCGAACAAGGCGCAGACATCGCCGTGCGCGGCTTCGGCGTAGGTGTTGACCAGGCGCGGCACGGCATGCGATCCGATCGCCACGGATACGGCGCCCGTGCGCGACAAGCGCTCAAAGGTCTTGCGATCGACATTCGTAATCAGGTTCCCGAATCGATCGACGAGCAGCACTTCGCCCGTCACCGCATCCTCGCCGACGACCGGTATTGGTATATCGATCGTGTGATAGTCGGCCACAGGGCGGCCCAACGAGTTGAGGCGGACACCTTTGGCCAGCCACCCGGCGGCCGGCGCAAACCGGTCGCGCCCTTCGAACGTGCGGCTCACGGTGGGCCGCGCATATTTGCGCTCGGTGAGCTCGACGACATGTTTCGGCGGCGTTTCCCGCAGCACCGCAGTCAACACGCCATTGTCCGGCGCGACAAAGATGTAGTCGCTGGTTTCGACGGCGATCGCGCGACGCGCCGAACCGACCCCGGGATCGACGACGACGAGGAAAACGGTGCCGTTCGGAAAGAATCGATACGACGCGGCGAGCTCCAACGTCGCTGCCAGCACGTCGTGCGGCGAGATCTCATGTGCGATGTCCACCAACGTCGCCTCTGGGCAGACCCCGAGCACGACCGCTTTCATTGTTCCCACGTAATGATCGCGTGTCCCGAAATCAGAAAGCAGTGCGACGATGGGGCGAGACATGGCGACTTCGCACAGGCTATCAGCTCTCGGCTATCAGCTATCAGCCGTTCGTTATTGCTGAGCCCTTCACATACCAGCGAAGCTGAAAGCCGAGAGCCGAACGCCGAGAGCCGAACGCCGAGAGCTGACAGCTGAGAGCTTACCGCGTCGGATATGCCGGTTTGCGGAACAGAATCTCGCGGATGTGCGTTTTCATCAGGAAGGAGTCGGTGACGCGGAGGTGCTCGAACAGGCGAATGATGTCGCGATTGAGCAGCGCGCGCTGGCGCGGGCGGGTGGCCGGATACGTTCGATAGCGCAGGTTGCCTTCGTCCACGATGATGTATTTCGTGTAGACCTGCGAGCGCGATTCCGCGGTGCTGAAGAAACCAAGCAGCGTGCCGTCCGGCCGCAGCAGCCGGGTGAGCGCGGTCGCCAGTGACTGGGCGGCGGCGCGATCCAGGTAATCGAACACGTCCCAGCACAGAATCCCGTCGAGGCTCTCCGGTGTCTCCTTGAGGCGCGTTTCGAAAAACTTCGGCAGTTGGTCGACGGTGTCGGCTTTGACGTGGCGGTCGATATCAGCCGCGAAGTCCTCGACGCGGATGCGGCACCCAAGCTGCTCGCCGAAGAAGGTGACGTTGCTGCCGACGACGGGGCCGAGATCGATGATGGCGGGATTCTCGCGCGTCTGCAGGTGGCGGAGAAACTTCGCGAGCGCCTTGGTGGGATACAGCGGCTCCTGCGGCAGGGCCGGAGTTTCGGCTGCTGCCGCATCGGCGTCGCTCGATCGGCGACCGCCAAACAACCCGAACAAGTCGGTGAATGATCGCGTGCCGTTCGCCATCTAGTCAGGCCAGCGACAATCTCAGGCGCCGACCTTTTGTCCGGCCCCCGTCGGGGTCATCGAGGGAGCCGATGTTGGCGTGCTCGTTGACGCGGTCGACGCGACCGCCGGTTTGCCGGCGGCGGGCTGACCCTTGACGCCGCCGCGCTGCATATCGACGCTGCCACGGAAGTGGGCGCCTTCAGCGATTGCCACGCGCGGCGATGCGATGTCGCCGTCGACCGAGCCGTTATCTCGAATGTCGACCTTTTCCGACGCGGTAACGTTGCCGGCAACTTCGCCGAGCACAATCACCTGCTTCGCAAACACCTCGGCGCGTATCTTGCCGTTGGGACCAATCGTGAGGACGTTTTCGCGCAACTCGATACGACCTTCGACGTGCCCTTCGATCGTCAGATCTTCGCTCCCGCTCAACTCGCCCTTGATAACCACCGACTTACCAATATTCACTCTGTCCCTCTCAATCTGATTGCGGAGTTCGCGATCGCTAACCACATGCTGTTGGGGGCTATGTTGCTGCGAGCTTGGTTGCGGCGAAGATGCAACCGGTGGAGCCGTCGGCGTCTGCGGCCCGAGGGTCGTCGGTTTGACCGACTCGTCACGCTTCCACATCACTAGAATCCTCCCCCTCTGCTGGCAAGACCGGCGTGAGGGTACCTGAGAAAACCCGGGGGGAAAGGGGGCTTCGGTTGAGAAGCCCAGCAAGTTTACCGAGGCAGCGCAAGCGTTGTCTAGGCCTTTTATTGCTGAGGGTTAGCAGGAATGCTACGATCAAAGATCCCGTGTCGCGCATATATTTGGACCATAACGCCACCACGCCGCTGCTCCCTGATGCCGCCGAGCGCATGGATCGCGTCGCGCGCGAAATCTGGGGCAACGCCTCGAGTGTGCACCACTTCGGTCAGCAGGCGAAGGCCGTGTTGGACGAAGCGCGCGCGGAGGTCGCATCCCTAATCGGGGTAGATGCGTCCGAAGTGGTGTTTACAGCGGGTGGAACAGAGAGCGATAACTTCGCGTTGCGGGGGGCGGCCGAAGCCCTCGAGGCGACGGGACGCAAGCATCTGGTCACAACGGCGATTGAGCACGAGGCCGTGCTCAACACGCTCAAGGCGCTGTCGCGACGCGGATGGCGCGTCACACTTTTGCCCGTGGATGCCAGCGGCATCGTCGACCCCGACGCGCTGCGCGAGGCGATCACCGACGACACCGCCATTGTGTCGGTGATGCACGCAAACAACGAGATCGGCACGGTGCAGCCGGTTGCGGCGTTGTCGGAAATCGCACACGCGCGAGGGGCGCTGGTGCACACCGATGCCGTGCAGTCGGCCGGGAAAATCCCGCTCGACGTCAAGGCGCTCGGCGTCGATCTCCTGTCGATTTCCGCACACAAGTTTTACGGACCGAAGGGGACAGGCGCTCTTTGGATTCGCCGCGGCGTGCGACTGCTGTCGTTCGTGACCGGTGGACGTCAGGAACGGAACCGGCGCGCCGGCACCGAAAACGTCGCGGCGCTGGCCGCTCTCGGTGTGGCGGCACGTGTGGCGCGTGAGAAAGTCGGCTCCGAAGCATCGCGGCTCGGCGCGCTTCGCGATCGGTTGGAGCAGGGCGTGCTCGCGGCGGTGCCCGGCGCCGTGCGCAATGGCGCCGCCTCGCCGCGCGTTGCCAACACGACGAACATCAGCTTCGAGCGAATTGAATCCGAGTCGTTGCTGATCGGGCTCGATCTCGAAGGCATCGCCGTGTCGTCAGGATCGGCGTGTTCGTCGGGCACGCTCGAGCCCTCGCATGTGCTGAAGGCCATGGGTCTTCCCCATCACCGCACGCTGAGCTCAGTCAGGTTCAGCCTCGGCGCGAGCAACACCGAAGCGGACATAGACCGGGTGATCAAAGTCCTGTCCCCGCTCGTCGAGAAGCTGCGCAGTTTGTCCACTGTTGGTGGAAGGAAGTGAAAGTGAATCTGGAGATTTGGCGATTTGGACATTTGGAGTCGATGTGGAGATTTCGAAATTGCCAAATTTGAAAATCTGGAGATTTGAAAATTTGCAGGTTGCCAAATTTTCTCCAAATCTCCAGACCTCGAGATCTCGAAATTTATGCGCGTTGTAGTCGCTATGTCAGGCGGCGTCGATTCGTCCGTAGCCGCGGCCCTGCTCGCCGAGCAGGGTCACGACGTGATTGGTGTGTCGATGCAGCTTTATGACCAGACCGAGGGGCAGACCGGATTTGGCACCTGCTGCACGATTGACGATTTGCACGACGCGCGGCGCGTGGCGAGCGCCATCGGCATTCCGCATTACATCCTGAACTTCGAGAATCGCTTCGACGAGCAGGTGGTGTCGAATTTCATCCACGAATACGCCGCGGGCCGTACCCCGATTCCGTGCGCGCGCTGCAATTCGGACTTGAAGTTTGCGACGTTGCTCGAGCGGGCGATCGGATTCGGCGCCGACGCGCTCGCCACGGGTCACTATGCACGAGTCGAGCGCGACGCAGGTGGCAGGTTGGTACTGCGCCGCGGTGCCGATCCCGGGAAGGATCAGTCCTATTTCCTGTTTTCGCTGACGCAGCATCAGCTCGCGCGCGCGTCCTTTCCGGTTGGACACCTTGATAAGGACAGGGTGCGCGAGCATGCGCGGCGACTCGAGCTGCGCGTCGCGTCGAAGCCGGACAGCCAGGAAATCTGCTTCGTGCCGGACGGCGATTACGCCGCCTTCATCGAGCGTGCCGCCCCCGAACTCACGCGTCCTGGCGCGATCGTCGATCGCGACGGCGAGCGCCTTGGCACACATGCCGGTGTGCATCGCTTTACGATCGGCCAGCGAAAGGGACTTGGGCTCTCGGCGCGCGCGCCGCTGTACGTCCTCGAAATCCGCCCCGACGCGTCGGAAGTGGTCGTCGGCCCACGCGAAGCGCTCGGGCGCACGACGCTCACCGCGTCGCACGTCAACTGGGTGTCTGGCAAGGCGCCGGCGGACTGGCTGCGCGTCAGCGCGCAAATCCGCTATCGCCACGACGCTGCCCTCGCGCGCGTGCGCCCTCTCGATGAGGCGCGTGCCGAACTGGAGTTCGACGAACCGCAGGCCGCGATCACTCCTGGACAGGCGGTGGTGTTTTACAACGGCGATCTCGTGTTGGGTGGAGGCTGGATCGAGTAGAGGACAGGAGATCAGAGAGTTCGGAGAGCCTAGCGTTTCGTCTCCCGATCTCCTTGATCTCCCTGTTCTCAACCTTGCACTGGTAACTGGTAACTGGAAACTTCGGGCAAAGCCGCGTCGTGTGCGAGCCCGGACAAAAAGCGCTCGGCATCGATCGCGGCCATGCAGCCGGATCCGGCAGCGGTGACTGCCTGCCGATAGACGTGATCCTGCACGTCTCCCGCTGCAAACACGCCGGGCACACTGGTCCGCGTACCACCGTGGGTGATGATGTAGCCGCCCTCGTCGAGCGCCATCTGACCCTTGACCAGTTTCGTATTCGGCACGTGACCGATGGCGATGAACACGCCATCGATCGGCAGCTCGCTCCGCTCACCCGTGAGGACATGCCTGAGCACAAGCGTCGTGACTTCGCCTTTCTCCACATCCCCGATATCAACGACCTCGGTGTTCCAGATGAACGAGATGTTCGCGATCGACCCGGCCTTGTCCTGCATCACCTTGGACGCGCGCAGCGTATCGCGCCGGTGGATCACCGTAACGCTCGTCGCCAGCTTGGAGAGATAAATCGCCTCCTCCATGGCGGTGTCACCGCCGCCAACGACGGCCACCCGTCTGCCGCGAAAGAAAAAGCCGTCGCACGTGGCGCACGTCGACACGCCCCGGCCCGACAGTTTCTTATCAACACCGAGATCCAGCCATTTCGCCGAGGCGCCGGTTGCAAGGATCAACGCGTCGGCGAGGTACTCCTTGCCTGAAGCGCTGACGCGGAAAGGGCGATGGGAAAGATCGACCGACGTGACATCCCCCTGCACGAGATCGGCGCCGAAGCGCTCTGCCTGTGCGCGCATCTCGGCCATCAGATCGGGCCCCATGATGCCGTCGCGATACCCCGGCCAGTTCTCGACCATCGTCGTCAACATCAACTGTCCGCCGGCTTCGATGCCTTCAATCACCAGCGGCTTCAAGTTCCCGCGCGCCGCATACAACCCGGCTGTCAGGCCGGCCGGGCCCGATCCAATGACAATGACTTGACGATGGTTCGACATGTCTCGTTAGGCGACGTGCTTGTCGATGACACGAACGAGATCGTCTTTCGCCGCCAGGCCGACGATCGTTTCCTTGAGTTCTCCGTTCTTGAACAGAAGCAGCGTCGGAATGCCGCGCACCATGAAGCGCATAGGCGTGCTGGGATTCTCATCGATGTCCATCTTGGCCACCGTGAGCCTGCCGTCGTACTCGTCCGCGAGCTGATCGACAGTGGGCGCCAAGCGCCGGCAGGGCGCGCACCACTGTGCCCAGAAATCGACTAAAACAACGCCGTTTTTGATGGATGAATCGAAATCGCCGTCAGTGAACGTCTTCACCTTTTCAGAAGCCATAGTCCCTCGTAGGGCGCACCTCTGGCGCGCCTGACCTTATGATGCCGGTACCCTCGGTTTGGTGTTTCGCCGCGAGCTGATCCATCTTTTATACACCTTCAGATACTCAGCCGCTGAACGGTCCCAGGAGAAGTCCTGTTTCATACCGTTGACCTGCAGGCGCCGCCAGCCACGTGGCTGACGATACGTGGCGAGCGCCTGCTGGAGCGCGTCGAGCATGGCGCCGGGAGCGTACGCGCTGAACAGGAAGCCCGTCCCCTGCGTGTTTCGCGAGTTGAACGGACGCACCGTATCCACCAGCCCGCCGACAGCCCGCACAACCGGCACGGTCCCGTAGCGCATGCTGTACATCTGGTTCAGGCCGCAGGGTTCGAAACGCGAGGGCATCAGGAAAACGTCGGCGCCAGCTTCGACCACGTGCGCAAGACGTTCGTTGAAGCCAGTGAACACGCCGATACGATCCGGATAGGCCGCCGCAAGGGAGCGCCACATCTGCTCGTATCGGGCATCGCCGGATCCAACCACCGCAAAACCGGCATCCAGGCGCGGCAACTCGCGCGCCGCGGCTTCGACCAGGTCCATGCCTTTTTGATTGGTGAGACGCAAAACCATGCCGATCAACGGACGCGCCATCGCGGCGTCATCGCTCGCGAGGCGGAAGGCTTCGAGCAGGGTGCGCTTTGCGACCGCTTTTCCCGAGAGATCGTCCGCGCTGTAGTGCGCCGACAGGTATCGGTCGGTCGCGGGATCCCACGCCTCTGTGTCGATGCCGTTAAGAATGCCGGTCAGCACGTGGCGGCGCGCGCGAATCACACTTTCCAACCCGTAGCCGTATTCCGGCCGCTGGATCTCCTCGGCGTAGGTCGGGCTCACCGTCGTCAGCGCGTCCGAGAAGTTGACACCGGCTTTCAAGAAGCTGATACGGTCGTAGAACTCGAAGCCGTCAATTGTGAAGTCGTCCCAACGCAAGCCGAGACGTGTGACCCACGCCTTGTCGAACAGACCCTGAAACGCGAGGTTGTGGATGGTGCAGACAAACGGAAGCCGCGTGCCCGAGAAATACTGTCGCGCATACACAGGCGTCAGCCCCGCCTGCCAGTCGTGCACGTGTACAACGGTCGGTAGGGTGGGCTGGGCCGACGCCCACTCGAGCGCGGCGATCGAGAGAAACGCAAACCGCGCCGGATTATCCGGATAGTCCACGTTTCGTTCGTTGTACAGGCCTGCGCGGTTATAGAGCGGCGGACAGTCGACCAGGATCGCTGTGGCACCGTCGAGTGGAGTTTCGAAGAATGTCCCGTCAAACCAGCTGTCGCCCACGAATGCCCGCACGCTGCCGGCCGGTTGGCCATCGCCGATGCCACGGTATCGCGGGGTGACGAGCGAGACGCGGTGACCCATGCGCACTAGCGCCTTCGACAGCGATGTGCTCACATCAGCGAGGCCGCCGGTCTTGGAAAATGGCACCGCTTCTGACGACACCATGAGGATGTGCATCTGGGAGCGCGCTGCGACTTTCGAGGGATCCAGGTCGCCCTGAGCTTGTCGAAGGGCCGGCGAACGGACCGCACGCGTTCGGCTCGCGGTGAGGCCTTCCAGACGGGAGCGCTTCGCGGTGGGCCGCTGCGGGTCGGCCTGCTCCGCGGTTGGGACATTGGGGTTGGATGTTGGGGATTTTTTGGTCCGCCCTGGGCGCTTTGCGCTCATGTCTCCGAATTATCGCCGGTGTCAGGCACGGCCCGGCACAGCAGCATGCGCGCGGCAGGGTACAATCTCGACGGTGGTAACTCGACCTCGCGGCGCGGCGCGGCCAGATCCGCGCGACGTCGCCGAACTGCGCGCCCTTGCGGACCGCCAACCGGCCCTCGCCGGAGCGGTGTCGCTGCAGATTGCGCTCATCGATGCGGTGCGCCGTGTACAGGCACGCGTGGCCACTCCCGCCGTTTCCCTGAGCGGCGAGCAGATTGCCGCGCGGCTTGCCGGCGGCCAACCGCTCCTGGAGTTCGATCGGCTTCCCGTCGAGTGGACCGAAGCCCGCCTGCTCTTTCGCCAGGTCGCCGACATCCTGCGGCGGCACGATGCCGTGGACAACACCGGGGCCGCCAAGTTGCACGAAGTCGGCCGTTCGGCCGATCTTCCGGCGCTCGCGCGGCGCTGGTTCGAAAAGGGCCACACCAACAGCGGTATCGACATGGTCGAAGAAGTGCTCACGTGGTCGCTGCGGCCCTTTCTGTGCCGCGCGGCGGAGGTATTGCAGCAGCGCGCCGCGTTTGGCAGCGGCGGGGATGCTGCGAAGCAGCCGCCGGCGTTTGGCGCGTGGAAGCGTGGCGTCTGTCCGGTGTGCGGCGGCGAGCCCGACTTCGCGTGCATCACGATGAGCGGCGAGCGGCTGTTGATCTGCAGCCGCTGCCACACACGCTGGCCCACCGAACAATTCGCGTGTCCCTTTTGCGGCGAAGCGGAAAAGGAACGCATCACGAGTTTCGCGACGCCGGACGGCACCTATCGCGTGACCGCCTGTCAGTCGTGCAAGCGCTATCTGAAAACGTTGGACGGTCGTCGGGCCGGGCGCGGCGCGATGCCGAATGTGGATCTGATCGCGACCCTGCCGCTGGACGCTGTGGTGATGCAGCGGGGTTTCACGAACGGATAGCTTGAAGGTTCGCCGCTTCACTTCGCTTGCAAGTTTGCAGGCGCGGCAACCGTGCGGCAGCCGCTCCTTCACGTCGTCGCGGCACTTGGCGGCGAAACGGCGGCGTTACGACCAGCCTCGCGCTTACTTGCTTACCTCCAGCGCAGCCGATGCACTGGCCGCCGAACTATCCTGCTGTGACGGCTGTTGCTCACCAATGCCGAAAAACTTCTGCGTGTGAGTGGTGAGCCAGTTGAAGAGGTGACGCGTTTCCCAGAAGCGCCCCTGATTTGAGCGCGCCCCGAGCACGACCACCGCCACCTGCTGTCCCGTTTGCGGCAGACGCAGGAGCGTGGCGAGGCAGTATCCAGCGCGACCGATGAAGCCGGTCTTGCCACCCACGACATCCAGGTTGCCTTCGCGCACTAGGTGATTGGTACTCCTCACGTTGATCGTCCTCGTGCCCGCGTAGATCGTGTGGTCGACCTTCCGCATGATGCTGCCGACGCGATCGTCCGCGGCGGCGAACGCAATCAACCGCGCCATGTCGTACGCCGAGGACACGTTCGTCGCCAGGAGGCCCGACGGATCAGCGTAGTGAGTTTTTTCGAGCCCGAGCTCGGCAGCCTTTTGATTCATGTGATCGACGAAGCCGGATGCACCATACGGAGAGATGCGCGCGAGCGCGCGCGCTGCGGCGTTGTCCGATCCGACGAGCAGCAGGTTGAGCAGATCTTCGGCCGTGACGTTGTAGCCCGCGCGGAGATACGTCGTCGACGCGCGATACGTGTCGGCGCGCTCAACGTCGACGGGTGTGGACAGCGGCACGCCGCTCTCCAGGAACACAAGTGCGGTCATCACCTTGGTGATGCTCGCGATGGAGCGTTCTTCCTGCGCGTTCTCTTGCCACAGAACCTGATTCGTTTCCGGGCTGTAGATGATGGCCGCCTCGGCGCGAACGTCCGGAACTTCTTCGCCCAGCGCGTCGAGCTTGACGCGCGGCGTCGTCACCTCGCGCATTTCCTTCACACGCGCCGCCGCACGCGCCTGCGCCAGACGCGTGGCGCGTGATTTCGCGCTCGATGAATACCTCCTGCGTTGAGTGCGCGCCGTCGTTTTCTTCGGTGTTGCCGTGCTGACCGATGGCCTTGTGGATCTGGACTTTTGCGTGGCGGCGTTCGCCGACTGCGCCGGCGTACCGATCACAACGGCAACCGTGAAGAGGGTGACCAGCCGGGCTAGTTTCGGAAGGGCTGAGGATGCGAACTGCTTCATTATCGCCTCGACGATACAAAGAGAGCATCCACACGGGGGAGGAGGCCTCTAGGATTAGCTATCCGGGTCATCGGCATTGTAACATCCTTACTTTAGAGCGCAATCCCTATCTCTCACTGAAATTGAGGTTTAGGGCGCAGCCCAAGTACGCCTCACAGCATGGACCCACTGAGCGTTGCCGAGTACCGGGCCCTGCGGGCCACCATCCAAGCACGCGGCGGGTTACGCCTGGCGCTGTCGATTGCCGGCCTAGCCGCCTGGGCGGCCATTCTCGTCGCCGTTCTGGTGTGGTTATCCAACCCAATTGCAGGGAGCATTCCACTCGTCCTTTTGGTGGCGACCTTCGAGGTCAACCGCATGTTCCACGTCGGCGTGGAGCGAATTGGGCGGTTTTTACAGGTGTTTTACGAGAATCGCGCTGACGGGGCGATCGACACCCCGGCGTGGGAAACGACCGCGATGCGCTGGGGACCGAGCCTGCCTGGGGCAGGTGGGCATCCGCTGCTGCTGCCGATCTTCCTTCTCGCCACACTCATCAATTTCCTCGCCGTTGTATTGCCGGGGCCTCTGCCGCTCGAGTTGGGGGTCATGGCTGTGCCCCATCTGGCGTTCGTTGCGTGGATGGTTTGGGCGGATTGGGGGATGAGGCGGCAGCGGCTGCAGGAGATAAAGCGATTTCAGCAGCTAAAAACGGCCGGGCCGAAGGCCGGCCCGCTCACCGACCGATGACGCTATCAGGGCCGCGCCAATGCTAGAGCGATTAGCAGTGCTCGCTGCGTCCCCTTCCACGACTCCGTCGTATCGAACGACTCGTCCAGCGCGTGTGCGCCCCGGCCTCTGCCACCGCCGTCGATTGTGATTGCCGGAATCCCCATATTCATCGGGATATTGGAATCGGTCGATCCCTCATCCAGCGTCACCGGGATATTCAGCGCCTTGGTCGCCGAGATGGCGGCGACGACGATTGCGGCGTCCGCCTTCGTCTGCCCGGCGGGACGATTACCAACCAGCGTCTTTTCCACTGTCAGTTGACGACTTCCCCACCGTGCGTTCTCATCGGCGACGGCATCGTCTACCGCCTTATGAAACTTCGCGTCGACCGATTGCAGCGACGCGGGATCCGCCGACCGCATATCGACTTCCATCCATGCTTCGTAGGGAATCGCATTGACTGACGTTCCTCCGCCGATACGGCCGACGTTGAACGTCGTTTTCGGTTCGCTGGGCACCTGAAAATCGGCAATGCGCGCCATGGCGCGCCCGAGGGCCTGAATCGGGTTGACCATTCCAAACGCGCCGTAACTGTGTCCGCCGGGGCCTTTGAACGTCACCCGATAGCGAAGGCTGCCGACGGCGATGTGCGTGAGCCCGAGTCCAGTCCCGTCCACTGAGACAAAGCGATCGATCTGTCCTTTCATTCCTTCGCCAAACAGGTATTTCACCCCTCGCAGATCGCCGAGGCCTTCTTCGCCGACGTTGCCAACGAACGTGATGGTGCCGGGCGTCTGAATGTTGCCTTTGACGATCGCGCGCGCGACCGCGAGCACCACGGCCAGGCCGCGACAGTCATCGCCGATGCCTGGCGCGCGCAGGATTGAGCCGTCGCGTTTCACTTGGACGTTGGTGCCCTCGGGAAAGACAGTGTCGAGATGAGCGGCAAACACAAGGTGTGGACGCGGCTGCGTGCCTGGCCAATCACCGAGGACGTTGCCCTCTTTGTCGATGCGAACGTTCTGCAGAGCAATCTCGCGAAACATCTGCGCGTAGAGCTGTGCGCGTTTCGCTTCCTTGAATGGCGGCGCTTCGACTTCGCACACGCGAATCTGATCTTCGATCGTCTGCGGCTCGGACGCGCGAAGGCCTTCGAGGGCCGCTTTGATCGCCGCGTCCTGGAGCAGGCGTGCACCGACGTTCGCGGCGTCTTGTTGAGCGAACACGGAGGAAGCGGTGAGGATGAGCGCAAGAGCGAGGAAAGTGCCGACGCGTTGCATGCCGGTGAGTATACGAAAGGTCACCGGTTCTTCCGATACAACGCCTCTCCCGCCATCTCTCCCACCTTCTCGACACGAGAATCCGTGCGACCGGGAGTGGCGACGAGAAAGTCTCCAACCTGCGCCTCGTCGACAAACCGCGCCGGTCGATCGACGTACGCAATGCGCGCCCCCACAATTCGCGTGGCGACGAACTGCTCCGCCGCATTCCACTGCGTGCGATAGATCGTGCGGCCGGTCAGCATCGCGCGCTCGCGTTCGAGCAAGCCCTGGAGAAAGTAATTCTTGTCGCGGCGGTACGCCTGATAGAGCATCTTTCCTTCCGCCGTCGCAAAGGCAATCACGATGATCGCGACAAGCGCGATGATGCGGCCGCGCGCGGCCGTCTTCGCCCTCACGAGTCCGTAAGAAAGGATTGAGGCAATCAAGAGAGCAAAGACCGGATAAAACGGATTCAGATACCACGACAGCTTCGTCTGCATCAGCGTCGGCACCGTGAACGTCACCAGCGCCCAAGATGCAACGACGATCCGCTCCGGTCGATCGTCGAACCGGATCCGCAACCACTCGCGCCATTGCGATTTCGCCGGCGGAAACAGACAGAGCGCCACGACGGCCGCTATCAACCAGTCGTAGTGGTAGCGCTGCAACATGTCGAAGTAATAAAGCGGCGTGCCCGTGTGACCCTCGAACGGCGTCAGCGTTCGTGTCACGAGATCGACCTTCCACACCTGTGACAGAAATTGCCATTGATCGACGCGCCACCTCGCGTACGCCCAGCACGCGACCGGGATGGCAAACACCAAAGCGGCGCACGCCAGCGCCGGCCATCGGTGCGGCGCGCGCCGATGCCAGACTTCAACCAGAACCACGATAGCGAGCGGCATCAGCATCCCCGGCCCGCGCAGCAGGAAGAAACCCGCAAAGATGAGTCCGAGCGCGACCCGCGCCCACGGCCGCGTGAACGACGCATAGAGCACGACAGCGGTGAGCGTCGTCAGTAACGCAAACAGCGCGTCGGGGTTGCCGGTGCGCCCAGAGTGGACGTACATGAAACCGAAGCTGGTGGCGAGGACCGTACCGGCCAGAATCGCGGGGAGTGGACCAGCGATACGTTTCGCCCACAACATCAGCACCAGCACCGTCAGCCAGGCCGAAATCACGGACACCAGCCGCAAGGACACCGCGGTGATTCCCAGGGTTTTGAACGACAGCGCAGTAAGCCAGACGATGAGCGGCGGCTTGGTGATCGCGGTGTAGTCGACCTGCCCCCCGAGGCGCGTCCGCAGCCAATCGCCGGTCTCGAGCATCTCGGCCGCACTCAAGCCGTACAGCGACTCATCCCATTCGGTAATCGCGTCCTCACTGAGGCGAAAGCTCAGGTTGAAGGCCGCGAGGGCAAGCACGATCACTGCAAGGAGACGGAAACGTCGCGTCCACATCGCGGGGTCGGGCAGATCCCAGCGGACGCCGACTCGGCCACGGACCTCCGCGAGCGGCACTGGCGGCGCAGTTTATGCGTTTTGAGGTAAAATTCGCCAGTTTGCCGGCGCATCTTGGGTTCAGCCCTGCGGTCGGATTCCTGCTGGCCAGCGGCGCTGCACCCCGTTCTTCGGAGGATTTGTATGAGGCTGAACAGGGTTGTTTCCCTGTGCCTGTCGCTGCTGCTTTTGGCAGCAGTGCCCACCAGCGCGCAGGATTTCCGCGGCCGTATCAATGGCACGGTCACGGACAACACCGGGGCGGTTCTCCCTGGTGTCACCGTTACCGCTAGCAGTCCCGCGCTCATCCAGCCACAGGTGCAGGTGACCGGTGCGGCGGGCGAATACCGTTTCGTAGCTCTCCCGCCAGGGGTGTACGACATCACCTTCGAGCTCACGGGCTTCCAGGCCGTCAAGCGCGAGGGCATTCGCGTCGTCATTAACCAGACGCTCACCGTCGACCAGCAACTGCAGGTCGCCACGCTGCAGGAAACGGTCACGGTCTCGGGCGCGTCCCCCGTGGTCGATACGTCGTCGACCGGCGTCGGCACGAATTTCACCAAGGAACTGCTCACCGATATCCCGAATGCGCGCGACATCTGGGCGGCGCTGTCGCAGGCGCCTGGCATCTCGATGCAGGCGTACGATGTGGGCGGGTCGCACGCAGGCACGCAGACCGGGTACATCACCTACGGCGTCAACGTGCAGAACCAGACGAAGATCGAGGGCATCGACACCACGGAAGGCACCAGCGCCAACGCGGGATACTTCGACTTCGGATCGTTCGAAGAGCTCTCGGTCGGCGGCGCCGGCAACAACGCCGAGAACTTTGCGAGTGGCGCCGCGCTGGCTATCACCGTCAAATCAGGCGGCGATCGCTTCTCCGGCAACTGGTACAGCGACTACGAGAACGGCAGCACCATCAGCGACAACGTTCCCGACGACTTCCGGACGGGCAACACGCGTGACGAAGACGGGTTCTTCGTGCGAACGCCCCTCGCCCGCGGCAACCCCATCGACCGTCAGTACGACATCAACTTCAACATCGGCGGACCGCTGTGGAAGCGGCGGGCGTGGATGTTCTACAGCTATCGCCTCGATGATCAGTACAAGTTCGTCCTCAACTACCCCGACCTGGCGCGCTCGAAGCTGACGAATGACTACACGTTCAAAGGCACGTTCCAACTGAACCGGAACAATCAAATCATCGGGTTCCTCAATAAGCGGAACAAGCTGCAGGACAAACGCGATATCGGTCCGACCACTCCGCTCTCCGCTTCGCGTTATCAGGCGTCGCGCAACTATCCGATGAAAGTCGAATGGACGAGCGTCCTGGGCAGCCGCATGTTCCTCGACGTGCTGTGGGGACGGTGGGAGAATTTCTTCCCGCTCCGTCCGCAGAATGAGACTGGCATTTACACCGGCACGTTTGTCCCGGGCCGCATCGACACCTCGAACAATCAGCGGTTCGACGGCGGCGGACACGACAGCTACCAGAATCAGAAGCGCTGGAAACCTCAGTTCTATGCGTCGATGAGCTATTTCAAGGATGGATGGGCCGGTACTCACGACTTCAAGTTCGGCTACGACTGGAAGAACGATCGCAGGGAGTTCTTCCAGGATCAGCCGTTCGACCTCTTCTACCGGGACTTGAACAACGCGATCAATCAGATCGACCTGTACAACTCGCCGACGGCACCGATCAATGAGGTGAAGTATCACTCCGGCTGGATTACGGACAACTGGAAGGTCACCAATCGACTCACGCTCAATCTCGGTGGCCGTGTCGAACACTACAGCGATGGGTGGCCGGAGCAGATCGTGGCGCCAAATGGGCACCCGCAACTGGCCGGCTGGACCGAGCCGAACTACGTGGCGTTGATTGCCCGGCGTACGGTGGAAGCTCGAACCGTCGCGACGACGACGACCTTCTCGCCTCGTCTCGGTTTCGCGTACGATCTCAGCGGTGACAATCGGACGGTCCTCAAAGTGTTCTGGGGCCAGTTCCGGTTCAATTCCGCCGACACGGTTGCCGATCAGGAGAACCCCGTCGGTCGTCAGCGCCTCCGCTATCAGTGGCAGGACTTGAACGGCAACCGGCTTCTCGATGGCCCTGGCGAGATCGTACGGTTCGTGCAGTCGGTCGACGCGGGTGCAGGCCTTGTGACGGTGGATCGCAACATCAAGCGTCCGACGTCGAACGAGTTGTCTGCGACGCTTGAACGCGAAGTCATTCCCGGGCTCTCCGGACGCGCGACTTACGTGTACAAGAACCTGAGGAATGTCTGGGGTGTCGTGGACCTCGCCCGCGCGCCGACATATACGGTCCCGTTCACGTTCATCGACCCAGGTCCTGACAGCGTCCGTGGAACCTCGGACGATCAAACGTTGAATCTGCTCGATCGTCCGGCGAACGTGCCGGAGCAACGCGTTTACACGAATCCGTCCGACCCCGCGAACAACGCCGATTTCCACAACGTGGAGTTCGCGGTCAATCGCCGGTTCGCCGGCAAGTGGATGCTGCTTGCGGGCTTTGGCTACTCCTGGCTGAACCAGATTCACGACATGGTTTCGCCGACGGGCGCGACCGCAATCGCCGGCAACGGAAGAATCCCGGGCGATGTGGACTTCTACTATCGTCCGAGCCAGCGTCTGTTCGGCGAGGATGGACGCGAGACGACCACCGGCTTTGGCTTCAAACTCACGGGCCGTTACATCATGCCGTATGACATCGGCGTGTCCGGTTCGTACCGGTTGCAGGCCGGTTCGCAGTGGGGACGCACGGTGAGCATTCCGTTCCCCGGTGATGGCACGCAGAATATCCGGGTGGAGTCCGTGACTTCGCATCGGGCCCCGAACGTGTCGCTTCTCGACTTCCGCTTCGACAAGGGCGTCAAGTTCGGGCGCTACGGCAAGCTCACGGGGATGGTCGACATCTTCAACGCGCTGAACTCAGGCGTGGTGACCAACTTCCGCACGTCGACGGGCACCGCAGTCGTTGCCGGTCAGACCATCTCCACGTTCCA
>JBKPAJ010000106.1:0-21698 GCA_046726375.1 Acidobacteriota bacterium
CTCCAGATCTGCTCCAGATCTCGAAATCTCGAGATCTCAAGATTCGGAGTTCTTCCGCATTCGCCAGGTGATGAAGGCGGTCACAACACCCACTAGCGTCAGCACCTGCCGTACGGTTGTCGGATTGAACGGATCGCGCGCGACCTTGAGCTCCAGCCGTTTTCTCGTCCATCCACCTTTGAGATAGAGAGCGTCGTACTGCTGCACCTGGAGGTCGTGCTGATACACGGCACCCGGATCGTCGCCCTGTCCCCGGGACAGTTGCCGGGGCAGGACGGGCAACTCGTCCCAAGGGTCGACTGCCCAGTTCACGAAAGTGACCGCGAGGCTCTTGCCGTCTCTGGGCGGCCACGCAAGGACGATGAGCACAGCCACGATGACGAGGAGCCACCACTGGCGGTTATTTGGTTGCCACAAGGTGCGACAAGGGCGGACCTGAAGGGCCGCCGCTGCATGAGTGAATCAAAACATTAAAGGTGCGCCGAAGGCGGACTTACAGGTCCGCCGCTACGCGACCCGGCACATCAAAACGCCAGCCTGAACCCGAGCTGCGCCTGCCTTGGCACGTAGGCGTTGCCTGTATTCTGCGCCGGCGTTCCAAACAGCGCCGTCTGCGCCGCGTTGGTCGCGCTCAGCGAGGTGTTGTAGCTGCCGTAATTGGCGCGGTTGAAGAGATTGAACACTTCGCCAATCAACTGCGCGCGCAGCGTACCGACGATGCGGATGTCCTTGGTCAAGCGCAAGTCGACTTTATGCAGCGACTCTCCTTTGAGAGCGTTGCGCGGGATCACCATTCCAGACGTGATCACGGCGGGGCCTTCCCAGCGATCGAGCATTTCCTCGGGAATCACGATCGACGCAACCGGACCGCCGGTGTTCGACAGGTTCAAACGGTTGTTGCCCGTCTTGCCGTAGGGTGTAGTGGAGATCGTCGCGGCAAAGCGGTTGCCCGATCCGTAGAAGTACGACACCGCCGTCGAGAAACCCCATGGCAATTGATACAGCGCCCACATGCGCACCGTGTTGCGCTGAAAATCGAGCGAGGTGGCGAACTCGCCGTCCAGATAATCAAACGGGTTGTTCGCCGTCGGGCTCGTATATCCCAGCGTGCCGTTGTCATGCATCGCCAGCATCAGCGTGTAGGTGATGCCTGCCTGAAAGCCGGCGCGCAGACGACGAGTCAGCGCCGTGGAAATCTGCGTCTGATCCTTGCGACCGTCTGAGGTGAACGCCAGGAGCTGACCATACGAGCGATTGGGACGCCCGGAGCTGACCAGCGCGTTGTAACCGGTCGCAGGATCGTAGCGCAGATTCGCATCGATGCTGCGCGTGTCGTTGTATTCGTCGTAGTGCGTCAGGTCCGCTTCGATGCCGGTGGCGGCATTGAGCTGCTTCTGGAACCCAATGCTGCTCTGCCAGGTATACGGCGCGCGGAAGCCTTCCACGATCACGCGCGGCGACTGCGCCGGAAGCGGCACCGTGCCATTGAGAAACGCGTCGTCCGGAATCCCGTTAGTCGGATTGGTGATGAAATCAGGACGACCGTCGTTGGGGAACGTCGCGGTGATCAGGTTGCTGTAGACGCCGGGACTGAATGTCACGTTCGACACGGGACTCGCGTAGTAGAGACCGGTGCCGCCGCGAATCACGAAGTCGTTTCTGCTGCCCACGTTGTAGGTGAAACCGACGCGCGGGGCAAAGTTTTTCCAGTCGTGGATGTCGCGCTTGTAGCCGTAGTCGACGACCCCGGGCCGATATTCACCGTATTCCGACGGGATGCCGGTTTCGACGAGAATCGAATTCTCTTTCACGTTCGGCGCCGCCGCCATGTTGGGGTCCGCGTCGTAACGGATGCCGTAATTGATCGTCAACTGATTGCTCACGCGCCACGTGTCCCCGAACCAGACCGCATAGGTCGGGCGCGGAGAGTCGATGATGTCTTCCCAGCCGGTATACGAGTAGTTCTTATCGAGGCGGGACGCGATCGGGTTGAGCGCCGCGATGTTCCACTGCGACGGGTCCGTCGCGGCGCTAGCGGGAATCAGCGTGCCGAGATTCGACGGCACGGTCGACATCGTGTAGCGGCCAATCGACTGGATGTACCAGTCGCCCGAGTGCTGCACATGCACGTACTCGACGCCCATCTTGATGTCGTGCTTGCCTTTGTTCCACGTCAGGTCGTAGCGCGTCTCCCAGTTGTTCTGCCTCGGGTGCTGCGGGAAATTGTAGGGCGCGCCAATGGTGAGGCCGGGAAAGTCGTACTGCGGGTAGCCCACCATCTCAGGCAGCGGCGCGTTGGTCCAGTCGAAGTTGTTCCAGCCGCCTTTGATCTGGTGCACCTTGTTGCTGCCAGAGCCCGCATACGACCAGGTGCCGAGTACGTTGTTGGCCGCTTTGGTCTGCACCGACGCGTTCGACGGATGACCGTTGATGCCGAGCACGAACGGATTGCTCCACGTCCAGCGCGAACCGCGAATCGTCAGGCGGCTCGCCGCGGTGAGCTGATCATCGACGCGCGCGAGCAAACTCTTTTGCCCGTTCTTGTAAGGCACGGTAAACGATTGCCCCGGCAGCGTTGACGGCGAACTGAAGAACGTGCCGGGCTCGCGCTCGTACTCGTACGACACGAAGTAGTGCATCTTGTCGCGCACGATCGGTCCACCGAACGTGCCGCCGATCTGCTGATTCGAATACGGCAGCACGCGCTTGGCCACCTTGTCGGACGCATTGAGCTGGTCGTCGCGGAAGAAGCCGTAGAAACTCCCGCTGTTGGTGTTGGTCCCGGACTTGGAGATCGCCTGGACCTGCACGCCCGCTGAACGGCCCTGCGTGATGTCGAAGAGGTTCGTCACGATCTGGAATTCGGCAATCGATTCGCGGCTGAAGCGCGGCTGACCAAACCCGGAGCCCGCGATCTTTTGCGTGATCTGCTGGCCATCGAGATTGAGCTGGAACATATCGTCCGCCACGCCGGGCGTGTTGACGATGTTGTTGGCGGTCATGCCTTTGACCATGTTCGAGAGCTCGATCCAGTTGCGACCCTGGAGCGGCAGCGATTCCATCTGCCGACGATCGACGTTGCCCGCCACTTGCGACGACGAAGTGTCGACGAATGGCGATTCGCCGGTGACGGTCAGCGTTTCGTTCAGCTGCGCGACGCTCAGCGCGAATGGAACCGTTGCGTTCTGTCCGACCAGCAGTTCTACCTCCGCGACGGTCACGGTAGAGAAGCCCGCGAGCTCTGCCTGCAGGCGATACTTTCCTGGAGGCAGCTGCTGGAGTCGATACTCTCCAGCGGGTCCGCTAATCGCGGATGTCGCCACGCCCGTCTCCAGATTGGTCGCGGTGATCGTCGCGCCCGGCAGCACAGCTCTTGTTTGATCCGCGACGGTGCCGATGATCGTCGCCGTCTGCGCGCGCGCGGAACCCGCCGCCGCAAGGAAGATGCAGAACACGAGGAGCAACAATCGAGGTAGACGCACGGGACCCTCCCTGGCCGACCGCCGAGTGCCGAAAACCGAAAGCTGCCGAGTGGCGCGATGGTATCACTTGTCATCCGCCCGTCAATTGATTAGGGTTGGCGCCTTCGGGGGACATTCATGCTGCGCTGGACCACCGCCTGTCTCGTCGGAATCACGCTGCTCGTTGCCGGAATCACAGGTCAGAATGCGCCGGTCGCGCGTGAGGGCGCGGCGAAGGCGGGCACCATTGAGATCACCGTGAGCGAGGGCACGTCGATGGCGCTGGCGTTGTCGCCCGATCGGCAGACGATCGCGATCGATCTGCAGGGCGGTTTGTGGACGCTGCCGATCAAAGGTGGAGCGGCGAAGCGGATCATCGACGAGTACTACGATGCCCGGCAGCCGTCGTGGTCTCCGGATGGCAAGACGATCGCGTTTCAGTCGTACCGCGATGGCACGTGGCGCATCTGGACGGTTGGTGCGGACGGCAGCAATCCGACGGCGATCACATCCGGACCGTTCGACGATCGCGAGCCGCAGTGGTCGCCCGACGGCACTCGCATCGCGTTCTCCTCCGACCGCAGCGGCAACTACGACGTCTGGATGCTCGATGTGAAGAGCCGTCAGGTCGCGCAAGTCACGAAGAACGAGGCAAACGACTACTGGCCAGCGTGGTCGCCTGACAGCAAGGAAATTGCGTTTGTCTCCACGCGGACGGCCTCGCCAGGTGTGTACGCCGTTGCGCCGGGCGGAAACGAGCGGCTTGTCGCGGCAGCGGAGGGTACCCTCGGCGCGCCATCCTGGACGCCTGACGGGAAAGACGTCGTCTATAGCGTGGTGAGCGCCGCGACCGCGCGTTTGATGCTTGGCAAGCAAGAGCTCACGGCGAGCGAGGACGTGTTCCCGTTCCACGCGCAGTGGTTATCTGCCAACGAGTTGCTCTACACGGCGGACGGCAGGATCAGGCGGCGCAGCACGGCGCCGAACGCGGCATCGAGCAGTATCGCGTTTACAGCCACGCTCGCCGTGACGCCCGCCAGCTACACGCGCAAGAAGCGCGACTTCAACGCGACAGCCGCGCGACCCGTGCTCGGGATCATGCATCCGCGCGCCTCGCGCGATGGCAAGCGGATCGCGTTTGCGGCATTGGGTGACTTGTGGGTGATGACGATCGGCGGCAAGCCGGAGCGGTTGACCAACGATACGGCGGTGGAGACGGAGCCGGCATGGTCGCCGGATGGCAATCTGCTCGTGTTTTCGTCGGATCGCGGCGGCAACGGCAACATGGATCTTTACGTCCGCGATCTCAAGACGGGTCAGGATCGTCGTCTCACGACGTCGGGTGAAGCGGAAATGGGAGGCACGTGGTCGCCCGATGGCAAGTGGATCGCGTTCACGAGCAACACCGCATTCAAGCAGGGCGAGGTTTACTTTGTCGCCGCCGAAGGCGGCGCGCCGCGCAAGCTGTTCGATCGCAGCTTCGGTCCGGGGTTCGCGACGTGGTCGCCGGACGGCAAAACGGTGATCGTCTCCACGCTGAAGGTGTATTCGACCCGCTACCGCGAGGGCATGAACTACATGATGGCGCTCCCGATCGACGGCGGAAAGCCGCGGTTGATCGTGCCGGTGGAGCACAAGCCTGTTGGCAAGCGATCGGGCGACGGGCCGGTGTGGTCGCCGGACGGCAAGCAGATAGCGTTTGTGAGCGAAGGCTATCTGCACGTGATGCCGGTGAACGCAACGGGAGATCCGCAGGGGCCGCCGCGCCAGATCACAAAGGAGATGGCCGATTCACCGAGCTGGGCAGGGCCGAATCAGATTCTCTACATCGCGACCGACCGCTTGAAGCTCGTGTCGGTGGGTGATGGCAGCACGCGCGACGTGCCCGTCGATCTCACGTGGACGCCGAAGATTCCGACTGGCCGCATCGTGGTGCATGCGGGGCGTCTCGTCGACGGTATGCAGCAATCTGCCCGCACCGATGTGGACATCGTCATTCAGGGCAATCGCATTACGGCGATCGAGGCGCATCGTGCTGATTTGCACGCGCAAGGCACGCTGGTGGATGCGACGGGCCGGAGCGTGATGCCCGGTCTCATCGAAGCGCACGGTCACACGCAGAAAGAGCATGGCGAAGCGTTTGGGCGCATCCACCTGGCATACGGAATCACGACGGTGCGCAGTCCGGGCGGGCATCCCTACGAGGCCGTTGAAGAGCGCGAGGCGATCGAGTCGGGACGACGGGTT
Organism: Acidobacteriota bacterium; assembly: GCA_046726375.1. Lineage (GTDB taxonomy): Bacteria > Acidobacteriota > Vicinamibacteria > Vicinamibacterales > UBA2999 > DASPWV01. Next base: position 5,709 of record JBKPAJ010000106.1, read on the forward strand.
GGTCCGCGCCTGTTTCTCACCGGCTATCTGCTCGACGGCGCACGTCCGTACTATCCGATGGCGACGCCGGCGCCGGGCGAAAACGTCGTGGACATGGAGCTCGAACGAGCACGTCGCCTCGAGTACGACCTGCTGAAGACGTACGTCCGCCTGCCCGATCTTCTGCAGAAACGCGCGATCGAAGGCGCGCATAAGATCGGCATTCCGGTGAGTTCGCACGAGATCTATCCGGCAACGCTCTCAGGTACCGACAGCGTCGAGCACACAGGCGCAACCAGTCGGCGCGGCTACTCTCCAAAGCAGTCGGTTACCGGACGCGCGTACGAGGACGTGATTCAGATCATCACGAAATCGGGGATCACGATCACGCCAACAGTGGCGCTGGGCGGCTACCAGCGGCTCGTCGCCCGCGAGCCGAATCTGCTCGATGACCCGCGCACGCAGCTGTTCCCGCAATGGGCGCGCGAGACGATGAGGCCCGCGACGCCGCCTCAAGGTCGAGGCCAAGGCGGCGGTCGAGGCGGTGGGCAGGGAACCGCGGCCACGTTCGCGACAATTCGAGCGCTGCACCAGGCGGGCGCGCGGATCATCGCCGGGGTCGATTCACCGCTCGTGCCGTACGGGATCAGCCTGCATGGCGAGCTCGAAGAGTACGTCGCCGCCGGACTCACGCCATTTCAAGCGCTGCAGACCGCCACAGCGAACCCGGCGAAGTTGCTGAACGCAGAAGCGGACCTCGGCTCGATCCAGGTCGGCAAGCTTGCGGATCTCGTCGTCGTCGATGGCGATCCGCTGGCGGATATCAAGGCGGCCCGGCGCGTACGAACCGTGATCAAGAACGGAGAGGTTTACGAACTCGCGACGCTGATTCGAAAGAGCAGCAATTAGGTGGTCGGCGGTCGACAGTCCGCGGTCGCCGGCGCTGGGTGCAGCTATCGCTGCCCCAACCGCAACAGAACGGCGACGACGCCGCCGACGGCGAACACCTGACCGACCCAGAACGCAAAGCACCACTTCAACAGCTCGACTCGGTTCTCGAGACCTTCTTGCCGAAGGGCGGCAAAGCCACTGGTCATCTCCTGGCGAACCGCCGCGATCGCAGTGGCCATCTCCTGACGAAGAGCAGCGATTTCACTGCGAAGACCTGAACGGACTTCGACAATCTCGACACGTAACCCGCCAAGTTCTTCGATCAGACGCCGTTCGAATCGATCGACGAACGTCGTGGTCACGTCAGCTGTCCACTCCTGACGTGCGGTCTCGAACAGTTGCAGCAATCCGGCAGTTGCCTCGGCGCCCAGACGTTCCTGAAGCGCGGCAGACACGTCCGATATCTCCATCGTGGCAATCCCATCTGACCTCGGGACGACGATCTCATCGTCGGAGACAAAAGGCAAGCGTTAGGTGGCTATCGTGTAGGTACTCTCAACTCTCAACTCTCAGCTCTCAGCTATCAGCTCTCAGCGACAAAGCGTTCGCCTACACGCGCGACGTTGCTGCGCCGGCCGGTTCGAACCCACGACGACACTCCGACACGACTTAGGAAGGCGGCGCGGGCTCGGGCGAACGATGTCTGGAGCGAGAAGGTCGGCGCGACGCTGCTGGCGCTCAAAGCGGCTGAGTCAGTTCTCTATCTGTTTTTCGACCGTGCCGCGGCGCTGAAGCCGCGCGGCGACCAGCCAGCAAAGAATGGCCCACGCACCGCCGACGCACCAACCGGCGAGGACGTCGGTGGGCCAGTGCACGCCGAGATAGACGCGACTCAGCCCGACGAGAACAGTGAGCGTGATCGCGACGCCGAGGAAATACATCCTTGCCGCACGCGGCCGCTCCACGCGCGCGAGGAGCGCGCCGAGCGTCAGATACGTCACTGCGGACAGCGTGGCGTGACCGCTCGGAAAGCTGTTGGTGAACACCTGCACCGCCTGCGGCACCACATCGGGGCGCGAACGCTCGAAGAAGCCTTTCAACAATCTCACGAGCAGCATGCCGCCGCCGACCGCCACGGCCACGAGACCGGCGGCGCCTTCTGCGCTCGACATCAGCAGAAAGCCGATCACGATCAACGAGACCAGCACCAGCACGGTCGCGCTGCCAAGGCTCGTGATATCGCGCACCGCTTCCTCGAACCACTCGGGCCCAATCGGATCGCTCGGATCGTCCGAGCTGCGCATTGCCATCAACACTGCATTGTCAAAGGCGCGCGTCTCGCCTTCGCCAACCTCATCAGCAATGTTCGCGAAGCCGAGGAGCATCACCGCAAGCACGAGAAAAATGGCAAGCGTCTCGATTTCAAGCAGCCGAGCCGCGCCGAAGGTCTTTCGCGCCTTCGCGGCCAGGCTCGAGATTCGCGACGCGGTCGGCATGAGGCTATTATCCCGAACGTATCTGGTGCGTGCGCGGGATCGCGGGGTTGTCAACCAGTGCGCCGGTGGGCGCCTAATACGCGAGGAACGTTTTCGCCCAACCGACCGGCACCAGGTTGCGTCTCATAGCAGATTAGGAGACCTCATGCTGCAGGACCTGCGCTACGCCGCCCGCGTTCTACTGCAAGGTAAAGCCTGGAGCGCGATGGTGGTGCTCTCGCTCGCGCTCGGGATAGGCGCGAACACCGCCCTGTTCAGCGCCACCAATGGACTGCTCCTGCGCAAGCTGCCGGTCGAGGATCCCTATTCGCTCGTGCGCCTGCGCCACATCGGCCGCAATCGCATGGCGAACAACGTCAGCGAGTACGGCAATATCGCGAGGCCGCCGGGCGTGGAGGCTGCGGGTTCGACGGTGTCCTATCCTGTCTATCTACAGCTCCGCAACGCTAACAAAACGATGACCGACCTGGCCGCCGGCGCGCCGCTCGGGTCGGTGAACGTTGTGGTCAACGGGCACGCGGAGATCGCCACGGCTTATCAGGCCTCCGGCAACTATCACCAACTGCTCGGCGTGAAGGCCATCCGCGGCAGGACGCTGCTGCCCGAGGACGATCAGGCCAACGCGCCGCCGGTGATGACGATCAGCGCGCAGTACTGGAACCGCCGCTTCGGCAACGACGGCGCGATCATCGGCAAGGCGGTGCGTGCCAACAACGTGCTCGTCACGATTGTCGGCGTTCTGTCGCCTGAGTTCACCGGCGTCCAGCGCGTCATCGCCGAAGCGCCAGACTTGACGCTGCCGCTTGCACTCGATCCGCAACTGAATCCGACTGCCGCCGGCCCGCCCAATTCGCCACCGCGTCTGAGCCAGCCGACTTACTACTGGTTGCAGGTGATCGGACGGCTAAAGCCTGGCGCCACGATCGAACAAGTCGCCGGCAATCTCGAGGGGGTATTTCAGCAAGCCGCGCGCGAGGGCATGGCGACGTATCTCGCGTCGCTGCCGCCCGCCGAACGCGACGCATCGTCGAACCGGTATCGCACCGAAGTGTCGCGTCTTCAGGTGAGCTCGGCCGCGCAAGGCGTATACGACAACGATCCGTCAGCGCTTCGCTCCGTCACGATCATCAGCGTCGTCGTCGGTCTGATTCTGTTGCTCGTGTGCGCCAACATCGCGAATCTGCTCCTCTCTCGCGCGGCAGCGCGTCAGAAGGAGATCGCGGTTCGCTTATCGATCGGCGCAACGCGTATGCGCCTCGTGCGTCAGCTGCTCACCGAAAGCGTCATGCTGGCGCTTGCCGGCGGGCTCCTCGGATTGCTCGTTGCCTACTGGGGACGTCAGTTGCTGCCGACGCAAGTCGGACGCGCACCGCTCGATTGGCGCGTGCTGGTGTTTGCGTCGGTCGTCGCGCTCTTCACCGGCATCCTGTTTGGGATGGCGCCCGCGTTGCGCGTCACAGGGACGACGGCCGGCGAGGCGTTGAAGGACACGAGCCGCGGCGTAACCGGCTCGCGGACGCTGCTCAACAAAGCATTGCTCGTGGTGCAGGTCGCAATCTCGCTCGTGCTGCTCGTCGGTGCGGGACTGTTTCTCCGCACTGTCGAGAACCTTCGCCGCGTCGACGTTGGCTTCAACCCGAACAACCTCGTGCTGTTTCGCCTCAATCCGCAGCTGAATGGTTACGATTCGACGCGGATCGCATCGCTCTACGACCAGCTGACCGAGCGCATCATGCAGGTTCCAGGCGTACGATCGGTGACGCTCTCCAATCCGCCGATGCTGACCGGCAGCGTGAACGGCACCAGCTTCATCGTGCAGGGGCGGCAATACGATCTCGCCGCGCTCAACAACCCACGCGATCGCGAGGCAGTCAACATCAATCGCGTGCGCGTCTCGCCCAGCTTCTTCGAAACGATGGAAATTGCGCTGACCCGCGGGCGCGCGTTGAGCGAACGCGACAACCTGCCGGCGCCGAAGGTTGCGATTATCAACGAAGCAGCGGTGCGCAAGTTTTTCCCCAACGAAGATCCGCTCGGCAAGCGGTTCGGTAATACGCCGGAAACGAGCAATCAGACCGAAGTTGTCGGCGTGGTGAAAGACATCATGTACAACGCGCTGCGGGAGCCGCCGCCCGCGACCATGTATGTGCCGTACGTGCAGAGCCCGGTCGGGGCGATGGCGTACATCATCCGGACTGCGCGTGATCCCTCGCTCGCGATGGGATCGATCCGGGAAGCGGTCCGTCAAGTCGACGACAACGTGCCGATCATGGACATGTCGACACAAACCGATCAGATCGAGCGGCGCTTTGCGCAGGAGCGGGTCTTCGCGAAAGCTTACGCGCTCTTCGGCGGACTAGCCGTACTGGTGGCCTCGATTGGTCTATTTGGATTGATGTCGTACAACGTGACGCGCCGCACCAACGAGATCGGCATCCGCATGGCGCTGGGGGCCCAGCGTCAAAGCGTGCTGCACCTGGTGATGCGCGAGTCGATGATCCTGGTCGGCATCGGCGTCGCGATCGGCGCGACCGCGGCGCTGGCGTCGGGACGCTTCGTGGCGTCGCTGCTTTTTGGCTTGACGCCGACGGACGCGACGACGAGCGCGCTTGCGATTACGCTCATGCTCTGCGTCTCCGCCTTCGCGGGCTATCTCCCCGCGCGTCGCGCGGCGCGGCTGGATCCGATGACGGCGCTAAGGCACGACTGAGATTGTGGGACCGCTAGCCTTGCCGCTTGCGGTAGAACCTTTCGGGGGTGACTGCCTTCGGCGGTGTGACTGACTGCGCAGAAAAGCAGCGCAGCGCCAGCTACAAATCGCCTCGCACGATAACGAACTCGCCGGGAATGCGATAGCCGTCTCCAGCGCGATACCGCGCAATCGACGCAAGGTAATCCGCGCGCGCGCTGGCGCGGGTGGCGTCGTCGAACCGTGAATAGGCCATCGCTACCGGCCCGCCTGCAAACGCCGCGTCGGCGGCGCTGTCGCCATTGTCATAGCAAAGCTCGCTTGAGACGCGGTCACTCCGCAGTCGCGCGAAACCGGCCCGAGTGAAGCTGTCGGCCAGCGCATCGCCCGTTCCGAGTTGGAAGAACATCGGACAGACATCCGACTGCACACGCGATTCAACAATTGGGAAGATATCGGCCCAGCCGCAGCGGCTGCGTGCCCCCCAGACGGCAGCGACCGCACGGCCGCCAGTCGCTAACACGCGGCGCATCTCCGCGATCGAGGCTGCGACGTCGGGCACATACATCAGCCCGAGCGCGCACAGGACCGCATCGAACGAACCGTCGGGAAATTCCAGCGACTCCGCGCCCATGCGCGAACACTGCACCTGCGAGAGACCTCGGCGCCCTGCCTCCGCTGCGGTGTAGTCCACCATCCGCTGCGAAATGTCGGTCGCCATCACGCGGCCAGCGGGGCCGACGCCCGTTGCCGCGCGCAAGGTGACGAGACCCGTGCCGCATGCGATGTCCAGCACGCGCTCCCCGGGCTGCAACGCCGCGAGCGTCATCAATCGATCTTGTACAGGGCGGAGCTGCGCCGCCCACGACGCTTCGTAGAAATCGACCGCCCGATCCCAGCCGTATCGCTGAATACGCCGTTGCAGCTGCGCGTCCATCCCTGCTACCGCACGGTTGACCTGACACGCCGTTCGCACACGAGCGTCGTGGCATTCGCGATGGTGTCGTGCCACGCGCTGTGTCGATCGGCGATGTCGAGGCAGCGCTCGACCTCCTCTGCACTGGCAGGGCTCGATACCGTTACGATGTAGCGAATTTCCGAGTAGCCAGGCCGCACTTCGTCACTCACACCGAGCTCGCCGCGCACGTCGTAGTCGGCCTGAACCTCGACTTCGAGTGAGTCGATCGGCACACCGAGGCGTGCGGCCCATGCCGCGTAACAGATCACGAGACATGACCCAAGCGCCGCGCGGCCGAGCACACCTGGATTCGGTGCTGTGTTGGTGCCGCCGTATTTCTCGGTCATATCGGCGACGAGCGTCCATGGTCCGTCCTGGATGTCGCAGACGAGCCCGTGGCGCAATCGGGCTTTGGTGACTGCGGTACCTCGGCCAATTGATGGTCTCAGCGTGACGGCTTTGACGTTTCGGTCAAGAGCCGTGCGAATCTGATCGTCGCTCATGCATCACCTATTTGGTTGTGGTTGGCATGCTGGTGGACCAGATGTCGCGGTGCAGCATCCACTGCCCATTCACGCGCTTCCAGACGACGCAGTACTTTCCGCGGTCGGCAACTTTGGCGTCTTTCGCTTTCATCGCGTAGTTGCCCACCTCGTACGCCAGATCGCCCGCCGACTCCACTTCGCTCGTGGTGAGCTCCATGCTCGCGATCCCTGACGCGAGCACGTCCTGCCACATTTTCCGTATGGCCGCCTGCCCCTTGATGGCGTCGGCGTTCGGCGGGAACGCAATCGCATCCGGTGAATAGACCGAGGCCATGGCCGCGGCATCGCCCTTGGCTGCCGCGCCCGCGAGCTTCTTGTTTGCCGCCTCGATCGCGGCGCGCACGTTTACGTCAGGTCCGCGGCCCTGCGCCGTCGCGGTCGCGACCGTCGTAGACACCATAGCTGTCAGTGCCAGCGCTGCCAATGCTGGGGATCTGGTCATGGATTCTCCTTCTGCGCGGATCTTAGTGCACGTTGTGGTAGGCTCGCTCGATCTTCAGACCGGAGCAACGTCGATGAAGAAAGTCTCTCGTCGCCACGCCCTAATTGCCGGCACTGCGGGCGTTGTCGGCGCCGGACTCGCGCCCATCGCGGGCCAAAGCGCTGACCAGGCCGCGCGCGCGAAGGCGCCTGCCGATCCCACCAAGGTCCAGGGCAAACAGGCGTCGGATGTCGGCACGCGGTCGCCGTTTGAACAGCCCAAACGGGTCTCGTTCAGCGAGCGGCGCACGTCATCGCTCACGCCGCTTCAGGATCTCGACGGCATCATCACGCCCGCGGATTTGCACTTCGAGCGACATCACGGGGGCGTGCCGACAGTCGAACCAAAAACCTATACCTTGCTGATTCACGGTATGGTCGAGCGGCCGCTCGTCTTCACGCTCGACGATTTGAAACGTTTTCCCGGACGTTCGGTGATTCGCTTCATCGAGTGCTCCGGCAATGGCGGACGCACATATCGACGCGAAGGGGTCCCGGGCGATCTCACGCCGCAGCAGCTCGATGGCCTCACCAGCACGAGCGAGTGGACCGGCGTACCGGTCGCGACGCTCTTTCGCGAAGCCGGCGCGTCGCCGAAAGCGCAGTGGTTCCTCGCCGAGGGCATGGATGCGGCGGTAATGACGCGCAGCATCCCGGTCGAGAAAGGGATGGACGATGCGCTGATTGCGTACGCGCAGAACGGCGAGGCGCTTCGGCCGGAGCAGGGATATCCCGTCCGTTTGTTGCTGCCCGGATACGAGGGGAACGCGAGCGTGAAATGGCTGCGTCGAATCGAGCTTGCCGACCAGCCGTTCATGACGCGAGAGGAAACCTCGAAGTACACCGATCCGTTGCCCGATGGGACGTCGCGGATCTTCAGTCTGGTGATGGACGCGAAGTCGCTGATCACCGAGCCTGCGTATCCGGATAAGTTGACCGGTCCAGGATGGTGGGAAATTCGCGGCCTGGCGTGGAGCGGGCGCGGACGCATCACGCGCGTCGATGTCAGCGCTGACGGCGGAAAAACGTGGCACGCGGCGACACTCGACGAGCCGGTGCTGTCGAAGTGTCACACGCGCTTCCGTTATCCCTGGAAGTGGGATGGCAGCGCGGCGGTGCTCATGAGCCGCGCGACCGACGAAACAGGCTACGTGCAGCCGACGCTCGACGTGTTGATGAAGGCGCGCGGACCCGCGACGCAGTATCACTACAACCAGATTCGCGCGTGGCGCGTGGCGGCGGATGGCGCCGTGACGTTTGCGGGAGCGGGTGTATGAGGACGCTGATCATCGTCGCGATGATCGCGATCGCGAGCGCAGTCGGAGCGGGCACGTCGGCCACGGAGGCGGACCTGCCTTCGACTCCGCTTCATGCTGAGTCGCTCAGGCCGGGAAAGGCTCGCGCCTACATGTTGGCCGCTGACGAACAGACCGGTAAGTCAGCTCCTCTCGGGATCGGTCGCGCGGCCACTGCAGATGAAATCAACAAAATCGATATCGATGTGATGCCCGACGGACGCGGGCTGCCGCCAGGCAAGGGCACCGTCGCAGAAGGTGCCGCGGTGTATGCAGCGAAATGTCAGTCCTGCCACGGTGAGAAGGGACGAGGCAAGCCGTTCGATCAACTCGTCGGCAAAGAACCGAACGTCAAGACCATCGGCAACTACTGGCCCTACGCCACTACGCTCTACGACTACACCTTCCGCGCGATGCCGTTCGCGCAGCCGGGCACGCTGACCCCGGACGAAACGTATGCGGTTGTGGCGTATCTGCTGCACCTCAATGAGATCGTTCCTGAGGATACCGTCATGGATGCGAAGACGCTGCCGCAGGTGAAGATGCCGGCGCGGGATAAGTTCGTAAAGGACGATCGAGCGGGCGGCAAGGTCGTAAAGTAACCGCAGGAGAAGAGCGATGCGCCTCTGCTCAGTTGTCATCGTCTTAACGCTGTTTCTCGCGTCGTGTATCGCGCGTGGATCGGTGGGGCTTGCCCCAGGGGACCGGCCTCCGAACACCGGCGGAACGATTTCGGGCCTTGTGCGCTCCGCAGGCGACAACGCTCCACTGTCGGGCCGCAAAGTCACGATCGTGAACCTCGAGACGGGCGAGAAGCTCGAAACATCAACGGCCGTGAACGGCGGCTATACGATCAAAGTGCCGCAGGGTAACTATCGAGTGGAAGTGGAGTTGCGGCAGGGCGAGGTGGTGACCCAGAAGCCCGACGACGTGCACATCTCGAAGAGCGATCTCGACGCGGGGCGGAACTTTACGATCACCGTGAAACCGAGCTTCCTTCGCTGAAGCGATCAGCTATCGCCGTCAGCCCAGCACCAAACCTGCGAAGTCAAGTGCAAGCCGAACGCTGATAGCTGAAAGCCCGCAGCGAAGAACGCGAGGACTGGGCGACCACGGCGGTAGAACGCTCCGCAACCTGTCGGACAAGAGTCCGGGCTGCGCCAGTTGGCGCCAGCGTCGTCACATGGTCACGTTTGGTGTGCGCGATTCGCGGCGGGTAAGCCCCGCTGGATCGCTGATGCACCGCATCAGTTGTCGAGCAACCGGCACATCCACGAGTCGCTACACCGCGGTGGTCGCCGTACCTGTACGTCGTCGGCTATAGCTCCTCTCCTTCCAGCGCGGCTCGAGCCGTGCCACGAAGCGGCGCGCCAAACCGCGCCATCACCCGCGACTATGCTCCCCGCGTGACGGTATGTCAATCCGGTTAACACCCGAGATGTGTTGGCTCATCCGACGATGCACAGGCGCTTGCGCATGAGACCCTGTGCGGCGCACCACGCGCGCCATTCCTCGCACGACATCTTGCCAGCCAGCATCATCTGCAGCGCGGCATACACATCGACGGTTGTGTCGCCGCGCGTCACGCGAACGCACTCTCGCACTCCTGGGGTCAGGCGCCACCGAGTCGATGAGTGCAATAGAGAGATCGCTGCGGTCAGGAGTTGCAGTGCGCGATCGATGAGGACCTGGTTGGGGACTTCTCCTTCATCTGGCCCCGAAAGCTTTGCCCGATCGCGGTGAATGTGGCGAGCGCATTGGTCAACTGATCGCTCATCAGTGTCGCTGCGACGTCGTCTTCGGCTTCGATCGATCTTCGTACGGCCGCAAGTTCCACTCGAAGAACACCCACGTACGATTCCACGAGTCGATCTGCTCCGGTGAGTCTTCGCGCTGCAGCGTGTCGCGATTCACACGGCGGCTGAACGTATGCCCGCCGCTCACCGGCCCTGGCGCAGGATCGACGTACACCTTCGTCTCGGCCAGATCCGGCTTACGCGAGCGCAGCGCGTCGACGATCTGTTGATCTTCGACGTAATCCACGTCCTCGTCGTTCGTGGCGACGTGCACCAGCAGCGGCACGTTGAGTTTGTCCACGGAATAGAGCGGGGAGCGCTTGATGTATTCCTCGCGCTTCTCGAACGGCAGGCCGAGAATTCCTTTCTGGGTCGAGAAGTCGCGCTGATAGCCGGGACCTTTGTAGGAGAGGCGAAACACAAGATTGGTGACGGGCACGATCGCTGCGCCTGCTTTGATTGGGTGCTGATCCCTGAAGACGGAGAGCAGCGTGATGTAGCCGCCGTGACTCCAGCCCATCATGCCGACGCGATCGGGATCGACGTGCGGTAGCGTCTTCAAATAGTCATACGCGCTGATCACATCGTCCACTTCCTTGCCGCCGTAATCGATGGCGAGGTAGTGCTGGTCGCCGTAGCCAGTGCTGCCGCGATATTCGGGCGCGATGATCACGTAGCCGCGCGCGACGGCCTCCTTGACGAACGGAAAATACGGCGCCAGCGTCCAGTTGCTGTGCACGCCGCCGTGCACCCAGATCATCGCGGCGTGTCCTTTCGCGCCGCGCTTGTCGAGCGGCTGAAAGAGATACGCAGGGATATCCATGTCGCCGACGCTGCTGCGGTAGGTGACCTTGGTACAGTCCATCACGCCTTTGCAGAGCGCCGGATAGCGTGCGTCTTCTTTCGCCTTCTCGTCGATCTGCCGCTTGAAGTCGGGACGCGAGTGGTCCTCGTGTTTGTTGCTCACATACAACTGGCGTGCGCGCTGCTCGTCGATCGGTCCCTGGGCGGGGCGCTGTTCCGCCGCCGCTCCCGGTACGGCCGACGGGGCCGCAGTCAGGCTAACGGCGACGACAAAAAAGGTGATGAGTCTGAGAGTCATCGGAAATCTCCCACGAAATGCTATGACAAACGCGCGTCTGCGCCGAATCGCTCGACGAAGGCGAACTGCATTGCCCAAATATTCTCGATGACGTCGTCCCGATCGTTCAACCCGTATATGGTGAGTTGGTCGCATGGGAGGGCATCCGCGATGACCTTCCGAACAACCGACATTTCCCAGCTTCCGGTACGTCGCCGACGTCGATGCCAGGCCGGACGCCGCGTTTGGACGCCGATCTGGCAGACCTCAAAACTCGGCTCGCCGCCATGCCGGGTTCGCCACAGTTGATCGTCGGCGAGTTCGGCATCGCGTTTCGTCCCGACCTCTCGTTTCCAGCGCATCGTTGGGCGAACGGAGAAGTCGCAAAGTCAGTGCAGCGCGCACAGTTGCCGGTGAACGTCGCGTGTCTGGACACACAGCAGGGAGGGCGACGAGTTAGCGCGCTACGGACTGTTGGAGAACCGACGGAAGTGAGAGGTGCGGGATGCGTGAATTGCGAAGGCGTTGACAGATGGCGCGGCCGAGATGGCCGCCCTGCCGAACCCGCCAGGGCGCATCGCCGGCATTGTGGCGAGCGTCGCTCACGACGGTGCATCTGAATACGATTTATTCGAAGTGTACGGCAATTTTCCGACGCCGCCGCGCACGGCCGGCGAGATCACGCTGATCTGCAATGGACAGCGAATCTATCCACCCAGTCTCACGTGGCTTGGCGCAAACACGACACAAGTGAATTTCAGAATCGCTCGCAATCCTTCTGATCATCCGGATCGCGAACGTTCCGACCCCAGCAAGGTCCGGTACCGCTCCGTGAAATTCCCACAAACCTGGACGCATGGACCAAAAAAGGCTGTTCACCGATTTGAGTACAGCGATCTGAGGTAATACCCGGTCGCCTGCGCGGACGGCACGTGGGGTGGGCGGTCTGCTCGGCGACCCGGACGTCGAAGTGCGATCCCACTTGGCACCGGACCACCCGGTGTCGTTCTCTCTTGTTGTGCAACCAACCAGCGAGGCCATGGTGGCGCGCAACGGCAAATGGCGTGGATCGTGTGCCTGAGCGGATCAATCACTCCATGGTCGGTGTTCCGGTCTCGCCAGGCCGCTCGACAGTGCATCTCCGAGTGGAGTTCACTTCAGTCACGTACGGTGCGGGCATCAGCATGCTCGCTGGTCTCTGCTGGCTGGGCTTGCTGTTGTAAGTGCGGTGCGTCGGCCGAGCTCGTCACGGCCGGCAAGCTGAAGTCCCCGATGGCGTGTACGGGATCCGCTTCGCGCGCAATACCGAGGCGACGGTGAAGGAGCTAAGCATGACGAAGTAGTACAAAAGACACGAAAAGGACACGAAAACACTCAAAGCCGACGAAAGCACGAAAAACCTAAATGTTTTCGTGTTTTCGCGCTTTTGGGATTTGGTGTCCTTTCGTGCTGACTTGATACTGCTCCAACCCTTCACCCCGCCGGGCCATCAAACCTGTCACACTCGGACGAAAGTCTTCCTGATGGCCAACCTGATCCAGGACCTTCGCTTTGCCCTGCGCGCCTTTCTGCGTGCGCCGCGATTCACCATTCCGGCCGTGCTCGCCCTTGCCTTGGGCATCGGCGCGACCTCCGCGATCTACAGCGTCGTTCGCGGCGTGCTGCTCAAGCCGCTCCCTTATCTGGAACCGGATCGCATCGTCTCGATCTGGGAACACAACCTGCGCCGCAATCGGCCGCGGAATGTCGTCGGCGCGGCGAACTTCCAGGCGTGGCGCGAGCGGAGTAAAGGGTTCGACCACATTGGCATGGTCGGTCCCTCGCGGTTGACGATGATGTTGAACGGCCAGCCGGCGGAAGTCACCGGCCTTGCGGCGTCTGCCGACGTGTTCCTGGCACTTGGCGTCCAGCCGGTGCTGGGCCGTCTGTACACGCCCGACGAGGACATTCAGGGCAAGGATGCCGTCATCCTTCTCAGTCACGAATTTTGGCAGTCGCGTCTTGGCGGCAGCGCCGACATACTCAGCCAGACGCTCACCACGAGCGGCCGGCAGCGCACCATCGTCGGCATCATGCCGCCGGGATTCACGATCGAAGGCCAGCGCGCGGACTACATGATTCCCTACGGGTGGACGATCGAACTGCTCCACCAGGCCGGCGGACGCGGATCGTCGCATGCCATTGCGCGGCTGAGGGACGGCGTCTCGTTCGAGCAGGCCGAGACCGATCTGAAAGCGATTGCAGTGCAGCGCGAGAAAGATGCGCCGCAACTGAATACCGGATGGTCGGTGTCGGTCGTGCCGATTCACGAGCTGATGGTGGAGCAGATTCGCACGGCGCTCTACGTGCTCAGCGCCGCGGTGTTGTTCGTCCTGCTCATCGCGTGCGTCAATGTCGTGAATCTGCTGCTCGCCAGAAGTACCGTGCGTCAGCGCGAGCTGGGTCTGCGCACCGCGCTCGGCGCGAAGCGCACGCGCCTGGTGCGGCAGATGCTCACCGAGAGCATCCTGCTCGCGCTTGCCGGCGCCGTGACCGGATTCGCGCTGGCGATCGCATTCCATCGCGGACTGGTCGCGCTCGTGGCGGATCGCATCCCCGTTCCGCGGCTGCAGCAGGTGACGCTCGATGTGCCGGTGGTCTGGTTCACGCTGGCAGTGGCCGTCGGCACGGGTTTGTTGTTCGGAATCATTCCGGCGCTGGTTGCCACCGGCACCGCGAGCGATGCGCTACGCGAGGGTGGGCGCCATAGTACCGGCCCGCGATCGCGTCGCGTGCTCGGCACGCTGGTCGTTGCCGAAGTCGCGCTGTCACTGGTGTTGTTGACGGGCGCGGGTTTGTTGATCCGCAGTTTCGCGCGCCTCCAGAGTATCCATCCCGGCTTCCGTGCTGAAGGCGTTCTGACCGCGCGCGTCTCACTCCCTGGTGCGCGGTACCGCGAAGTGTCGCAGATGGCCGCGTTTTACACCAATGCGATGTCGCGTATTGCCACGATGCCGGGTGTGCAGAGCGCGGCCGGCGTGACGTTCCTGCCGATGGCAGGGCTCGGCATTGGCACCGGCTTCCATCGCCTCGATCGGCCGACGCCCAACCCGGGCGAATTCCCCGTCACCGACGTTCGCCCGGTCACGCCCGGCTTCTTCAAGACGATGGGTATTCCGCAGCTGGCCGGCCGTGATTTCACGCCGGCAGATGCTGCCGACGCGCCGCTTGTCGCCGTCATCTCGACGACGCTCGCATCGACGCAGTTTCCTGGCGAGAGCCCGCTGGGCAAGCGTATCAACGTGCACGTCGGACGCGACGACGGCATGGATGCGGAGATCGTTGGCGTGGTCGGCGACATCAAGTTCGTATCGCTCGACACCGAAACGCGTAACGCGATCTACATGCCGCACACCCAGCTCACGATGGGGCTGATGACATTCGTCGTGCGCACCACGATGGATCCGACATCGCTCGCGGGCGGCATTGGCAGGGAAGTCCGCGCGCTCGACCCCGAGCTACCGCTTGGCGACGTGCGGACGATGGAGGAAGTAGTCGATGCAACGCTGGCGCGCCCGCGGACCCTCTCGGTGCTGCTGACGGCGTTCGCGCTGATCGCGCTCGTGCTCGCGGGCGTCGGCGTCTACGGTGTGATGGCGTACTCAGTGTCGCAGCGAACGCAGGAGATCGGCGTCCGCATCGCGCTCGGCGCGACCACCGATTCCGTCTTCCGGATGGTCCTCGGCCAGGCGCTCAAGCTCGTCGCCATCGGCGTCGTTTCGGGCGTCGTCGCCGCGGCGATGTTGACGCGGCTGCTGACGACGCTTCTCTACAACACCGAGCCGTGGGATCCGGCGACCTTTGCCGCGACTGCCGTCGTGCTGACGCTGGTGGCCGCGTTCGCTTCGTACGTCCCCGCCCGCCGGGGCACCCGCATCACGCCTGTCGAAGCTCTGCGGAGTGAGTGAGTCAGTGAGCACGAAAGGACACGAAAACACGAACCGTACGAAAACACGAAAACTAAATTTCAATTAACTAAATCCGCCTGTTCACCGATTTGAGCACAGCGATCTGAGGTAATACCCGGTCGCCTGCGCGGACCGCACTTGGGGTGGGCGGTCTGCTCGGCGACCCGGACGTCGAAGTGCGATCCCACTTGGCACCGGACCACTCGGTGTCGTTCTCTCTTGTTGTGCAACCAACCAGCGAGGACGCGTGGGATCGCGGCGCGATTGTACGTGGATTCTGGGGCTGCCCGGATTCCGCGTGGAGCGAGTGGAGGGGCAGGATACAGCGCCGACGGGTCGCATGCAGATTCGGATCGAGCGACGAGGCCCCCGCCGGTATCCGTGTAGTAGCTGTGGCCGTCGCACGCGTCGCGTGCGGTCGGCGCGGGATCGCACGTGGGATGGCCTGCCGTGGGCGGCGCGTCCGGTCACGCTGGTGTATCGCCAGCGTCGCGTCGATTGTCGGCGCTGTGGGATTCGGACCGAGCGCCTCGAGTTCGCCGACCCGAAGGCGCGCGTCACGCGGCGCCTGCGGCAGCAGATCGGCGTCGATTGCCAGTCGATGCCGACCAGTCATGCCGCGGTGCGCCACGGTGTCAGCTGGGGCAAGGCGCGGCGCGCCGAGAAAGCGTTTCTCGCCGACTAGGATCGCACCCGCCCGAAGCGACGGCCGCCGCATCTCGGGCTCGACGAGATTCAGCGCGGCAAGGGCCAGCAATTCTGGACAGTCTTGTCCGATGTCGTGCACGGCGAGGTGATTGGCTTGCGGAAGGACCGGAGCGAGGCCAGCGCCA
>JBKPAJ010000107.1:0-10064 GCA_046726375.1 Acidobacteriota bacterium
ACACCTGGTGGGCATTGGGCATTCCTGGCGGTTTTCCGGGCGGCGAGAAGAATCACCGCCTCATGATGTCGAGCACCTGGCGCTACATCTTCGACGTGATCGTGATTGTGCTCAGTGTCCTGATGTTCGCGATCACCGTGACGCTGCTTCGACCGCCCGAGACCGTCGTACGGCGATGGATTCCACACGCCGCCGCGTGGATCGGAGCCGGCATGCTGCTCCTCCGCGGGCTCGCTGGAATGATCGTCGATGGCGCGCGAGACCCGGTCTGGTGGCCGACGTTTCTCGTCGGTGGGATACTACTCGGCGGCGTCGCCTGGTCGGCGCGCACGGCGCGGGTGCGGTGACAGGAACACGTGCGTTCTGGGGTAGCCACCCGTTTCAGGACAGAATCCGTCTAACGAGCGTGGGGCGCTGTATGACACGACGCTTCGTTCTCGTCGCGCTGGTGGTAATGGTCGTGGCCTCTGTGGTGTTGCTCCATGCCAAGGGCGAGACGACCAAGATCGTCGTCACCGGCCCGGGGCTGGCGCAACCACTCGAGCTCACCGATAAAGAAGTGCTCGCGGCGAACGTGTGGGCCGGCGAGTTCGTCGATTGGGCCAAAGGCAAGGCCGTGGCTCCCGGCGCGAATGCTTCCCGCTATCTTCTGCAGTTCCACGTCCGCGCGCCTCGCATGGAGCCGCGCATGATGTATGTCGTGCGTTACGCGTGGGACGACTCGGCGAACCGCGCGCTGGTGTATTTACCCGGCCGCGGCGACGAGTGGTATCGCCTCAATGTGAGCACCATCCTGCGTGACGGTCTCGACGGCCATTGGTTTTACGCAACCGACCGCTGGAGCCGCGCCGTGCGCCGGGCGCTGCCGCAGTAAGCCGCTTCTACTACGCTTTCCGGATCGTTCGTTCGAGATAGGCGCGGATCGCTGCGTGCACCTCGGGACTTCGCCAAGTATCCGTGGCATCGCGATCGGTCGATGCAGCAAGCTCCACACGGTGAAGAATCGGGCCGGCGAGCGCGCGCTTGGTCAGCGCAAACGTCGCTGCTGGTATGCGAGTCAAACGTTCAGCATGCCTTGCCGCGCTATCAAGAAGGCCGTTCGCGTCGACCACTTCGTCGACCAGCGCGAGCGCGACGGCGTCGTGCGGCAGGACGACCCGTCCGCTGAACACGAGATCGCGAAACACCTGCGGCGTCAGCCGAGCACGCACGATCTCGAACGGCATGGCGGGAAAAGGAACACCGACCACGAGCTCCGGAACGCCAATACGTCCCGTGCCGTCGCCCATCACGCGATAGTCGCAGGCCGCCGCGATGATGCAGCCGCCCGCGATGGCGTGACCGTTCACCGCCGCTACCAGCGGCTTCGGAAACGTAAGAAGACGATGGAAGAACGCGTTCATCGCGGGCAGAAAGCGCCGCGCGTATTCATCGCCGCCCTTCAGGAACGCGAAGAGATCGACGCCGGCCGAGAAGCTCGTTCCCGTTCCGGTGAGCACCAGCGCGGTGGCCGCGCTTGCCTCAATGGTGTCGATCTCACGAACGAGAGCGTCGCAAAAGTCCGCGTCGAGCGCACTCACCTTGCCGTGCGCGAATCGAAGCACCGCCGTGGATTCCCTGTCCTCGCGGATGAACACGGATCGCAGGATATGCCAGTCGCTCGTGATCAACAATTCTTCTAGCGAGGCATGGCGCGCGCCGCGGACAACCCACCTGGGACAACCTGGGCCATGTCCTGATACCGATGCGAAACAGACAATATCGTGGCTGCGCTTCGTGAGCATCATCCTGACAGCCATCACGATGTCGGCCGGCTTCGATCACCTGCTCAAGCTGCCCACAAGATCAATTTGTCCCGCGCCGACACCTGACCGTGGATGCGAGTTCTCACATGTGGCGATCTCGCGAAGTCAAGTGAATTGAGGGGTTAGAAGGCCACGCGTAACCCCAGCCGGAACAACCGCTCGTCGATACCGTCACGACCGCTGTTCGCCGTGCTCGTGATGGTGGCAAACCCGCCGAGATTGCGAATCGTGCCGTCCGCGTTCAGTTGCAGGTTCGATGCGTTCAATGCGTTTGTCGACGGATTTGCAAAGTGCGGCGTGTTGGTCAGATTGAACGCCTCCATGCGGAACTGCAGCTTCGTCCCGTTGCCAAGCTCAAACTGACGGAACAGGCCGAAGTCAAGATTCGCAAACCCCGGACCACGCAACGAGTTGATCGCGGCGGTGCCGAAACGCGGTTCGGTGACGGCCTTGAAGGCCAGTGGATCGAAATACGGATTACTCGCGCCGATGCCGCCAAGAATGTCGACGTCGGATTTGACCTGATCGGCCTGCTGCTCGTTGCTCGGCATGTTCAGCGAGGTGGTGGCTGCCGTCACGGTGAACGGCGCACCGGAGTAGAGACTGAGCAGTCCGTTGACCTGCCAACCGCCCAGCAGCGCTGACGCCACGCCGCCCTCGTTGAGAAACGCCTTCCCGCGCCCGAACGGAAGCTCCGCGACGACCGAGGCCTGGAAATTATGAGGCCGATCCTGCGGCATGCGCGCGCGGTTCAAGTCGAAGTAGTCGCGCGCCTGAATGCGCGGCGGGTTGTCGCTCAAGGTGTCGCAGCAGATCCCAAACGTGCGCGACCATGTGTAGCCGGCGCTCGCCTGCAGTCCCTGCACCAGGCGGCGCTGCAGCGATATCTGAAGCGAGTCGTAGTCGTTCCAACCGACGTTGGTGAGCAGGCCGCTCGCACCGGTCCTTCCAAACTTGACGAACAACGGTCGGCCGGCATTGCCGGCGCCCGGCACCTGGCCAGCGTTCTGATCGAGGATCTGGTTGATGTCGCGCTGCCGCGTGCCGACGTATCCCGCCTGGCCGGTGAAGCCCCAGCCGAGCTCGCGTTGCACCGTGACGTTGAACGAATGAATATAGCCGCGCTTCGGATTCTGATCGAGGGCGCGCGCCGACACGTTCAACGGGACCGTGATCACGCCGCTGCTGATGTCGGGCACCACGATCGCCGGAATGCCGTCACGCAGCCGGCCGGCATAGCCAAAACTGTTCGGCGCCGGCACGGTGAGACTGATGTTGGACGGGTAGTTGCCAATCAGATCGCGAACGAACGCGAGCGGATACGGATCGTAGTTGAGGCCGTAGCCGGCTCGAACCACCATCTTCTCCGAGGCGCGATACGCCAGGCCGAGACGCGGCGAGAAGTCGCCGTGTCCCATCTCGTATCCGCAATCCTCGGGAACTGCCGCCACGCCGCAGATCAACATGCGATTGGTGTCGAAATCGTAGCGCTCGAGGCCGCGCGTGCCGCGCGTGCCCATCGGGAAGTAATCCCAGCGCACGCCGATCGAGGCCGTCAGATTGCGTGTGACCTGCCACTGATCTTTCGCGAACGCGCTGAACTGCCAGTTGCGCGTCCGCATCATGTTGTCTTCGAAGGGGACGAGGTCATGCGACATGCTGGTCGGCAGACCGAGCAGAAACGTTGCGATCGTGTTGAACTGATTGGGCGAGGCGCCGCCGGGAATCGTGGTCGCACCGCCGCCGAAGACGAACGTGCCCGACGGATTGCCCACCTCAAACCGGTTGAGCGCCTGGCGAACGATGTCTCCGCCGAAGCGGAACGTGTGATTGCCGCGCACCCAGGACAGGTTGGCGCTGTACTGATACTGCCAGTTGTCGTCGATATAGGGCGTGCCGTTGCTCCCGGAGTAGCCGATGCGCGAGTAATTGGTGATGTCGAACTGCGGCCAGCCGCCGTACAAGCGATTTGGGCCATTCGTGCCTGGAATACCGAGAAAGTCGAGCCCGAGGTTTTCGTCCATCCGCGGCGGCTCTGAGATGACTTGAATGAGCGTGATCCCGGCGTAGCTGTCGAACAACAGCGTCGGCGAGAAGACGTACGAGGCATTGCCTGTGATCGTGTAGGTGTCGCCGAGGCCGGCCCCCATCTTCGACGCCGGCTCGTGGACCGGCAATCCGCCGAGCTCGCCAAACATCGGCGGGCTATCGAAGTCGTATTTCAGCCAGCCGAGGCGACCCGAGAGGAACAACCGGTCGGTCGCGTTGAAGCTCACTTTGGCGTCGGTCTTGTGACGCATGAACGTAAATTCACCGAGCGCGAGATAGTTGTCGGTCAGTTTGTCGGGATAGGTCGGCGCCGGCAGCAGCGCGAGCAGCTTCATGGCGATCGGATCGAGCCGTGCAGTGGGGATGATGTTGCCGACAAATGGTAAGCGGCCGCTTCCGTCGGCGTTGCCCGTGAGCGGGTCGTAGATCTGGTTGGGTGCAGCGGAGAGATCGCCACGCCGCATCGCCTCTGTTGGTACCGTGCCAAACCGGTTCGCGCCAAGACGATCGCGCGTGCCTTCGTAGCTGCCGAAATAAAACAGCCTGTCGCGGACAATCGGCCCGCCGAACGAGCCGCCGTACTGATTCTGCAGCGCGTCCTGCTTCGGTTCGCTGGCCGGAAGAAAATACGGCCGCGCCTTCAGCGCCTCGTTGTAGTGATATCCGAACACCGACCCGTGCAGATTGTTGGTGCCGCTCTTGATTTGCACGTTCGCCGACATGCCGCCGGACAGTCCGAGGTCCGCGTCAAAGCTGCCGGTGGTGACGCTCACCGTCTCGATCGCATCGAGCCCTGGCACATACGCGGCGACATGCGGAAGCCACAGATTGTTTGCGATCGCGCCCTCAATTCGAATCGTGTTGGCGTTGCGGTTGGTCCCGTTCGAGCTGAACGCGAGACCACGAGCCGGGTTCACTGCGACCGAGTGCATGTTCTCGGGCGGCGAAATGCCGGGCACCATCACCAGCAGGTTCTGATAATTGCGTCCGAGCGGAACGGGCAGGTTCTGCAGCTGCGTCGACGGGATCTCGGTGCGCACGTCCGCGCGATCGGTTTGCAGCACTTCCGATTTGGCGGTGACCGTGACCGTGTCGGTCAACGCGCCCACTGTCAGCGCCGTGGTCACCCGGGTGATGCTGTCCACGCTGATCTGCACGCCGGTGGTGACGTATTCGCTGAAGCTTTGCAGCGCAACCCGCACGGTGTACGTCCCGGTTGGCACCGTCGTGAACGTCGCGATGCCCTGTTCGTTGGTGGTGCCTTCGCGACTCCAGTTCGTGCTGCTCTCGGTGATGGTGACCTGCGCGCCCGGCAGCGCCAACCCGCTCTGATCGCGCGCGTCGACCACCATGGACCCGTACAACACCTGCGCGTGCACGCGCGGCGCGCCGGCGAACGCGACGCTGAGGGCGGACATTGCTGCCTGGAACCACCACGCACGTGCGACCGCTCGAATCTCCCTCATGGCTCCTCCTTGGCGTTCTGCAGGTGCGCACGGTATATCGGACTTAACCGGTCAAGTAAACGGAATTCCCGTTACGTGGTAGCGGTGAAACGCTTTACTTAAGCGGCCGTCAGTGGTATGACCACTCCTCAGTTCGCATCACCATAGGTCCCGATCCCCACGCAGGAGGCGCGAATGCGGCAAGTCCTTCTCGTCGTTTGCCTTACCAGTGCGGTTCTGCTGCTGGCCGCAACCCCGGCTCGCGCGCAGACCGGACAAATCAATGGTGTGATTACTGACAACACAGGCGGCGTCGTCCCGGGGGCAGCCGTGAAAGCCGTTGAAGTCGCGACCGGATTGTCGCGCGACACCACGAGTGGCGCCGACGGCCGCTACATCTTCACGTCGCTGCGTCCAACGACATACGACATCACCGTGGAGCTGAGCGGCTTTCGACCCTCGCAGCGCAAAGACGTGCTGCTGCAGGCCAACCAGAACCTCACCGTGAACTTCGCCATCGAGCTTGGAACGCTCGCCGAAACGGTGACTGTGTCCGGCGAATCGCCGATCGTCGACGTCACCTCCTCCACCCTCAGCGAAGTCGTCGAATCAAAACGCATCGTCGAACTCCCGCTCAACGGACGCGATCCGGCGCGGCTGAGCACGCTTGTACCAGGGATGGTGCTGACGGCCGTCGATCAGGAATCGGGCAAAACCATTCCAGGCGCGCTGCGACTGTCGACCAACGGCACCGAATCGCGGCAGGTGTCCTTCCGTCTCGACGGCACAAGCCACACCGATCCGTACTTTCAGCAGAATCAGCCGTTTCCCTTTCCAGATGCGCTGCAGGAGTTCAGTATTCAGACGAGCAACTACAGCGCCGCACAGGGCAACAGTGCCGGCGCCGTCGTTCAGGCGGTGACGCGATCGGGATCGAATGAGCTCCACGGCGGCGTGTTTGGGTATCTGCGCGATCGCGAGTTCACGGCAAAAAACTATTTCGCCGACGACAAGGACTTTCTCAAGCGCAAACAGTACGGCGGCTACCTGGGTGGTCCGATTCGCCTGAACAGGATGTTCTTCTTCGGCGGCTGGCAGGGCACCGACATCGCGAATCGCGGCACCAACCTGGTGCAGTTTGCGCCGACCACCGATGAACGCAACGGCAACTTCGCCACATGCGGAACTGCGTGCAACAGACAGCTGACCGATCCCACTACGGGCCAACCGTTTCCCAATAACCAGATTCCTGTAAGCCGCTTCGATCCAGCCTCCGTTGCCGTGTTGCGCTACATTCCGACCGCCACCGGCGACGGACGCGTTCAAGTACCGCGCCTGATTGGCCAGGACGACAACCAGGTAGTCGCCAAGGTCGACCAGCAGCTCGGCGACACGAACCAGATCAGCGCACGCTATTTCTTCAATCACTTCACCAACGATCCCACCTACACCGATGGCGATCTCCTGAGTTACCGCAATCCGACACTGCAATCTCGCCAGCGCAATCAGAACATCGTCGGATCGTGGACGCGGACGATGAGCAGCACGATGCTGAACGAGGTGCGCGTTGGCTACAACCGCTTCCACTCACGGCGGTTCCCGCCGGAGAACGTGCCGTCGATGCAGGACCTCGGAGTCCGGCTGCCGATTTATCCCACCACACCGTCGATCTCGGAAATCAACGCCAGCGGCTACTTCTTCATTGGGGACAACCTCGAAGCATCGTTCGTGCGAAACGGGCTCGAGATCAACGATCGCTTCACCTGGTCCAAAGGCAAGCACAGCGTCCAGGCCGGTGGCGAAGCGCAGCGCTACACGGTCACGATTCGTAACGAGTTCCGCCGGGCGGGACACTTCATCTTCGACGGCAGCCGCACCGGCCACCCGATTGCCGACTTCCTCCTCGGCTATGTCCAGAGCTTCCAGCAGGGCACCGGCGAGTACAAGGACTATCTGGTGTGGTACGGCTCGGCCTTCGTTCAGGACGATTTCAGAGTGTCGTCGCGAGTGACGTTGAACATCGGCCTGCGCTACGAGCACACGCCGCCGTGGCACGAAACCGAGGGACGCATCGAAGTGTTTTCGGTGGACGACTACAACAACAACGTGCACTCCACGGTGTTTCCGGCGGCGCCGCGCGGCGAGACGTTCCGCGGCGATGCTGGCGTTCCCTACGATGGAACGAACGCCGAGAGCAACAACTTTGGTCCGCGCGTCGGCTTTGCATGGGACCTCACCGGCGACGGCAAGGCGAGCCTCCGCGGCGGCGGCGGCATGTTCTACGACCAGCATCGTGACGGCGAATCGGGCAACGGCGCCGTGAACGCGGCGCCGTGGAACCTGCGCTTGTCGGTGACACGTCCGACGGGACCGTTCTCCGATCCGTACCTCGGACGAAACGACTTCGACCTGATTACTGATGGCGTGATCGGCACGCAGCAGGCGATCTTCCCACGGCCCGTGCTGATCGAAACGCTCGATGAAACCTACAAGACGCCGCTCACTTACAACTGGAACCTCACGTTCGAACGCGAAGTGTTGACGGCAATCACGGCACGCGCCGCCTACGTGGGCTCGAAATCAGTCAACGGACGGCGAACCGTGCAGTTGAATCCGGCAGTTTTCACGCCTGGGGACACCCGCGGGACCGACGCGCGGCGTATCTTCGCCGCGGAGGGCATTGGCGAGGTAAACCTGCAGAAACAGGATCGCGAGTCGATCTACAACGGCCTCCAGCTCACACTGAGCAAACGTTACTCGCACGGCTTCACCGTCACCAGCAACTACACGCTGTCGAAGGTCGAGGGTAACTTCGGTGACGACGTGATCCCGTGGACGGAGTTCACTCTCGATGAGCACGATCCGCTGGTCTGGGGTCCGCTCTTTCAGGATCGCCGTCATCGCTTCACGACGTCGTGGGTCGTCGATCTGCCCGGCGCCAATACGGCGGGCGCGATGAAGTGGCTGATTGGCGGCTGGCAGTGGTCTGGCGTGATGGAATACCAGAGCGGCCGGCCGTTCAACATCGTGAGCGGCACCGATCGATCGGGACGAGGTCTCGGCAGCAGCGCCGACCGCGCGAAACTGACGGGCGAACCGCTCGCACCCCCTCCCGGTTCCGATCGCACGCTGTGGTTCAATCCGGCGGCGTTTGCGCCGGCCGATATCGGCACGTTCGGCAACGTGCCCAAGGGCTTCCTGTATGGCCCGTCGTTCCACAGCTGGAACATGGGGTTGTTCAAGAACTTCCGCTTCAACGGCGCCATGAACGTACAGTTCCGGGCGGAGTTCTTCAACATCTTCAACCAGGTGAACTTCGATATTCCGGGGACGACGCCGAACGACAATCGCATTGCGGTGAACAGTGCGAACTTCGGCAAGATCACGAGAACGGTTCCGGTGTCGGGCGATCCTCGCCTGCTGCAGTTCGGATTGAAGTTGATCTTTTAAGGCCGGGCGGAGCGGCAGGTCGGGTCCAGCGGTGGGCTGCGGTGCGCAATGCGCCGCGCTTCGCCTCCGCCCGCAGTCACAGCGGTTCTCACGAGAGTTCCTTACGTGGGTTCCGACGACAGTTCATGTCAGTTCCCCACGTGCGTTCCACACGCAGGTTCACGAGGTGCCATAAGCGGGTACCTCACAATCGTTCACCAGGGGTTTCTCTCACGGCGTTCGAAACCGAGTTCGCGGGGTTCGAGCGAACCTCAGCCCAACTTCGGTCACGAACCACGTGAAGAACCTTCGTGAACTAGGGCCCCGAACGTGCGTGAGGAACCTCCGTGAACGTCTGTGAGGAACTTTCGTAAGGAACCACGTGAACTACCGTGCGGAATCCCCGTAAGGAACTGTCGTGAGGAACCGCCGTGATCAGGTCGCGCCGATTCGCTACACTGCGCGCGTATGGGAACCATCACAAGACGGCAGGCCTTGACGAGCGTCGCCGGCGCGGCCGCGCTAGCTCCAGCCGCCCTCCTCGCGCGGCATCAACCGGTCGGCGTGGTGAAGAACGGCCGATTGAAACAATCGGTCTCGCGCTGGCCGTTCAACAAGATTCCCCTTCCGGAGTTCTGCCGCGCGGTTGCCGACATCGGGCTGAGCGCGATCGATTTGCTCGAGGAGCCGGACTGGGCCGTCGTGCGTCAATTCGGCCTCGTCTGCTCGATGGGTTACGCCGGCGGCGGATCGATTTCCGACGGATTGAACGTCAAGGCCAATCACGACGCGATCGTGCGCAACTTCGAGAAGCTGATCCCGCGCGCGGCGGCCGAGCGCGTGCCCAACGTCATCACGTTCTTCGGCAACCGCCGCGGCATGAGCGATCCGGAGGCGATCGCCAACTCAGTAGAGGGATTGAACCGCGTCAGGAAGATCGCCGAGGATCACGGCGTGACGATTTGCGTCGAGCTCCTCAACAGCAAGGTCGATCACAAGGACTACCAGGGCGATCGGACGGCGTACGGCGCCGAAATCGTGAACGCAGTCGCCTCACCACGCGTCAAGCTGCTCTACGACATCTACCACATGCAGATCATGGAAGGCGATCTGATCCGGACCATCCGCAACAACCGCGAGTTGATCGCGCACTTTCATACCGGCGGCGTGCCGGGCCGCAACGAGCTCGATGAGAAACAGGAAGTGAACTGGCGGGCTGTCTGTCAGGCGATTGTCGACATGGGATTCTCGGGCTACGTCGCACACGAGTTCCGCCCGACGCGGGATCCGATTGCGTCGCTTCGCGAAGCCGTCGCGTTATGTGACGTGTGAAGTT
>JBKPAJ010000108.1:0-24406 GCA_046726375.1 Acidobacteriota bacterium
GTGAATGCCGGCACCTTCAAGGCGCCATCGACCGGGATCTTCGGCAACGATTACATCGCGGAGCTGCAACAAAAGGGCCTTTCTGACGACGAGATCGCCAAACGCCTCATCGCGCGCGACATCGAGTTGACCAGTGAATCCGGCGACGTCAGGTACATGGTCTTCGCGCTCGATGCACGCAGCGGCAAAATCGTCTGGCAGCGTGAGGCGCAGCGCGGTCAGCCGTTTGGCGGGCGGCACCGCAAGAACACGTACGCATCCGAGACGCCGGTGACCGATGGCGAACGGCTGTACGCGTCGTTCGGCGGCAATGTCGGCGTGTTCTGCTATTCGATGGACGGGAAGCTGTTGTGGACGCACACCTGGACGCCGCAGCGCATCTACCTTGATTTCGGCACCGCTTCGTCGCCGGTCGTCCACGCGGGCCATGTTTATCAGTTGCACGACAACGACGGACGATCGTTCCTCGCAGCACTCGATGCAAAGACCGGCAAAGAACTGTGGAACGTTCAGCGGAGCGACACCCCCAGGATGATGAACTCTGGATGGTCGACTCCGCTGGTGTGGCAAAACAGCCGCCGCACGGAGATCGTGACGATCGGTCTCGGCTTTGTCATCAGCTACGACCTGGACGGGCGCGAGCTGTGGCGGATGAAGGGGATGACGCAGGCTGCGCCGAGTCCGGTCGCCGCAGACGATCTCTTGTACGTTGGATCCGGATCACAGGGGGAAGCGAACCGGCCGTTGATGGCCGTCCGAGCGGGCGCAACGGGCGATATCTCGTTGCGGAAAGACGAGGCGTCGAATGACTTCGTGGTGTGGCACCAGCCGCGCTTTTCCGGCTACACGCCGTCGCCCCTTGTCTACCGCGGCCGCCTGTACGCCATCAACAACAACGGCGTTCTGCAAGTCGCCGACGCCAAAACCGGCGTCGAGATCTTCAAGGCCCGCATCGGCGGCGGAGGCTACACGTTCTCGGCATCACCGCTTGCGAGTCAGGGACGTATTTACTTTCTGAGTGAGGACGGCGACGGCTTCGTGCTCCGGGCGGCGGACAAGTACGAGGAGATCGCGAAGAACAGTCTGGGCGAAATGAGCCTCGCCACGCCGGCCGCCGACGCCGACAGTCTGTACGTCCGTACCCAGACGAAGCTGTATCGCGTTCACAGCAACAAGTGAGCGAGGCGTGCGTCTGGCAGGCTGCTGAAAGAGCCAGCCTGAGCATTCAAAATGAAAGCAAACCTCTAGGGCGTTTTCAGCTCCTTCTCGATCGCCGCCAGATCGGTTCGGGCAGCGGCAAGAACGTCGCGCATTGTATTGGTCGGAGGCGAGAGGCTTCCAGTGCGTGCTCCTGATCCGACGAACGCGGTGATCAGTCCGGCCAATCTCTGCCGTACCGGTTGGGCGCCTCCACGGCCGCCGCCGCGGCCGCCACCGCCACCGCCGCCGCCCACAAGGCGCTGCTCGAGCGCCTGGAGCCGTGCCGCGGCATCGCCGGTTGCGGCTTTGCGCCGGGACGCAAGATTCTCGGCGAGCGATTCAACTTTCGACTGCAACTCCATGACTTCCGCCACGAACGTCTCGCGCGTCCTGTGCTGGGTAAGAGTGGTCGACGACGCGGGATCAGGCCGGACCTCGAACGTGCGCGATTCACCGGCGACGCCGTCGACTTCGAGCGTGATCTTGAAGGTGCCGGGCGCAATATGCGGACCGCGCGGGCCGATGTCGTGCGAAGGTATCGGCAACTGAACCGCCCCGGCTTTCACGAGCGACGGACCCCCGCCTTCTTCACCGCCACCGCCGCCGGTGCCACCACGTGCCATTCCCGGCGGGATCGGGTAACGAAGATCCCAGTTGACGCGGTGAATAACGCCAACCTCGGTGGGGCCGTCGAGCGTGCGGATCGTCTTTCCCGCGGCATTTGCGATCGTCAGCCGCACCGTCTTTGCCGGTTGTCCAAGGTGATAGGTGAACGTGGCGCCTTCGGCCGGGTTCTCGCCGGTGTGGAAGAAGTGACTCATGTTCGAGACGTCTTCCCAATACAGCATCAGTGTTGCGCGCGGCACCTCGAACAGGTGCGAGCGCTTCTCCGTGATGGTCGATGTCCACTCCGCGATCGGTGAGGCGTCGTCCAGGATCCACACACCGCGACCATGCGTGCCGAGCACCAGATCTTTCGTGCGTGGATGCACCAGGATGTCGTCGTAACGCGTCGTTGGCAGATTCGCGCTGATTCTTATCCATTGCCCGCCGCTGTCGTGTGTTACGAACAGCGCGCGTTCGGTGCCTGCAAAAAGCACCTGCGGCTTGCCGGGGAACTCGGCCAGCCCGCGAATCGACGCGTCATCTTTGGGCAGGCCGTTGACCACGGCGGTCCACGTCTTGCCGAAGTCGGTCGTGCGGAAAAGATACGGCGCGAAGTCGCCGTCGCGGTGCGCGTCGAACGACACATACGCCGTGCCGCGTGACGCCTCGGACGCCACGATGTCGCCGACGAACGTGCCGTTCTTGACGCCGGTGATGGCGCCGCTCACCTCGGTCCAGGTGTCGCCGCCGTCGGTGGTGAGCTGAACGTTGCCATCATCGGTGCCGACCCAGACAATCTTTGCATCGAGCGGCGACTCGGCGAAGTTGGAGATCTCGCTGATGTTGTCGCCGTCGTTGCGCGACAGCCTGATGTCGCGGTTGAGCACGCCCATCATCGGAATGCTGTCGCGATCGATCGAACGCGTCAGGTCGTTGGTGCGCGTCCAGGTCGATCCGTAGTCCTTGGAAATGAACAGACGATTGCCGCCCAGATACACCGTGCCCGGCGTGTGCCGCGAGGCCATCAGCGGCGCGTCCCAGTCGAAGCGGTACGCGGGCTCGCCGGCGGGCGGTCGCGGGGTGATGCCCATGGTGTCGCCCGTGAGCGGATCGACGAGAGAGAGATTGCCGTTGCTCGAAGAGCAGTAGACCTTGCGCCAGTCCGCCTTATCCACGGCCTTGCCCGTGCCGTCGCTGAACCCGATCTCCACCCAATCCTGGTTGAGGATGCCGAGCCAATGGCGCGTCGCGCTCGGCGCGCCGAACGAGTGATTGTCCTGCAGGCCGACATACACCCAGTAAGGATCGCGATCGTCAACCGCGACGCGATACACCTGCGACACGGGGATGTTGGTGAAGCGAATGTAGGTCTTTCCCATGTCGAAGCTCTCGTGCAATCCGCCGTCCCCAGCAACGTAGATATGGCTCGAGTTAGCCGGATCGACGCGGAGCACGTGATGATCGGTCTTGAGGCCCACGTCGTATGTGGGCGAGGTCGGCTCCTCTTCGAACGTCGCCCCGCCGTCTTCGCTCTTGATGATCGAAACACCGGGGACCCATAGGCGTTTGTCGTTGTTGGGATCGATGGTCGGCTTGCTGTAGTACATCGGACGTGGATTGGTGGCGCTCATGCGCTTCCAACTCGCGCCCGCGTCCTCGGTGCGATACGTGCCACCCTCAGTCGCATGCTCGATGGTTGCGATGAGGATATCCGGCCTCGACAACGCGAGTGCGAGGCCGATGCGTCCCTTGTCGCCGGACGGAATGCCGTTCTCGAGTTTCTTCCACGTGGCGCCGGCGTCGGTCGTTTTGTAAATCGCGCTTCCTGGACCACCGCCGTTGAAACCAAACGCTTTGCGCAATCGCTGATAGGTCGCGGCGTAGAGGACATTGGCGTCGCGTGGGTCCATGACGACATCGGCGGCGCCGGTGAACGGGTCGACATACAGCACCTTGGTCCACGTGCGGCCTGCGTCGGTCGTCTTGAACAGGCCGCGTTCGGCGCTTTCAGCCCACAGGTTTCCCACCGCCGCCACATACGCCACGTTTGCATCCGTGGGATGGAGCACAATGCGACCGATGGAACGTGTGTCGTGCAGACCAACGTGCGTCCACGCTTGTCCGGCGTCCGTGGAGCGATACACGCCCCCTCCCCACGACGAGCTCTGACGATTGTTTTGTTCTCCGCTCCCTGCCCAGACGATGCTGGAGTCGCCGGCGAATATCGCCAGCGCGCCGAATGCGTTGTCCGGCTGCTTGCCAAACACGTCAGTCCACGTCACGCCCTTATTCGTGGACTTCCAAATGCCGCCCGTGGCTGTCGCGACATACAAGACGGCAGAATTTTTTGGATCCATCTGCACGTCGTGAATGCGCCCGCTGGTTGCAGCCGGACCGATATCGCGAAAGTGCAGCGCGTCGAACGGTCCCTCGGCTCGCTGACGCTCGCTCCGAGCAGTGGCCCCCTGGGTAAAAGAGGCGACGCGGATGGTGCAGCCCACGAGCGCGACCAGAAGGGTGATGCGGAAGAAGCTACGCATGGTGCGCGGATGATACCCTCAGCGTGAGCGATGGCCCAACCCGATACGAAACAATCCGAAAAAGAGTATCTGCGCCGATCGGCCGGCGGCGAATGGGAGGCGTCGAAGCCGTTTCCTCCACCTGGACAACTCGCAACTGACGATCACGCGCAGCATCTTCTCGACTTCGCCGTGCTCTTGCGTGTCCTGGCGCCTGGGCCGTCAGACGTCGTGCTCGACCTGGGAGCGGGATCGTGTTGGGTTTCGGATTGGCTTCGTCGATGCAGTGTGCGTACGGTGGCGCTCGACATCGCGCTCGATATGTTGCGTTTGGGGACGACGCGCTTGGGCGGAGCACGAGGGTTGACCGTGGGCGACATGGAGCACTTGCCATTCGCCGACCACTCATTTTCGAAAGCCTGTTGTCTCAACGCCTTTCACCACATTCCCGACGCCGTGTGCGCACTCGGTGAAATCAAGCGGGTGCTGACGCCAGAGGGCGTCGCGTTTTTTTCCGAGCCTGGCGTTGGACACGCGAGTCATCCCACGTCGCTCGCCGCCTCTCGCAACTACGGAGTCCTCGAACAGGAAATCCTGATCGAGGAATTCATGGACGCCTGCCTCGCCGCTGGGTTTGCCGACGTTCGCCTTCATCCCATCTCGCACATCGTTCCGCTCTTCGTGCTCGGCAAGGACCAATGGCGCGCATGGCGAACGTTTACCAAAAGCACGCGTCCGGTACGCGCTCTCGAAAAACTCCAGCGGGCACTCCTCGAGATCGTCGGTGCCGGCAAGAACGACCTGTTGTGGGAGGAAGCGTTTGCCATTCGGCTTGCCCGCGAGCTGCAACCCGTGATCGAGCAGCACCCCGTTATCACGGCGCATCGCGTGCCGTTTACGCCTCCGACACTTCTGGTCGATCGAGCAGCTGTTCAGCTGATAAACGCGTCAGCACGGGTGGCGGCCAGCGACGAGATCGTGTTACGTGTTGCGATCGCCAACGTCGGCACCACACGATGGGAAATATCACCAACAAACGGACAGGTCCGGGTTGGCGTCCAGTTGCTGGCTCGCGACGGCAGTATTGTCGACCGCGACCACTCGCGTCACGAACTGCCGCAGGCGATGCCACCGGGCGGCCGATGTGAGCTCACCCTGCGCACGGCGGCGCCATCGGAGAACGGCTCTTATCTCCTGAAGCTCGACCTCGTACGCGAAGGCATGGCCTGGTTTGAGCTCTCCGGATCGCAGACGCTGGTCCACCCGATCGACGTCGTCTAACCCCTCAATTCAGTTGAGTTGCGAAGCGTGGCATCGAAGTGATCCCACGGTATGGGCGCAGAACGGGCCGCTTTCGCGCGGTTGGCGCCGTTGGCGCTATCCACTCAAGTGAGCTCAGGCGACCTCCGGGTTTAATCGCGTTCGCGCGACTACGATCCTTCTTTTTTGACTACGCCAACGCTCACGATCGTGTCGCCCTTCTTGAGCGAGGGCACCGCTCGCACGAACAAGACGATACCCGCATCCGGCGCGACGATCTCCTGGAGGGGCCGATTGAGGTAGTCAGTGACGATGCCGATCTTTGCGCCCTTGGTGACCTGCGCGTCACGATCGACGGCGGCGTGGAACATGCCATCTCGCTCGGCGGTGATGTTGACGAGCCGATCGATCCAGATCGGGTTCTTCACGGGCGCGGCGGCACGCTTGATCATCTTGAGATGACCCATCACGTTGAGGACGCCCTGCGCGAGAACGGCCGCATCCTTCGCATCGACGGGTCCGGAACGGCCAGCTTCCGCCGTGAATGATGGCTTGCCGCGTGTGGTGGCCGTGTTCTCGAGGTAGCGCGACGCATTTCTGTCCTTTGGGCGATCGGTGGAGATGATGATGTGTGGCAACCCAAACGCCAACACCATCGCGCGCGACATGTCATCCTGCTTTTGATTGCCGGTGACGGTCCAGTAGCTGTAGGGCCGGAGGTTCTCGTCGAGATCGCCGCCGTGAAGATCGATCAAATGGTCGCTCTTCTCGACCACTTCCTTCGTGATCAAGTACGACGCTCGCTCCGTCTGCGTACCCTTCGGGTCGCCTGGATAGAAGCGATTCATGTTCTTGTCATCGGTCGGGTTGAGGTGCGGCACGATGCGTTCGAACGAAGGCACGTTGACGAGCGGCAGCAGAATGACCGTGCCGGCGACTTCGGTGGGATTGATCTGATCGATCAAGCTTTCGACGGCCATGATCGACGCGTACTCAGTCCCATGCGCGCCTGACACCACGGCAAGTACCGGGCCGGCGCTGGCGCCGTGAATCACCGCGACCGGGATGTCGTAGCCGGCGTCGACGCCTGCCGGCACTGTGAGGACGCCGAGCGCTTTTTGCCCACGTGGAGCGCTGGCGGTCCCCACGGTGAACAAGGAGGTTGCACTTTGCCCTGCGACCAGGAGCGCGAGAGCCGTGAGACAGCTTCTAACCATGTCGCGGACTTTACACCCAATCCGCGTGATCGTTGGACAGCGGGCGAGTGCCTGCAGCGGCAGCCGTCAGCGGCGGCGCCCTTTCGGAGCACCGCCGCTGCTACTGCAATCTGCAATCTGCAATCTGCAATCTGCAATCTGCAATTTAAATCTGACTCCTGATCAGGGCTCTGCGTTGACGATGGTCCAACGGACGGCGTTGCGCACATGTGTCTGGTCAGTGAGCGTCAAATCGACCTGGAACACGTGATCGCCAGGCGGCAGGAACCCTCGCGGCGCCGGACAACGGAACGTGTCGCCCGCTTCGGCGTTGCGCGCATGCACGATGCACGCTTGAAATTGGGACGTCACCACCATGCCATCGAGCTTGACCTGTGCCGTGCGCGGATCCGCCTGCAGATCCTTCAGCGACACGACGATATCGAATGCGCCGGTACGGAAGAGGCGCTGCGTGATGGGCGTGATGAATAGGCCTTTGATCGAAACCGGCTCGGCGTAAATGAAGTCGTCCATCGCTACCACGTCAAGACTGCCGGCTTCGTCCGGACCGAGCGCGGCGTTGCCCATGATGATGTGAACGCGCGCGACCACCTCGCCGGCGTTGAACGACACGCCGAGGAACGACAGCGTTCGATCGCCGGAGGAAGCGGGCACGAAGCGCTCGAAGAGCAGCGCGCCATCGGGCGCGTAGAATTGCAGTTTCGTGCTGGTTGCGCTATCGACATCGGTGAAGACCGCGCCAAAGCCGGTCACGCCAGCCGGCACAGCGGTGTTGCCAGGGACGTTGAACACGACGTCCATCACGTTGGAGTTGAGCGGGGCAAACAGACGAGGGCTGCTGAACGTCTCGAACAGGTTCGGGTAGAGCGGGTTGATCTCACCAAACTCGGGCGACTGCGAGAAGCCGCTACCTGGCGTCGTGAAGGTCGCGCCGCGGTTGGCGAAGTTCGTCATCGGGGTCGGAGCCGTTGCAACGACTGGCGATAAGTTGCCGTCCCAGTTGATTTCACGCCGGCCGCCGTTCTGGCTGCCAGGCGCGTTGGCGTTATTGGGATTA
Organism: Acidobacteriota bacterium; assembly: GCA_046726375.1. GTDB lineage: Bacteria > Acidobacteriota > Vicinamibacteria > Vicinamibacterales > UBA2999 > DASPWV01. Next base: position 7,860 of record JBKPAJ010000108.1, read on the forward strand.
CCAAGGTCGCTGCGAAATTGATCGACGGCGGCGGCGGTGCCAGTGCCCGCGGCCTCGCGAACGACCGCGGCGGCGCTGGCGGTTCCGCTCGTGACAACGATCATCGCCAGCGCCACAAAAAAGCCCATCATCATACGTCCCGCTGATACAACGTTCCGCATCGTCATTGCTACTCCTTTGCCGACAGATTTCGGATAAAAGTGTGACGTGTCCTTTGCGGGGAGAAACCGCCGAATGAGTCTACCAAAGGTGAATGCACCAGAGGAGCTAATGCATGAGGACGGCGATTCGCGCGGCGACCCTAGTTGTGATCATTTGTGCAGCGACACGAAGTATTGTCGCTGACGATCGCTCACTTATCGGCGATCGAGTCACCAAGCTCACACGCGAATCGGTATGGTCGCACGTCGAGACGCTGCCTATCAGGTTCCGCACCTATCACCCACAAGGGATAGTGAAGATTGGCGGCACGTTTTTCGTATCGTCTGTCGAGGTGCGCGTGCCGACCAAGCGGCTGCAACCGCCGCGGGATGGCTACGACCGTGATACCGGTGAAGGGGTTGGGCACCTGTTCAAAGTCGATCGCGCGGGCAACCTGCTGGCCGATCTCACGCTGGGCGGTGGGAGCCTTTATCATCCAAGCGGTCTCGATTATGACGGCGCCAACGTCTGGGTCGCCGTTGCCGAGTATCGACCGAACAGTCGCGCGATTATCTATCGAGTTGATCCCGCCGCGATGCAAGCAACCGAAGTGCTCCGCTTCGACGATCACATCGGCGCGGTTGTTCGCGATACCGACGACAACACGCTGCACGGCGTGAGTTGGGGTTCGCGACGCTTCTACCGCTGGACGATCGATCGCAGCGGAAAGGTGACAAACGCGAGCGCGCGGCCGGAAACAGTGCGGACGTTGAACACGTCGCACTACGTTGATTATCAAGACTGCAAGTACGCCGGACGGCACCGCATGCTGTGTACGGGCGTCGCCGAGTTGCGGCCGACGCCAGACGCTCCGCCGTTTCGTCTTGGCGGCATCGAGCTGGTCGATCTTCGCGACAGGCGGCCAATCCACCAGGTGCCGCTGCTGCTGTGGACCCCTAACGGTCTGGACCTGACGCATAACCCGGTGTGGTTCGAGCCAACCTCCACAGGCTTGCGCGGATACTTCATGCCTGAGGACGACAGTTCGAGGCTATACATCTACGACGTGGTGGCGCGGTGACGCCGCTGAACCGCGTCATGTGTAATACTCTTACAAGTAGGAGTAATACATGCGCCTGACCTCGAAGGGCCAAGTGACGATTCCGCTCGAGATTCGCGAGGAGCTGGGTCTTTTGCCGTATACGGAAGTCGAATTTGAAATCGACGGCGACGCCGTGAAGGTGCGAAAGGCGCGGCAGGGCCGCGGCCGCGGTAGCCGACTGGTCGAGCGCATGCGCGGACGCGCGACCCGCCGCCTTACCACTGCCGAGATTCTGTCACTGACACGCGGCTGAATTCGTGGCGAGCGTGCTCGTCGATAGCAACATCATTCTCGATATCGTGACCGAGGACGCTGGCTGGCTCGACTGGTCGGCAAACGCATTGGAGCGCAGCGCGGAGTCCGCTCGACTCGTGATCAATCCGATCGTCTATGCGGAAGTGGCCATCGGCTTCGCGACGATCGAGGAGCTCGAGCATGCACTGCCGGCGGACTTTTTCACGCGCGAACCGCTGCCCTGGGACGCCGCATTTCTCGCCGGTCAAGCCTTCCTTCGATACCGCCGGCGCGGCGGTGCACGCGTGCACCCGCTGCCGGACTTCTACATTGGCGCGCACGCCGCGATTGCCGGTTACACGCTGTTGACACGCGATCCGCGGCGATATCGAACTTATTTCCCAAAGCTGCGACTCGTCGCCCCATAGTGCTACTCTGCGCCCGTCAGAGGGAGCTATGAAGCTCGTCGCATTGCTACTGGTTTTGTGCGCATCATCGCCGGCGTTCGCCCAAACGATTCACGGTCGCTGGAAGCTCGTCGCGGCCGAAGATCTGCGTGCCGATGGCTCGGTCGCGCGCCATCCCTGGGGCACGCGACCGGTCGGCGCGATCGTCGTCGAGGGCGGCTATTGCTACCTGCAAATCATGTCCGGTGATGTGCCGACGTTTTCTGCGACGCAGGGGCTTGGCGAGCAGATGAAGGCTGCGCTTCTGAGTACCTATATCGCCTATTCGGGGCCGTGTACGATCAACGATGCCGAGGCGAGCGTCACGTTGAAGGTGGAGGCGGCCTGGCGGCCAGATTACGTTGGCACTGAGCAGAAGCGCTTCTTCCGCTTTGAGAGCGGCCGTCTGATCTTTGGTCCGGCGCCGGGATCGATCGGGAGTGAGAAGCTCACGCGGCGTTTGACGTTGGAGCGTGTCATGCCACCTTGATCGGAGTTCCGGGGTTCCGGGGTTCCGGGGTTCCGAGGTTCGGGGGTTCGGAGGTGCGGGGGTTCGCAGGTGCGAGGTTCAGAGGTTCGATGAAATATCGAGCGGGCGCAGCGATCGAAGACTTTTGTCGCGCGTGCAAGACCGACCGGATCCACACCGTGATCGTCGTAGACGATCAGGGCCTGCCGCTACGCGTTGCGTGCGGGTACTGCCGGAGCGAACACAATTATCGCGGGGGTCCGAGGATCGCTGCGGCCGGTGCGGTACCGGTTGAGAAATCGGCTGCGCGCCCGCGCCGCTCCGGCGCCGAGGCGTTTCCCGTTGTCAGCGATCGAGAGAGGATAGCGCCTGTCATGACTTCGACACCGGACGATCTGGAACTGTTGCTGCGTCGCATCATCCGGGAAGAAGCGGGCGTCACGCTTGCCGTGCCCGCAGAGAAATGGCGCGGGGGAACGCTTGTGCTTCGGCCGGGCACGGAAGGCCAGGAGAAAAGCTGGCCAATCGAGACCTTCTTCCACAAGATCGTAATGATCCGCAATCGGTTGCGGACGCTCGAACAACAGGTGAATGCCTCGAGCCTGCCCGACGATGTGAAGGTGAAGCTACAAAGTTACGTCAGCGGCTGCTACGGATCGCTGACCAGCTTCAACGTACTCTTCGCAGACGAAGCCGATCAATTCAAAGGGACTGGAGGCGATTAGAAAAAAGAGAGTTGTCGATCGAGTGGATGCGTAATCGGCAAGTCGAGAAGGAGATCGAAATGGCAAAAGCAAAAAGTGCGGTTCCAAAAGGATTCCACACCGTCACGCCTCAGCTCACGTTCGACGACGCGGCCGCGGCGATTGCCTGGTACAAGAAAGCGCTCGGTGCAGAGGAAGTGGCGCCACCGGCTGTCGGTCCGGATGGCAAGATTCTGCACGCCGAAATCCGGATCGGTGATTCGATCATCATGCTCAACGACGCCGTAATGGGTAACAGAGGGCCGAAGGCGATCGGCGGTTCACCGGCGGCGCTTTGGGTTTACGTTGACGAGGCCGACGCCCTCTTCAATCGCGCGGTTGGTGCGGGTGCGCAGGTTTACGGCGGAGCGATGGGCGCCATGGCGGATCAGTTCTGGGGTGATCGCACCGGCACGCTCATCGACCCGCACGGCTACACGTGGACGATCGCCACTCGTAAAGAAGACCTGACACCCGAGGAGATGCAGCAGCGGCAGGCGGAGTTCATGAAGAAGTTCGCCGCGCAATCGAGCGGCGCCTAGTCAGGGTTCCGAAGTTCCGGGGGTTCCGGGGTTCGGGGTTCCGAAGTTCCGAGGTTCCGGCGTTCCGAGGTTCGAGGTTCCTGGGTTCGAGGTTGTGACGTTCCCGGGTTCTGAGGTTCCGGGTTCTGAGGTTCGAACGCCGAACCTCGGAACTTCGAACCTCGAACCTGGGATCTTCGAACCTCGAACTTCGAACCTCGGAACTCCGAACTTGGAACTCCGAACCTCGGAACCCCGGAACTTCCGATCAGCGGCTCCTCAGAACAAATAGCGGAAGCTAAGCTGCCAAATCCGCATGAACCCGCGCTGCGAGGTAATGCGGCCGAAGCTCGAAAGATCGACAGCATTGCCAGCCGAAGAGCCGTTGAACTTCGCCGTGTTAGTCAAATTGAGGATCTCGAATCGAATTTGCGCCGTGTGGTTCCCGGCAAATCGGGTGTCCTTGGCGATGACGAGATCGAGGTTCTTGCGGAACTGATAGCGGGCATCGCCGTCGGTGCGCGGTGCGTTGCCGTAGCGTCCCGCACCTGGATTCTGAAACGCGGCGGCATCGAACCACCGCGCGTCCGGATGGTCCGCTGACGACACGCGATCGGCGTCGCTGCCGGACGTGTTCGGATCGCCAACGGCATTCGGACGTTGCTGACCGCCAAAGAGTCCAAGATTCGCGTCCGATTCACCCTCGCTCATCACCGCGTTGAGCGGCGATCCGCTCACGAGCTCGACGATCGCCGACGCACTCCAGCCGCCGAGCCAGAGCTTGTGCTCGGCAGGCTCAGGAAAGCGAACGATCGGCGCCAGGACGATGCGGTGCGGAGAATCGAAGTTGCTGATGCTGTACTCGGCGTCGAGATCGTACACGTTCTGTGGCACCGCGGTTCGCGTCTGGTACGCGCTGTCCTCGCCAAACTGATTGTCTTCCAGCCGGCTCCAGGTGTAACTGTAGCGGCCCCCCCACATGCTTTGGCCGACACGTTTGTCGAGCACGAAAGTGATCGCGTGATACTGCCGCTTGCCACCCTCCGTTCTCTCGAACATGTTGACGTCGCCAAATTGCGGGAATGGCCGGAGCAGCTGACCGAGTGGCACGGTCGCGCGGCTTCCCAGTTCGCCGGCTTGCGCGATGCCGAGAAACGGATTCGCCACCGGCTGCCGCAGTGCGGCCGCGTTCCACCCTCCATCTGAAGTGGGAAACAGCTGACGCGCCACGTCGGGATCGATTTGGTTGATGTTGATGCCGACGTTGTTGGTGCCCGCGAATCCAAGATCGCGGCCGGTTGCGCCCATATATCCGATCGTCACCGCCATGTCGCCGGCGAGCTCGCGCTGCACGTCGAACGAGTACTGGTGAACGATCGGCGCGCCTTTGTTTTGATCGATGAAGTTGATGTCGCCGCCGACACCGGTGAGCAACCCCTGCGAGCTGCCGATCGGCACCTGGAGCCCGCCCGGGAACGGGTTGTCGATGGTCGTGATCGGTACGTCGCTCTCGGCCGATGATTGATTGAGCGCCGTCGTCCGCGCGAAGCCGATCTGACCGTGGTTGGTCGCGTTGTATTGCCAGGGCGCATGGAAGACGCCGTAGCCGCCACGCAGCACGGTATTGGGGTTGAAGGCGTAGGTTGCACCGACGCGCGGCGCCACTTTGAGCGCAGGAGGATCGCCTTGATGTTCGGGCGCCCCGTCCACGCCAGCGAAGATCAGGCCACCACGGATCGTGCGCCCCGCGAGCACTGTCCCGGCCTTCGGCACGAGCGCGTCGATGGGGTTGACGGCATCGCGATCGAAACCAACGGTCTGCCGGTTCTCGATCTCCTTCAGCCCGGCCTCGTGTTCGAGGCGAACGCCGTAGTTGAGGGAGAACTTGGTATTCACACGCCAGTCGTCCTGGACGTAGCCGCCGAAGTAGCGCGTGAACCACTCGCCCTCGCCGAGGTTATACGGCACTGAGCCGTCTACCGGAAGGCCGAGCAGCAGGCTGGCAAACTCGTGGCCGCCCACGCCACTGCGGCTGGTAAACAGCCGGTCGAAAGAGAAGCTGCCGGCCAGCGCGAGCTCGCCGGTGGTGGGTGACGTCTCAGTGGCCGCCTTGATGCCGAGTCGCCGCGCGTCGGCGCCAGCTTTGATACTGTGTGAGCCGAACAACTTCGTCAGTGTCGCGTTGAACGCGTACGGACCCGTCCAGCGCGTGCGGTCACCGCCCCAGCCGCCGACATCATCGATGTCGTCGAACAGGAGCTCGGGAAACATCGACCGTCCGGCTTCGTTGATCGCATTGACATACGAGGAGCTGAACCCGAGCGAGCCGAGACCGGGATCGTAGGTGGCCGTATCCGTCTGATCCTTCCAGGTCTGCCATCCGTAGCGCAGCGTCAGTACGGTGGTGTCGTTGATCACGTTGGTGTTGTTGATGGCAAGCACGTGAGGACGCCGACGCAGCGTAGTGAAGAACTCCGCCTGATTCTCGATGTACTCGAATCCCCGCGGCATCATCCCGCTGCCTGGCTCGTTGGTGTTGTTGTACAAATAGAAGCCGCTGAGCGTCCATCGGTCGTTGAAGCGGTGGTCGATCTTCAACGTCCACATATCGGCTGCATCGACGATGCGTGCCGTGTCGCTCGTGTTCGGATTTCCGTCTTCGTTGTCGCCAATCGCGCGACCGCCGATCGTCTCGGTCGGCCAGGCGTTCAGGAGGTTGAAGCCCACGGCGTTGGCGGCGGCATGGCCACGCGGAATCATGGCGTTGGTAAACTCGCCGCCGGTGGCCAGCGATCCGGTTCCTGTTGCGGGACAGCGAGCGCTGGCCACGCCCCCTCGACACCATGGATTGAATAGGCGAACCGGTACGCCCCCGGCCGTTGTTCGCGAAAAGTCTCCGTTGCGTTGCCGTGCCGTAGGCCAGATGTACTGCAGGTTGCGCGTCGTCGACGACCGATATCCTTCGGTTGCCGTCCAGAAAAAGGTGCGGCCGCGCAGAATCGGACCGCCGACGCCGCCGCCGTACAAGCGATAGTAGGCATCGGACAGACCCGTCGATTCCTTGGTGCCGCCTTCTATCTCGCTGAAGAAGTTGAGGCTTTGTCCCCAGACGGGACGCGTCTGGTAGAACGCACGGCCGTGATACTCGTTGGTGCCCGACTTGGCCGTCACGTTGAACACGCCACCACCGGTGCGCCCCATTTCGGCGTCGTAGGTGTGGACCTGGACTTTCACTTCCTCGATCGCCTCGATCGTCGGGTTCGCAATCGCGCGTCCGCGCAGCTCGGTGATGGGCACGCCGTCGAGCAGGTAGTTGTTGGCGCGAATTCCGCCGCCGCCGAGCGACACCCGCGAGGCGTTGGACTGATCCTGCTGGCGGTTGAATTGCGGATCGCCGACAGGATTGACGGTCGGCACGGTAACGCCAATCAGGAACGCGTTGCGGCCTGGTGACGGCATCACTTCCAGTTGTTCCCGATCCAATGTGCCGCCAGTCGACGCGGTGGACGTGTCGATGAGCGGCGACTGGCCGGTGACCGTCACGGTTTCCTGCAGTCCGCCCACGTCGAGCGTGATGTCGAGCGTGATGAACTGTTGCGTGGCGACGCGCAGGCCGGTTCGATCAAATGTCTTGTAATTGGCAAGCTGCGCCTTGATGGCGTAGGTTCCGGGCGGCACGGCGGGGAAGTTGTACTGCCCAACGCTGTTGGTCACGGTGTCGCGCGACACATTCGTGGCTTCATTTGTCAGTGTCACCGTTGCGCCGGGCAGTACGCCATTCGCGTCGCTGACGACACCGCGAATGCCACCGGTGAACGTTTGACTGTGTGCAGATACCGCTGGCAGGCACAACAACAGGAACAGAAACATCGACACGCGTTTGGTCGGACTCATGATCCCTCCCTGACGGGCAGCCGACTACGAGCGAAGTGAATTCGGTACCAGGTGTTGGCGCGATGGTATGCCTGTGCAAGAACGCGAGCAAGCGAGAACTTTGATCGCGAGGAGCACCCGTTCATCCACTTTGCGCTAGGATGCCTCGCGGTGGTCTCGCGCATTTGCTGCCCCGGCACCATGTCGTCAATCGCTTTGGCGGTCCTTCTGATTCTGAGCACGCCGCTTTTGTTGCGCCCGCGCGCCGAACCGCTCGCCGGTATTCCGAACCCTCGCGTCCAGAGCGGCACGTGGGTGACCGACATGGCCGGCGCGTTGCGCGCCGACACGATAGCGCGCCTGAACGAACGCATCAACGAATTCGAGCGCGCCACCGGCGCCGAGATGGCAGTGGTGGTGATTCGATCGCTCGATGACTCGTCCATTGAGGAAGCCGCCGCCAAACTGTTTCAGCTGTGGGGGATTGGCAAGAAGGACCGGGACAACGGACTGCTCCTCCTCTGGTCAACCGGCGACCGCCGCATCCGCGTCGAAGTCGGTTATGGCCTCGAGGGTGTCCTGCCCGACGGGAAAGTGGGCCGTATTCTCGACACGTACGTGATCCCCCGATTCAAGGTAGGCGAGTTCGACGAAGGGGTCGCTGCCGGCGTCGACGCGCTGCAGAAGGCAGCCCGCAATGAGGTTGTGCCGCTGCCGGCCGAAGCGAGCGAGTCCTACGAAAACGAATCCGGCAACTCACTGCCTTTCTGGCTCACATTACTTGGCTCTATTCCGGTGGGACTCGGTTCGCTCGTCGGGTTGCGTAAGTGGCGGCGCTATCGGCGCCGCTACTGCCCGCAGTGTCAGACGCGCATGGTCCTGATGCCCGAGAGCGAAGACGACGCGCTGCTGCAGGACGGCCAGGTGGCGGAAGAGCGAATCGGCAGTGTGGACTACGACGTGTGGACGTGTCCATCGTGCTCGCACCACTTCACCTTGCGGTATCCGAAGTGGGTCAGCAGATATGACAAGTGCCCGCAGTGCTCCAATCGCACCAAGTCATCTACTCAACACGTGATCACGGCGGCGACGACGAGTTCGAGCGGCATGGCACGGGTCGTCGAGCAGTGTGCGTTTTGCACCTTCACGCGCGAATACACCAAAGTGCTGCCGCGGATTATCGAGTCGAGCTCATCCTCATCTTCGAGCGGCTCGAGCAGCGGCAGCAGCTTCGGCGGTGGGAGATCCGGCGGTGGCGGAGCGAGCAGAGGATATTAACAGGTGCTGAAAGCACCGTTCAACCTGAATGCGAGATTCGAAAGTGCGAACTAGCGAACCGTCGCCTCTGGCGTGATAATTCCTCCTTCGCAAGGAGAGACTCCAATGTCAGCTCCGACTTACACGAACGTCCGTTCGCTCGGGCCGTTCGCCTTGTTGGTCCTGTTGCTGCCGCCTTTCGCAGATCATCCGAACGCTCAGCGACCAGTTGCCAGCGGCACGGAGGTCCAGCCGGTCAACCACCTGCCCAACCCATACGAGACAGTCCGAAACTTCGGCACGCTGCCCGCCGGTCGGAAGTGGGGCTCGTTGAGCGCGTTACAGGTGGATCGTGATGGCAAGCACATCTGGGTGGCCGAGCGCTGCGGCGCCAATTCCTGTGCCGGCTCGAAGGTGCCCTCCGTGCTGAAGCTGGACCCGCAAGGCAACGTGGTCACCAGTTTCGGGGCCGACATGTTCATCTTTCCTCACGGCATGCACGTCGACCGCGAAGGCAACGTTTGGGTCGCCGACGCACGTGACGCGACGCCGGCGGAGCTCGAGAAATTCCCCGACGCCAAAGGCAAAGGGCACACCGTTTATAAGTTCAGTCCAGAGGGCAAGGTGCTGTTGCGCCTTGGCACGCCGGGCGTCGCCGGCGATCCACCCAACAATCTGACCGAGCCGAATGATGTCATCACGGCACCGAACGGCGACATCTTCGTGGCCGAGGCGCACACCGGCCAGGGCCTCGATAAGCCTACGCACGGTGTCGCGCGCATCGTCAAATACACGCGCGACGGGAAGTTGATCAAGAGCTGGGGCCGATTTGGCACCGGGCCGGGCGAGTTCAAGACGCCGCACGCGCTCGCTTTCGACTCGCAAGGCCGCTTGTTCGTTGCCGATCGCGGCAACAACCGGCTCCAGATCTTCGATCAGGAGGGGAAGTTCATCGCTGAGTGGAAACAATTCAGCCGCATCAGCGGGCTGCACATCGCTGCCGATGACATGCTCTACGCGATTGACTCGGAGTCGAGTCCAGAACGAAATCCTGGCTGGCGTAAAGGGCTTCGGATCGGCAGCGCCAAGACTGGGGAGGTTTGGTACTACATTCCACAACACGATTCTGCCGTGCCCTCAGGCGGCGGCGGCTTTGGCGCCATGGGTGAAGGTGTTACGGTGGATGCGGCCGGCAATATCTATGGTGGTGAAGTCGGCAGCATTACGGGAATCACCAAGTTCGTGCCACGTCTGCTGCCGCGAGGCCGCACCTCCAGCGGGAGCGCTATGCCTTAGCGATATTGCCAGACGATGCAGACTCTCCAACGGATTTCGCTCGGGCCGGTGCTGCTGGTAAGCGCGCTTGCGTGCGCCGCCGGCGGCATCAGCCAGCAGACACCGCCGGGCGATCGCGACGCGGAACGCCGGCGGATGGTGGACGAGCAGCTGTTGGCGCGCGACATCAAGGATGCGCGCGTGCTCGACGCGATGCGGCGTGTGCCGCGTCACGAATTCGTTCCAGAGGAACGCCGGTCGCAGGCGTACCTCGACTCACCGCTGCCGATCGGCCACGGCCAAACCATCTCGCAACCCTACATCGTCGCGTTCATGACACAGGCTCTCGAGATCGCTCCTGAGCATCGCGTGCTGGAAATCGGCACGGGATCCGCGTATCAGGCGGCGATACTCGCGACGCTTGCGAAGGAGGTCTATACGATCGAGATTGTGCCGCCACTCGCGGAGCGCGCACAGGCGACGCTGACACGTCTTGGTTATCGCAACGTTCAGGTGCGCTCGGGCAACGGCTATTTCGGCTGGCCCGAACAGGCGCCGTTCGATCGAATCATGGTGACCGCTGCGCCAGACGAAGTCCCATCTGCGCTGGTCGAACAGTTGAAGATGAACGGCCTGATGGCGGTTCCGGTTGGCACCATCACGCAGGAACTCAGAATCCTGCGGCGCACTGCGAGTGGCATCGAAACACTGGCGACGCTGCCCGTGCGGTTCGTTCCGATGACCGGCAAGCCGCCGCCTTGATCGTGCGCCAGCGGGAGTAGCCGAGCTTTGGCGATCGGCGGGAGACGGCATACTTGGTGTGATGCAGTTTTCACCGCGTTATCCCGCAATGTGTCTGTTTGCGACGATCGTCACGCTCACAATCGATGCGCCACGGCTAGCCTCGGCAACCTATCACGCGATCGCGCCGGCGCAACCGGCGTGGTCCGGGCGACTGCAGATTGCGCCGGAGGAACGCGGTTTTACAGACGCGACCGGACGTTTCGTTCTTCCGCTCTGCGCGCATTTTGGCGAAGCGTTCTCGGCATTCGTTCGTCGTGCTTCGGCCGTGGAATCACAGCTGGCGGCCATTCGCGCAGCCGGTTACGACTGCGTGCGCGTCTGGGTGAATCTCGGCTTTCATCAGGACGGCTGGAAGAACCGCGAAGTGACGCCGTTCCGGTTCAGCGGAGACGATGGCACGCTCGTGGAGCCGACGCCGGAATACTACGAGCGGCTGGCGGCGTTTCTGCAGCTGCTCGATCGCGTCGGCCTCAGATTGCATTTGACACAAGGTGATCTGAACCGTGTGAGCGCAGCCGACATCGCCCGCCACTACGCGCGAATCGCCTCACTGGTGAACGAGCATCGCCTCGATCACGTCGTCGCGCTCGTCGAGGCGATCAACGAAAACCATGTCAACGGCGACTTTCCACTATCGGCGCTGCGTCACTGGGTGGAGCCGTTCAAACGACTTGGGTTCATCGTTGCTTCGAGTTGCGGCTGTCTCGACGACGATGCGGCGGGCGTGGCCGCTTACTCGAAGGGCTTTTCGGTCCGCTACTATCACGGCTACCGGCTCGGCAACGCCGTCGATCGTTTGCGCCGGATCTTCGCGACGACCTACCTCGCCGCACCACGCGCGCCACGCCTCGCATGGGAAGGAGAACCGATAGGTCCGAACGATCAACCGGGCCTCGGCGTCTCGGGAAACCACACAGAGGATATCGAGGAGCTCGGACTGCTGCCAGTGCAGCGATTCATCGCTCGCGGCGGGTGGACTTACATGAGCCAGTACGGCGTGTGGTGGAATGGGCCTATTGACAAGCAGAGCGGGTTCCGCGTTGTGCCCGCGATGCGGAAAGTACTCGAAGACTTCGCGTCCGACGTTATGACGTGGCCGACCCTCGTGCACGGTGGCCGAGAGGAGGCAGTACTCGCTTCCCCGATCGGGTATCACTCTCCTGGGGGACCGCGCGAAGGCCCCGCCCGGCTCGATCAAGCGATCAGCGCCGACCGCCGTAAGGTGGCAGCCGTGGTGTATGGCGGTACAGGCCGCAAACCGGTGCAGAATCGCATGGGCTGTCCGGCGCGACTCACAGTGGTGCGTCCGCGCGAAGATGAGACGGTTCAGACCGATAGCTTTACGCTTGCTCCGGGAGAGACCCTCGATCTCGACTACCGTATAGGCCGTCTGCTGCTCGGCACGTGTGTTGATCGCGGTGCGCCACTCGCGATCGACAATCGAGCGGTCGAGTAACAGAGCGCGCGCTTTCTCCTCCGATGAGGCATGTGGTCCTGTTCCCGCCATTCGGAGTTTCTCATGCTGAGACCTGATCGCCGAGAGCCGACAGCTGCCCGGCACTCGCTCCCACCTCAAGTGAACTCTGGGCGTAGGTGAGGAGGCGGCGACGCCGCACGGCACTCATCGATCGCCGAGTCCTGCAAGCGGTCGCGAAGGATCGGCGATCGATTGCACGCGCACGAGCCTGACGGCGTTCCGTCCACGGACGCTGACGATCGGTATGACGCCGCGCGCGAGCGCTGCCTGCCATCCTTGTTCGGTCAACCAGCATTCCGCACAGGGCTGCATCTTCGACTCGCCGTCGTCCTCGAACACGTAGAGTGGAAGATCGCCGATCTCGAGCACGTCCTCCAGCGGCATCGCATCAGCGTTTTCGCGCAAGGCCGCCGCAATCGTAGCCGCCGCGCCAAACGACGCGTTGCCCCACAAGAGAGACGAGTGTACGGGCGGGCCCTTGACCTCCTCGAACGTGAACGACTCCACTGGATCGCGTTTCGCGCCGTACGGCGCTCGCAGCAGCCAGCGTGGCCAGGTGAGGCCGAGATACGAGGCAGACGGCGACATGCGCAACGCGCGAAACGACGCGGCCGCTTCCGAGTTGCCTGTGCGCCAAGTTGCGGGCGTCGAACAGTCTTGCGGTACCTGGCAGCCGAGCAGCGCGTCGTCTGCCGCCGCAAGAAATAGTCCTCCCGCAGCCTCGCTCAGCACGGCTAACGCCGTAAGCAGCGAGGCGTCTTCATCGTTCGGCCCTAAGGCATAATCGCCAACGATCAGAGACCACGCTGTCCCATCGGTAATGCGACGATGGATCGCGGTATCTTGCAGCGTGTCCGCATTCAGAAGATCCGTTGCGAGCTCCTGTTTGGTCACGTCGAGTGCGACGATCTTCAGATCCTCATCCGGCCCGAGGTTCGTCACGAGCCAATGGAGCGATCGCCACGCCGCTTCGAGTCGCTGGAACAGCGGCGAATGCAGGAGCCGGCTCATGGACTCGCCAAGCGCGTGATCGACAGAGGCAACGAACTGGGATTGCCGCTGGTCGATAGCGGGCGTGACGTGACCGGCGACCGCGCGCTGCAGGATCTGGTCAACCGCGGCTATCCCACTGGCGCTCAGCTGCGTCGTCGCTGTCGAGCTCGCTCGAGCGCCAAGCAGTCGCGTCAGCATTGCGGATTGGTCCTCCGCAGCGCCGGCTGTAGTTGCCGCCGTTTCGCTTGCATCCGAAACGCCAGTGTCCCGACTGAGCGCTTGAATTGTGTCCGCTGCCGTTCGCGGATCGAGCAAACGGCGTCGCAGCCCGCAGAGCAGCTCGAAGCTTGCAATCTTGCGGCAAAGTGCGTCTGGGTGAAAGTCGTCGAGCGACTCGATCGCGAGCTCTCCCACCGGGTTCGAGCTGTCGTCAAGCTGGATTGGAACGCGCGTGCCAAGCCGCCCCATGGCCTGGTCGAAATTGTCGACATCGAGCGACAGAAGGCGACGCGTGGCGAGGGCATCTCCGGTGTCGACGAGGCCTCTCGCCGCGCGTCCGCTGAAATCGCCGCAGATCAGGATGCGAAACGGAGCGTCTTGATCGCGTGCCGGTGCCCGCTGCGCTCGCCCGCGAAACCGAACTTCGAACTCCAACCTGGACGACATCGGGAACCTCCGTAGAGACGACCATTCGATGGTGTGAAACGCGCGCCGTTTGTTATTGCAGGCCTTCCACGAGATAGAGCGCCGACACCGCTCGAATGTACGTGTACGCGTACGCGCGTACATCCGGTGTCATCACGATCCGGAGAACGCTCGTGACGCCGCTTGGATCACGAGGTGCAAGCGTGCGAACCGTTACCCGCTGGCCGGTTCGCAGGTTGACGCGAGCCAATTCCGTAGGCATATCCAAGTCGCCCTGCACATACAGCCGGGTCCCATCATGGCTGCAGACGATAGCATGGCGCCGGCAGGTCACGCCGGGGCGATGGCAGGTGTTCCGCGCAATCGCCGGGACAGCGCCTTCACGGAACCCCGGATACTCGCGATGGCTACTACGACGAACACGGTCGACCACACGTAATTGACGAAGGCGACGAGAGAGATGTCACGATCGGCGAATCGCATCACGATGGTCGCGTTCGCACGTACCGCCGCGTCCCCGCGCCATACCATCCACTGATGTTCCGATGTCGCGACGAGATAAATCAGGCCCATCCGCCGCCAGCCACACGAACCTGGTTACACGAAACACCCCTGTAGGCTCAGGACGAGTAAGTCTGACGAACTGCGCCGTGAGCATGGTGAGCTGCGCCACAACCAGTACGGGGTATACGCGATCCATCGCGTGTCCCTACTTCAGGCGATGAGGTTGAACAAAGATGCGATTGCACGCTTTCAGGCGAGAGCGAGCGCGTACTCAGAGCTGGTGGAACACCGTCAGCCAGGGGCCGACGGCCGCTCCGGCGTAAAGAAGCGTCAACGCGAAGAGCACGTGCGCCAGTCCGAAGTAATACAAGAGGACACCACAAGCGCTTGCCATCAGCTTGGCGCCGACGATCGCGGGTTGCGCTCCGACCAGTGTGACCCACGTCACCAGGAGGGGATTGGCCTCCGCGACGATGCCGAACCGCTGAATAGCGGCGTACGTCATAAGCCCATCGCATGCCTGCGCGATCAGGAACATCGCGATAATCAGCCGCGTCGTCACCACGTTTTGCCTCGCTGCAATATCAATGCTAAGCGGAGTGAGTCACCTTCGCGATAGTCATCCTGAAATAGTCTGCGTAGGGAAGACTTATGGCGTCGGGACAGGCGTATCACCCCTCACGCTGGCCTCAAGCCTGTAGCCATTGAAGACGCCGGGTCCAACCACCTGAACAGCTCATGTTGTAGGTTAGCAGCCCGTGGGTGAAAGAGGCGGCGAGCACCGAGACACGCGAGGCGCCCCGAGGGCAAGGCGCGACGACCGAGCATATCGGGCCATATTTGAGGAAGGAGCAACGCAGCCATCGGGGATGCATCGCGGGTCGAATGCCGTCGCCACTTTTACCACGGGCTGCCAGCCCGACTGAGCCCGTCTTTGAAGCTCCGGGGGAGCATGCGGCCATCGCTGCCGGCCTTGACGTAGCGGTCTTTTCAGATCATTGAATACGGTATGTGGTCTTGGCCCACGACAGCGCTGTTCGTGGCGTTCGCCCTGAGCGCGATGGCTGCGGCGGGGGATCGGGTCACGACTCAAACTGCGCATGCCGAATTTGATCGACAGCCCGACGTGATCTACGGTCGCAAGTTCGGGCTGGCGCTGACGACGGAAGTCTTCGCGCCGCGCAAGCGAAACGGATTTGGGGTTGTCTGGGTGGTGAGCAGCAGCGGAGTCTCGAGCCGCGAGCAAACATTGCAGCCCAGTTTCGAGCGGCGTGTCTTACCGCTGTTGTCGCACGGCTACACCGTGTTTGCTGTGATTCACGGCAGCTCGCCGGCGTTTCAGATCCAGGACTACGTGCAGGATGCCAGGCGAGCCGTACGTTTCGTCCGGTATCGTGCGAGCGAGTTCGGCATCGACGCTCAGCGTCTCGGCATCAGCGGTTCGTCTGCTGGCGGGTTGATAGCGTTGCTCATCGCCATGCGCGGCGAAGATGGAAATCCCGAGTCGGCGGATCCCGTCGAGCGTGTATCAAGCCGCGTACAGGCGGCCGGCTGTTTCTTCTCTCCGACGGATCTCACAAATTTTGGCGACAGCTCGGAGAATATCGTCGACCTGATGCGTCAACGCGGGGCGGCGGTTGATCCGGCCTTTCAGTTTTACGATGTCGATGAGAAAACCGGCGCGCGTACCGTCGTCAGCGATCCTGACCACGTGCTGCGACTATTGCGTGAAATGTCTCCGGTAACACATGTCACCGCCGATGATCCGCCGACGATGCTGATTCATGGCGACGCCGACAAAGCCGTTCCTCTTCAGCAATCGCAACGATTGATCGATCGTCTGAAAACGACGAACGTGCCGAGTCGACTCGTCGTGCGCGAAGGGATGGCGCACGCGTGGCCTGGATGGGAAGCAGACACCGAGTTGATCGCCGACTGGTTCGACGCCCACTTGCATCCTGTTCCTGCGCGATAACGAGCACCGCGGCGCATCATCACTGACACTATCGGACAGATCCTCGCGGCCATTTAGTCGAGTTTCGACCCGGCCGCGGGCGGGAGCC
>JBKPAJ010000109.1:0-15951 GCA_046726375.1 Acidobacteriota bacterium
TCAGACAGCTAGTCTGAGTAACGAACTCCGATGCGAGAAACGCTTCGGCTGACGAGAATGCGTGAGCCGCAAAGCCGCACTGTCGCAGCAGGTCGGGCAGCGACTCGCGAACGGACTCGTCGTCGTCAACGACCGACACGACTGAACGCCCGGTTCTCACGGCCTGATCGTCCGTCATGATTTGGCCACGCCCGCACCTCAATCTGCTCGGTTCGCCTGGTCAAGAGCTCGGGGCCCCGGTCTGTTCGGGCTTGCGTTCAATCCCATCGCCGTCCTGGCTTGGGGCAATTCCCCTGGCACAGGATGCGCCACCATACGAGCAAACGTCCATAAGACTTTGGTATCGGTCGCCCTCCGATTTCCACGCGCTTGCGGGCGGCAAACCGGCTTCGGCCGTCTCAATCGACGCCATCGTCCAATGGATTTGCATCTTGCCTTTGGCCGTTGAACGGCTTGAGGCAGGCCTCGCGCGAGCAGGCGCGGACGGACCGTCTCATCGCCTCGTCATGAGTACCTCGTTCGGGGTACCGCATGCGTGGTGCCGTGGGGCGCGAGCGGAATGGAAAACGAGAAGGTGGCACCTGGGCCATCATTCGGCTCTGCCCAGAGACAACGGCACGGTTGTCGAACGACGGTTGTATCAGCTGATCCGACAGCCGAAACCTGTGGTCGATCGACAGTTCGACATCGAGTTCCTCGATGCTGGCGTGGAGACGTTCGCCTTCACGTTCGGCTGACGCTCACACATACCGCGGCATTCGCCGCGTGCGCGGAAACATGCGTTTCGTGGACGACGACGCCAACGCGGCCGTGGGCACGACGGTGTCACCTAGCTCAGCAGATTAGTTACGTGCTTCTTTTGTAATAACGACGATCTCGCGGCTTGGCGGTGCTTTTGAATCCGATCGCCTCTGAAGCGTGGAGGTTTCGATGGCGAACGAACGACAACTCATCAGGTGGCTGATCGCCATTGTCGCGCTGCTGGTGCTGCTGCCCTTCGCAACCCTGCTCGTGCTGATGGCGACCGGAACACCGGCAGGCGTGGGGATCATGACGTTCATGTCCAACATGATGGACGCGATTCGGGTCTCCGGAAGCATGCGCGTCACCGGGGTGTTGATGATCGCGGTTTCGGCGGTGCTCCTCGTCTCAGTTGTGCTTTTCATTCGGAAAATGGCGCATTACACGTAGGGGGCTGATTAAGGCGCGGCCTCGTCGGCACGGCGTCCACTGCGATCGGAAAGCGGCTGCGAGC
Source organism: Acidobacteriota bacterium (assembly GCA_046726375.1). Classification (GTDB taxonomy): domain Bacteria; phylum Acidobacteriota; class Vicinamibacteria; order Vicinamibacterales; family UBA2999; genus DASPWV01. The sequence goes on from JBKPAJ010000109.1 coordinate 1,256, forward strand.
GTCGGCGATAGGGCTGGCGCATTCCAGCTCGTCATGCGTCGTCAATCAACTGATCCTCTGCAGTTTGCGCCACCGACGGTCAAGCGCGACCGGCGTCAAACGCGAGCCGCGAGCTGAACGATGCGACTTCCATAGCGCTTGCGTGTCCGCAATCGTCACAGTACGATTCAATACCTTCCCCCGCTGACTGCGATCCACGGATCCGAGTCGAACGGAGGGAGAGTGTTGCCCGACCACGCCGCGCGGCCCCGCGTCCTCATTTTCGTCGTTGCTTACGAAGCTGAAACCACACTCGCTCGCGTCCTCGAACGCATCCCTGAATCCGTCTGGGACCTCGACGTCGAAGTGCTCGTTATTGATGACAGTTCCCACGATCGAACGTTTGAGATCGGTCTGCGAATCGCAGAATCGATTGGTCGCCGTGTAACCGTTCTCTACAACCCGACGAATCAGGGCTACGGAGGCAATCAGAAGCTCGGGTACTCGTACGCGATCCGCAATGGGTTTGATTTTGTCGTGTTGCTGCACGGCGACGGCCAGTATTCCCCCGAGTGCATTCCGACGATGCTGGCGCCGTTGCAGGACGGATCAGCCGATGCTGTGTTCGGCTCGCGCATGATGATCAAGGGCGCGGCGCGTCGGGGAGGAATGCCGCTGTATAAGTACGTGGGCAACAAGGTGCTCACCTTCATTCAGAATCGTCTGCTCAACACGCGGCTGTCCGAGTTCCATTCCGGGTTCCGTGCGTATCGTGTCAGCGCGTTGCGCGAGATCCCGTTCGAGTACAACGCCAACGTTTTCCACTTTGACACCGAGGTCATCATTCAACTGGTACTGGCGCAGCTGCGCATCGTGGAGGTTCCAATCCCGACATATTACGGTGACGAGATCTGCCGCGTGAATGGAATGAGGTATGCGCTCGACGTCGTCCTCGCCACGATCGGCGCTCGCTTGCATGGTGCCAACGTCTTTTACGACCGCAAGTTTGACATTAAGAACGCAACCAATCGACACTACACTCTGAAGCTCGGTTACGCCTCGTCTCATACGATGGCGCTGGACGCCGTTGCGGACGGGGCCAAGGTCCTCGACGTCGGCTGCGGCCCCGGCGAGTTCGCTGTGCAGCTCACCCGCAAAGGATGCGTCGTCGACGGCGTCGATCAGTTCTCTCCCTGTGACATGTCCGTGTTCCGTCGTTTCATTACGTGGCAGGAACCGGAGCCGCTGGATGTGGATCTGACGGCGTACGATCATGTCCTCCTGCTCGACATCATCGAGCATTTCCACGAGCCCGAACGGTTTCTCGATATCCTCCGGCAGGCTGCGAGCAGCCGCCACACCGCGCCGCGATTCATCGTCACGACCGGGAATGTCGTGTTCTTGATCCTGAGGTTGCAGATGCTGCTCGGGAACTTCAATTACGGGCGCCGCGGGATTCTCGATTTAACCCATACACGGCTCTACACCTTCGCGACGCTGAAGCGGCTGTTCGAACAGTGCGGCTATCGCGTTGAGCGACTCGAGGGCGTGCCGGCGCCCTTTCCTCTTGCCTTTGGCGTGAACCGGTTTTCATTGGCACTGGTGAAGGTCAACTCGTGGCTGATCCGGATTTCGAAAGGCTTGTTCTCGTATCAGATTCTCCTCGTCGCGTCGCCGCTGCCTACGGTCGAAGCGCTCCTGGACGACTCCATCGAGGCAAGCATTCATCTGGCCGAAACGCTGAAACATGCGGCGACGGAAGAACCCCAACGCGCGACGGCGTGAGCACCACGTTCTGAGTGTTGCGGGAACATGACGGGAGAACATTCGTCACTCCGGATTCCTGGGCATTCGTGGACTGTTGCCGCCACTGCTGCCCTACTCGCGGTGATCGCGGTCAGCGCGATCGTACGAATTCTTTTTGCGCTCCACGACGGTCTTGGCTACGACTCTGCCTGGCATGTCTTCATCGCGCGTCAGAGCAGCTGGGACGGCTTCTGGCTCGAAGTGGAGAACAATGCCCATCCGCCACTCTTCTATCTAACACTCGTTGCCTCGGTCGAGCTGTTTGGCTCGTCGCTGCTCGCATATCGAGCCGTGTCGATTGCGGCAACGCTGGCGTCAACCTGGCTACTCGCCCGAGTCACCGCGCGACTGACGTCCAACGCCTGGACCGGTGTTGTCGCCGCCGTTGCATTCGGTTTGTCCTTCACCGCGCTCGATGTCAGCCTCGAGGTTCGTGCCTATGCACTGGCGGTTACGTTTATGCTCGCGGCCTTTGTCCCCTATCTGGACTGGATGCACGCACCAGCTGAGATCAGCCGCAGTAAACGGATGCTGTTTGGCGGCGCGGCGACAGCGGCAGTCTTGACGCATTACTCAGCATTCTTTTTTCTCGCCGCCGCTGTGTCCACGCCGATCGTTCTCGCGTGCGTCGATCGAAGCTGGCGCAACCGCCTCGTCCATGAGTTGAGGGCCCGTCCCGTAGCGCTCGCCTTGATGCTGCTGACACCAATCGCCGTGGCCGCCGCGGCGTATCAGATGCATGCTGCAACATGGTCGGGCCTTCTCGAGCACGTCGGGTCCTATCTCTATGCCAGCGGGCGTGAGTCGGTGCTTTCGTTTCTTAGTCGTACGACAGGCGAATTCCTCGCCCTCGTGCTCCCCACGTTCGGCTTTGCCCGAACGCCGCTGACGCTGATGGCGGTCTTCGCTGCGGCGCTTGGCGTGGTCGCAATGCGACGCTTGCGCTCGAGCGTCGCCGTGGTGCCATTCGCGTTTGTCATCGTGATGACTGCGCTCAACATCCTCGCGGCGGTGGCTGCGCGTTACCCATTTGGCGGGGAACTGCGGCACGAGTTTTTCTTGTTTCCATTTCTCGTCATTTCTCTCTTCACCGCGGCTGAGGTCGCCCGACCGCGCCAAGGAGCATGGTCGTCACCACACTTATGGAGCATTGTCGCCGGGGTCCTCGTGGCCGCCAGCAGCCTGGCCGCGGTATCCTCGTTCCAGGCGACGTCGATCGATCCGATGCCGCTCTTCAGCCACCACGTGGAGAAATTTCGCGAGACGGTGGGCGAAGCGCCGGTGGTTCTCGTCGATCAGTTCGGCCTGATCATTTTCTTGGCGAATCACGATGACTCGCGATGGCAGCGGACGTTCCAGGACGTCGGGCAAGGCATGTGGCAGGTCTGGGATATTTACGGTCATGGATCAGATGTAAAGCTATGTCGATCGCAGCAGTGGCAGCTCGATTTTTCCAGCGCCGACACGTACCAGGACCTCACCGACTGCCTCAAGCAAACCGGCGCCAGCGCTGTGGCAGTATTCCGTCCGCAGCAGCCGGGCTTCGAGCCGCAGTGGATTCTCCACGGCGGACAGTCGCTCACCAACGAGCTGGCGCGCCAACGGGGGCTGTACCCGGCGCGGTTGATGGTGGATGACGAGGGAGTTTTCGGCGTCTTCGCGCTCGCGAAGTCGCGCGCAATGGAATGATGATGGCGACCTCATGGTCTCGGATCGCGACGATTGCCCTCTTGCTTGTCATCGCGGCAGCCGCAATCGTCCGGATTTTCTTCGCCCTTCAGGACAATCTTGGCTACGACTCCGCGTGGCATGTGTTTATCGCCCGCCAGACGAACTGGGCCGGCTTCTGGCACGAGGTGAAAGAAGGCGAGCACCCACCACTCTTCTACCTTGCGCTGATTGGTGCGATGAAGCTCTTCGGATTTTCGCTCCTCGCCGATCGACTCGTCTCGATCGCGGCGGCGCTCGTCTCCACCTGGCTGGTCGCAAGGATTACCGCACGACTGACAGCAAGTGGATGGTTGGGCGTGCTCGCGGCGGCAGCGTTTGGCTTGTCGTTGACCGCAATCGATATCAGCCTGGAGGTTCGGCCGTACGCGTTGGCGATTGCGCTGATGCTGGTGGCGTTTGACGCGTATCTCGTTTGGATCTCTGAGCCGGCAGCGGCCGGGGTGAGGAACCGAATCGCGTTCGCGTCTGCGGCGAGCGCGGCGGTCTTGACCTCGTACTCGATGTTCTTTTTCGTTGCTGCGACTTTGCTCGCACCCGTGATTCTCGCCCTCGTCGATCGCGGCTGGGCCAAACGTCTTATCGACGAGATGAAGACGAGACCGCTATCGCTCACCCTGATGCTGTTGACGCCGGCAGCGGTTGCGGCCATCGCCTATCAGTTCCATGCCGCGAGATGGTCGATCAGCCTCGGTCACCTGCGTGAGTATTTGTTTGCGAGCGGACGTGAACCTCTGATGTCGTTCTTCACACGAACAACGCAACACTTCTTTGCGTTGTCGGTTCCAACGTTCGGGTTCGATCGAGGGCCGGTCATCGTGATTGGGCTTCTCTTCGTCGCCCTTTGCATCATCGGCGTGCGCAGCGTACGCTCGCGTCCGGCCCTCGTGCCATTCATATTCGTCGCCGTGATGGTTCCACTCAACGTCCTTCTGGCCGTCGCCGGTCGCTATCCGTTTGGCGGCGAGCTCCGGCACGAGTTTTTTCTGTTTCCATTCCTCGTCATCTGCCTGTTCACGGCGCTTGAATCCGTTCGCCGGCGCCTGCGTGGGCCGTGGTCGTCACAACCACTGTGGCAGGTTGCTGCTGGACTTCTGATCGCTGCCAGCAGTGTTGCGGCGGTATCGTCCTTTCAGCGCTCATCGATCGATCGGACACCTCTGTATCCGGTGCATGTGAAGAAGTTTCGCGCGGCGGTGGGCGTGCCGGCTGCCGTCTTGGTCGATCAATTCAGCCTGATCATCTTCCTGGCGCAACACCAGGACTGGGACTGGCAGCGCACATCCGAGGACGGGTGGCAAAGCATGTGGCAGGTTTGGAGCCTCCGCGCCAACGGATCAGATGTGAAGCTGTGTCGATCGAAGCAGTGGCAGCTCGATCTGTCGCGCGCCAACACGTACCGAGAACTCAACGAATGCTTCAAACAAACGGGGACGAGCGCTGTGGCGATATTCCGCCCGCAGCAACCGGGCCCGGTGCCAGCGTGGCTTCGTGATGACACACACTCACTCACGACCGAGCTCGCGCGGCGTGAGGGCCTCTGCGCAACACAGCTCGTCATCGACAAGGATGGCGTCTTCGGTACCTTCCGACGTGCGCAAGATCCTGACAACTGCAGCGGAAACTGAACGACGGCATTCGATCACGAGATTGATACCTTTTCAATTTTGCAAGCCACAAACTTGGGCACCCGTCACCTCGTCGGCATGTACCAGTGAGCCAGATACTGGTCGCGTTCCTTAGGGATGAGCATGGCGTTTCCCTCGGCATTTCGTCGATCGAGACGGCAGCGAGCTCAGTCTTTGGAATGCGCCCGGAAGTGACGGTCCAACGTGAAGGGAAACACATTCAGCAGCGGGACGGCGAGAAACAACGCCAAGGCAACCACGGGCACAACCAGCGAGAGCAGCAACGCGACCGTGTACGCGCCTGCCGATCCCAGAATCCTCCGATGCGCGAGGCGAACGACGCGTGGTGACAGAGAATCGCGCGTCAATTGTCCCGTGGTGGTGGCGTAGTGCCAGTGCGCCGCCAGCATGAGCGTCGCCGCAATGAGGTTGATGCCGTAGACGACCAACGCCGCGCGGTGGAGCGGATAATGCCCCAGCAGCGCGGTCGATAACGGCATGAACGAGATCAACAGCAAATACCCAATGTTGATCCATAAGAACCACCGGTCCGCGCGGACAATGAAGTGATATTGGTTGTGTTGGCCCACCCACAGTACGCCGAGGTTGATAAATGTGACGATGTAGACGAGCACCTGCGGTGCTGTCTCACGCAGCGCTGCGGGCAACCGGTCGGCGGAAACAGTCGCCGCCGTCGGGACCGTGATGTTCAGTACAAGGATCGTCATCGCGATGGCAAACACGCCATCGGAGAGCGCTTCGACGCGAGTCGTCTTCAGATCGAGCAGAGGATCGCTGGCCAACGACTCCCTCAATATTGGGCGAACGCCTCGTCCGCGTTTCCTACGTCGCGGCCGCGGGCTCGCCGGATGTCAGCAGATCGATCAGGGTCCATCGTGGCTCCCACTCGCGGCCGGCGAAACGAACCGAGGCGGGGTCGCGCTCGAGCAGCGTGACGATCACTTCGGTCACGATGCGTCCCCCGACGGGGCCGAGTCGATCGCCGGACGTGATCACTGCGGCTTCGCGAAGGATGTAGTACCAGAGTGGTGTCTCGCCGGTCCACCCAGTCGCGCGCAATCCGACTTCGTCAGGCGTCAACGGCGTCACTCCGAGATGTTGTGCAAGCGTCTCGCCGGAGGGTAAGCCGACGCCTTGTCCACGCTGCAGATCGCGTACCGCGAGCGAGTGATACTCATCGATTTCGCATTCGCCCGTAATCGCAACGGGCAGCTGGATCAACGAACGAGGCAATCGGCCATCGATCTTCTTCGCCCGCTGCGCGGCGTCATGTCCAGGTGCATCGAACAAGAGCGTCCAATCGACGGCGCAATCACGCGGCACGGGTCGAAAGCCCAGCAGGTCGGGGAAAATCGGCACCGCGTCGGTGGCGCGATTCAGTTGGTATTTTTGGCGAATCTGACAATGGCCGTAGCGGTACGCCGCGTCGGCAAACTCGAGGGGGATAAACACGTCTCCATTTGGACGGAACCATTGCGGACCATCGGCTAAGACTTCATCGACCAGTGACCGTCCGACGAGTGATGGCAGAAACTCGTTCAGGATGGCGGACTGGTAATGCCATCGCAAGTCACGAGCGGCCGTGGTGAATACCTCGTGTTCTGAGCGGCCGCGTCTTCGAGCCTCATCGACAAAGTCGTTGTGCGCTTTCAGCATCGCGAGATGCATTTGCGCCATGAGCATGTGCGAATCATTGCGCGGATCACCGATGATCGCGATGCCCTCGGCATTGCGGCCGATGTCACGGCCGTCGTCGCCAAGCAGGAATTTCGCGGGATCGTCGCGCTGAAACAAGAACGGATGGCCGACGGGACCGTCCCCATACAAACATTCAAGATTCAATTGCGGTGCGCGTGCGTTTCGCAGCGTCCGAGCGTCGACGTGGCTCTGCAGTGCGGAGCGATCGGCGGTGATGTCATGCGCGACGAATTGGCCGAAGATCGGCCATCCAGCCGCCTCATGACCGAGCAACGCGGCACTGTCCTCCACATCGCCGCAGTCACACAGGCCGCCCGCACGCCCGATCGCGTGAAGAAATGCCTCGTCGGCCTGGAACGACGCGAGCTCCGGAAACATACGCGCGTATCCGGCTGGCCCGATCGCCGCATCAACGGGCGGGCGAACCCGAGACGGCGAAAGGCAATGCGTCCTCAACGACGAGCCGACAACAGACATGGGCCTTCCTCCGATCAACGTCTGATCGTACCGCGGTCGACGGCGGGCGCGCGCACGGTTGGTCACAGGCGCCCGTCACGCGCGCATCTCGGTTACTTCACGCCGGCGAAATGATGTGTCGCTTTCCCTTCGCGCAGGACGAAGACGTCGTAGACGCGCACCACACCGAATGCCGTCGTTTCGACTGTCGCTTCAAAGAAGATCGAGTCCTCGGTCTCGACGAACTGATCCGTGGAGACCACTCGCAGCGAGCCCAGGGCTTCCAGGTACCTTCGGAAGTAGGGCTTCAGCGCGTCGTGACCGCGAATCACGCCGTCGAAGCGAACGAGTGAAGCATCGACGTGATAATGCCGGTCAACGAGCACGTCTGTGTCGCCGAGCGTCATCAAGGCAATTTGCTCGTCATAGAAGCTTCGGCCGAATGTTTTCGTCATCGTCTTGACTCGGGCTTCGCCTGCCAGCGAGGCGGGCCTTGCGTTTAATATCAATCGATCGCATAGTCACGTTCCGATTGACAAGTAGGCACCTGAAAGTGCTGTAGGCGCTCCGAGTTCCTACCGTGTGAGGACGAACATGACGAAACCTCGACCGGACGTGTTCAATCCGAACTGCGATTCGCGTGAGGTGTTGGCGTTGCTCGCTGATCGCTGGAGCATGTTGATCATCTACGCCCTCAGTTTCGGGGTCCGGCGCCACGGCGAACTCAAACGGATGATCGGCGGGATCTCGCAGAAGATGTTGACGCAGACGTTGCGATCCCTGGAGCGCGATGGCATCGTGCGTCGGCGCGTCCATGCTGTGGTTCCTCCGCGTGTGGAGTACACGCTCACGCCTCTTGGCAAGACGCTCCTCGAGCCGCTCCGATCGATCTGCCTCTGGGCGGAGACGCACCTGCGGCAGGTTCGAGCCGCCCGTGCAGCGGCAACTGCCTCCATGACGAGGCACACCCTCGTCGCCCACGAGACTAGCAGTCGTAGTTCTTGATGCCGGCGAGTTCCTTGGCGAGGGCGTCCGCCGAGAATCCAACGGTCAACGTGAATCCAGACCGCAAGGTCCATTTTGGCGTGACGGATGTACCACTATGAGCTCACGAAACATGAAATTCAGGTCGCGTCCGTACATTGAGCGCGAATCCAGGTGCCGGCTTCCGTTTCGGACCAGCACAAAACCTCAACCAGAGGGCCATTGCGTCATTTTGACTGCCTGCGGACGGCCCAAGCGGTTCGTTCAAAACATCGATTCCTTGTGAAACTGATGTACCATTTATCCGTATGCCAAAAGTGGCAACGGCTGTCGACCTTGCGCTTGATGCGCCGAATCCAGACGACACCCTATGGCGTTGGCTCTATGACGAGATTCGGTCGGCTATCCTCACTGGCCGGCTGCCGCGTGGAGCACGTGTCCCACCAACCCGGGAGCTCGCACAACATTACGGCGTCTCACGCGGCACGGTCGTGACGGCGTTTGAGCAGCTGCATTCGGAAGGCTACGTGGATGGAAAAACCGGCGCCGGGACCTTCGTGAATTCCCAGCTGCCCGAGGATTTCCTGACTGCGAGCGTTGGCACCAATGTCGATTCAGCCGTCCGGCATCGAAGGCCCTCGCTCTCTCGCTTGGCGAGTCGGCTGCCTTCGTTGCCGGAGACGGGTGTTGGACCGCCGCGGGCATTCCGCCCGGAACCGGCAATCGACGAATTCCCAGTCGCACTGTGGGCACAGATCGCCGCACGGTGCATGCGGCGTGCGACACGGAAGTTGCTCGCCGACAGCGATTCGCGTGGGTATCGGCCCCTCCGAGAAGCCGTCGCACATTACTTGGGGTCCGCACGGGGCGTCAGGTGTACCGGCGATCAGGTGATCATCGTGGCAGGTATTCAGCATGGCCTGGACCTGGCGATCCGGCTATTGATCGATCCCGACGATCGCGTATGTGTCGAGGATCCGTGTCACCCGACCATCACCGCCATGTTCAGAGCATTACCGGCGCGACTCGTCCCGGTGCCCGTTGACGATCAGGGGTTTGATTCCACGGTGGCGGAGCGCCTGTGCCGGCGTCGCCGCCCGAAACTGATTTACGTGACGCCCGCGCATCAGTTTCCCCTCGGTGCAACGATGCCGGTCAATCGCCGGTTGGCGCTGCTCGGGTGGGCGCGTCAGAAAGGCGCATGGATTTTCGAAGACGACTACGACAGCGAATATCGGTACTCAGGGCACCCTGTTCCGGCATTGCAAGGCTTCGACCGAGGCGGTTCGGTGATTTTGTCAGGTAGTTTTAGCAAGGTCCTGCTGCCCAGCCTTCGTCTCGGCTACTTGGTCGTGCCACCGACGCTCGTTGATAAGTTCGCCGCGGCGCGTTTCGTCACGGATCGACACTCGTCGATCTTGGAGCAGGCCGCCATGTGCGAGTTCTTGAACGGCGGTCACTTCGGACGTCACATCCGCCGAATGCGCGAACTGTACGGAAACCGGCTGACAGTGCTTCGTGATGCAATGCATCGGACCTTGGCGGGAGCGCTTAGCATCCCCGAAGCCGACGCCGGTATACAGATCCCCGCATGGCTCGGCCGTGGGCTGATCGCAGACGCCGTCAGCAACACCGCCGCGAGGCGAAAGGTCGAAGCGATTCCGATTCGACACTTTGTCGTGAACACGCCACGGCCCGAGGGCTTCCTCCTCGGATTCGCGGCATATGACGCGCGCCAAATCCGCGACGGCGTTGAAGGACTGGCGGCGGCGATCGACGGGTCCATTCGAAGGCCGTCATCCAAGGGTAAGATCTCTGCCCGACGATCACGCAAAGATGCTCTAGCAGGGTGCTGAAAAAGGACGTCTGCCGTCTCTGACAGGCCGGACTCTCCTGCTAGGAATGATCGTGGCGATGCTGTGATAATCGGAACTGCCTTGGCTGTGCCATTGACGATCTAACTCAATGAGCACGTGACCACTTCTCGAATGGGTGTTCCCAGCATGCTGCAAGCGCCGAGAAACGCTAAAGCGGTCGTGCGATCGAGATCCTACTTCGCGATGCGTTCGAACAATTCGACCTCATTGAGCGGCTGGCCCTGCGGGTTCGTCCCTTTTATGGTCAACGTGAATGTCTTGCCGTCTCGGGAGACGGTTCGAGTTGTGGACCGAACGGTCCCAGCCGGCTCTTTGTTCAAGCGTTCGACTGTATATTGATCAATCACCCTGTAGTTCGCTGTTGGTTCAGACGGTCGTTTGCCTGTGGCCTGAAACTCGGCCAACGTTGCGGCGCCGAACGACGACTGCTGTTGTGTACCGTCCAGCCTAAAGACCCTTTGAATGAACGTCGGCAGTCCAGCGGCGTTGGTGGTGAAAACTGACTCCACCCAGAATCCGTCCGGACGAAATGTGTACTGGCGCACCTGACTCTCCGGTGGCATCGGTCTTGGCATTCCCTCGTATGTCGACTTCTCCAGATTGAGCTTCCACCAGCCAGACCAGAGCTCCGCAGCCTGCTCCTGATTGGCTCCCTGGCTTGGGGCCTGCGCGTTGAAAGGGGCAGCGCACCCGATTATCAGTAGACCGATGGCCATGCGGCGGCTGTTCAACATTGCTTACCTCATTGGGTTGAGTCTGGACGAACCGATTTGGTCGTCGACGACGTTTTCGAAGAATCGCGATCGGCTCCTGCAGGGCGATGTCGCCGCGGCATTCTTCGATGCGGTCCGTGCGCAGGCCGAGGCAGCCAGCCTGTTGTCCGATGAGCACTTTACGGTTGATAGCACGATGCTGGAGGCGTGGGCCAGCCTCAAGAGCTTTCAGCGGAAGGACGCGGGACCGTCGGCGCGGCCCGATGATCCGGGGAACCCGACGGTCAACTTCCACGGTGAGACCCGGAAGAACGACACGCATGCCTCGACCACCGACCCCGACGCGCAGCTGTATCGCAAGGGGAAGGGGACGGAAGCCAAACTGGCGTATCTCGGCCACGTGCTGCTCGACAATCGCCACGGCCTGGTCGCGAACGTCTGTGCCACGGCGGCGGCGGGCACGGCGGAGCGCGAGGCCGCCGTCGTGTTGCTGACCGCGGAAGGCCGCGCGAAGACCGTGGGTGGTGATAAGCACTTCGATGTCGCCAGCTTTGTGGCAGCGGTGCGTGAGCTGGACGTCACGCCGCACGTGGCGCAGAAGGACCACAGCGCGATCGATGCGCGCACCACGCGCCACGCCGGATACGACGTCAGCCAACGGAAGCGCACGCTGATCGAGCAGGTGTTTGGCTGGATGAAGACAGTGGGCGGCTTGCGGAAACTGCTTCATCGTGGTGGCGAGCTGGTGGACTGGATCCTGACCTTCACCGCCGCCGCCTAACAACTTGGTCAGGATGCGGACGTTGCTCGCGAGGGCGTAGTGTCGATGCGCCACCACGAAATCGCCTGCACGACACTCCCACGCGAGATAGAGAGGAGATCCGCTGCTTTATGACCACACTCGAAGGACTCCGAGAAGCTCGATACGGACACTCGTCGCTCAGCGGGATGCGCAACTCTTCGCGTCTTCCAAGAAGCGCATCACGGCGGTTGGGTCGAAGTAGAACATCTGTGCGCGAGCGAGCCTCCTGTCGCGGAGCTCGTAAAGTGCGAGCACTTCAGAATCCAATCGCGCTCCACTCGGGCTGACGCCTCGTTGCCGCCAGAGAATGACGACCTCCTTGTCCTTCGCCGCCACCACTCGCGGATTCATGCGCCGCTCGTTGTCAGTCGGCTGCAGCGCATTCCAAGTGTCGGTCCACTTTGCACCGGTGTGGCTGAAGCCTCGCGAGACTCCGCCGTAGGGCAGAAATGGAGGCCAGTGAAACTCCACGTCAGGCTGAAAGACTTTGCGCAGCACCTGCTCGTCGCTCTGGCCTGGGTTGCGATCGCGCTGTTCGATGGCGCGAAAGATCTCGAGCATCACGCGACTGTTGCTTTCCTCGATCGTCATGACTCCCTCCTTATCTGGTCGCTCTTGTCCACCCTAGCCACATGGCGGTCCGCTTAGAAGGTCCATTTTTTATTTCTGCCATGTACCAAGCCGAACGTTGAACACAATGGACACAGGGCCGCGCGATCGAGCGAACGGCAGGGATCCGGAGCGCGGTCGAGAGACCGACTACAGAATGCGAATTTTCGTTGCGGGCGCCACGGGTGCCCTGGGCGTGCCGCTCGTGCGGCACCTGCTTGGTCAAGGTCACGAGGTCGCCGGCTTCGCGAGAACCCGACGGCGTGTGCGAACGATTGAAGCACTCGGCGCACACACCATCGTGGGAGATGCCCTCGACGCCAGTAGCGTGCGGTCGGCCATCATGTCTTGCATGCCGGATGTCGTCGTGCACGCCCTCACCGGCATTCCGGCGCACGGCCCGCTTCGCCCACGAGATCTTGTCGCGACGAACGAACTCCGACGAACAGCCACGCGAAATCTCATAAGCGCTGCGCTGGCCGCCGGTGCACAGCGCCTCGTGGTCGAGTCGATGGTGTTTGTCTACGGGTTCGGAAACCTGGGCACGAAGCCGATCACCGAAGAGCATCCGATGACGCGGTTCACGCCATATCGTGGCCTTCAACCCGCACTGTCTGCGTTACGTGAGGAGGAATCACAAGTCGAAGAAGCCGGCCGGACAGGGCGAATCGACAGCGTCATCCTGCGATTTGGTGGTTTCTACGGACCGGGCGCTGGCACCGACGTCATGGCTCGGCTCTTACGTCGACGCTGGCTGCCGGTGCCGAAGCGTGCGCGAGGAATGGGCGTACCCTGGATTCATGTTGAGGATGCTGCGTCAGCGATGGCTGCCGCAACGACGCACGATGGTCGGCTTCACGCGACGTACAACGTTGTGGATGATGAACCGGCCCGATTCCGGGACTTCGCCGAGCACCTCGCGCGCACCGTCGGCGCACCGCCACCGCTCTCCGTACCGATGTGGGTGATGCGCGTCGTCGCGCCGCTCATGGCGGCAGCGTGGCTAGATACAACGCTTTTTGTGTCGAACGCGAAGATCAAACGGGAGCTTGGCTGGCGACCACGCTTTCTCAGCTACCGTGACGGTCTGTCCGATTTCACTCGACGGCGAGAATTTCAAGAGCGATGACCAGGATCTCGCGCAGGCCATCATCGATCGCGTACTGGAGCGCGCACGTCTCGTGCGCCTGGCGCTGCTGCCGATGTAGTCGGCGGCTTACTTTGCGACCAGCGCATCCACACAAGATTGACGACGTCTTCCACTGACCACTGATCATCCGCATGACGGCCGTACTTGCATGCGAGCACACGGCCGTCGGGCGCGATCAAGAAATCCGCAGGGAGCCCCAGCCGGCCAACCTGTGGGTTGAGCGACGGAACCGGTTGGGCGCCACGCATGACCAAGATGAGGGACTGAATGATTCCTTTGACGATCGATGGCCACGCGCGCGGGTCGAGCAGAGCACGCCAGTCGCAGTATCGGAAATCGGCTGAAGGTGGCGCATCGGGCGATCGCCCGATGCAGGTGAAAGAACCCGGCCCCGCTAGATGATGCGGTTCTCGACCGCGAAAACGGCGGCCGCCGCGCGCGTGGAGACGCCGATCTTGTCGTAGATGTGCTGGACGTGATGGCCGGCTGTCTTGGCTGTGATTCCGAGCAACGCTGCCATTTCCCGATTCGAGTGTCCCTGGGCCATCAGCCGAAGAACTTCGACTTCGCGTTCTGGGAGGTGGCAGGGACCCGCAGCGACCTTGCGTTGTGAAACCACACCAGCGGCGGCGGCAACGGCCTCGACTGCTCGGCGTCCAGCCTGCCCGGCGCTACCTCAGCGCGTAGCTCGCGTACTGCCTCGTCGACCGTGCGGGCGCGACGATGTGGTCGCGCCTGCATCATAGCCTGACAGGCGTCGGCCGCCGCGAGCACGCGCGCTCGCATGTCGAGATCAGCCGCCCGCGTCCCTCGGTGATACCCCGAACCGTCCAGACGTTCATGATGCGCGGCGGCCAGCGTGCTGATGGGCCGCAGATAGTCGCAGCGCGCCATCACCCGCTCCGTGTAATACACGTGTAGTCTCACCCGCTCCCATTGATCGCCTGAGAGTGCGCCTTTCTGTTCCCAGATCGCATTTGGAATCCCACTTCGGCCAACGTCGTGCAGCAGCGCCGCTCGGCGTACGCTCGTTGCGTCCTCGGACGACAGACCAAGGTGGCGTGCCGCGCTTTCGGCCAAGTCCGCGACGCCACGCGAGTGACCAAGCGTGAACGGCATCTTCGAATCGGCGAAGTCGGCAAACGCGGTCAGAGCTGTCTCGATCCGTTCGGTCGATACCCAAGTGGGTCCACCGGGCTCACATTGGAGAACTTCGTCCCACACATCGCGATCGTCGATCTCGGC
>JBKPAJ010000110.1:0-5732 GCA_046726375.1 Acidobacteriota bacterium
ACCGACGACCTCGGCGTCCTCGTCGAGTGGGCCGAGGCCGGTGAGGCGGTTGACAGCGATCTCGCCAAGGGGCTCGACGAGTTCCAGGCGGACGTCGAGCAGGCGGAGACCCGCAAGATGTTGAGCGGCGAGCATGATCGCCGCAACGCCATTGTCACGATCCATCCCGGCGCGGGCGGCACCGAGTCGCAGGACTGGGCCGAGATGCTGCTCAAGATGTACGTGAAATGGTCGGAGCGTCGCGGCTTCAAGCGCGAGATCCTCGACTATCAGCCGGCCGAGGAGGCCGGCATCAAGAGCGCCACCCTCAGTATTGTCGGCGAGTACGCGTTCGGATTGCTGTCGGCCGAGGCCGGAGTGCACCGGCTGGTGCGGATCTCGCCCTTCGATCAGGCGAAACGGCGTCATACGTCGTTCGGATCGGTCTTCGTCTGGCCGGAGCTGCCCGACGATATCGATATCGAGATCCCCGAGAAAGATCTGCGTATCGACACGTATCGTTCGAGCGGTGCGGGTGGCCAGCACGTCAACGTCACGGACTCGGCCGTGCGCATCACACACCTTCCGACCGGGATCGTCGTGTCGTGTCAGAACGAGCGATCGCAGCATCGCAATCGCGACTCGGCGATGAAGGTATTGAAGGCACGTCTCTACGACCAGCGCCTGAAGGAGCAGCAGGCGAGGCTGGACCAGATCAGCGGCGAGAAGAAGGACATTGCCTTTGGCAGCCAGATCCGCAGCTACGTCCTCCAGCCGTACCAGATGGTGAAGGATCATCGCACGAAGGAGCAGGTGGGCGACGTCAATCGCATCCTCGAAGGCGACATCGATCAGTTCATCAAGACATACCTGATGAAGAAGGCTGCGGGGACGTTGAGTACGGCGACGGCGGACGAAGATTAAGACGCGAAGCTCGCCACAGAGCCACGGAGATCACAGAGGCGAGGAGATCTGGCGCAGAGCCACAGAGATCTGGCACAGAGTCGCTTGCCTCCAGGGTTGGTGGCCGCACGCTCTGTGAGCCTCTGCGCCTGTGCGGCAACTCTGTGCGCTCTGTGGCTGTCTGCCCCTTGCGCCTCTGCGGCGGGCCAGGCGTCAGAGGCGGAGCACGACCGCGCCGGGGCGCGAGAAGGTCAGGCGCTCGCTATTCTCCCCAATCTCGAGGACAACCGGTTGCGGATCACTTGCAAACGCTTGGTCCTCAGTGCTGAAGGCGATTCGCTTGACGGGGTCTGACACCGCGGAAGGTTGCTGCCGCGGAACGACGACTGTTCCGCGGTTTCCGAGATGGACCACAAGCGCGAGCCTGTCGCCCTCAGCGGTCGCACGACTCAGCATCACAGACCGTTCATCGAGTGCAGCGGCCTCGACTGCGCCGGCCGGCACCGGAACCAGCGTTCGTCGCAGCTTCAGCAGCGCTTCGTAAAGTCGCAGCACCTCGTTGTGCCCAGGCTGCGCGCACTCCGACCAATTCAGCGTGCTTTGCCGGAACGTCGCCTCGGCTTGCGGATCGGGAATCGTCTCCCTCCGCGCCGGATCCGCAAAGGCGCTGAAATACTGGAATTCCTGGCGCCGTCCCGCCGTCACATCCCGCCCGAGCTCGTCGTCATGATCAGTGAAGAAGAGAAACGGCGTACTGGCCGCGAATTCCTGCCCCATGAAGAGCAGCGGCGTCTGCGGCGAGAAGAGCAGCAAGGCCGACAGCGCGCGCCACATGGCCGGCTCGACGACGTGATGAAGACGGTCGCCGAGCGCGCGATTGCCCACCTGGTCGTGATTCTGCAGGCAGATGACGAAACGATGCGGCGCGATCCCCTCGGTGTGAGTGCCTCGCGGTTCGCCGCGCCGACGCGACTGTTGCCCTGTATAGAACCAGCCTTGTCGCAGCGTGCGCGCGATGTCATCCGCAGAGCCGTCGAAATCCGCGTAGTAGCCCTCGAAGTCTCCGGCGGCGCGGCGTCGCAGCTGATGGTGCAGGTCGTCGGCCCATACCGCGTCCAGGCCCCAGCCGCCTTCCGATTCCGGCTTGAGAAGGCCGACCAGATTGCGGTGATCCTCGGCACAGATCCACACGCGCCGGTCGTTCACGCTCTGGCGCACCGATGCAGCCAGCTCCGCGACGAGATGACGCGGGCTGTCGTCGACGAGCGCGTGCGTGGCGTCGAGGCGCAGGCCGTCGAAGCGAAACTCATGAATCCAGTAGCACGCGTTCTCGATGAGAAACCTTCTGACCTCGCGGCTGCGCGGTTGATCGAGATTGAGCGCCGAGCCCCACGGGGTGTGGTGACGGTCGGTGAAGTAGTGCCGACTGAAGCTCGGCAGGTAGTTCCCGTCAGGGCCAAGATGGTTGTAGACGACGTCCAGGATGACGGCAAGCCCGAGGCCGTGGGCGCAATCGATGAGACGCCGCAAGTCGTCCGGAGACCCGTAGCATCGCGCCGGCGCAAAGAGCGACGCGCCGTCGTAGCCCCAGTTCCGGCGCCCGGGGAAATCGGCGACCGGCATCAGCTCGATGACGGTGATTCCGAGGCGCGCCAGCGCCTCGAGTCGCTCGGCGGCGCCGGCAAACGTGCCCTGCGGCGTGAACGCGCCGACGTGCAGTTCGTAGATGACCAGACGGTCGGACGCGACGCTGCCCCGGCCTTGAACCTTCCAGCTGAACCCGCGGGGATCCACGACCGCCGAAGCTCCATGAACGCCGTGCGGCTGCCAGCGTGACGCCGGATCGGGGAAGGCCCGGCCTTCGTTCAGGCGATACCGGTATTCGGTGCCATCTGCCAGATCGCTGAAGACGCCGGCGAAGTACCCGGACGCGCCTTCGGATGCGAGTGGTCGTGCCGTGCCGCTGCCTTCGATGACGACTGAGACCGACGTTGCCTCGGGCGCCCACACGCGGAAATGTGTGCCGGCGTCATCGATCCAGGCGCCGAGCGAGGGTCTCCATGTGGTCGTCGCCGTCATCCGATCGCATTGTTGGGCGGTGCAACGAGCCGGAACGCCGCCTGCGACCGTCCCTTGAGGTCGTAGGCGGTGCCTGCGGCCTGTACCGCTTCCGGCAGCTTTGGATTCGTCGTGTCGAAGATTCGCTGCCACACTCCGGCGCCCGCGGGGGGCAGCCTGAAGGGCACGGTCTCGTTCTGCGCGTTCATCAGCACGAGCAGCGTGCCTCCCGTGATCGTTTGACCGCGCTCGTCGACCTCGCCGGTGCCGTCACCCGAGTAGACGACCCCGAGGCTGCGAATCAGCGGCGAGTTCCAGGATTCGTCCGTCATCTCATTGCCCGACGGATCGACCCACATGATGTCCTTGACGCCGCGGATCGCCCGGCCCTGGAAGAACCGGCGACGCTGAAGGACCGGTTCCGACTGGCGGAGGTGGACGAGGCGACGCGTGAAGTCCAGGAACGCCTCCTCTTCAGGTCCGAGTTCCCAGTTGGTCCAGCTGATATCGTTGTCCTGGCAGTAGGCGTTGTTGTTGCCGCGCTGCGTGCGGCACATTTCGTCGCCGCCACTCAGCATCGGCACGCCCGCCGAGAGCAGGAGGGTCGCCATCAGGTTGCGCTTCTGTTGACTCCGCAGCGCCAGAATCGCCTTGTCTGTGGTTGGACCTTCCACGCCGCAGTTCCAGCTCAGATTGTGGTTCTCGCCGTCCCGGTTCTCTTCGCCGTTGGCTTCGTTGTGCTTCTCCTTGTAACTGACGAGATCATGCATCGTGAACCCGTCGTGGGCCGTGACGAAGTTGATGCTCGCGTAGGGACGGCGTCCGCTCATCTCGTAGAGATCGTTGCTGCCGGCGAGGCGCGTCGCAAACTCCGACACCACGCCGTCGTCCCCGCGCCAGAAGCGCCGCACCGAGTCGCGATATTTGCCATTCCACTCGGTCCAGAGGACCGGGAAATTGCCCACCTGATAGCCGCCCTCGCCGAGGTCCCACGGCTCGGCGATCAGCTTCACCTGCGAGATCACCGGATCCTGGTGAATGATGTCCAGGAATGCTCCCAGCCGGTCGACTTCATACAGCTCTCGTGCCAGCGTGCTGGCAAGGTCGAAGCGGAAGCCATCGACGTGCATCTCGAGAACCCAGTATCGCAGGCTGTCCATGATGAGCTGCAGCACGCGTGGGCTGCGCATGTTCAGCGTGTTTCCGGTGCCAGTGAAGTCGAGATAGAAGCGAGAGTTGTCGGGGACCAGCCGGTAGTAGGCCGCGTTGTCGATCCCGCGCAGCGAGATCGTCGGCCCGAGCTGATTGCCTTCGGCCGTATGGTTGTACACCACATCGAGGATGACTTCGAGCCCCGCAGAGTGCAGCGCCCGCACCATGCGCTTGAACTCGCGAACGGTGGCGTCGCCCATGTGGCCGGCGGCGGCGTAGCGGATCTCGGGAGCGAAGTAACAGAACGTGTTGTAGCCCCAGTAGTTCGAAAGACCCCGCTCGACAAGCTGCTGATCGTTCAGGAAGTGGTGAACGGGCATCAGCTCGACGGCGGTGATGCCGAGCAACACCAGGTGATCCAGCGCCTCGTCTGTGGTCAGCGCCTCGTAGGTGCCGCGCAGGAGCTCGGGGACGCGCGGATGACGCATCGTGAAGCCGCGCACGTGCATCTCGTAAATCACGGTCTTGTGCCACGGCGTGCGCGGCGCGCGGTCGTCGCCCCACGTGAAGGTCGAGTCGATGACGGTCCCCATCGGCGCAAACGCCGCATTGTCGCGATCGTCGAACGAGAGGTCGGCGGCGGGGTCACCGACCTTGTAGCCGAACATCTCGTACTGGCCCCATCGCACCGTGCGTCCCACCGCCTTGGCGTACGGGTCCATGACGACCTTGTGCGGATTGAAACGATGGCCAGCCTGCGGGTCGTACGGACCGTGCACGCGATATCCATAGAGCTGCCCGGGCCGGATGTCGGGCATGTAGCCGTGCCACACCATGTCGGTCTGCTCGGGCAGTGTCACGCGGTGTGATTCACGCGTCGCCGTCGGCGAGTCGAAGAGGCAGAGCTCGACCTTGGTGGCGTGGGCGGAGAACAGGGCGAAGTTGACGCCGACGCCGTCCCACGTCGCTCCCAGTGGATAGGGCGCGCCCGGCCAGATGCGGTTGGGTCGCGGTCGCCGAGGGCCAGGATAGAAGTAGGAACGTCGGCTCATGAGGATCGCGGGCTGCGCAGCCGATGGATCTTATCGTGGATGCGTCGGTCGGGGTCGCTCAACGCGGGTCCGGCTGGTCACGGAGTGACGCGGATATGCACGGCTCAGGCTGGTCACGGAGTGACGCCGACTGACTGGATCGAGCTCGTCACGGAGTGATGCGGACACCCGCGGATCAGGCTGGTCACGAACGAACGTGGACTCACACGGATTCAGACCGGCCGCGGACGACACACGGACCACGCGCATCCAGAGGAGTCTCTGGTGCCTTTCGAGCCACTGGTCGTGCCCGATCCCCCAGTGCACCGGCGGCTGAAAACCCGAAAAACGGCGACGACGTGCGTCAACGCCCGGCGTAACGCGGCGACCACGCGGCGGATGTCAGCACTCACCTGAACCCGCGTAAATCTGGACTCTCGTCGAAACCACTCCGTGCCATCCTTTCGTCTCAAACGCCGTCCGCGTGTCCGCAATCGCCTGTGACAACTCTGCTTGCTCGGCTGAGCGGTACAGCCGGGTCGCTGCCACTCACCGTCAACGAGCAGTACCTATTCACTTCCGATGCCGGGCACACGCCGTACGCCCACG
>JBKPAJ010000111.1:0-15307 GCA_046726375.1 Acidobacteriota bacterium
AGGCCGCGGTCCTTCTGACGGGCTTCGATTCCCACCGGTGTCCTCGTTGCCCGCGCGTGGTTGCCGCAGCTTGTGAATTGCGGGCTGATCGGCCGTACGGACATACAACATGCCGGTGGTCGGATCGGCGGCCGTGCCGCCCCAATTCGATCCGCCAAGCTCGCCGGGAATCGAAATCTGGTTGCGATCGAGCGTCTGCGGCGTAAAGATCCCTTCGTTGCGCGCCTTGGCGAGAATCTCGCGCAGGCGCTGTTGTTCGGCCGCGTCGACATGGGGGTTGATGTCGCTCGCGTCGAACTTCAACCGCGCATACGGCTCTGGCCTGGTCGGAAACGGCTGCGTGGGCGACGTTTCCTCACCGGGCACATCACTGTTCGGCACCGGCCGCTCTTCGATCGGCCACAGCGGCCGGCCGCTGACGCGGTCGAACACATACAGCAAGCCAAATTTCGTTGCCTGCGCGACCACATCGACGGGCCTGCCGTTGTGGCGCACCGTCAACAACTTCGGTGCGGTGGTGAGATCGTAGTCCCAGATGTCGTGATGAACCGTTTGAAAGTGCCAGAGACGCTGTCCCGTGCGCAGATCGAGGGCGAGCAGTGAGTTGGCAAAGAGATTGGCGCCTTTGCGGTCCCCGCCGTAGCTGTCGTGGGTTGGCGATCCAAGCGGGAAATAGCCGATGCCGCGCTTCTCGTCGATCGAGATCTCGCCCCACACGTTGACGCCGCCGGCCCATTTGTACGCGTCCGGGGGCCACGTGTCGTAGCCGTATTCACCGGGATGCGGGATCGTGTGGAACGTCCACACCAGCGTCCCGGACACGATGTCGTAGGCGCGGATGTCACCAGGCAGCGCTTGATACATCTCACCGGTGTTCGATCCGGTGATGAACAGGTTCTCGAAGACGCGGCCAGGCGTTCCACTCGGGTTGCCAAGCGGGCGAAGCGGTCCGGCGCGCATGTCCACCGTACCCTCGGCGCCGAACTGCTCGATCGGCATTCCCGTGCGGGCGTCGAGCGCGCGCAACGCGCCTCCCGAGGCAAAGATCAACCGCCGATCGGAGCGGTCCTTGCTCTCCCAGTAATTGATGCCCCGATTCCCGGGACTGCCGGTTTCGACGCCGTGCGCCCACACCTGCCTGCCAGATGCGGCGTCGAGCGCGACGATGCTGTTGCGCGGGCCGAGGACGTACATCACGCCGTCAACCACGATCGGGTTGAAGCCGAAATTACTGGTGCGGTCGGGAACGGGATAGAACCACGCGAGCTCGAGTTGATTGACGTTGCGTTTGTCGATTTGTCGCAACGCCGAGTACTGCATGGAGTCGGACGACCCGCCGTAGTCGCGCCACGTCGTGTACCTGGACGCGGGCGCCTGCGCGCCGAGCGTGGCGGCCGCAAGCACCAGGGCGGCGAGAACAGCACGCGCCTTCATAGGCTGCGGCCGCTTCGGAAGGTATATCCGAGCTTGCGCAGGTACGCAACGCCAATCTCCGCGGTCTGCAGCGGCGTGTAAGGTGCGTTCTGCGACCCGTCGAGCTCGTGCATGATGTTCGCGTTTGGATTCGACGCTTCGACCGTGTCGAGAATTGACTTGAGATCGACCTTCCCTTCGCCGAGCGGACAGTAACCGGCGAAGTGCTCCCAGCCTTTGTAGTCTTTCAAGTGCATGTGGACGGTAATCGATGCGAAGTCCTTGACCACCTTCGCCGCATCCGCACCGCCTTTCTGAAGCTGACCGACATCCGGCGCAAACTTCAGATAGCGCGTATCGGCCGCTTCCATCACCGCGTAGGTCTCATCGCGTGATTCAACCGCCGTGCCCGTGTGCTGGTGCAGCCCGGCGCCAAGACCGAGATCGTTCATCGCTTTGGCATACTCGTTCAAGCCGGCGACGATCTTCTCGCGATGCTCGGCGAAGTTATACGCCTCGCGCTTCACACCGTTCGGCGCAAGCACCATGAACCGGCCGCCGTGTTTCTTGAGCGACTTGCCCCAGTCGATCAGCTGCGCAAGGTTTTCTTTGCGGGTGGAGGCGTCGATGAGCTGGACGGTCGCGTATCCGGAGATGAGCGGAATCGGATGCTGCGCGAGCAGTGGGGCGAGCGTCCCTTTGACGTCCATGTCGTAGAGGATCGACGCGAACGTCTCGAAGCCGTGAAACCCGAGACTCGCCATGTCGCGCACGGCCGTGGCGAGATTTTCCGGCGAGCGCGGCAAGGCGCCCCAGATGAGGGCGGTGCAGCCGATTCTGAGTTTGCGGGATTGCGCGGCACCCGATGTGGGCCACGCGGCGGCCGCGAGGCCGGCGAGCACGCTCCTGGTAAACGCCCGACGATCGAGAAGGTTCGTCATCCGGCGAACGGTAAATGAGTTTACTTTACCGGTCAAGTAGAGGAATATCTCGCACGATCGCGTGGGGCAGACCTATCTCGATTGGCTCGTCGCCGGCACGGCGACGAAGTGGTGGCACGATTCAGCGGATCCGGCTGAGCTCGACCTCGGTTTGGCGCGGGGCGCGAGCGGCGTGACCACCAATCCGGTGCTCGCCAGCACCGCGCTCGCGGCAAATGCGGCCACCTGGCGCGCCGCGATCGAGCGCACGCAGGCGCGCAACTTGCCGCCGGAGCACAAAGCGGAATCGTTGATGCAAATCGCGGTGACCGGCGCCGCCGACAAGTTGCGGCCGCTGTTCGAGCGCAGCGCCGGGACCGCCGGTTTTGTCTGCGCGCAAGTGAATCCGGCGCGCGCCGGCGACCGCGACGGCATGTCGGCAATGGCCAAACGGTTTCACGCCTGGGCGCCCAACATTGCCGTCAAGCTTCCGGCAACGGCCGCAGGGCTCGACGTGCTCGAAGATTGCATCGCCGAGGGCATCACATCCACGGTAACGGTAAGTTTCACGGTGCCGCAGGCGATCGCCACCGCAGAGCGCCATCGCGCGGGCATCGCACGCGCGCGTCAGCGCGGGGTTGAACCCGGTAAATGCTTTGCGGTGATCATGATTGGACGTCTGGATGATTACCTGCGCGAGGTTGCGCATGACGGGCGTGCGTCGGTCAGCGAGGCCGACATCCGCCAGGCTGGCCTCGCAGTCGCCAAGCGCGCGTATTCGATGTATCAGCGCTGCCGCTACGACGCCACGCTCCTCGTTGCGGCGTTGCGCGGACCCTACCACTTGACCGAGCTGGCCGGTGCATCGCTCGTGATGTCGATCCATCCGACGTATCAGAGACCGTTTGCGTCGGAAGACTTCGCGCACGACGCGCGCATCGACCGGCCCGTTTCAGAGGATGTCGTCGCGCGGCTGCGACAGTTGCCCGATTTTCTGCGGGCCTACGAGCCGCACGGCATGGCGCCTGAAGATTTCATCTCGTTTGGACTGACACAGCGCACGCTGAGTCAGTTCTCGGAATCATGGAAGGCACTGGAAGCCTTTTGAGATGGCCACGGCAGTACAAGTTCCACAATTCGGCACCACCGTCGAAGAATGCATTGTCACGCGTTGGTTCACGCGGAAAGGCAGCACCGTAACGGCCGGTGAAGTGATCGCGGAAATCGAGACCGATAAAACCACATTTGAAATCAACGCGCCGGTTGATGGCACGCTACTCGAGATGTTCTTCGACGAAGGCGCCGTTGTGCCGGTGTTCACCAACCTGTGTGTGATTGGAAGCGATGGAGAAAGTGTTGAGGGCTTTCGGCCCGCGTCCCCAGCCGGCGCACTCCACGCATCCGCTTCCGCTCGCGGCGGATCTCGCGCGAGCTCCGGCGAGACCTTGCCGACGCGGCCCGACACTCACAGCCGCGAAAGCGGGCCTGCCGCACCCGGTCCCTGGCGTCCGCGTGCGCGGCGTCGCCCCGCCGCAGAGGCGGCGTCGAGTACGCGAACGCTCATCGCGCGACGCATGCGCGACTCACTCGCGTCCACCGCGCAATACACGCTGCACGCATCGGCAAATGCGACTGGCCTCACCGCCCTGCGCACGCGCGCGAAGGCCAGTCCGCAGCTCGCGCACGTCACCATCGGCGATCTCGTCGCCTATTGCACGATCCACGCGCTGCGCGAAGTTCCGGCGCTCAACGCCGAGTACAAACATGACGAGGTCATCATCCGCAGCGAGGTCCACCTTGGCTTTGCGTGCGACACTCCACGTGGCCTTCTCGTCCCGGTGATCGGCAATGCCGACCGGTTGACGCTCGCCGAGCTCGCCCATCGCGCGAAGACGCTCGCCACAGACGCGGTCAACGGCAAGATCTCGCCGGACGATTTGTCCGGCGCTACGTTTACGATCAGTAATCTCGGCGGTCTGGGTGTCGAAGCGTTCACCCCCGTGATCAACCCGCCGCAGGTCGCGATTCTCGGCGTGGGTGCGATACAACTCAAACCCGTGCGCACGGCGGGCGGAGTTGATTTCATCGATTCGATCGGCTTGTCGCTGACGCTCGATCATCAAGCGATCGACGGCGGTCCCGGCGCGCGATTCCTCGCGGTGGTCAAAGACAAGGTCGAGAACGTTGAACTTCTATGCCGAAATCAATTGTCATAGAGCCGACGAAGGTCTTCAGCAAGGAGACCCTTCGGTTCGCCGACATTCCGCTCAACGCCTACGACAGCACGCTCGAGCAGGAACGCGCGCGATTTTCCGCGGACGATCTCATCACCATCTGGTGCGACATGTGCGGCATCCGCGAGTTCGAGAACGCGCTGCAGGAGATCAAGACCAAAGGGACGTATAAGACCGTCACGTATCACCATGCCGGCCCGGCGCATTTGTCGATCGGCCAGGAAGCGGCCGCCGTCGGCATGGCCTTCACGCTCACGCCCGACGATCACATCTTCGGATCGCACCGCAGCCACGGCGAGATTCTCGCGAAAGGGTTTTCGGCCATCCGCCAGCTCTCCGACGCCGCGCTGCTGCAGATCATGCAGTCGTATCGCGACGGCGCGCTGCTGCGGCCGGTCGAGCGAGGCTTTACCGGATCGGTAAAGGCGCTCGCGCTCCGGTTCTTCGTTTACGGCGCCTATGGCGAAATCTTCGCGCGCGAGACCGGCTTCAATCGCGGGCTTGGCGGTTCCATGCACGCCTTTTTCGCGCCCTTCGGTATCTATCCCAACAACGCGATTGTCGGCGGCTCCGGTTCCATTGCACCCGGCGCGGCGCTCTTCAAGCGCGTCAATCGCAAACCAGGCCTCGTCGTGGCCAACATCGGCGACTCGTCGTTTGGTTGCGGTCCGGTTTGGGAAGGCATCACCTTCTCTGCCATGGATCAATACCGGACGCTGTGGGATCCGTCGCTGGGCGGCGGTCTCCCGATCATTTTCAACTGCATGAACAACTTCTATGGCATGGGCGGCCAGCCCTTTGGCGAGACCATGGCCATGCAGTCGATTGCGCGGCTCGGCGCGGGTGTGAATCCGGAGCAGATGCATGCGGAGCGCGTGAACGGCTACGACCCGCTGCCGGTCATCGATGCATTCCGCCGCAAGCGTCAGGTCATTGCCGAAGGCCGCGGTCCCGTGCTGCTCGAGACCGTCACTTATCGCTTCAGCGGCCACTCGCCGTCCGATGCGTCGAGCTACCGATCGAAGGAAGAGATCGAGCGTTGGCAGCAGGCTGATTCTATTCCGGCATTTCGCGCCAGGCTGCTCGAGCATCGCGTTGCATCAGACGAGGCGCTCGACACGGCGAAAGCGGAAATCGAATCCACCGTCTTCGAGATGCTGCGCCTTGCCGTCGATCTCGACGTCAGTCCGCGCACTGCCCCCGATGCTGGTTTGATCGGCACGGTGATGTTTTCGAACCAACGCGTCGAGAAGTTCGACGATCGCACGCCAGAGTTCCTGCAGGATCTCACTGACAACCCCCGCGTGCAGCAGATCCGCGGCAAGATTCGGACGCCGAAGCACGACGGTCAGCCGGTGCCAAGAATGAAGGCGTTCAACGTCAGAGACGCGATCTTCGAGGCGCTGTTGCACCGCTTCTCCGTCGATCCGACGATGATCGCGTTTGGGGAGGAGAATCGCGACTGGGGCGGTGCGTTCGCGGTGTATCGCGGGCTGACCGAAGCACTGCCCTATCATCGCCTCTTCAACTCCCCTATCTCTGAAGCCGCCATCGTCGGCGCCGCGGTTGGCTACGCGCTCGAAGGCGGTCGCGTCGTCGCGGAGTTGATGTACGCCGACTTCATGGGGCGCGCGGGCGACGAGATTTTCAATCAGCTGGCGAAGTGGCAAGCGATGTCGGCGGGGCAGCTCAGAATGCCCGTCGTGCTTCGCGTTTCCGTTGGATCGAAATACGGCGCGCAGCACTCACAGGACTTCACCGCGCTGGTTCATCACATTCCGGGACTCAAAGTCGTCTATCCGGTCACGCCGTACGACGCGAAAGGGATGCTGAACGCCGCGCTCGCGGGCACCGATCCGGTCGTTTTCTTCGAAAGCCAGAAGATCTACGACGTTGGCGAGATGTTCGTCGAGGACGGCGTGCCCGACGGCTACTACGAGCTCGACCTCGGCGTACCCGACGTCAAACGATCAGGAAAGGATTTGACGATCGCGACGCTCGGACCCGCTCTCTACACGGCGATTGAGGCGGCCGATCGGCTCAAAGCGGAATTCAACGTCTCAGCCGAAGTCATTGACCTGCGAGCCGCCAACCCGCTGGACTACGCGCCGCTCGGCGAGTCGATCGAAAAGACCGGCAAGGTCGTGCTGATCAGCGATGCGGTCGAACGCGGAGGCGTCATGCACACGGTGGCTGCGAATCTCTCGCAATTCTGCTTCGACGATCTCGACGAGCCGCCGGTCGTCCTCGGCGCGCGCAACTGGATTACGCCGGCGGCGGAATACGAATCGATGTTTTTCCCGCAAGCGTCGTGGATCCTCGACGCGATTCACGAGCGGATGCTTCCGTTGAAGGGGTATCATCCAACGACGAATCAGACGCTGGATGAATTAGTCCGACGCGAGCGATACGGCATCTAACGGTTCGGGCAGCTTTCGGCTCTCAGCGATCAGCTCTCAGCAAGG
This sequence comes from Acidobacteriota bacterium, assembly GCA_046726375.1. GTDB lineage: Bacteria > Acidobacteriota > Vicinamibacteria > Vicinamibacterales > UBA2999 > DASPWV01. Next base: position 7,033 of record JBKPAJ010000111.1, read on the forward strand.
GAAAGAGTTGATAGCCGATAGCCAATCGCTGATCGCTGATCGCTGATCGCTGATCGCTGATCGTTGATGGTGCGACATGAATCGACAATTGCGTTGCGTGTTCGTGGCAAGCGGCGAGATTCATGCGCAGCAGGTGCGCGCGTTTCTCGAAGCGGCGGGCATTCCGACGGCGGTGCGCGGCGAATCGTTGCGTAAGACCCATGGCCTGACCATCGACGGCCTCGGTGCGGTTGAAATCGACGTGCCCGAGGCGGATGCCGAACGGGCGCGAAGCCTTCTCGAATCCGCCGACGCGGGCCAGTTCCGGGTGTCAGATGGCGGCGTCGACGAAACCGCGTGACTGGGCCGTAACGCCACGCCACGCCGCGCCACAGCCGCGCCACAGTCTTCAGCTTGATTGCGTTGGCTTCGTTGTCGATGCCGGCGGTGCGAGGAGATCAGGAGAGAGAAGCCGCTGAGAAGCGGTACGTCATCTCCGGGCGTGTCATCGATCCGGATCGCCTGCCGCCGGAAGACGCCGTTCTCATGCTTGGCAGAGAAGATAACGGGAGCTTTGCCTCGACACCTGTCAACGTTGCGCCGGACGGCTCTTTTGTCGCGCATCCGTTGCGGCCCGGACGTATGTGCTGGAAATCGTCCGGACGCCACACTCGCGCACCAAGCCCGCGACCGTTGTCGGTTTCGCCATGGTGCCAGTCAGCACATCGGATGTTTCAGGCGTCACCATCAGGTTCGCCGCGATACGGCGATCACCGGTAAGTTCCGGATGGTAAGCGACAACCCTGCGGCACAGTGGCGCACCGATTATCGTTATCAGTGCATCCCTCGCGCTCGACAAAGCGCCGCTGCTGAACGGCGTTGTCGCAGATGGGGCACCAGCGGCAGGTTTGTCCTGCGCAACGCGTTTGGGCCACGGGTCCTCAGGGCCGCTTACACACTTGCGGGGGGGGAATCACTGGTCGCCTGCGCGCGTTTTGCTGAACGGGAGCGACATCACCGACGTTCCCACGGACTTGACCGCTGCAGATCCGAACGCACGCCTGGAATTCGAGTTCACTCAGGATCCGGCCCGGTTGAAAGGCACCGTCGTCGATCGAAGCGGCCGCGTGCCTGGGTGTTGGTGGTCGCGGCGGATCAGAAACTCTGGCAACCATCGGTGACAACATCTGGCGCAGTGCAGGCTGTAGGCAAGGGTGCGTTTGCGTTGGCACGCGGTCCCGGTCGCTACCTTGTAAAGGCGCTGTCCCCAACGGCGTTCTGGTCAGCGCAGGAGGCGCTTCGGAAGATTGTGCGATTCGCTCCGGGCGGGATGGTGGTTGAACTCGCGGATCGGGAGACGAAGACGATTACACTGACGCTGGAAGAGACGGTAACGCAGTAGCTTCGCGTTCGCGTCGGCGCCATCGCGCGTTCACGCGGTGAGCAACCCAAACCACCACAGGCGGGGCTGGAGGAAACGCGCCTGAAGACCAAGCGGCGTAGATTGACTTGTTCAGAGAGTCTAACGTGTCGGAGCTGGTGGAGTGCGATTCTAATCTCAGCCAGGTCCATAGAGTGTGGCATCGGCGCGCCTCCGCTGACCGAAATGACCGATATGCTACTCAGCTGCGATGAACAAGGGACCTACTTGATCGTGGCGATCCAGGTCTCCGGCTTCCCTTCATGAAACGCCGCCCAGGCGACGAGATGCTGCGGCGAAACGTCGATGAACAGATCCGGAAGGCGGAACGGACCAATTTCAGTAAGATACCGCTCGTTGGATTCCTGTATATCAGTCACCCACAGCTCTTGCATCCCTAGCTTTCGGGGCCGCATGAAATAGAGGGCTCGGCCGTCCGGAGAGGGCACGGGGCTGTGGCCGTTCGTCACGATGCGGCAGCTTGCCGTATTGCTCTGGCATGCAATCACGTCTGTCGCTATCCTGTCCGAGAGCTTCACAATGTCAGTTCCGAAGATCGTTTGTCCGTCAGATGACCAGCGTGGTCGCGTTATCTTTTTTGGCAGTTTTGTTTCCACACCACTGGCTAGCGATCGGACGAGGGTGGCGTTATCCCTCTGGTAGACAATAGCTCCCTCTTGCGGATCCAGCTCCACCCACGCGTCCCAGTGCCATGGTCCGACTTCGGCGGACTCTCCGCCATCTACCAGCACTCGCCGAAACGAAGGCTTTGGGAGAACTTGGCTAAAGAACACCGTGTCTCCGGCGGAAGACCAGCGCGGCAGCAGATTCCGTTCTCCCTTTGTCACCGTGAGCTGCCGCATCTCGTCTCCGCCGACGCTGACGGTGAAGATGTGGATACCAGCATCGACCTCATGGAAGAACGTAATCCGACCTCCATCTGGCGAAAACCTCGGAGCCGAGATCAACGTCCGACGTTGCGTGAGCGAGGCCCGGCGACCAGTCGCCGCATTCAGGACCTCGAGACTGAAATTGTGGCGTACGTTCGTGTAAATCATGTGGCGACCATCGAGCGAAATCTGCGGGTCGCTGTCCTCGCCAGCACCTGTGGTGATGGACGTGGGTTCGCCACCTCCTGCTGGGATGCTCCAGAGCGTGCGGCTACCGGCGCGCTTTGAGGAGAAGATCACAAACTTGCCGTCAGGCGTCCAGGTCGGGTAGCCGGTCTCTACATCGTCGAAGGTGAGACGGCGGGGAGCACCCCCTGCTGTTGGGACGATCCAGAGATCACCAAGCGGTCCTCCGCTCGACTGGAAGAACACAATCGAGCGGCCGTCAGGCGCGACTGCTGGCATTGAGGCAATGGCGTAGGGTCTGCTCACGACGCGCATAGGCTTGGCGCCATCGGCGCTTGCCACCCAAATGCCGAGATCGCCGTCGGCCATTCCAAGCCCCTCGTACACGAGTACAGTGCTATCCGCCGACAAGCTCGGATTCATCCCGCGGGCAACGACGCGGTGAGGAGCACCGCGCAAAGCGGGGACTGACCAGATGCCGCCATCGTAGTTGAAATAGATTCGGTCACCGCTCGGCGACCAGCGTGTCCATCCAAGGTCGACACCGTCAACGAACGTAACCTGCGTCGACTGACCGCCAGTCACACTCCTCACCCACACCTGCGGTCGACCATTCACATCGTCGACGTAGGCCATGGTACTGGCGTCGGGCGACAGGCTCGGGAATCTCGCTGATCGCGGAAAGTCCGAGACCAGCCGGTGATTTGAAAGGCGAGCCGGTCTTTCTTCCGGCCAGAGTGACACGAGGAGAATGGCGGCTCCGATTGCGATGAGACTGAATAGCAGCACGTCCCGACCTGCGACGCGTCTTCCGACGGGCGTGGAAGAAGGTTTCGGCGCCGCCTCAGCTGGGAAGTCACCGTCAACCTGGGCGGTGAATTGGTAGCCAACGCGTGAAATCGTCTTGATGAACGCGGCGCCGTCACCTCCGTCGCCGAGCGTCTCTCTGATTTCCCGAACTCGCTGCGCCAGGGTGTTTTCGACGACGTTCACGTTTGGCCAGACGGCGTCGAGCAACTCCCCCTTCGGAATCACTCGGCCACGGTGCTGGATCAAATAGACCAGAAGCTCGAATGTCTTTGGTGGTAGGTAGACGTCCTGACCGGCACGTAGCAGCCGCCTCTGAGCGCCATCCAGCACCAGGTCGCCGAAGCGATAGATACGTGGCTGGTCGAGCATGAGTCCTGCCCCGCGAGCCGTCAGCGATTGGTCATAGATCGGTCAGCGCTGCTTCAAGACTCGTAGCGGATAGCCCGAGATGATAGCAAGGACTCGGGGGACGACACAGGCTTGGCGCGCCGTGTTCGCAGGTGTGTGCGCACGAATACGCCTGGACTGATCACCTCTCCTGCGCTTTTCTCGGTAGCGGCTGAGATTGGGAGGCCCAATGTCAACACGGTATGTCGTCGGTGCTCTCGTCCTCGCGCTCGCCTCGAGCGCCTCAGTCAATCCGGTTGCCCAACCCATCCTGCGCGCCAACGGGGCGTGGGAAGTCGTCGCTACCGGCCTGTTCAACCCGCGCGGCCTCGCCTTCGGACCCGAGGGTGCGCTGTACGTCGCCGAGGCGGGCAGCGGCGGTGACGGACCATGCATACCCGGCGGCGGGGGATCAGTCAGATGTTATGGCGCAACGGGTGCGATCACGCGTATCTCGCCGCTCGAGTTCGGCAGTCAGGTGCGAATCGTGAGCGAGTTGCCATCGATTGCGCCGCAGGGTGGATTCGGCGCCGATGGTCCGGTCGATATCGCGTTCCGTGGTCGCGGCGGCGCCTATGTGGTCATTGGCTTTGGTGGCGACCCCGCGTGGCGATCTGATCTGGGGTCCGTGGGCTCGTTCTTCGGAACCGTGCTCCACTTGAGCGCAAGTGGGCACGTGACGCAGGTGACGGACGTCGCGGCCCACGAAGTGGCGGAGAACCCCGATGGCGCAGAGGTCGACAGCAACCCGTACGGTCTCCTGACGCTGCCTTCTCGGCGCGTGATCGCGGACGCGGGAGCCAACGCGCTCATCGAAGTCGACACGAGTGGCCGGACCCGTACGTTGGCGACTTTTCCGATTCGACTCGTGCAGTTGCCGTTCCCGCCTTTCGTACAGATTCCGATGCAGGCGGTGCCTACCACGGTGGCGCTCGGGCCGGACGGCGCGTTATACGTCGGCGAACTCACGGGCTTTCCGTTCCCAGCAGGCGGCGCGAACGTCTATCGAGTCTCACCAGAGGGTGGCGCGCCGGAGGTGTACGCGAGCGGGTTCACGAACATCATCGACATCGCGTTCGACATCGCTGGCAATTTGTACGTACTGGAGATTGACGCGGATAGCATCCTGTTTGGTGAGCCCGTCGGGCTCGGCGATCTCATTCGCGTCACATCGAACGGGCAACGCACGACTGTGCTGGCCGATCTCCTCGTGCCCGCAGGTATGGTGATCACTCGGGACGGGGCGATTTACCTGACCGTGATGGGCGTGTTTCCGGGCGACGGCCAGGTCATTCGCGTCACACAGTGAAGGTCCCAAACAGTCGACAGATGGAATGAAGTTGCGCGGGGTGTTGCAGCGCCTACGGATCTGATCAAATCGTGTTCGTGCTGGCTTTCGTGTCCCAGATGTCGGTCCTGGCGCAGACGCAGCACGGCGGGTTACCCATGGGAAGGGGATCCTGGACACGGCAGCGCCAGGCGCGCTCTTCCATGCGATCCATATGCGTGCCGTGAAGACCTCACTCGCTCCGGGGGCGGAACGTGAATGCCCGGAACGAGGAAGGCGATCCGCCGCTGACGCTCTGCGTGGTTCGGCGATAGAATCTCGCCGCGCAGGAGCATCCGTGACCATACAAGGCTCGATTACCTTTGCGATCACCGAACGAACCGCCGAGCGCGTGACCGCTGAGATGCCGATCGCTCCCGGCGTCAAGAATCCGTATGGCGTCGTGCATGCCGGCGCCATGCTATGGATGGCGGATGTGGCCGCCACAGTTCTCGTCATGGGCCCGGATCGGCCGTCAGAAGGCGGCACGGGGTTTCCGCTCGCCATCAACCTGAATGCGAGCTTTCTGGCAAATCAGCGCGAGGGTTCGCTGAAGGCTGTGGCCAGCTACGTCAAACGCGGTCGCACGGTGAGCGTTGTCCGCACCATTGTCTCCGGCGCGGACGAGAAGCTGATCGCGGATGTGACCACAAGCCACGTGCTCGCGCAATAAGGTACGTGTATCCTGACCGGACCAAAGAGCGGAGGAGCCGTGCGACAGCGATACGCGGTCTGGTTGTGGGTGATCGTCTTCGGCGCGCTTTGCTCCGCAGCGCAAAGCGGCGGCGCGCCGGACCGATTCCTCGGCACGTGGACCGGAACATGGGACGGAGCCGGCACGGGGGGCTTCGAGATCACCCTCGAAAAAGGAAAGAGCGGCGCGCTTGCGGGGAAGGTGTCGGTCACGGGCGAGCCCACCTACGACGCGACGTTGACAACCGTGTCGTTCGATGGCAACAAGTTGAGCGCGCACTACGACTTCCCTCCCGACCCAGGCGGAGAAGTGGTGCTGGCCGGCTCGTTCGAGGGCAATAAGGCGAACGGCACGTGGTCGCTTCGTGAAAAGGCGAACGGCACCGAGCTCGCCACGGGCGGCTGGAACGTCACGAAGAAATAGTGCGGCGATGCGATGCTGAGACCGAAGGCCTTGGTTCGAACGTGGGTCGACGCGTTCAACCGGGCAGATGTCGACGCGCTGGCAGCGCTCTACGCCGAGGACGCAGTCAATCATCAGGTTGTCTTCGAGCCTGTGAATGGGCGCGCTGCGATCAAGGAGATGTTCGCGCGCGAGTTCGCGTGCGCGACGATGACGTGCATCATCGAGAACCTGTTCGAGGACGGCGAGTGGGCGATTCTCGAGTGGCGCGATCCGAAAGGTTTGCGCGGATGTGGCTTCTTCCACGTCGCCGGCGGGCTCATCCGGTTTCAACGCGGATACTGGGATCAACTGTCGTTCATGCGGCAGCAGGAGTCGACTCCTGCCGGGTCGGGATGATACCGATCGCGCTAGTCAACTGGTCTCACGAATATTTCCCTTGAGCGATACGTCGGACTATGGCAAAAGGTCTCCGGACTTCTGCTTTCTGCGGTGCATGCGATTCGTTGATCGCCATCGCGCGAGTGCTTTGGCGGCCAGAGCGGTGCCCGGTCTCGGCGAGATTCGATAGTGCATGAATGGCGGCGGCGCCAAGCCGCCGCGCGCTCGACATTGCTCGTGCTACTCAGGACGAGGGCTAACGAGGCGTGCGCGCCGGAATCGACCACGATGCCTCGCCAGTGCTCGGTCCTCGTGCCAGAGGACTGCCGTTGTCTCAGTTTCTAACCAACTATCGCCGCGTGCGATTCAACGGCGTATCCTGAATATCGGCGATAATTTGCTCTAAGCTCGGGAGGATTGTGCACCATTCAGTCGGAGAGGTGCGGCTTCAGGCCATTAGACGTCCAGAGCTCTCCGACACCAATCCTCCCGATCCATTCGTGGCCACACGGCGGCACTTGTCGGATTCGTTGCGGTTACCACACGACGCAGCTGTTTCCGGGCGTCGTCCGCGTTCAGGATTGCGGTTGCAGCCGAGTGTTTACACGGCGATGGTCGCGCTCGGCGATAATCTGTCCTCGAAGGGAGGCGTTATTTCGCCGATCCAGAGGTCGTTAAACGCGTTGCCGCCGCTGCTCGGTACACACTAGTGGACGTCGACGTTTTTGTCGCCGGCGGCGGTCTCGCCGGCCTCACCCTCGCGCGTCAGTTACGGCGCAGCGATCCCTCGTTGCGGATTGCCGTCGCCGAAAAGCGGCGGCATCCGGCGCCCGAGGCCGCGCACAAGGTTGGCGAATCGAGCGTTGAAATTGGCGCGCATTATTTTGCCAAGGTCCTGGATCTCGAGTCACATCTGCGCGCCGGCCATCTTGAAAAACTCGGACTTCGTTATCACTTTCCCAACGGTGACAATCGTGACATCGCCGCTCGCTTCGAGCTTGGGCCCCCGCAGTTTTCGCCAGTGCCGTCCTTTCAGCTCGATCGAGGCCGCCTGGAAAATTATCTGCTCGAGCAAAACCGCGAAGCTGGCATCGAGGTGCTCGACCAGGCTGTCGTGCGCGACTTCACGTTCGGCATGCCGCATTACATTAACGTAGTCACACCAGACGGCGACCGCTCGTTCGAGGCGCACTGGCTGGTTGATGCGAGCGGCCGCGCCGGGCTCATCCGACGTCGCCTCCATCTCACCAAGGCGGTTGGTCACATTGCGAACGCCTGTTGGTTCCGGCTGCGATACTGTCGTTCATGCGCCAGCGACCTCCGTCCCCGCCAGCGACCTCCGTCCCCGCTAGCGACCTCCGTCCCACAGCACCGAAGCGGTCTTCTCGTCACGAATGGTCAACGGCGTGAAGGCGGGAGCGGTCGCAACCTGGACGGTGCGCACGGTCCCGAGTTCCGGACGTCCCGAGCGCGAGCCTTGCGTCCGCGCTTCGTGTGACGGCTGCGATTGCACTTGTTCATGTCAGAATCGCCTCTGAGTGCGCTGCTCGAAACAGCCATGACGGACCTGACGATGCACCTCCTTAGCGACGCCACGCGATACAGACGATGGCTGAGCGTTGCCGCGTGTGTCTGGGCAGTGTTGTTCGCGGCACCGCACACCTGGTGGGCATTGGGCATTCCTGGCGGTTTTCCGGGCGGCGAGAAGAATCACCGCCTCATGATGTCGAGCACCTGGCGCTACATCTTCGACGTGATCGTGATTGTGCTCAGTGTCCTGATGTTCGCGATCACCGTGA
>JBKPAJ010000112.1:0-25921 GCA_046726375.1 Acidobacteriota bacterium
TGGCGTGAACAATCGTGAACAATTCGCTCCCGATTTTCTCGGCAGCGGCTCGGACCGATCCCTCCAACACTTGGGTGTACACGTTCAACGTGGTGTCCACGTTGGCGTGACCCATGAGCTGCGCCACCACCTTCCCAGGTACCCCCTTGTCGTGTGACCAAGAGGAGTACGTCCGCCGGAACGTCAGCCACGTCGCGTGTGGCAGGCCGCTGGCGTCGCAGGTGGGAAAGATGGCGCGCCGCAACACGTTGTTCGGCGAGATCGCTTTCCCCGTTCGCGTGGCAAAGACGAGACCATCGAGCGGCTCTTCTCCGGCTCGTCGTTGCCACTCTCGAATCAATTCCACGGCGACATCCGACAACGGAATCCGGCGCATGCCGGCTGCCGTTTTGGGTGTGCTGAACTGACCATCGTAAACCGCCTCACGTACGCTGAGCGTCCGCATGTGCAGGTCCACGTCTCTCCAGCGGAGCGCGAACAGTTCGCCGCGGCGCAGGCCACAGAGGATGGCGAGGCCGACCATAGCACGTGGCATGGGCGACAGGCCCTGCAACAGCGTTGTGGCTTGTTGGACCGTCAATGCCCACTTCGGTCGCACCGTCCTGAGGGTTGGCAACTCGACACCGCGCGCCGGGTTTTCTCGGAGATGGCCCCATTTCACTGCCGTTCGGAGCACCGCGCTGAGCACGTCGATGACGTGATCGATCGATTTCGGCGCGTATCCTTGCTGGATCAGATAAGCGACATAGGCCTGAATTTCCTGCCGCGTGACCTCTGAGAGGGACCTGTTGCCAAACTGCGGCAACAGGTGCTTCCGAAGCATGAACCGACGATGCTTCTGTGTCGATTGCTTGTACATCGGCAGCACCGTGCGCTGCCATTCCTGTGCGAGCGTCTGAAACGTCACAAGTGATCGCACTGGTGCCTTGCCCGCCGCCGCGAGCCGCTGCGAGAGGATGTCGCTCGCCTGCCGTCGCGATATTGGGCCCAAGTTCTCGTACCGGAGTACCCGCTTCCTCGAGCCATCGGGCCGAATCTCGAGCTCCCGCCAGCGAATCGCCCACCCCTTTCCTCGTTGAAGAAGACATCCACTTCCGTACTGTCGTTTCCGTTGAGCCATTCGAGAGACTTCCTTTCCTCTCGTTGGCCCTTCGCGGTTTAGCCTGCCCTCGATTCGATGGCGGACGCTGAACCGAATCACGATATTCGGCATTCGTGTTTCTCGAGATACGCGCGGAGTGCTCGGGGCTCGAACCGCACGTATTTGCCCACCTTCACGTGGGGTAGCCGGCGTGACGACAACTCGCGCAAGAAAGTGCAACATGTCCGTGGGGACAGCTCGGCTGAATCCCGCAACACGTCAGCGCGCGGTTTGGGCGCGACGTTGGCGCGCGAACCTGCCCACGCGCAGGATCCTCGCAGCTCCGATCGCCAGAGGCGCCGCAGCAACAGTCGACAGCACGCCCATGCTGACCTCCGAGCGCAGCTGCCCCGGCGGCAGGAGGGCGGTGGCGAAAAACAGACCCATACTGAAACCTATCGCCGCGCTCCAGCCGATGACGATGAGCTCTCGCCAGCCGATTCGGTGCGGCAGATGCAGACCGATGACGGTCGCGAGACTGGCGCCGACAAGCACCCCAAGCGGCTTGCCGATGATCACCGCAATGGGTACGCCCCACGTGCCGAGTTCGAGTGCGCCAAAGGGCACGCCGGCGTTGAACAGCGCGAAGAAAAACACGGCCACTTGCGCCGGATAGCGTGCCCAGTATTCAAATCGATTCAGCGTGTCGGTGGCGTCGGGCGAGGCATCCACGAAGAGGCCTGGATCGCGCGGCGCGTGCGGCAGGAACGGGATGATCGGCATGAGCGCGAGTGCGGCATTGAGCCCGCTCCAGAACAGCGCCGCCCAGGCGAGACCCCCGGCGGTGACGAGATAGGGCCAAACGCTCGTGACTCGCGCCCGTCGTAACGCCCACGCGACGAGCATCGCGGGAATCAACAGCAACAGGAAGGCAAGGTGAATCGGAGGATTGACATTGAACAACGCGAGCGCGGCAACGCCGAGTGCATCCGAGATGAGGCCGAGGAGCAGAAGGAACGGGATCGCCGCATGTCTGCCGAACACGATCCGCGCGACGAAATAACTGACCGCGATGTCGGTCGCGAGCGACACTGGCCAGGCGACCTCCAGTCTCGGCTCATCAAGCGCCGCGACGGCGCGCACATAGAGCAGCGCCGGCACCGCAGCCGCGGGAATGGACGCCACAACGGGCAACAACGCTTTTCGCCACGAGTGAAGAACTCCGCCTGGTGCCGCCGCTTCGACAACCTCCTTCGTCATTACGGCGAAGAAGAACACCATGGCGACGTCATTCACCGCAAAGGCGGCCGGAAGAGTGAACCGATAGTAGCTCTCGGGCTCAATGTTCACCCACGCGAGTGCGATGAGCGCGCCGATTGGCAGCAGGAGGAAGTGCTCGATCACGAACGATGAACCACGGGGAAGGGTGCCTCGCCTGCGACGCGGACGTTCGTGCCCGGTTTCATCGTGATCCATAGCGTTGTCGCTCGAAACGGTTCAGCGCACTGCATTTTGCGGCGCGGTCGTACGCCTCGCTCGCGGCCGGACGGCGACGGTGATCAACTCAAGGGCAGACAGCCCGGCACCCACGACACCAGCCGTAGGCAAATGAGTCACCAACACCCCATGGACATCACGATGGTGAGCCCGGATCAGTTTACCGGTGAAACGAGGTGGATTTCTCCGCGCTCCGCGGGTCCCTAATCGCTACGGATTGGCAGGTGACAATGGCAAGGCGTTGCGCCCCTGCTCGAACTTGCCGACTCCCGCGTCAAGCGAGGGTTGATGGATGAGGAGCGCATTGTTACTTGCGCTCTTGGGGCGTGTATCTCCAGAAGCGATCGAGCGTCGCTGACGTAGACCTGCTGTAGGAGCTGATTATGAACAGCAGAGCTGCGCAAAACCACACGACGATTGCGAGTATGGCGCCGGCGCTTCGTGTGTGTGGCTCGATGCCGTCACTTGCGCACGCGCAGGCCAGCCCTCGCGCGTATCAAATCATCTCTGCCGGAAGCAACGGCCTCGCGCGCGGGAATGCTGCGTTGCGTGTGGACCAAGCTCGCCGACGCGGACACAGAGCAGCGCGCGATCGGCGCACGGCATCTATCGGTTCGGCTGCTCACCTCCGATGGACGCGTGATCGCACAGAGCGAAGCGCCGGCTGCAGGCCCTGGCAAGTCGTACCATTCGTCTTCGATCGCGACCAAATCGACCGCCCAGTCGGGCCCGATACCGGCCGCGTGCAGGTGCGCCTGGAAGCGACCACGAGCGGCAATCTCAACAACCTCGACTTCATGCCGCACTGCCGGACACCTTTGACGACTCGGCAGATCGTCGATACGGTCAGCGGGCGGACACTGGCCAGCTTCAAGCCAAAAGAGATTGTTGTCGTCGGCACGCCGCCGCCGTTACCGACCGTCGGGGGAAACGATTCGGTGTGGATCGATCTGGGAACCGCAACCGTTGGGTTTGTGCCCGGCAAACACTTCGCCTGACTGTACTCAATCCGTTCCCGCCGGCACCGGACGGAGATGGCCGGAGATACAAGATGCTCTTCACCTTCACAATCCTGGACACCGAGGGCCGCGTGGTCGCGCGCACCGATGAGATCGGGCTCGATCCCGGCGAGTTTGCGTCGTTCGATTTCACCGGTGTGGACCTGCCCGTTGCCAGCGAGCCAGGCACTGGGCGCGTGCAAGTGCGCTGCGAAATGGAGCGGCGTTTCTTTCATGGCATCGCCGCTCGCATTCCGCAAGGGAAATCCGTCGGCGTGCTTGAACTGATCGATGGCAACACGGGCGAAGCGGTGCTGCTGCCCGCCGTGCAGGCGGCCCGCGAAGCACGCCGAACACCACAGCCGTGAGGATCGCGATCTGTCGCCTGCAGAATCTGCGTTTGCTCGATTTCTTTGCGAGGCCGTCAACATCACGAAGGGAAGCTTGAGTGGCTATTTGCAGACGCTGACTCCCAAGGAATGAAGGTTTTGGCGGACCAGATTTTCCCCAAATGGAACCCACTGACCAGCTGGATGCGGCAAATCGAAGACTTCCAGAGGGCCGCGTAGGGCGGTTTGCTAAACGCCGATCAGCCTCTCGGCTATCGTCGTTTTTTCGTAAATCCTTCGATTTTTTTCGCCATCCCCGATTGGGCGCGTTGGCTGCCGTTAGTCCTCGACGGCCCTTGTTTGGCGCTCACAGGACAGTCACAGGGACAGCCCGGCCGTCGCGCGGAGGAGGTCTGGTGCTACGTCGCCGAGGACGCCAGCCCCGCCACCGCGGATCGACTCATTGACGCGATAATCGACCGCCTTCGAGCTGCATCTGTGGTACGAGGCGGAGCAATTCGCGAATGCGATCCGGCGTGAGCTCCGGCCGCCCAGGATCGTCCCGCCGCTGATCTAACAGCTCCCGCTCGGACCTTTCGATGCTTTCTGTTGCCGCCAATCGCGAGGCCCATGGGCACACCGCCTCGGCCTACTGGACCGTCTGCGATCGTCTCCCAAGCGCCGGCCCAGTGCGGCCAAGAAGCTCTCCATCGTCGCCGTATATCCGAACACATACCGCGCCATGAACCGGAAGACGACGTTATAGATCTCTCCGCGCTCTGTGAATCGTCACGCGCGTGCCTGTCGCTTCCAGTGTCAGTTCGAAGGTCCATGTGCCGCCGAAGGGCTGATATGGATCCACGATGCGGGTCATCATTCGCTGCGGCGGTTGTAACGGCGCCACTTCCATCCGGATATCGCTGCGCGCCTGCTCGTCGCGATACTGCGCTTCCACGCCCGCAAACACGTGCTCGATCGGCTGCGTATACACGGCGCTGCGCGACGCCTCGTGATTGACCGGCAGCATCCAGCCGTTTACCGCGACTACAGCGATCGCCAGCACGATCAGGACCAGCTTCCAGATGATCCACTTCATCGTTCGCTCCATCGTGTGTGCGGAAAGGCTCATCGCCGCCCGCGCGGCCGTGCAACTCGACGCAGATGAGAGCCTTTGTGTCGGCGATCGGGTGCATGCCGTTGTCAGGCGGCACGTCAGTAAGAGGGCGACTGCCGTAACGTGTCGTTCGATGCGATACATCCTACCGGGACTGACCCCGTCGCAGGTTCCACAGTCCGCGCGCAGAGAGGATGACGGAGAAGAGCGCGGTCACGCCGAGCGCGATGATCGTCCACACGAAGAGAAAGCCTCCGTTGGACCTGGCGATCTCGCCGACAGCCCTTCCCGTCATGTGGAGGACGGGCACGCCCAACCCAAGGAGCGACCCGAGGAGGATGATGACGTCCCCCCGATCGCCGTTCGGCGAGGACCAACGTTCCGTACAGCCACACGACAAAGATGAGCACAGCAGTGAGGTTCCAGACCCCTCCCTTCTCGAACCCGCGGACGATGTCGTCCGCCAGGTGAAGCGTAAAGACGAGGATCGAGAGCAGAGACGTGATGGTTAACATTATTGTGTTTCATTTGACATTCATCCTCTTCACGCGCTCGGCATCTCTGGCGCGAGCCGCGCTGACCGCTCACCGCCGCAGCGGGGTGCTGTTCGTCTGCGCCATGCTCGTCATGGGCACAACCGCTTTCGATCCTGGGGTTTCGCAAGAGTCATGGCTTCCGGCATCACCGAAGTCTCATTCGGCCTCGCCCTGCTGGTGTTCAGAGTGAACGCACGGCGCTGGTGGGCAGGAGGAACGGGAACACTCGAGCCCCACGGCCGGCGAAATGAAGTGGGCGGAGCTGGAGGGGCTTAACGCCATCGCTCGGACGGCTGCTTGATGTAGTGGCGATAGAGGTAACCCCACGGGATGATGATCGGCATCAGGATGACGCCCGCGGCGATGGCCTTAAAGTCCTCGGGCCAGGTCGGCGGCATCTGGCCGGCGGACCATTGCGGCAATCCATAGGCGAGCAGCCAGATCGTCTTCCAGAAGAACTCGAACAGCAGCAGCGGCAGCATGTGCAAGGGATAGCGCAAGCCGATGAAGGCCAGCAGCCATATCCCGCCGAGCATGCTCGGTATCACCCCGCGCGACGTTGAGTCGTGGCTGATTAGAACGGGCAGGTTGGTCGCGCCGAGGCCGACGATCAGCAGCAGGTACGTGGCGCGAAGCACATACAGCCGCGCCTGCGAAACGTCGCTATCGGCGCGGTCCTTCGTGCCAAACGAAGCGGTTGCGTCAGTCGAAGCCATGGCAATTCTCCAAAGTCATGTGGAGTCGGGCCGAAACTCCAGAAGATCCCCGGGTTGGCAGGACAGAGCCGCGCAAATCGCCTCGAGTGTCGAGAATCGTATCGCGCGCGCCTTGCCGGTCTTGAGGATCGACAGGTTGGGGAGCGTGATATCGATGCTCGCGGCGAGCTCGGTCAGGGTCATCCGCCTCGCGTGCAGTAAATCGTCGAGCTTGACGCAGATCGCCATGTCACACCGTCCCTTCGAGGTCTTCGCGCATCAGCGTTCCCTGCGCGAAAACGCGGGCGAGGACGAAGGTCAGGAACACGGCCAGCCAGCCGCTGGGGGAGAAGCCCGCATCGAGGTGAAGCGGGTGGGCGGGCGTCGAAATCGCCCTGCCAATTCCGCCGATGACGAGGCTGAGTAGCTGGAGAGCGAGCAGCGCCCAGGCGATGGCCTGCAGACGGTACGCGTTCGCCGCGACGAACGGATCGCCCTTACGCACCGTCTCGACCATCGCGAGCAGCCGCTTGAGGACCGCGTAGTTAAGCGGGATAGCGACCAGGCCGAGCACGGCAATCGCGCGCATACCTATGACGAGGGCTCGGGTCTCGGGCGAAGGTGGGACGCCGAGCGCGGTGAACGTCCATTGCTCGTGCGTGATTGACCAGATGAGCAGTGCGAGAATGGCCGCGCCGGACAGCCAGTTGAGGAAGATCAGGATGCGCAAGGCCAACCCGCTGAGGCGTAGCGCGGCCGGGTGCTTCATCGTTGATGCTCCATTTGGTATCGATAAACGATAACAGGCTTATCGATTTTCGACAAGCACTTTCCGGGGGGCTGTTGTGCGACGCGCCCTGCTAAATGACGGGCATGACTGGAGACCCACGTAAGTCGCGCATGGCAGATCATCCAGGCATGTCTGCGCGGCGTGGTCGGCCGTTACCTCGAACTCAGCAGCGAACCACGATGATCGAGGATGGGCGTAAGCCCGGATAGGGTCGAACGACGAAGGACTGAGCGCGCCGGCGGCTCGTCCGGTGGTGTCGTCAACCGGTTCGATCAGCAAAAAACGTCGCGTTCACTCGCGGCCGTACCCGCCGTTCTCGCTGATTAAGCTCGAGCTCCATGTCGGTGACGAGCCGATCGACAGTGGCCCGCACGGCCGCCGACAGGCCGTTCACCAATGGAGTAAGACGTGGAGCTCGGCGACCATTTCTTCCGGCGGGAAGCGGGTCGGATGGTCGCTGTGCTGACGCATCTGTTTTTCGTTCACAACCTCGCATTGGTGGAAGACGTCGTCCACGACGCCTTCTGCCGCGCGCTGGAAGTCTGGCCATTCCGCGGTGTGCCGGATAATTCCTCGGCCTGGCTGATAACGACTGCTAAGCGCCGCGCGATCGACCTGTTGCGGCGCGAACGGACGGCGCGTACCTTCGCGCCGGAGTACGGGCGGCTGTCGAAAGCGAATGGACCATGGTCCCGCTCGTCGACGAGCGCTTCAGCACATCCGCGATTGGCGATGACCTGCTGCGCATGATGTTCTCGTGCTGTCATCCGCGACTCTCCGAAGAAGCGCAGGCGGCCTGGTCCTTCACATTCTGTGCGCGTTCAACGTCAACGAGGTCGCTGCGGCATTTCTCACCACGCGCGCTGCCACGCAGAAGCGGATCGGGCGGGCAAAGAAGGTGCTCTCCACATCGCGCCGCCTCTTCGATCTGGCCGACGCTGATTTTGCGGCGCAACTGTCTGCAGTCCATCGCGCGCTGTATCTGCTGTTCAACGAAGGCTATCACGGTGCGTCGAACAAAATCCGCCGTCCGCATCGAGCTGTGTGAGGAAGCTTTGCATCTGACCTCGCTGCTCGTCGAGCATTCGCTGACATCGACGCCCGCGACGCTGGCCCTTGCCGCAGTCATGTGCCTGCATTCAGCGCGTATACCGGCACGCATCGAAAGTTCGGGAAATCTGAATTCGCTGGTCGAGCAGGATCGATCGCGATGGAACCGCCGCCTCATTGCCGAAGGGCGGCAGCTGCTCGACCGATCGGCCACCGGGGTGGAGGTGACCGAATATCACATCGAGGCAGCCATCGCCTCGCTGCATGCCTCAGCAGCGAGCATCGGAGCATCGAGGACACAGACTGGGGCCGTATCGTCAGCCTCTACGACACCCTGATGACAGTTCGCCCGTCGCCGGTCGTGGCGCTGAATCGCGCTATTGCGATCGGACCGCACGAAGGCGCGCAGCGCGGCCTGGAGGCGCTTCGTGCGATCGAGGACCGCGATCGGCTGATGCAATATCCGTTTTACTACGCAGCGCTCGGCGACATGCAGCTTCGCTGTCAGCGGCGCGACGCCGCGCGATTACATTTCGCCTCCGCCCTGACGCTCGCCAGGAGTCCCGCCGAACGTAACTTTCTTCAGCGCCACATCGTTGCGTGCGACGCCGAATGGTGAATTCTCAACGTTCTGCGCAGCCGCTTCCGGCAGCGAGCTAAGCAGCAGACGCGCCCGCTCCGGCGCGAGGGCTAGCGCATACCACGCGAGCGTCGCGGCAGCCGGCAAAACCTGTCCTCGAGCGGCCTGCCAGACCGCGGCTACAAGTAATGCGACAAATGCGACCGATCCAAGTGTCGAGCGATCGCCGGTTTCGGATCGAACCCAGGAATCGAGTCGGGCAAGGCTACGCTCGACAATTGCGCCGGGGCTGGCCCCGGGTCCTCGAGGTCCTTCGAGGTTGAGGTCAAAGAGCTCGGACTCCTGCGCGTAGAGCACGATCACGTCGAGATCGACGTCGCCATGTTCGACGAGGACACTGCCAGTGCGCTCGTTCGTGCGGACGGAGTTGACACCGGGACACCGAGACAGCGCTTCACCCACGGAATGGAGCCGCTCGGGGTCGTGACGCAACGCGGGAATTTGCAGCCGCGTTCGTCGAGCTAAACGATGCACAGCGAACGCTTGGGGGCGCATGACTAATCTCGTTCGCCGGTTGCCGACTGTCGCTCTGCTTCGACTTCGGCGGCCAGGTCCTCGAGCTGCTCTGCGGCGCGGGCCGCGAACAGGCGTCCCCGTTCGACGGCTGAGAAGCCCGACCGAAGTGCCGCTTTAGCCATAGGTCTGGCCAGACGGCGTAGTGGAACGAAAAGGTCTCGCCCGATGGTGGCCGCGCCGATTCCGAGCGCGACGCCGACGAGCAAGAACCGCCCTTGACCATCCGGTAACGCCATATGTGTAACCTCCATGTCGCACGCATCCGCGAGCGAGCGAATTTTCAGTTGTTCGATCCCGCCTGTGCGTGCTGGCCAATCTGCCGCGGTGCCCAGTGGTGGCGCCACAGCTTGAACATCTCGGTTGCCGCCAAAGCGACGCCGCCCAGGCCCCAGCTGACACCTACATCTGAGAGCGTCACCTGTCTGCTGCCAAGCAGCTGCCTGAGCGCGGGAAAGATCATTGCCAGCACTTGAACGACGAGGCCCCCGCCCACTGCCTCGGTGAGGTAGTGATTCGGTGGCAGCCGTCGCCCTTCGAGCACGGAACTCTCGGATCGCGCTCCAATCGCGTGAAGCAGCTGCGATGCGCCCAGGGTAAGAAACGCTTTCGTGCTGCCAACTGAGTGGTCACGACGGGCGCTCCGCGCGAAATCAGCAAAGGACACCGCAGTCATCACGAGCGCATCGACGATCAGTCGGCGATAGGCCTCACTGCTTACCAGCGGGGTCTTTGCTGGCCGAGGCGGCCGTTTGAGCACATCCTGCGTCGGCGCCTCCATGGCGAGCGCGAGCTCGGGTAAGACGTCGGTCAGGACGTTGATCCACAACAGCTGCCGAGCGTTCAGCGGAAGTCCAAACCCACCAGCAGTAGCAAAAATGGTCAGCAGCACTTCGCTGAGATTCGTCGAGACGACAAACTGCACCGACTTCTCGATGTCATCGGCGATCGTGCGGCCCTCGGCGATGAGGTCAATCAGCCTGACCACGCGATCGTTGAGCAGCAGAACGTCGGCCACCTCGCGAGCAAGCTCGTCGCCCTCGCGAGCCATTGCAATTCCGACATCCGCCGCGCGCAGCGCAGGCCCGTCGTTGATACCGTCGCCGGTCATGCCGACGACGCGACCCGACTGCTGGAGCGCCTTGACGATCTCGAGTTTGTGGAGCGGACTGACGCGAGAGAACACATCAACCTTGTTCGCTAGGGTCCTCAACACTTCGGGCGGAACGCCCTGGAGTTCCGTGGAATCGAGGACCTCGAGCTTGCCGTCGTGCCCAAGCCCGATGTCTTGTGCAATCGCCCGCGCGGTAGCGCTCTGATCTCCCGTCAACATCACCGGTCGAATGCCGGCGTCTCTGAGTTGCGCGATCACACGGCGGATATCCGGGCGCAGCGGATCGGTGAGACCCACGATTCCCACCCAGATGAGGATCGGCTCACTCTCCAAATCAGCCAGCGCGAGTTCCGTGCCTTCCGCGTATGCGAATGCCAGAACGCGAAGGCCGTCGCTGGACAGGCGCTCTTCGCCGGCGTTGATGGAGCGGCGGCCGTCAGCGGTAAGAGGTACCACCCGACCCTCGACGAGCGCCGAGGCGCACAACGCAAGAACTTGATCCGGCCGGCCTTTGACGGTAACCAGCCGCCGGCCATCTTCTCCTTCATGCAGGGTCGCCATGTACATGCGGTCTTCACTTCGCGACTGCTGCTCCACGATTGTCTGTCGAGCGCGCGTGCCAACGACATCGCAACCGATTTCGGCAGCAAAATGTATGAGTGCCGCCTCCGTCGAGGTCCCCTCGACGGCAAGCGATCCCGCCGCGGACCGCGTGGTAGCCTCGCTGCACAGCACGGCGATTTGCGCGAGGCGCGCCAGGTTGCCGCCCAGTGCATCGCACTTGGCGTCAGGCTCGAAATGGCCGTTCACATCTCGCCGGCGCTCGATGCCATCAGCAACAACGGCCTCGACGCGCATGCGATTCATGGTGATGGTGCCAGTCTTGTCGAGTCCGAGAATCTGCAGCGCACCGCACGCCTCGATCGCATCGAGACGGCGAACGATGACTTCGCGTTCGCGCAGGCGCTGCGTACCAGCGGCCAACGTGGTCGTTGCCACCGTGGGGAGACCTTCAGGAATCGCCGCGACCGCGAGCGAAAGCGCCGAACGCAGTATCTCGACTGGTGGTGTCCCGCGCAGCAGGCCGATCACTGCCACGGCCGAACTCGCTAATCCTGTAGCGATGACCAACTGCCTTCCGAGTGCGTCGAGCTGACGCTCGAGTGGCGTCGGCGGCCGGATGGCCGACGCGACGAGCGACTGCACGCGTCCGACTTCGGTCGCGCTGCCCGTCGCGACGATCAGCGCGCGCGCTGTCCCGCTCGACACGGCGGTGCCGCGAAAGACCATGTTGCTTCGCTCGGCGAGCGGAACATTGTCCGCATCCAGCCGAGCCGTCGATTTGCGAACCGGCACGCTCTCGCCTGTGAGTGGCGATTCATCGACCATGAACTCATCGACGTCCATCAGGCGCGCATCCGCCGGCACGCTCTCGCCGCGCGTGAGCTGGATCACATCGCCTGGGACCAGGCGCTCGGGCGTAATGCGAACAACAACGCCGTCGCGGAAGGTTTCAACGGGCGGATGAGTGATGCGCGTGAGCGCGCTGATGGTGCGCTCGGCGCGATGCTCAGCCCATCCACCGATCACCGCGTTGGCGATGACGACGACGGAAATGACAAAAGCATCGCCGAGGCCACCTGTGGCCAGTGACAAGACCGCAGAGCCCGAGAGCAGAATAACTGGAAGGCCCTGGAATTGCGCCAACGCGATTGACATCGCCGACCGCGTCGTTGCTCGCGCCAAGCGATTCTGTCCAACACGTGCAAGTCGCGCGTCGGCGTCAGGCGAGGTCAGACCCGATGGACTGCTCTCCAATGCGCTGATGACCTCGTGGATCTCTTTGGCCCAAATTCGCTCGACTTCGCGGCTCGGCGCGATGAATGGTTCGGAGCGTAACGCGGCCTCGAAAGCGACCTCTACTGCGCGTAGCACATCCTCAATCGGACTTTCGGGGCTGAAAAGGATGAGCACGTTTCCAGTGATGGCGCTCGCTGAGGCGTGTCGAATCGACCGGTCGTGTCGCAAACGTAGCTGAAGGGCATCGACTGCGTTCGCGTTCTGTCGCAAACCCTGGACGTGCACTCGTGCCCGCCCGCGCACCGCCGAATGAATGACCTGAAAGCGCTGCGCGCCTCGCGGGAGCTCAGATCCAACAGGCATCGACCTTCACTCCTCGCATGGATCGTGCCGACGCGCAGCGAAGGCGTCTCAACCTATCCTAAGCGTTCCTCGCAATGGTTGCGGAGTGCGTCATGGAGCTTCACCCTCAGTTCACGCTCGAAATCGGCGCGCTCCGCCCGGGTGACGTTTATCATCACACGACACGGTTCGCTATGGCAGCCCTCGATTGTGATGAGCATCTCGACTCGGTTGGTGCCGCCGTCGGTCGATGTAATGCCGACGGCTTGCAGCGCGGAGCTGTGTTCGAGGACGACTGCCCGGCTGATTTCAGTGATTACGTCGGCGCCGATCGTCACGGCGACGTCAGCGTGTCACAAGCGTGTAAACGTAGGATGACGGTTCGGTAAAATCGTCGCCAAACTGGAGTGCGGAAAGCGTAGCACGGGCGAGGCATCGTGTTGTTTCCACTTCGCCCACTGCGTATCGATGGTTACTGCGTCGACGGTCCGCTACTGTCGGTCTTCTCGGCTGCCGCGATGTTCCGCCAACCAAGCGTCGCTGAGCCTACCCGCATCGATTGCTCGCCCTCCTCGCTTGCGTCGCGAAAGACGGCGGCTCACGCCAAACACCACGAGAAGCGCCCCAACGATCACTGCTGCGTACGACCACACAACCATTAACGGTACATGACTTGTGATGCTCTTCAATGAGGATCGAACCTGTGCTGCGTGAAATCCCGTTCAACGGCGTTGCAGCCGGGCTCACGTACTGAATGGAGGTTGTTTCCCCTGAAGTTGACTTCAGTCCCTCAGCGGCGTCTGTAAGATTCGACGACGCGGAAACAGCAATCTAAAGGCGCAGAAGCGTCTCGGCGCAACACCCGCGATTGCAGACGGACTCACCGGCAACTCCTGCCCATCGGCGAGTGTGACCTGATAGTTTCCACCGGGCATCGAGCTCACGCGTTGAATCTGATCCAACGCGGCAATGGCGCCGCGTCCGAGCCGCACGAACTTGCGCGGATCGAGCTTTGATTCCAGCAGATGCAAGCGATAAGAAATCGTGTAGCGCTCGTTCTGTAGTGTGACGATGTGAAGCAGTTCACTATCCGCCACGATCGAGCCGATCTGACGCACGGACAAGATGATGATCTCATCGCGGCGACGCACAGGAATGCGTTTTATAAATGGCCGGCGCGCGGCGAGATCGTAGGCGGCGGCTACGGACTGCAGGCCTTTGCGCGTTCACGAGCATTTGCGCCGATCTTTCTCGAGCGCGCGTCAGTGTGGCTTCGAGTCGTGTGCGTTCGACAGTTTGAGTAAAGAAGCTTACCTGACGATGTTCACGGAATCAGTCCCCTCAATCAATACGTCGCTCAGGTTCCGTCCCTTCAGCACGCCCACCGTATCGCCCGACAAGAAACCAGCTACCTGCGTCTGGAAGTGGCAGACCAAATCGAGAAAACCATCCGCATTCACATCCTCGGGCGTAGGGCTGCAGAAGCGGAGGCTCGTCTCGTAGCCGCTACGACCAAAGGTTAGCGAGGTCTCGTTGACCTCCGTCGGTGCGTCGAACGTCGCGCTGGAGAGGACCGCCACTGGAATGCTTCCCTCACTCGTAGAGTTGATACTGTTGGGAAACGCTCCCGGCTTGATGTCGATTGAGACGGGAAAAGACGGAGGAATAGGCGCGGGCACGGTCATGAATTGCACGACCAGCCCAAAGGTGTCTGCGATGCCAACGGGTGACGTCATACCCTCGATGAGTGGGTCGCTGAACACTCGTGAGACACCATCGCGCAAGGCAGACTGCGCGTCAAAGGGGTGCGGCCAGTTGGCCCAGGGCGAGCCGGGGCGTCGAACATCGAGCAGGAGGTTGCCCGCTGAGGGGTCATACAAGAATGGGACCTGGAGCGTGATGATGCAGTCGAACTCTTTGGGTCCAGCCGCAGGTCCAGTCCAGGCGGTCGTCATCGTGAGAGGGCCACTGAAAACGACCGTGTCGTTCGAACCGACATTGTCGGCAAAGACGGTGCTCAATCCATCGTCAGGCGCTCTGGTCGCTGAAAGATTGATTTGAATACTATCGAAGCTGAAGACAATAGGAACAAAAAGAGGGACGAACATCGCATCGGGACGAAAACTGATGTGCGTGATGAAAACCGGACCAGTGAGCGCACCGAACTCCGATGCGCTGAACACCTGCTGATACCGATGGGAGCGGGTCGTAGCAAAGTTGAACGGTAAAACGTTGTTGGCACTACCCTCTAGGGACTCCAATGCGTTGGGCACCACAATCGGCCCATCTGCCTGGGTGTCGGCACTCGATGCTACGAGCACCAGTGCGATTGACGGAGCGAGTGTTCTCACCTTGTGACTGTGAAAGCCGGTCATGGCGCCCTCCGTTTCGCAAATCCGGTCTCAATAGCGTGGGCGACGGACAATACCATAATTACACGTCGCGATGCCCCCACCCACTCGTCGCCACGTATGTCGTCGAGCTGAGTTCTAATCCACGTTCCGAAGAAAAACGTTAGAAGGCAGCAGCGTTTAAACGTCACGATGCCGTCAAGAGCAACGCCAGACGTTGATGCTGGGTCGCGCCTCGGCATCCTTTGGCGACCCAGCGCAGTGCTTCCAACTTACCTGTTGATTCTAAATAACTTACCGGAGGTAGGTGCCGACAGGCGCGCAACCCACCCCATTCCGAGGATGTTCAGTTAGGGGGATTCCACTGCTCAGTCCAGACTCATCAACACCCCGAAGATGAGCGCGTATGCCGCAGCAACCCACGTCGCAACATTGGCGCGGGCTTCAGCGGCATGCGCAATGCTGGCGGCACGAACGCCGGAACAACCACCAGCACCATCAGCGGCACGTTCGTTACGAACTCGGTGCAGATTTCAACGCCCAGGAGGAACGCCATCAGCGGCACCAACAGAAATGTGGACCGCAGCGCGGCGGGGGTCTCCCAGAACACCGGAAGATTTCGACCTGGGTCATGTCGGACCATCAGAACCATATTCCTCGCTGTGCCGCTGGGTTATTGCGCTTTAACGAAGTAAACGTCGTAGATTATCCGACGTCTGGCGTCCTCCTCTTCTTTGCCGACAGCCTTGTTCCTCCCCGGAGCCGTTCGGACGTGAACCCATCCTTGGTAGCGGAACTTATTCCCGTGGCGGTCAACGCGATTCACCTCCCGCGCGGCAAGACCGATGTCGGACAGCAGCTCACTTGCCGGGCGAATCTCGCCAAAGTCGCTCACGCCATTGTGATTGCTGTCGGTCCCACAGCAGAAGTTTCGCGAAAAGCAGGTCGTCGTTACTGAGTGACGCGCCGGAGGCGGCGGTATGGCCGCCCTCTATGGCCATTTTTATCAATGCGGTAAAACCGTTGTTGGCGTCGGGGCGACTGTGGCTGCCGAACAACTCTTTGCCGTTGTTGATTTCACCGTCGCCGTTCAGGTCGATTGCGAGAAATGCGATCTCCGAGTCTCGTGCTGTCCACGCAATCTTGTCGAGTGCACCGTCGCCGTCGATGTCAAACAAGACACCGTCCTCAGCCGACGTCATTTCGTATGTGGAGTTGTTCCCAGTCGCAATCATGATTGGCGAATTACACTCACCGCCATCTGTTTGTTGGCAGCCACCATCTCCGCTTCCGGCATCGTCAGGAACAACCACAGTAGTAGCGGATTCATCCAGGTAGGGAAGGCGCTCATGCGGCTGACACTGCGCCCGTGCAGGGATGGCGCAGAACAGGACGAACAAAACCGTGAGAGTCATTCGATGCGTCATGGTCCACCCTCCTCTCACATAGGGTGCGCATCATACCGCCAGGGCGTGCTCTGCTTACCGAAAATCACTTCACCAAGTTCGCGCACGTAGAACCCCACCCCGGGGCCTCTCGCGCGGGCGCGGGTGGGGGGACCCCCGCCGGGGAAGCAGACGCCGAGCGGCGGGGGATAAGAGCTCCGCACGTTTAAACACGCGAGCGACCTGACCGCCTAGAAGGTCGCCAGAGGCGCGGTTACTGTCGGGCATGCGGCACATAGCCGCGATGGCGGTCGTCGCTCTTAGATCATGCTGGACGGTTTGGAAGGCCATCAGTGACTCGCGCTCGACGCCGTGTCTCGAACCCCGGCGGCGCTCTCGATGCAGCGGTGTGGTGGGGTGGGGTGGGGTGGGCTCGTCTCGGACCTCGATGCAGGCGGCCCCGAGCTGGTGCGTGTTACACGCGACGACGCTGACCGCTTAGGAGGTCATTAGAGCGCGCGATGCCGCGGCGCATGCCAGGCTACGGATGCGCGCCGAATCACCGCTATTGGGCCACTCTCCTTTGCCGCAAGGGCCAACAGCTGAGGTTATTGCCGACAGTCGGAGAGGCGAGCCACTAGCAATGAAGGACCCGCTGAAAGACCCATAAAAATTTCAAAATCCTTTCCAAGCCACTTACGTATACGTAATTGAGGGTTGCGCACAAAAACGATGCGACGTGAATCGTGGCATTAAGCACGACGCCGCGCTTTCTGCCGCTTTGCCGCCGTGTTGCCGTGGGCTCGACGCAGTTATCCACGCAGCCTTTTCGATTCACCCCCGCACATCCATTATCGGGAGGACCGACATGGCTGAATTCGTGAATACACCGATGACCGGCCAAGAGCGATTCAACAAATACCGAACGGCCACACAGAACTCGCCGTGGAACCAGCGGTTCGATTCGAAACTCGAGAAGAGCGTCATGTCGAATCAGAATTGCACGCTTCGCATCACTCTTCGGGTGAACTATAGGCGCCTCGAACCATACCAGCTTTCTGCGCCGGTCGTGCGCAACATCGCCGCGGCTCTCGGGGTGCAGATTCCAGCTGGCGCAACCGCAGGATTGTTCGCCGATTCTGATGGCAAACAATCCATAATTCGACAGTGGAGGGGCCACGACTGGCCGAATTTCATCACGACGGTGAACGCGCAGGCCCAACTATGGGATGGCCAATTCTGGCTGATTCCGCCTGACGACTTTCCGTTCTTTGACATCACGGAAGGTTCGTGGACTGCTAAAACGGGCTCAAAGACGTTTCGTCCAAATGTTAAATGTGAATTCAAGTTAGAGATGGTAGGGGGTCGATTCGGCTTCCATGCGACTGTTGATGTCGTGAATCTGCTATCACCATGGGGCTTTC
The DNA here is from genome assembly GCA_046726375.1 of Acidobacteriota bacterium. Lineage (GTDB taxonomy): Bacteria > Acidobacteriota > Vicinamibacteria > Vicinamibacterales > UBA2999 > DASPWV01. The sequence goes on from JBKPAJ010000112.1 coordinate 17,660, forward strand.
GGTCAGAGTCCCGCTTGTATAGTTCTGCGGATGCAGTCCCACAAGTATATTCCACCCCGAATAACGTGCCCAACCAGACCACCAATACCACCCAACCAACAATTACACACGAAATTGGTCACTTACTAGGATTGCCGCACATCGGAGTGTCGCGAAACCGCGGTCTATGCCACTTGGCAATAGTCTGGAGCACGACCCTTCCCAAGAACGCAATTCCAGCACTATATAGCGGCGACAGAAACGCGTCCGTGTGCTATGGGACGCTGTCAACCGCCGGCGACATCGACAACATCATGGGCTACGGGTCCAAATTCAGTGCGGAGAACGCGAAGCCGTGGCTGGACCGAATCGTAGACCACCTCAATCTCCCTGCTAACGAGACATTTCAAACACGAGCCAATCTTGCAAAGTGGAAAGTATCGATGAACGCCGTGCCACCACGCCAGGTCCGATAACGAGCCCGCGAAACGATGAGCACACGGCGTTGTGATGTGAGAGGTAGTTCACATGGTGCTACAATGAAGTGACATCCAGAGCGGCTCACCCGATGCGGTGAGTCCAGCAACCTGCGAAGGCAACGCAAGGTGCTATCGCGCGACTAGCGCGGATGTGGTCTCGAACGCGAGACAACGAATTGCCTACAGCCGACCTTGGTCGGCTCTCTGGGTGTCTCCCGAGGGAGGCACCGATGAACGCTCTCAATCAGTCAATCGAATCGAAACAGCCGCGCACGCCCGACGTGTGCATTATCAATGGCAGTTCTGTGTTCCTGTTCGTGCTCCTGACCGACCGCGCACGCGAGTGGCGCCCGGCTCCCGGTTGTCGTTATGCTATACTCCTATCGATTTAGATAGGAGACACGCATGCCGTTCGAAAAACTCGATCTGTTGATCCTGAAGACGCTCGAGCTCTCGCCGCTGCACGGATACGGCATCGGCCAGCGCATCGAGCAGACCTCTGGCGGCGTGTTCCGGATCACGCTCGGTGCGCTCTATCCGGCGCTGCAGCGTCTCGAGCGGACCGGAATGGTCAAGGCGGAGTGGGATGTGTCCGACAACAACCGGCGTGCGCGTTACTACACCATCACCGCAAAGGGCAGGCGGCGTCTCGTGAAGGGCCAGAAGGCATGGGAAGTGAGCGTCACCGCCATGATGCGCGTGCTTCGCACGCAAGGGGAGTAGCGCGATGAGAGGCTTCTGGCGGCGTGTCATCGAGATCGTTCGTCGCGCTCGCGTCGATCGCGAGGCGGCCGAGGAGATGACGACGCACATCGAGATGCTTGTGGCACGCAAAGTCGAGAGTGGGATGGGCGAGGCCGAGGCTCGCCGAGCGGCGCGCGTAGAGCTCGGCAATCTTCTGTCGGCCCGCGAGCAGATTTTCGAGGAGCGCACTGGATTCGCCGTCGAACAGTTGTGGCGGGAGGCGGTGCAAGCCGCTCGAGTGCTTCGCCGATCGCCAGGCCTGACGATCCTTTCGGTGGCCACGATGGGCATCGGCATCGGCGCGAGCACCATCTTGTTCGCGTTGGTCAACGGCATCGTGTTGTCGCCGCTTCGCTACCCCAATCCCGATCGGCTCGTTCGCGTCTTCGACACCAACCAGTCAGCAGGAGTTGATCGTACGGGGGTGACCACTGGTAACCTCGACGACTGGCGTCGTGACACAGCCTCCGCCTTCAGCGGCATCGCTGGCTACTACACGATGGGGCGGACGGTCAGCGTCGGCGAGAGCGTCGAGGCCCTGCTGACTGCACAGGTTACTGACGACTTCTTCAACGTCGCGGGCGTCTCGCCAGCGCTGGGACACACTTTCACTTCTGCCGAGACCGAGCGGGCCACCTTCAGCAACGCCCTGGCACCGACCGGGCCCGATCCCGTCGTGATCCTTTCGCATTCGATGTGGCGGGATCGCTTCGGCTCGGCCGCCGACGTCGTCGGAAAGTCGCTGACGCTCGATCGGCGGCCGTTCACGATCGTTGGCGTCATGCCGCCTGGACTGGAGTTGCCGGAGCCAGGAGTTCGAATCTGGATTCCCTGGAGCACTGCCGGCGACTCTCCTCGAGATCAGCACTATCTGGGTGGGCTCGCGAGACTCAATGCCGGCGTGTCGATCGCACAGGCAGAGGATCAGCTGAACGGAGTCGCCCGTGATCTCGGCGTCAAGCATCCAGACACGAATCGAGGCTGGGGCGTGCGGCTCTCGCCGCTCGACGTCGAAACCATAGGGGAGACCGCAACCGTGCTCTGGGTGCTCCTGTCGGCGGTTGGCCTCGTGCTCCTTGTGGCGTGTGCCAATATCGCGCTGCTGACGCTGATGCGCGGACTCGATCGCGCCGATGAGACGACCGTGCGGCTGGCGCTTGGCGCCTCGACGCGGCGGCTGCTGCGCGAATTCCTGATGGAGTCGGTCCTGCAGGCCCTTGGCGGCGGCCTCATCGGCGTGAGCGTCGCGATCGTCGGGCTACGGCTATTGCCCAGCCTCACGACGGACCTGCCGCGCCTCGGCGAGGTGACCCTCGACAATCGCGCGCTGCTCTTCATCGGCGCAATCACGATTTTCACGGCGCTCTTCTCGGGACTGCCACAAGCGTGGCGACGCACGCGATCCACATCCACCGCTGTCATCGGTCGATTCAGGACGACGGCCAGCGCGCGGAAGCACGCGCTGCGTGATGCCATCGTCATCTCGCAAGTGGCGTTTGCCGTCGTGCTGCTTGCCGGTTCCGGGCTGCTCGTGCGGAGCTATCTGCACCTGCGCGGCACCGATCCCGGCTTCGATCCTCGTGGAGTGCTCGTGGCGCCCGTGTTTCTGGATACGCAGGCGTACAACAGTCAAGACAAGACCCGAACCTATTACCGCACGCTGTTTGAGCGCCTGGCAGCGATTCCGGGTGTCGCCGCCGTCGGAGGCGCGACCACCGTGCCGACCAGTCCGCTGGGACCGGACTTCGAGCGCCCAGTGTGGCCCGAGGGCGTCGCGGCCGATCGCTCGCAGCAAACGCCAGCCTCCGTTCGCGTCGTCACGCCGGGGTACTTCCCCGCGATGAAGTTGCGCATCGCTGATGGCCGCGCCTTTGACGATCGCGAGCAGCCGAAGTCTCCTCGCGTGATCATGATCAGCGAGACCCTGGCACGGCGGCTCTGGCCCGAGCAGCGCGCGGTCGGCCGGCAACTGGTCGTCGACTACAGTACGGCCGGTACCTACCCCTATGAGATCGTCGGCGTCGTTGGCGATATGCGATTCCGAGGACCACGTAGCGAGCCCCTCGCCGAAATCTTCATCCCGCACGCGCATGCCCCGTACCTGGTCATGAACGTGGTCATTCGAACCAGTGGCGATCCGCGGGCTTTTGTGCCCGCCGTTCGCCAGGCGCTGAAGGAAGTGGATCCGCAAAAACCCGCGCACGGATTGAATGCGCTTGAAGACTTGATGGGCGCCACCTACGCGCGCGATCGACAGGCGATGGTCACGCTGCTGATCTTTGCAGTGGCCGCGATCTTCCTGGCCGTGCTGAGCGTCTATGGCGTCCTCTCGCAGCGCGTGCGCGAACGATCGCGTGAGATCGGTATCCGCATGGCGCTTGGCGCCGACCAATCGCGCCTGGTGACGTGGGTTGTTGGAACAGGACTGCGACTCGTGAGCGCGGGAGTCGGAGCAGGTCTCCTGATTGCGTGGATGCTGACAGGAACCATCGATCGACTGCTGGTGGGCGTCAAGCCAACCGATCCACTGACCGCGGTCGTCGTCGCCGCTGTGCTCGTAGGTATCGGCTTGATGGCGACGATGATCCCATCCTGGCGGGCTACCCGCATCGATCCGGTAGCCGTCCTGAGGCGCGGCTAGGAGACGCACCCATTTCGAGCAAGCCAATTGGATCGGCTTCGTTAATCGCACGCTCTACAGCTGCGACCAACGCTCGGTAGCGCCGTTTGGTTGCCTTCTCGGGCCGGTAGATAGAAGTCATTCAGCACCGAAAGGAAACCTTCATCGAAGCTATGATCGCGCGCACGTCTGTGAGCGATCCTCCTAGGCTGGACCGACGAAGCATAATCCGTTGCCGTCAGGATCGCGGACGATGAAGTCGCGTCCTCCCCAAGCTTGCTTCTTGAGCTTCTGGTCGAAAATCGCCCCCGCCGTAAGGTATTCAGCGTAGAGGGCCTTCACGTTGTCAACCTCAATGAAGGCAACAATGAATCCGTCCCGGTCTTGTGCCCCCACAGTTAGCACGGGCTCGTGCACGAACTTGAGATGTACGCAGGCGCCGTCGCGCGACACGGAGCCATAGAACGGTGGTTCCCCATGCAGGAAGTCGATCGAGAAACCGAGAGTGTCGTTGAAAAACTCGGCCGATGCTTCCACATTGGCAACGAAGATCACAGGTACCGCGCGGGTGAGTCGAAGCGTCGGCGATGTGGACTTGGTCTGCGTAGGGCCATTAGCAACCGCGATCTTCAATGCCGCCCAGCTCGCGTGGCCCGCCTCGAGTGCGATGATCTCCTGCGCCTCGCGAAGTGGAAACTCAAGCGCTAGTGCCTCACGATCAGTCAGCGTCTGGTAGCGGGCGAGACCACGAATGCGCCCACCGATCGAGTAATTGCCCTCGCGATGCCAGCGAACGAGCTGTTTCGCCTGCTTCTTATAGATGTCGAGTCGAGACATGAGCACACCCTCCCTACCTGGTTGCTGTAGGTGGGCAGTGCCCTTTCGGCGAGAGCCGATGCGCCCTACGGAATGAGTGCGATACGAATACGCCCGGCCACTGCACCACGTGGTCAGGTCCTCGTGCTGCGCAAGGCGCATCGTAGTTGCCTCTCCCGCTCTCGTCAATATGTAGGTCTGTCTGAAGGGAGGGATGGTTTCGCCGAGTCACACACCCATCCTGTACTTTTTCGAGAACATGGACCCATCCAGCACCTCGTGTAACACGTTCAACGTGATGTCCACGTTGGCGTGACCCACCAGGTGTGCCACCACTTTGCCAAGCACCCCCAGCAATACGCTTTCACGCTGCCACAGGGCAGGTATCGCATCGCCGAGGGTTGGGAGTGAATTCCCGGCCGCTTTCGGCTCTCAGCGATCAGCGCTCGGCAAAAAAGCTGCAAGCTGATCGCCGAGAGCTGAAAGCGTTCATTGACACAAGTGAATCGCGTTCTAACCGTTAAGACGTGTCATTTGAGGTCGGTGCGGTACGACACCGTGTTCGCGGTCGGAAAAGCGGCGGGCGGCTTCTGTGTCACGTTGCCGGTCGCCGCCCATTCAGTGCCCCTCTGGAAGGTCACGACGAAGTCGACAGAGCTCAACGCGGTCACGTCATGGCCCATCGTCGTGTGAAAGATGCGGCCCTGTCGGAACGCCAGAACCATGAGCTGTGGTTCGTCGCGTTCCGTGCCGTTATTGGTCGCATCGGAATACGCGGTCGCCAAAACCGTCATGTTCTTCCCCGGCCCGCGGAGCCGCGCATACAGCTCGTCGTCGTGATGCATCCACGCTGACGGAAGGCCGCGCGTGATGGGGTGTGTTGTGTCGCGAACAATCACCTGAAATGGGATGCGCTGTCCATGACTGCCGGCGGGCCCTGGCGTCATGTCCGAGGCCAGATTGCCGTCTTTGAAGTACCAATACGGTCCGGCGCTTTCCGTCCGATTGCGCCAGCCACCGACGCCGATCATCTCGTTGAACGCGGGCCAGCCTGCAAACGCGTTGTCGGCGGCGTGAACGACGACGAGACCGCCTCCGGCCGACATGTAACCTTCGAACGATGATTTGAGCGTCGCCGGCCAGCGGTCGTCGGGAGCGTCGTAGTTCATCACCACAACCTGAAATCGGGCGAACTCCGGATTGAACTGGGAGAAATCGCCGGCAGCGGGAGGCGCGGTCACGACAGCGGTCTCGAACAGTCCGGTCTCGTCGAGCATCTTCTTCAGAACAGCAGTGACGCGTTTCCAGTCGTGGTATGGGCCCGCGCTCTCGCCGTCGAGAATCATCACGCGAATAGGCGCTGCCGCCCCGGAGATCGAGGCCACGACGGTGGCGGCGAGCAGCACCAGCGGGGCGATCTTGATCCGCATTGTTCGACGCCTACGAACGATACGCCTGGCGTCCGACGCCCTGAACGGGGATCTGTTGTGACGCGAGAACTTCGTGCTGCAGCGCGTGCATCGACGCGGCGGCCTGATCGATGTGCCGCACGAAGGCGATCGAGCCCTGCAGGATTGGTTTCAGACGATCGCGATCCTGAATCCGCGCTCGGGGGTATTCGTGCTCGACCACGAGATGCGTGTTGGCGACGTCAAGGGTCAGCAGTTCACGCGCGGCAAGCTGGTGATCGAGCCAATCCACCGTCCGATTCTGCAGATACGCCAGCGGATCGTGGCGCGCGGTACCGGGCAGCTCGTGCTCGCAGAGCACGGTCTGCTTCTTCCACGCGTTGAGATGATCGGCCGCGCGCGGCGACGGCGTTCCGCTGATCCAGTCGCCGCGCTGCATCGTCTGGCCGCCGTAGCCCCAGGCGGCGACACCTCTGGCGTCGATCACTTGTCCCTTCACGTGAAAGCCGCCAATCAGAAACGGGTATCCCTCGTCCTTCAAATACTGAAAGATTGATCGCGTGTCCTGCCCCATCAGGATGGCGTGCGACGGATCGTAGTGGATGCGGAACTGATCGCCCACGCCATGCTTCTCGCAGATGCGATGCAACGCGATCCAGGCGCCTGGCGTATACGCGACGTTGTTGTGCCAGCTGTCGCTGACCGTCCATCCCGGCATCGGGCATTGCTCGACGCGATAGACCAGTCCGCGTTCCTTCGCGGCGGACAGCAGCGGCACGAACTGTTCTTCGAAATCGAGCAAGTTCTCGTCCATGCTGCGCCGCTGATTTCTGCCGACGAAGCCGCAGACCGCGTTCACGCCGAGGAGAACGGCGGCGTCGAAAACGCGCAGCATGAACTCATGCTTCTTCCTTCTGATGACCGGATCGTGATGCAGCAGATTGTCGAAATACCCGATATCCGAAATGCCGATCTTTGTCGTCCGCAGCGCCGATTCGACACGACGCGCGCGGGTGCGATCGAATGGCTCACGCAGATCGAGCGTGTTGGCGACCGGGTCGAGCATTGATTCCGGCGGCACGTCCGCCTCACTCGGATGCAGCGCTGCCGACAGTTGGATGTAATCGGCGCCAAGCTCGCGTCCGAAGTCGAGCCACTCCTCGATGGCGAGATCCGGATCGCGATCGCGTTTCTCACGCGGCGTGAGCTCCTGCAGGGCCGCCGTGAGCACGCCGATTTTCATGAATTTGGGTGCGAACGGTTTGGTCATCGCCCAGCCTCAGTACGCAACCGTGGTCCACACCCCGCCGCGCTTCGCGCTCTCGAGAATGGCTTCGACGATGCAGTTTGCGCGATAGCCGTCCTCGAACGTGGCGAAGGCCGGAGGGGGGACCGCGTCGGGTTTCTGGCCGGAGGAGATGAATCCGTAAATGTCGCGCATCACATTGCAGAACGCGTCGGCCCACGCCTCCTGGTGACCTCCCGGCAAATGCGCGTATCGCCGCACTTCACTGTCGAGCAGAGTCGGGTCTTTCTGAAGGATCTCGTTCGCCTGCTCGCGGTGGCCGATCCAGAGCTCGTTCTGATGCTCCTGGCGCCAGCGCATCGATGCTTTCGAGCCGCAGATTTCCAGCACCAGATCGTTTTTGTGGCCGGCACAGACCTGACCGACGGAAAAGTTGCCCTTTGCGCCGTTCTCGAATCGCAGCAAGACGGACGCGAGATCTTCGACGTGAATGTCGACGGTCTCGCCGCCCTCGTCGGTCGCGGTCTGAAACGCCTCGCGAGAGCCACTCGGTCTCTTTCTCCGCGGAATAACAGTCGTCAATTCGCCGAGCACGTGCGTGATGCGCAGGCCGCTGACGTGCTGCGCGAGGTCACACCAGTGCGATCCGATATCACCGAGCGCGGAGGATGCTCCGCCCTTTTCCGGCTCCAGCCGCCAGGAGTAATCGGTCTCGAGCAGCAGCCAGTCCTGCAGGTAGTAGCCGTGCAGAAACGTTGGCGTGCCGATGTCGCCGCGCCGGATCGCGTGACGCGCCTGCTGGACAAGCGGATTGCCTCGATAGTTGAACGTGACCGCCCCCACGAGCCCGCTGCGCTTCAATTCCTGCGCAAGACGTTTCGATTCTGCAGCGGTCGCGGTGAGCGGCTTGTCCGAAACGACATGCCTGCCGCTCGCCAGCGCGGCTGACGTGACTTCGTAGTGGAGGTA
>JBKPAJ010000113.1:0-14019 GCA_046726375.1 Acidobacteriota bacterium
CGGAACACAAACCAACAGGAGTGCGACGAGTATGAAGAGCGTTCGACCTGACATCATAGGCTCCTTTCCTGAATGACAGCGTGCGCCTGTTTCCGCACGCGGCTCTGTAGTGTGTCGTCCATCATTTCTCGCCAAGTCCCGCCTCGAGCGGCGGGAAGGGACTGATGAGCAGCTCCCCTCGCAGCGCCGCCCAGATGGCGGGCACGAGGTCTTCGCCCACTCTGACTTTCAGCACGTAACCGAACGCACCGGCCGCCAAGCCGCGGCGCAGCATCGTGCGGTCAGCGTGCACCGTGGCCAGGACGACCCGTGCAGCAGGATGCCGCCGCAGAATCAGTTCCGTGGCGGCGATCCCGCTGAGGCCGGGCATCATCACGTCGGTGACGATGACGTCCGGCGTCAGACGCTCGGCCGCATCCAGCAGCGCGTGCCCGTCACTGACGATTCCCACCACCTCGAACTCGGGCTCGAGCAGCGCACGCCAGAGTTCCGCCGTTTGCGCGTGATCGTCAGCGAGCAACACCCGCCTGCGACTCATGGGGCACCTTCATCCGCCGTTCAATCTCGAGCTCCAGGGCCAGGGTCGAGGGAAGAATAGAAACGGCCTCGCGCAACGGAAAGCGGGAGACTACGCGACCGAGGGTTGGAGAAGTACGGCGCGGCCATCGAAAAAGTACGGTGGCGGGATCGAGTGGGCCGGAGTGGCGCGGGCCGAGGCCCGTACTTTTTCCGGGACGCTCCCGTACTTCTCCGGACGATCAGCCGTAGTCTTCCGCTTCCGCGGGCATCTGCCGTTTCCTACCCTACCCAGTGCGCGGTCGCTTTCTGACGGCTGACACCACGATGATCACGGCAAGACACTTCCGATCCTCGAAGGCTGCGCTCGTAGCCCTGCTGACCCTCGTGGTCTCTCCCGACTTCGCAGGATCGCTGTCGATGCCCGCAGCGATCGCACAAACGGGTGCCGGCCCCAGGCCCGCCCAACCAGGCCATCCGCCATCAGCACGCGAAAAAAGCGAAAGAGCGTAGAGCTGGCCAAATCAGACTTTTTGGCTTCCACACCGACCGTACTTTTCGCGCACGCTGCCCGTACTTCTCGCCGCTATCAGTCGTAGTCTTCCGCTTTCCGCCCTAAAGCGTCGTCCCCTAGGCTTCACTACTGTCTTCAAGCCACGGAGCGCAAAAAGCGAACAGGGAGTGCAGTGATGGCGACACAACAGCCGAACATTCTGATCATCTGGGGCGACGAGATTGGCTGGTTCAATGTCAGCGCCTACAACCACGGGATCATGGGGTATCGCACGCCGAACATCGATCGCGTGGCGAAGGAAGGCGCGATGTTCACCGACTGGTACGGTCAGCAGAGTTGTACCGCTGGTCGCGCCGCATTCATTACCGGTCAATCGCCCATCCGCACCGGCCTGACCAAAGTGGGGCTGCCCGGTGCCAACCTTGGCCTGCAGCCCGAAGATCCCACCATCGCTGACGTGCTGAAGCCATTGGGCTACGTCACGGGCCAGTTCGGTAAGAACCATCTTGGTGATCGCGACGAGTTCCTGCCGACCGCCCATGGGTTCGACGAGTTCTTTGGCAACCTCTATCACTTGAACGCGGAAGAGGAACCGGAGAATCCCGATTATCCGAAGGACACTGAGTTCAGGAAGAAGTTCGGGCCGCGCGGGGTTCTCCACACCTGGGCCAACGCAGACGGCACGCAGAAGATCGAAGATACGGGTCCGCTAACGCGCAAACGCATGGAAACGGTGGACGAGGAGTTTCTCGATGCGAGCATCAAATTCATCGAGAAGGCAAACGCCGACGGCAAGCCGTTTTTCGTGTGGTGGAACTCAACCCGGATGCATATCTGGACGCACTTGAAGAAAGAATCGGAAGGCAAGACCGGGCTGGGAATCTATCCCGACGGCATGGTGGAACACGACGGGCACGTTGGCAAACTGCTCGACAAGCTCGACCAATTGGGCATCGCCGACAACACCATCGTCATGTACTCCACTGATAACGGTGCGGAAGTCATGAGCTGGCCCGACGGCGGGACAACTCCGTTCCGAGGCGAGAAGGATACGAACTACGAAGGCGGCTGGCGGGTACCGTGCGCGATCCGTTGGCCGGGCGTCATCAAGCCGGGGACCGTGTCGAACGAACTGTTCTCGCACACCGACATGCTGCCAACGCTGGCCGCGGCTGCGGGTGAACCGGATATCGTCGAGAAACTCAAGAAGGGCTACAAGTCCGGCAATAAGACGTTCAAGGTCCACATCGACGGATACAACCTGTTGCCCTTCGTGAAGGGCGAGGTGAAGGCGAACCCGCGGAAGGGCTTCTTGTACTGGAGCGACGACGGCGATTTGATGGCGTTGCGCGTTGCCAACTGGAAGGTTGAGTTCATGCAACAGCGCGCGCACGGATTCGACGTGTGGCGCGAGCCGCTCGTCTCCTCGCGTGCCCCGAATGTCTACAATCTGCGCAGCGATCCTTTTGAGAGAGCCACCGAGGACGCGACGCTGTTCTACGGCAAGTGGATGGCCGACCGAGCCTTCCTGCTGGTGCCGGCCCAGGCCATCGTCGGCGAGTTCCTCAAGACGTTCCAGGAATTCCCGCCGCGCCAGAAGCCTGCGAGCTTCAGCATCGATCAGGCACTCGAGAAAGCACGCGAGAAGCAGCGAACGATGGCCCCGGCAACTGGTGGCCCAGTGCAGGCATCGGCGGCACCCGCACGCAAGGGCGAACCCGCCGGCGTCTGAAAGTCCGAGAACAAACCGCCGCGCCGCGATCCCACCTAGCCGCGCGGTGGTGGGGTGATGCAACGCGAATCGAGGAATGCCGTGAATGAGAGACGTCGCGCGCTTTGCTTCGCGGGGTGCTTGATGTGCCATCTCCTCGCGTCCACCGCCATGGCGCAGCCTGCTCGTGAAGCTGCGTCGCTGCAACACACACTGGACGAGATGCGGACGCTTCTGGAACAACAGCAGCGATTGATCGCCGCGCAGTCGCAACAGATCGAAACACTCCGTCAGCGTCTCGATCAGATCATCGCGGCCGACAGCGCACGCGTAAAAGGCGTTGGCGACGCCTCGGAGCAAGCGGTTCCGCGACAGCCGGAGCTGCCTGAGAAGGTTGTGACCGCGGGTGAATTCGCTGGCTCGATCGGCATCCCGGGCACGAACGCGTGAAAGTTACGAGTTCAACGTTCAAAGTGCCAGCGTGACTGTATCAGGCGGCGGATTGCCTGGCGCGGCGTTCGGCCGCGATAGTTGGTTGGGGTTTAACCCCTCAGTTCACTTGTGTTGACAATCGCGGCGCCGTGGCCCCGCGCAATTTTGGGGGCGTGATAGCAGCACCGTTCGGGCGGTATCGCGCCGTTGGCGTTGTAGACGACAAGTGAATTCTGGGGCTAGTGGCCGGGCGGCGACGGCAGCGCCATCCACGCTCTTTCTCAAATCTGCTGGCGAGTGAAGCTGCACAAAAACAAACTCAGCTGTGCCTGTGCCGCATTGCTGATCGACACGCGCTGTCGATAGACTGGCGGCGATCATGAGCCGCCACGGGGTGCTCGCTCTTTCATCGGCGTTTCCATCTCGCGCCGTGCGATGGAAATCCGTGTCGGCGCTGTGGCCGCCGGTGATCGTGGCGTTGGCGTACTACGTCAGCTGCTTTGCCGGCTTCGCGCTTCGATTTCCCTCGAGCGGCATCTCGTTCTTCTGGCCGCCGACCGCGGTGCTCGCGGCGGCGTTGGTACTGACCACGCCGCGCTCGTGGACGGCTCTGCTCGCGGCATCGTTCGTGGCCCATGCCGCCGCCCACGCCCAGGACGGCATTCCGATCGGCGCGTGGCCTATCCAGTTCCTCGGCAACGCAGCGCAAGCGATGCTCGCGGCCTTCGTCGTCCGCCGATTCGCCGGCGGCACGCTGCTCTTCGCCGACGCCGGTCGGGTCATCACCTTCATCGTCGGCGCGTGTGTCCTCGCGCCGGCGGTGGCGTCGCTGATTCCCGCCTACGTCTACGTGAGCCTGGGATGGGCGAGCGATTTCTGGCAGGCCTGGAGAGCGCGCACGGTCTCGAACGGCGTGGCCTCGCTGACGTTGCTGCCATCGCTCGTCATCGCCTGCCAGTATCTTTCGACCGCGCCGATCAGAGTTCCGCGGCGGCTCGGCGAGTACGTGGTGTTGCTCGTCGGGATGTTCGCTGTTCACAGCGCGACCGCCTCCATCCAACGGTCCGACGTGCTGGGGTTAACAGCGGCCCTCTACTCTCCGGCGCCGTTTCTGCTCTGGGCGACGGCACGCTTTGGTGGCGCGGGGTTGTCGTTTGCCCTGCTGTGGGCGACCCTTCTCACGATTTCCAACGTTTCGTCCGGATTTGGGCCGCTCGCCGGCGGTTCGCCGGCCGACGCCGTCGTCGGCGTGCAGCTGCTCATCGCGGCAAACGCCGTTCCGATGATGCTCATCGCGGGTCTGCTCGAACAGAACCGCAGGGAGCTCACGCAGCTGTCGCAATCCGAGAATGCTTTGAGGGAGGCGAACGATGCGTTGGTACGAACCGGGCGGATCGCGGCCATGGCCGAGTTCGGCGCTTCGATTGCACATGAACTGAACCAGCCGCTGGCGGCTATTGTCGCGAACGCACACGTCTGCCTGCGATCGATGACTTCAGCTGCTCCCGCTGCCGAGATCGTCCCCGCCTTGAATGACATCGTGATCGAGGGTCGGCGCGCCAGCGATATCATCGAGCGCACGCGCGACATGTTCACCAACCACCCGGCACAAAAGAGTGCGCTGAATCTCAACGACAGCATCCGCAACGTCGTGGAAATGGCACGGGGTGGACTTCGCGAATCGAATGTGTTGCTAGAGCTGAACCTCGACATCCAGCTTCCCTCCGTCTTTGCGGATGCGGTGCAAATGCAACAAGTGCTGTTGAATCTCGTCGTGAACGGAGTGGAAGCGATGCAAGGCGTCCCCGAGCGCGCCCGCCTGCTTCGCATCAGCTCGCGACGCCGTGGGAACCTTGCGGTTGTCAGCGTGCGAGATACGGGCAAGGGCTTCGAGTCGGAGCACCCGGAACGGGTGTTCGAGCCGTTTTACACGACCAAGGCCGCCGGCATCGGCATGGGCCTCACCATTTGCCGTTCGATCGTCAAGAATCATGGTGGATCGCTCTGGGCGGTTGCCAATGTCGATCGAGGAGCGACGTTCCGTTTCACGCTGCCTATGCTCGAAGGGCGCGGGGGCGAGCAGCGCCGCGAATTGTAGAGTTGGCGGTATTGCTACGGAGCGCACCCGCGACCGACCGTACTTTTACCCTGCAGCTTCCGGTACTTCTCGCCTCCATCCGGTTGTAGGCGGCCGGACCGTACTTTTACTTGGCACCGTCCCGTACTTCTCGTCGGGATGCCGCGTAGTCCTCCGCTTCCCTCCAAGCGGCTATCTCCTTACTCTTGGCATCACCGATCGGAGCCGCTGAGGTGGACGTCACTGACGCGACAGGAGAACGAAATGTCGGTTGAAAAGGTCAACATCGACAGCGCCACGGATCAGTCAACCGAGCAGGCGCCATTTCGCGACATGGTGTGGATTCCGGGCGCCACCTATCTGATGGGCTCTGACAAGCACTACCCCGAAGAGCGGCCGGTGCATCGCGTGTCTGTCGACGGGTTCTGGATCGATCGGTATCCCGTGACCAACGAGCGCTTCGCGCGTTTTGTCGAAGCGACAGGTCACGTCACGTTCGCGGAGATTCCACCCGATCCCGCGCAATATCCCGGCGCGCTGCCGCACATGCTCTATGCCGGCTCGCTTGTGTTCGTGAAGCCCGACGGCCCTGTCGATCGCCGCAACTACGCCAACTGGTGGACGTTCATGCGCGGCGCCGACTGGAGACATCCACAAGGTCCTGAGAGCTCCATTCAGCTTCGCGCTCAGCACCCGATCGTGCACGTGACGTTTGGCGACGCCGAGGCGTTTGCCAAATGGGAAGGAAAGGCGCTGCCCACCGAAGCGGAGTGGGAGCTGGCGGCGCGGGGCGGACTGGATGGAGCGGAGTTCGCCTGGGGCGACAGCTTTCTTGTCAGCGATCGTCACCTCGCCAACACGTGGCAAGGCGAGTTCCCGTGGCAGAACCTCGTTCGCGACGGCTACGAAGGCACGTCGCCGGTGGGTGAGTTCCCGCCGAACGGCTACGGCCTCTACGACATGATCGGCAATGTCTGGGAATGGACGACGGACTGGTATGTGCCGAAGCATCCGAATGAAGTCGTCAAGGCGTGCTGCACGCCGCACAATCCGCGCGGCCCCCGCGAGGACGAAAGTTACGATCCGTGTCAGGTTGAAGTCCGCATCCCAAGAAAAGTGATCAAAGGCGGCTCGCACCTTTGCGCGCCGAATTACTGCCGTCGATATCGGCCGGCCGCCCGTTTCCCCGAACCGATCGATACCTCAACCTGTCACGTCGGCTTCCGCTGCATCGTGCGCCCATAGGCGCCTCATCATGGATGAACTCACGCGGATCGGGGAGCGATCTCGTTGGCCGCCTGAGCGGCCCGCTGACGCTGCGCGTGGTCATGCAACCTTTGATGGCGACGCTGTTTGCGCTGCGCGACGGAATGAAGGACGCGCACGCCGGCCGGCCGCCATATCTGTGGACGGTCTTCTCGGACCATGAGGAACGGCGTCAGCTGATTGCGGACGGATGGAAAGCCATCGGCAAGGTGTTCGTCATCGCGATTGTGCTGGACCTGATCTATGAGCTGATCGTGTTTCGCATGATCCGTCCGCTCGAGGTCTTGATCGTCGCGATTGTTCTGGCGGCCTTGCCGTATGCCCTGCTGCGTGGTCCGGTCAATCGCGCCGCGCGGCTTTGGAGGCCCCAATGACCACCTCCACACGGCCGAGCGCACTCGATCGCATGCTTCGGTTGTTTGCCGACGTGCGTCCCGGAGAGGGATGGTTGGCCGTTCTCCTCGCGCTGAACATCTTTCTCATCCTCACCACGTACTACATTCTCAAACCGGTGCGCGAGGCGTTGATTCTTGGCCAGGGATCGCCAGAGCTCAAGACGTACCTCTCGGTCGGTCAAGTCGCGCTGCTGTCCGTTGCCGTGCCCGTTTACGGCCGCCTCGCGGCAAACCTGCATCGCCGTTCGCTGCTGAACATCGTCACCTACTTCTTCGTGGCGTGCCTGGCGCTGTTCTATGCCCTCGGAGAGGCCGGGGTTCCGATCGGGATCGCGTATTTTCTCTGGATTGGCATCTTCAATCTGATGATCGTGGCGCAGTTCTGGTCGTTCGCCAATGATCTCTATACGCGGGAAGAAGGCGAGCGGCTGTTTCCGATTGTCGGGTTCGGCGCGTCGCTCGGCGCGGTGCTCGGCGCGATGATCGCCGGGCGGCTGATCGGACCGTTGGGGGTCTATCAGCTCCTGGTTCTCGGCGCCGTGCTGCTGGCCGCGCAGCTGCAAGTCACCAATTACGTGGACCGCCGCACGTCGGAGCACGAAGAAGCGTCCAAGCCGCCATCGAAGAAAGGCGCGGACGCCGACGCGCCGGTGAAGCACTCCAACGCGTTCGCGCTCGTCTTTCGCACGCCCTACCTGCTGCTGATTGCCTTCATGCTGCTGCTCAACGCCACCGTTGACGCGACCGGCGAGTACATCCTCGGCAGTATTGTCACCGACGCGGCGCGGGCGCACGTCGCTTCTGGCACCTCGGGCGGCGTCGGTGTGGAAGCCGTCATCGGCGGTTTTTATTCCAGGTACTTCGCGCTCATCAACATCATCAGCCTTCTGCTCCAACTGTTCGTCGTCTCCCGCATCGTCAAATACCTGGGCGTGTCCAAGGCGGTCTTGATTCTGCCCGCGCTCTCGCTGGTCGCTTACAACGTGCTCGCTTTCGTGCCGAGCATCTGGGCCGTGCTCTCGGCCAAGGTGGCTGAAAAAGGGACGGATTATTCGTTGAGCAACACCGTCCGCAACATGTTGTTCCTGCCATGCACGCGCGAAGAAAAGTACAGCGCCAAGCAGGCGATCGACTCGTTCTTTTTTCGTATGGGCGATGTGGTGTCTGCCGCGTTGGTCTTTGTCGGTACGAGCGTCGGGCTGACAGCCGCGGGGTTCGCGCAAATCAACGTCGCGCTCGCAGTCGTCTTCCTCGCTCTCGCGGTGCTCGTCGGTCGGGCGTACGCGGGCCGGAAAGCGATGCCGACCGTGGCGGTCCGCACGAAGAGCAGACACGCAATTGCCTGAACACGTCTTTGAGGGGAGGTACAACAATGGGTTTGAGGGACACATATGCGTACGCGATTCAGACAGCCAAGGGAAAGTTCCAGGGCAACGCCGAGGAGCGTGAGGGAAAACTCTATTGGAAAGGCACGGTCCAGACCGAAGCGCAGAGAAATGAGATCTGGACCGCGATCAAGACGATTCCCACGTGGCAGAAGGACATCGTGGCGGACATCCAGGTGACCGGCGCGCCAGCCACCAGCGCCGCGAAGACCTATACGGTGAAAGCGGGCGATACACTCAGCCAGATTGCCAAGGAGCAGCTTGGCAGCGCTGGCGACTACATGAAGATCTTCGACTTGAACAAGGATCAGCTGACGGATCCTGACAAGATCAAGCCGGGTCAGGTGCTACGCCTGCCTTGAGGCGCCCAGTATGATGTCGGTGCCGTCATCTCTCTGATGCCGGCACACGAATCGGCCCGTACGAAATTCGGGGTCCGCTCGGGGCAGGCGGGATGGGCGAAGTCTATCGCGCGCACGATACCCGGCTGCATCGTGATGTTGCCCTCAAGCTCCTGCCCGAGCCTCTCTCGAGCGATCCTGATCGGGTGGCGCGCTTCAAACGCGAAGCGCGGGTGCTCGCGTCGCTGAAGATGCAGGTTGATGTGCGCCGTTTTCCCGACGCGATCGAAAGTTACCGGTCTCCACGGAGGGCGGAACGCAGCCGGCTTATGGCGAGCTCCTCCAGATGACGCTGAGGTAGGCCGTACTTTTCCAGCTGCCCTCCAGTACTTTCCGGCGCATCCCTCCGTAGTTCCCCGCTTCTCGCGGCACCTTTCGGCGTCTAGCCTGTGCAACAATCGCAGCCATAGACAGGAGGCCTGCATGATCTGCCGTTGTTGTGTTCAGACATTGCTGGCGGTCGGCGTCAGCGCCCTGACGTATGGCCACCTCGGTGCGCAGACGCCCAAGCCGGAAGCGTCTGACTTCCCGGCCAAACCGGTAACATTGACCGCGACCATTGAAGCGATCGATCGGACCGCCAGACTCATCACGCTCAAGGGACCAGAGGGCAATCTCGCAACGGTCCATGCCGACGAGAAGATGAAGCGTTTCGACGAGCTCAAGGTCGGCGACAAAGTGACCGCCACCTACTACGAATCGATCGTCGTCAACGTCCGCAAGCCCGGTGATCCCGCCCCTCCCGCGAGCGGCGCGAGCGCGACGGCAGGCAAGGGCGCCTCACCCGGCGGGACCATTGCCGCGCAGGAGACCGTCACGGTCACGGTGCAGTCGATTGATCCGAAAAACCAGTCGGTCACCGTCAAGCGACAGGACGGCGGCATCGTGAGTCTCCGGGTGAGGAACCCGAAGAACATTGAGAACGTCAAGGTGGGCGATACGGTCGACATCACTTTCACGGGAGCGTTGCTCATCGAGGTCATGCCGGCGAAGTAACGGCGGACACGCGCACCCATGCAACCCGAATATGGAGGAACTCTTCGTCGCCTTCGCGAGCATCGTGGCGCTGCTGATTGAAGCCGCAGCCGTCGTGATCGTCGCGTACGGTTCCCTCGAAGCCTTCGTCAAGCTTGTGCGGATTGTGGTCAGGCCCGGAACCACACACGGCGAGCGCAAGGCTCTGTGGCGGCGATTCGGGATGTGGTTGCTTCTCGGTCTCGAATTCGAGCTCGCGCCGACATCATCGGGAGCGTCATCTCGCCAACGTGGCGGGACATCGGCGAGTTGGGGGCGATTGCCGTCATCCGTACGTTCCTGAATTATTTCCTCGAGAAGGACCTCGAGCGCGCCGAGAGTCAGACAGCCGAGCAGACGGTTGCTCTTGACACCTCCCCTGACGCGTCGCCTGCCGGTCCCGTGGCAAGGAATGGCCGGGTGATCGCCATGGCAGTGGAACGGAACAAAGACGTGAGCACGACGGCACCCGCGACACTCCCGGACGCGACGAAACTCGCCGTGGATCGCACCCGTCTCGCGCATGAGCGTACGCTCATGGCCTGGGTGCGAACCGCGACGTCGCTCATCTCCTTCGGATTCACCATCTACAAGTTCTTCCAGTACCTGCACGACAACAAGCAGGCGTACGCGGGCAATCAGCTGCTCGGCCCGCGGGGTTTTGCCCTCATCATGATCGGCATCGGTCTCGTTGCTCTCGCCATCGCGACGGTGGAACATCGCCGCAGCGTAGAGAGCCTGAGGACCGAGTACGGCCACATCGTTCCCTATTCCCTCGCGACCCTCGTCGCTGCGTTGATCGCGGCGCTCGGCATCCTGATGTTCTTCGCGGTCGTATTCCGCCAATGAGGCGATCTGATCATGGCTGATCTCATCGAACGCGCGCGCAAATTCGCCCGGCCCTATCGCATCGATCACGGCAAGGACTTCAGGATGAAAGACATCGATCCTGACGACCACGGCGACCTCAGCACCGAAGACAAGCCGCAGGCGCAAGAGGCACTCGCACTCGGCGTCGAGGCGATGTGTGATCTGCAGGAACGCCTCTACGCGCAGGATCAATGGTCGGTCCTTCTCGTGTTCCAGGCCATCGATGCCGCCGGAAAGGACAGCGCCATCAAGCACGTCATGTCGGGGCTCAACCCGCAGGGATGCCAGGTGTACTCGTTCAAGTCGCCTTCATCCGAAGATCTCGATCACGATTACCTGTGGCGCTGCCTCAAGGCGCTGCCGGAGCGTGGTCGCATCGGCATCTTCAATCGTTCGTACTACGAGGAGGTCGTCGTGGTGCGTGTGCATCCTGAACTCCTCAAGAAACAGAAGGTGCCGCCGAAGCTGCTGAAGACGAAAAACCTCTGGAAAGAGCGGTGCCGCGACATCCGCAATTTCGAGAGCTATCTCTCCAGAAACGGCACGTTGATTCGTAAGTTCTTCCTGCACGTGTCGCGCAAGGAGCAGGAGAAGCGCTTCCGTGAGCGGCTCGAAAAGCCCGAAAAGAATTGGAAGTTCTCGGCCGCCGATCTCAAGGAGAGTGGGTATTGGCGTGAATATCACGAAGCGTACGAAGACATGATTCGCTGGACCGCGACGCCGGAAGCGCCGTGGTATGTCGTGCCGGCGGATTACAAGTGGTTCACCCGTGTCGTGGTCGCTGCCGCGATCGTCGACGCACTCGCGGGGTTGAACTTGAAGTACCCGGCGGTCTCTCAGGCGCAGGCACAGGAGATCGCGCGCGCCAGAAAGTCGTTGGGCGTTGCCGCGGGCAAACATGACACGTCGGCTGCGTGAGCGTCCCACCAGCCAGTCTGACAGCTACGCCGACTTCTCGCTGATGGACGGCGGACCGTTGCGCCGCCTTCAGCAGGCCGTCAGGTTGCCCCGCACCGTCGGCGGTTTGGTTTGTCTCGGCTGCGCAATCGCGCTGCTCACCTGGGTCCCGCTTGCTGCCTTGTGCGCCATCGCCCAGACATTCACGAGTGGTCCGGCCGTTCCATTTCTTCAGAGTCTCGGGACGCACGTGCGGCTGCTCGTCGCCATCCCGCTGTTTTTCTTTGCGGAGGCAACCTTCGACCTGCGCGTTCGAGAGACGATCCGGTCGTTCGTCCTATCGGAGATGGTTCCGGCCCGACAGCTCCCACGTCTCAGTGCGGTGCTATCTCAAACCAGTCGCTGGCGCGACACCTGGATCCTGGAGGGCATACTCGTCGTTCTCACCATCTTCTTGATCCGTGAGGGCGTTCGCACCGATTTGCCGGGCACCATCTCGACCTGGCGGAACTCGGCAAGCGGACCCCTGTCTGCGGCGGGATGGTGGTACATCCTCGTCAGCCTTCCCATTTACCAGTTCCTCATCTGGCGCTGGTGTGCGCGTCTGCTGATCTGGTGGCATCTTCTGTGGCAGATTCGTCAGCTCGATTTGCAGCTGCTGCCGACGCACCCGGATCACGCAGGCGGATTGGGCGGTCTCGGAGTCGCACATCTTGCGTTGGCGCCATTCAATTTTGCGCTGCCATGGCCGTGGCGACCATGAGCGAAGAAATCCTGCATGGCGGTGTCGAGGTGCGTCGCGTCGTGTTGCCACTCGCGACACAAGTCATCGGCATCACGCTGCTTCTCGTCGCACCGCTGTTGTTCTTCATACCCCGGCTCCTCGACACGAAACAGCGAGGGACACTCGAGTATGGAGCGCTTGCTTCTGCGTATACAGGTGCATTTCAACAGAAGTGGCTTGGCGGCAAGGCCCCGGCAACGGAATCGCTGCTGGGATCGGCCGACGTGCAGTCTCTTGCCGACCTGTCCAACGCCTTCGCGGTCATCCGCGATATGCGGGTCCTGCCGATCGAGCGAAACCAGTTTCTGATGCTGCTCGGGGCTGCGGTGCTGCCGGCAGCACCGCTGATCTTCTTCGTCGTTCCACTCGATGAGTTGATTATTCGCAGTGTCAGAACGCTTCTTCAACTGTGAGGCACATGATGCGGCTTTTCGTAGCAGCGGCGACAATTATGTTCTCGGGGTGCTAGGCGTGCTGCGCGAGTGGTTTCGTCTGCCCGACGTCCTCGGCGCGAATGTCTATTACGGTGGATCGCTGGAGCAGGGCGGCGGACGTTTCTACGTCGCGCTCGGCCCGTTTCTACGTAGGAGTCGGGACAGGATGATCACGCGTCATCGCATCTCATGCTATTTCGCGGCGCTCACGTTCGTCGTGGCGCTCTGGGCAGGCGAATCGTCAACCACGGCGCAGTCGACGCCACCAAAAGCGCCGCAGAAAAGGCGTCGGTGTCATGCAGGTCATGCCGGCCACCGGAAAGGAGTTAAAAGTCGGCGACGTCAAGCAAGTCGAGAACAACATCCATGCCGGCGTGAAATACATCCGCTTCATGATCGATCAGTACTTCAAGGACGAACCCATGGATCCGATAAACAAGGGTTTGTTCGCGTTTGCATCCTACAACGCCGGGCCCGCGCGCATCCGTCAGTTGCGCGGCGTGGCGGCGCTACGCGGGCTCAATCCCAACGTCTGGTTCAACAACGTGGAGCAGATCGCCTCCGAGCGTATCGGCCGCGAAACCGTCACTTACGTCTCCAACATCTACAAGTACTACGTCGCCTATCGTCTCGCCGTGGAGGAGCTGGAACAACGCAAGAAGCTGAAACAACAGTAATCCGGTCCGCTTCATGACCTTCTCGCGAAAAATCCTCGTTGGACTCGGCGCGGGGATTGCGACCGGTCTCGTGCTGGGCGAGTACGTCGCCCCGCTGAAGATCGTGGCTGATGGATCTGGATTCTCGGCCAGAATGCGACGGCGCCCTCACGGAAATTTCGGTGTTGCGTGACGTTCTCGGTTGGGTCGATTGACGTTACGCTTCGCATGATGGACGCGTTGCACACCGACCGCTCCAGAGCCAGCGTGGTCATGCATGATGAGAGTACACGTCATGAGTGATGCGCCTTATCAGATCTGGGGCAGCGATCTCGAACCGGATGCCGTGCAGCAATTGAAGAACGCGTGCAAGCTGCCGGTGGCCGTCTCGGGTGCGTTGATGCCTGACGCGCATGTTGGCTACGGCTTGCCGATCGGCGGCGTGCTCGCGACCAAGGAAGCGGTGATTCCGTACGCCGTGGGTGTGGACATCGCATGCCGGATGAAGATGACGGTGCTCGATCTACCGCTGACCTCGCTCGCCGACGAGACACCACGCTTCGCGAAAGCGCTCGAACGCGAAACGCGTTTTGGCATGGGCGCCACGTTTCGAAAGCCCCACCCACACGACGTGATGGATCGCGACTGGCGAGTCACGCCCGTCACT